>CAVRYC010000030.1:42500-226279 GCA_963725245.1 uncultured Acidobacteriaceae bacterium | reverse complement strand
GAAAATCTCGATTTTGTTCTTGCTTTCTGGGTGGCGCAGCGGGGCTTTGCCCAAGCGGCTTTGCCCAAAAAGGGGTTCTTAGGCAAAGCCGCGCAGCGATTTCGCAGCTGCGATAAGCGGCTTGTTTTCAGCGACGGCTTTTACAGGCTACGGAAAAACTGACGTTTCGTATCAGGGCATCGCTTTTTCGTATCAGGGCATCGCTTTTTATTATCAGGGCATCGCTTTAGCGATGCCATAAGTCTTTCGCAATCGGACGCCCCTTTAGGGGCTGCGGCGCGAAGTCAGACTTTTTCCGCAGCCTGTTTTAGCCGCAGGGCCCCCTCCAGGTACGTAGCCCCGCTTCCACACGGCCTTGTACTCCAGCCACTTTGTTTCAATCTGAAAAGGCCTCTACACTAGAACCTTGCGCACGCTCATCACACTATTCTTGATCGCCGTTCTAGCCGCTGCCGGCTGGGTGGCATGGCAGGCCTATACCCCGATTACGCCTCCAGCCAACACTTCTTTGCTGCTTCATCCCGGCTATTCGACGCGGCGCATTGCAGCGGAATTGAAAAGGGCGGGGGTGATTCGCAGCGAATTCGCTTTTCTGCTGTGGCACGAGTTGCGACACAAGAGATCCTTGAAGGCGGGCGAGTATCGTTTCGAGCGGGAGGCCACGCTTCCTCAGGTTTATCGGCGGATCGCGCGCGGCGATGTCTACTTCCACGTGGTCACCATTCCCGAAGGCTACACGATGTTCGACATCGCCAAGGCGATGGAAGACGCGGATCTCGGGTCGACGGCCGATTTTCTGCAGGTTGCCGAAACCCGGACTGCATTGATCTCCGATCTGGCTCCCGAGGCCACGTCGCTCGAAGGCTATCTCTTCCCCAACACCTACCAGTTCACACGGACCGAGAGCCTGGAGGAAATGGCGGCGGCGATGGTGCATCAGTTCCGGCAGGTGGCGCAAGAGATCGGGTTGAACGCCGGTCTGAACTCGGATCTCCCCAAAGTCGTGACCATGGCCTCGATCGTGGAAAAGGAGACGGCGGCTCCGGAGGAACGGCCGCTCGTGGCCAGTGTGTACTACAACCGGTTGGCGCAAAACATCGCGCTCGATGCCGATCCGACCGTGATTTATGCCGAGTTGCTGGCGGGCACCTACCAGGGGAGCCTCCATCATGACGACCTGGCGGTGAACTCGCCCTATAACACCTATCGTTTCCCTGGATTGCCGCCCGGGCCAATCGGCAATCCCGGGAGAAGCTCGCTGGAAGCGGCCTTGCACCCTGACAACTCAAAGTTCCTTTACTTCGTCAGCGATGGCAACGGGCACCACCGCTTCGCCCGCAGCCTCGAAGAGCACAATCGAAACGTGGCGGCCTATCGTCGCGCCGTCGGCATCCGGTAACCGGCCCAGAGGCGAGACTCCCTCTCGAGCCTCCCCGGTGGTTTCCTCTGAGGTGATCGGTGCCTGCCCTGAGCGAAGCACGGTGCCCCAGGTTCGCGCCCGTCCTTTGGGCGCTAACTGGGCCCGGCGCGGACACTCGGTTGGTTTCTCATCACAAACCATCTGAGGTGATCGTTGCCTGCCCTGAGCGAACACAGTGCCCCAGGTTCGCGCCCGTCCTTTGGGCGCTAACCTGGGCCCGGCGCGGACACTCGGTTGACTTCTCATCACAAACCATCTGCGATCAAAATCGTTGACATCCAACCAGCCCAGTGCCATACTAGTAATCGAATTGGGGCAGCTCCGAGCTGTGTCCGCCCACCAAGACACGCCTCGAATCTGCCCCAAAGTCATTTTCAGCGCGATTTGGAGGGCTAAGTCCTTATTCCGGAATATTTTACCTATAACTCCTTTAAACCCAAAGATTTTGCGGGAATTCCTTCCTAACTCAATGATTCCAAAACACCGGGGGGGGGGGGGGTAGTAGTAAATACGTGTTAATAACTCATGAGTAAACAAACGCAGAACCCTTCGCTGCCTTATACTAATCTGATACCCATGTAGCAAGGTTCTTCCCAGGTACTGGCATAGGAATGTATCGCTCTCATCTGCGCCTGTTTTTGCTTTTGTTTTTCTCGGCGGCCACCTTTCCGCTGAGCGGATGTCTGTTCCGGACCCGTACTCTGGACCGCCAGGTCTCCAACCGCCCGTTGAAGACTGCGACCCAGCAGGATCTGATCGACTACGTCAACACGCAGGCTTCCAGGATTCAGTCCATGCAGGCGACGGTGGACATAGACTCCTCGGTGGGAGACCCGAAAAACGGCCGGATCACCGATTACAAGGAAATTCGCGGCTACGTGCTGGCGCGCAAACCAGCCATGCTGCGCATGAAGGGCCTGATGCCCGTGGTACGGAACACAGCCTTCGACATGGTAAGCGACGGGAAGGAATTCAAGCTATGGATCCCTCCGAGGAATAAGTTCGTCGTGGGATCGAACAATGCCGAGAACTACCAGCCCGACAAGCGACTGGAGAACATGCGGCCGCAGTATATTTACGACGCGCTGCTGCTGCGGGAAATCGGCCCGGACGAAATTGCGGTGGTTGAACCCGGCTATGAAATCGTACTGGACTCGAAGAAGCATCGCGTCGAACAGCCCAATTATAAACTGCTGATTATCCGCAAGGGGCCACAGGGCGCGCATCTATCACGCAAGATCGAGTTCAGCCGAACCGACCTGCTAGCGTACCGGCAAACGGTCTATGATGCGCAGAACAATGTCGCGACCGACGCACACTACCAGGATTACAAAGACTACGCGGGGATAACATTCCCCAGCACGATTAAGATCGAACGGCCGCGGGAGAGTTACGAGTTCACCCTAAACATGGTCAAGCTGGAAATCAACAAAACGCTGACGGACGACCAGTTTGCGCTGGAGCAGCCGCCTGGGGCTGATGTGGTGCACCTCGATCAGCCCAATTCCAGCACGGCGAAAACCTCGGATGGCCAAAGCAAGTAGCTCTTAGTCCTCGGCGAAAAGACATGATGAATCGCATGATCGTCGGGAATTTGGTGCATCGGCCGGTGCGCTCGCTGATCAGCATTGTGGCGGTGGCGCTCGAAGTAACGCTGATCCTGCTAATCGTGGGACTCTCGCTCGGGATGCTGCAGGATCAGCGCACGCGGGCCGCGGGCATCGGAGCAGATGTGATCGTGATGCCTCCGGGATCGTCTTTTATCGCGGGGCTGACGGGCAGCCCGATGCCGATCAAGGTGGCCGGCATTCTAGCCAAACTGCCGCACGTGGAAAAGGTCGCCCCGGTCATCACCCAGGTCTCAACCGCAGGGACACTCGAGATCATCACTGGAATCGATCTGCCGACTTACGAGAGCCTTTCCGGTGGTTTCCGCTATCTGAAGGGCGGTCCGTTCCAGGGTCCGAATGATGTGATTGTCGACGATCTTTTCGCCCAAGCCAAGCACGCTAAGGTCGGGGACAAGATTGACATTCTCAACAACAATTTTCGAATTTGCGGCATTGTCGAACACGGCAAAGGAGGGCGTAAGTTTCTTCCCCTCAGCACTATGCAAGATCTGACCGGAGCCAAGGATAAGGCCTCGATAATGTATCTCAAGCTGGACGATCCGGCTAACGCTGACGTTGTGGTGGATGAGATTAAGCACGTGCCGGGCATGGAACGCTACACCGCGAGTTCCATGGCCGCCTACCTTTCCATGATGTCGCCGACGAATTATCCCTACCTCTCCACGTTTCTCCAGGTAGTGATCGGGATTTCGGTGATTATCGGGGTCCTCGTGATTTTTCAGGCAATGTATACCGCGGTGATGGAGCGCACGCGGGAGATCGGCATTCTGAAGTCTATGGGCGCGTCAAAACTATACATCGTGAATGTGGTGCTCCGGGAGACGGTGCTGCTCGCCTTTGGAGGGATCGTGTTGGGTGTAGCCTTCAGCCTCGCGGCACGCGCACTTCTCGCCCAGAAACTGCCCCTGCTGCAGGTGATTGTGTCCGGGGGATGGATTGCGCGAGCTGCCCTTATCGCCGTGGCCAGCGCCATTGCCGGCGCGCTGTATCCGGCGTTCAAGGCGGCGCAGAAGGATCCCATCGACGCGCTGGCGTATGAATAGGGCGTCCATTGTGTTGTTTCGCTTTTGTTTCGCCATAGCGTGAGGATTTTTTCTGGCTTCCAATTTTCCCTATTATTTTCCTCGCAAATCGCAGGAGAATGCACGATACTGCCCCGTGAAACTGTCCGTGCTATAATCACGCGCCGTTACGCAAAAGCAGTGCAGTTTCGCGGCCGGTTGTCCTAATTCAATATTCAGGAGGAGATATGCACTTCGATGATCCGACTCTCTACGGTCGGGACGATGAGACGGATGAGTACGCTGACAGCGGCGCCTACGGCGAATCGCTGGAAGAGGATCTGGAAGAAGAGGAAGAAGAGGAAGAAGAACCCGTTCTCGTAGAGGAAGACGACGAGACCCAGACGTTGCCGCCTGTGCGAGAACCTGCGCCTGTAACCCCATCGGGCGGCGGCGAGAGCGGACCCACGAAGAAGAAGGCGCCGGCCAAGAAAAAGGCGGCCAAGAAAGCAGCCAAGAAGCCGGCGAAGAAAGCGGCCAAAAACCCGGCCCCCAGGAAAAAAGCTAAACCGGTCAAGAAGAAAGCGGCGAAGAAGCCGGCGAAGAAAGCGGCAAAGAAAAAAGCTGCCCGCAAGAAAGGCCGCCGTTAACTGGCAGCCCAAGGTAAATGATGGCGGAAGCCCGACTCTCGCTTTGGCTTCCGCCATCCCGCTTATTCACGTTCACCTTCCGTCGGACATGATCGCTTCCGCTTCGATTTCCAGCAGCATCTCTGGAGAAACCAGGGCCGTGATCGCCATCATGCTGCTCGCAGGACGAATATCGCGGAAAAACTCTCCGTGCGCCTTTCCCACTCTTTCCCAATCCGCAATGTTGGTAAGGAACACGCGGGTGCGGACGACATCTTTCAGTGAAGCTCCCGCGCGCTCCAGCGCGCGCTCAATGTTCTTGAGGGTCTGGACCGCCTGCGCATAGGCATCGCCTGCGCCAACGATTTTGCCGTCGGCTCCAGTTGCGGTTGTACCCGCAACGTGGACGTACGCACCTACGCGAACTGCACGAGAGTAACCAACAACCGGCTCCCATGGTGTTCCGCTGGAAAAGTTGATTCGCTCCACTTGGCCTCCGTTCTTGCCTCATCATGTAAACAGATTTCATGGAGATAGCTTCGGTAAATCATGTAATTAGATTTATTGGATCAGATTTTTCGATCCCTGATGCAGAATTAGCAGTCGTATCCTCTAACTGCTAATAAATACCTTCAAACCCCTCGCCCCGCGCGTGCTTCTAACCAAAGGAGTGGCTCGACTGGGTACTTGCGTTAGATCCCGTTTCACGGTATCTAATGCGCACGAGGTTCTGTTCCGATGGAATCAATGGGGGGCAGATAGGAAGGAAGTGGGGCCATGGAGATTCCGGAGACGCATCCGCTGCAACAGTTGTTTCTCGAACTGGTCGGCCGCCATTATGCCGAGGAGATCGGAATTCGCGATCCGCAGGTGGTGGGTTACGTCGCACATCTGCTGTCAGAGTTTTGCGATGTCGAGCAGTTGTTGAAGATCCGCAATTCTGCGGGGAAGCCGCTGAACGATGTGGGCGAAATGCTGATCGAGTCGGACCCGATCTACGGCCCGGCGCCCTCCTTCGATCGCGAGCGCCAGGTCCGCAAGCACATTGGCGACTACACATTGTTTTATGCCGGCATGTTTCCGGAGAGCATCAATCACTATCGCTTGCGCCGCCAACGGGTCGAGAGTTTCGTGGATTGGGTGAAAGCTGGGAAAGAAAGCTACTACATCGTCTCGAAGTTCGAACACTTCGAATACGCGAAGGTAGCGCCGCTATTCGCGCAGCTCTCGCAAAGATTTGAACAGTGCGTTTACGGACTCAACCTGGTGAAGAACGAACTTGAGGTGATGCAGCACCCGATTGCGAGGATGAGCAACGAACTCATTATGTAGGATTGCAGAGGTGAGAGGTCAGATTCAGAGGTGAAAACCGGCGCGTTTTGAATTTTTGGATTCTTACTTCTGCAATTTGACCTCTGACCTCTGACCTCTCACAAATCGCCTGCCTTTGATCTCGAAATGTCCTTCCAGCACAATCATGATTGCTTCGGAGTATGCGATGTGTTCCTGCTCAAGAATGCGTGCCGCAAGCGTCTGCTCGTCATCGGAGTCCAGCACGGGTACGGGTTTCTGCACGATGATGACGCCGTGGTCGAGTTCCTCATCCACCAGGTGCACCGTGCAGCCCGACACTGTCACACCATAGGCGAATGCCTGCTGCTGCGCTTCCAGGCCGGGAAACGCTGGTAGCAAGGATGGATGGATGTTGAGAATCCTCGCCGGGAACTGCCGCACGAACCAGGGCGAGAGCAGGCGCATGTAACCGGCGAGGCAGACGAGATCGACTTTGTTGTCTAGGAGCGCAGCGACAACCTCGCGGTCGTGTTCCTCGCGCGGCTTGCCTTTCGATGAAATGACAAGCGCGTTGAGCCGTCGCTGGCGGGCGATTTCAAGACCGGGAGCATCAGCACGGCTCGAAATCACGACCGCAATGCGGGCATCGGGAATCCTGCCAGCCGCGATGCTGTCGGCGATGGCGACAAAGTTTGAGCCGCGTCCGGAGAGGAGAATGCCGAGGTTCTTCATAGGACAACATTATTATTTACCACGGAGGCGCAGAGGCACGGAGAAAATCGAAAGAGAGTTGTTCGTTGTCATCCCTGGCGAAGCGAGGGATCTGCATGTTGCGGCGAACTGCAGATGCCTCGCTTCGCTCGGGATGACAATTCATTAAGAAGTGTCGTTCTCGCACCGCTGCACGATCCCTAGCTGAACATCACTTTGCGATCGCCCTTGACGATGCGGCCGACACTGTAAAATTTTTCTCCTGCGCGCTCCAGCAGCGTCTGCGCTTTCTTAAATTTTTTGGCGGGAACCACGATTAGCATACCTAGGCCCATATTGAAGGTGCGAAGCATTTCTTCCTCGGCGACGTTGCCGAGTTTCTGGAGATGTTCAAAGACGGGCAGAACCGGCCAAGTGCCGAGTTCGATCACGGCCGACGTGCCCTTAGGGAGCACTCGGGGCAGATTCTCGGTGATGCCGCCGCCGGTAATATGCGCCAGCGCCACGACGCACTCGCCCGCGATCATCTTTCGAATAATCGACCAGTAGCTGCGATGGGTTCGCATGAGTTCGTTGCCTACTTTGTTCTTGATCTCGCTGACAAAGGTCTCTGGAGAATAGCCCGCGATTTCAAAGAGCAGTTTGCGAGCCAGGGAGTATCCGTTGGTATGCAGGCCGTTGGAGGGCAACCCAAGTACACAATCCCCCACCTGCACGTCCTTGCCGCTGATGATGCGATCGCGTTCGACCACCCCGACAATAAATCCGGCAAGATCGTACTCGCCTTCGGGATAAAACCCCGGCATTTCCGCGGTCTCGCCGCCGATCAGGGCGCAGCCGTTATGCTTGCAGGCTTCGGCGAGGCCGCCCACAATTTTTTCCGCGACCTCCGGGTCCAGCATGCCAGTGGCCAGGTAGTCCATAAAAAACAACGGCGCTGCACCCTGCACCGCGATGTCGTTTACGCAGTGATTCACTAAGTCGCCGCCGATGGTGTGGTGCACTTTCATTTCGAAGGCCACTTTTAATTTGGTGCCTACGCCATCCACGCTCGAAACCAACACCGGATCCACATACTTCTTATCGACTGAGAACAATCCGCCGAATCCGCCAATCTCGCTCAGCACTCCCTTGGTGAAAGTTTTGTGGGCCAGATACTTGATGCGTTGCTTGGTGCGGTTGCCACGATCAATACTGACGCCGGCATCAGCGTAGGTGATGGAGTTGCTTTGAGCGTTGGGATTCTGGGCCACGTTTTCAGTCCGTCATTGCCGGGGCGGAAAGATCTGGCGCGCCACCGAACCGGAGGAAGCATTTCAGGCGCAACAAATTCTAGCACGTCTGGAGTTGCCGCCGGCGGGACTAGGTGGGGGCCGCAAGGAGAGAGGCCCCGACCAAAGCCTGTGCCGAGAGCGAGAAGAGATGAGAGCTAATTTCCCTTCGTCCTTTTTCGCCTCGTCTTGCTTTGCTCTCTTGTGTTCCCAAGAGCGATTGGCGAAGGCGGTATATTGCGACTCCAACTCCTTCGTCGGAGACAACGTAAGTTTTCGCGTTGGCTATCGTTTCGCGGCGGCGCATGTGTTCTAATGCTTGACGTTTGATGCTGGAAAGTTAACGTTTAACCCATGCGCGCCGCCGTTATCTTCGGGTTGGGAACTTCACCGACAGACTTGAAGCCGTTTCAAGCCAACTCTCCAACGGAGTGGCTCCACGGACTGCCCGCATCTTCTGGCGACGCCGATGCAATTCTCATCTTTGGCGGGGATGGCACTATTCACCGTCATCTCCCGGCGCTGGTGCGTCTTCACCTTCCCGTGCTGATCGTCCCGGCAGGCAGTGGAAATGATTTTGCCCGCGCGCTTAACCTGCGCTCAGTGCGAGACTCGTGGCGTGTCTGGCGTGATTTCGAATCCGGGAAAATTCCGGCGCGGGCAATCGATCTGGGGGTCATCGTTCCGTCCGCTTCGCCGGAGCGCGAGCACTATTTTTGCGGCGTCGCCGGATGCGGTCTAGACTCTGCCGCCACTCGGCGCGCCAATCAGATGCCGCGCTGGCTGCGTGGACACGGCGGCTATGCCCTGGCGCTATTGCCGGGGCTGCTCAAACTTCCGGCTTTTTCCATGCGGCTGACGCAGTGCAATAGCACGCAACTCAGGGGCAAGGATGGCGCCGAAGCCGAAAGGCTTACATTGCTCGCCGCATTCGCCAACACGCAGTTCTATGGCGACGGCATGCGAATCGCGCCGGAAGCGGATTTTGCCGATGGCAAGCTCGACATTTGCCGCATCAACGCGCTGAATCCCTTCAAGCTGTTTTGCATGTTTCCGACGGTGTACTTCGGGGGCCATCTCCTTCTGCCCGAAGTTGAGTACTCGCGGGCCGAGCGGGTCCACGTGCAGACCGAGACTGCGCTCGAAATCTACGCCGACGGAGAATTTGTGTGCGAAACGCCCGCCGAGATTTCCGTTGCCGCGGGTGCAATGCGAGTGATCCATTCGCTGCGCTAGAGCAGGTTCAGCGTTGCTGTATCGCGTTGTGGGGACGGGCGTAGTTCGGCAGTCGCCAGTGGTCACAGCAACTGTGGGTTCGCCAATCATTCGAGGAGTCTTGAGCTCCTAGTGCACTCTCCCGTAGCGCGCATCGAGCGCAATATTCAGTTCGAGTACGTGAACGCGCGGCTCACCCAGGAATCCCCATTGCCGGTTCTCAGAGTTCTCAAGCACAAGATGCTCGACTTCAGCGTCCGGGATCTTGCGTTCTGCGGCCACACGCCGAATCTGGAACTGCGCCGCCGCTGGCGAGATATCCGGATCGAGCCCTGAACCGGATGTCGTCACCAGATCGACCGGAATACGAGTACCGGGATTCTCGGCTTGCAGCTTAGCAACCTCTACATTGACGCGAGTAATCAACTGCGCGTTGGTCGGGCCCAGGTTCGAACCGCCGGAGGCAGTGGCATCGTAGCCCGCGGCGCCCGCGGCCGATGGCCGCGAATGGAAGTAGCCCGGCCCCGAAAATGGCTGGCCGATCAGCCGCGAACCAACTACCACTCCGTCTTTCCCGTAGATTAGCTGGCCATTGGCCTGTTTTGGGAAGATCAACTGCGCGAGTCCGGTCACCAGCATGGGATATAGAATTCCCAACAGGACCGTGGTCGCGATTGTCATAAGTACCGCTGTGATTAGATTTTTCTTCATTGTCTTCCCTCTACAGCTCTATATCAGCTTGATGCCGGTGATGAACATGTCAATCAGCTTGATGCCGATGAACGGAACCACCAAACCGCCGAATCCATACACCACCAGGTTTTGCCGCAGCAGGGCTTCGGCGCTCATCGGCTTGTACTTAACCCCTCGCAGCGCCAACGGAATCAGGGCCACGATAATGAGCGCGTTAAAAATAACGGCGGAAAGTACCGCCGACTGCGGCGTCTGCAGGCGCATGATGTTCAGCGCATTCAGCACTGGAAACGTTCCGGCAAACATTGCCGGGATGATCGCGAAGTACTTGGCCACGTCGTTCGCGATCGAGAATGTGGTGAGCGCTCCGCGTGTCATCAGCAGCTGTTTGCCGATTGCCACCACCTCGATAAGCTTGGTGGGATTCGAATCCAGGTCCACCATGTTTCCGGCCTCTTTCGCCGCTTGGGTGCCGGTATTCATGGCCACACCCACATCGGCCTGAGCCAGCGCGGGCGCATCGTTGGTGCCGTCGCCGGTCATGGCTACCAGCTTGCCGTCGGCCTGCTCGCGACGAATCAGATCCATCTTGTCTTTCGGAGTCGCCTCCGCCAGAAAATCGTCCACGCCCGCCTCGCGCGCGATTGCCGCCGCCGTCAGGGGATTGTCGCCGGTGATCATGACGGTCTTGATCCCCATCGCGCGCAGTTGATTGAAGCGCTCGCGCATCCCGCCTTTGACGATGTCCTTCAGGTAGATGACGCCCAGCGCCCGCTGATTCTCGGCGACCACCAGCGGAGTTCCTCCCGAGCGCGAGATCTGTTCCACACTCGCCTGAATCTCGCGCGGCAGCGAGGTGCCGAATTGATGCAAATATTTGGTGATGGCGTCGACCGCTCCTTTGCGAATCTCGCGGCCGTCCAGATTCACGCCCGACATGCGGGTTTGCGCGGTGAAGGGGACAAATACGGCCTCGTGAGAAGCTAGTTCACGGCCGCGCAGGCTGTACTTCTCTTTCGCCAGCACAACAATCGATCGGCCTTCCGGCGTTTCATCGGCAAGAGAAGAGAGCTGCGCGGCATCGGCCATTTCGGCCCCCGTAATCCCCGGCGCAGCGATAAACTCCGCTGCCTGGCGGTTGCCGAGCGTGATCGTTCCCGTCTTATCAAGCAGCAACGTGTTCACGTCCCCAGCCGCTTCCACGGCGCGCCCGGACATCGCCAGTACGTTGTGCTGTACCATGCGGTCCATGCCGGCAATGCCGATCGCAGACAACAGACCGCCAATCGTGGTCGGAATCAGGCAGACCAACAGAGACACGAGCACAAACACCGTTTGCGGCGATCCTGAGTAAATCGCGAAAGGCTGCAGCGTAACCACAGCTAACAGGAAAATGATGGTCAGGCCCGCCAGCAGAATGTTGAGCGCGATTTCGTTTGGAGTCTTCTGCCGCTCGGCGCCCTCGACCAAAGCGATCATTCTGTCGAGGAAGGTTTCTCCCGGATTCGAAGTAATGCGGACCGTGATCACATCGGAAAGCACACGCGTGCCGCCGGTGACCGCCGAACGGTCTCCTCCGGCTTCGCGGATCACCGGCGCGGATTCCCCCGTAATCGCAGACTCGTCCACCGAGGCAACGCCTTCGATGACTTCGCCATCGCCCGGGACGAGTTCGTTCGCGGCCACCGTCACGACGTCCCCGGAACGCAGCTTTGCGCTCGGCACGGTTTCAATCGTCCCATTCGCCAGCAACCGCCGGGCTTCGGTTTCAGACCGGGCTTTGCGCAGCGTGTCGGCTTGCGCTTTGCCGCGCCCTTCGGCCATGGCTTCGGCGAAATTCGCAAACAGCACTGTGAACCAAAGCCAGAGCGTGATCTGCAGATTGAATGCGAAGCTCTTTTGCTCGCGCAATAACAGCAGGGTCGTCACCACGCTGCCCACCTCGACCACGAACATGACCGGATTCTTCATCATGGTGCGGGGATCGAGCTTGAGCACCGCATCAACCAGCGCCCGGCGGATGATTTTTGCGTCCCACAGGCTCTTGCTTTTCTTTTCTGCCATCTCTTGCCTCGGAAAATTCTGCCTCAGAAAGTCTTCCCTGCCATCATCAGCAGGTGTTCAAGTACGGGTCCCAAACTGAGAGCGGGGAAAAATGTGAGCGCTCCCACGATCAAAATCACCGACACGAGCAGAACGGTAAATAGAGGCGTAGTCACTGGGAACGTGCCAGCCGAAGCGGGCACGGTTTTTTTCCTCGCCAGGTTGCCGGCAATGGCCAACATGGGAATGATCATGAAGAATCGGCCCACCAGCATGGTCATTGCGCCGGCACTGTTGTACCAAAGCGTGTTACCGTTCAATCCAGCGAACGCGGACCCGTTATTCCCTGCCATGGATGTGAACGCGTAGAGGATTTGGGTGAGGCCGTGTGGGCCCGCATTGGTGATGCTCGAAGTGCCAAATCCCTCGACCGATGAAATGCCCGTGAGCACCAGAATGATCAGCGGAAAAACCAGCGTGACCAGCATCGCCATCTTCACGTCGTAGGCTTCAATCTTCTTGCCCAGATACTCTGGCGTTCGCCCAACCATAAGCCCGGCAATGAAAACCGAGAGCACCACGTAGATCAGGATGCCGTACAGACCCGCGCCCACTCCGCCAAAAACGGTCTCGCTGAGCATGATGTTGACCAGCGGTACCATTCCGCCTAGCGGAGTATAGGAATCATGTACGCCGTTGATGGCGCCACAACTCGCGTCGGTGGTGACGGTGGCAAAGAGCGCAGAATTGGCGATGCCGAAGCGCACTTCCTTACCTTCCATGTTGCCGCCCGGCTGCAGCGCGGTGACGTGTTGGTCAACCCCATGCAGCAGAGGATTGCCTCGGGACTCGGCCCAGTAGGCCGTCGTAACCCCGCACACGAACAGCACCGCCATCGCCGCCCAGACCGCCCAGCCGTGGCGCGGCGATCCGGTCATTCGGCCCAGGGTGTAAGTAAGACCTGCCGGGATCGCGAAGATAGAAAGCATCTGCAGGAAGTTGCTAAGTGGTGTGGGATTCTCAAAGGGATGGGAGCTATTGGCATTGAAGAATCCGCCGCCGTTCGTGCCCAGCATCTTGATCGCCTCTTGCGAAGCAACCGGCCCTTGCGCGATGGTCTGATCAGTCACAGTGTCCATCACCGCTTTGCCATCGGCCCCAACCATCGGCTTGCCATCGGTCCCTGTTTTCTGGACTTGTTGCGACTCGACCAGCTTCGCGGTGTCATACGGCCTGAGGTTTTGCACGGCTCCCTGCGAAACCAGGAGCAGGGCATAGACGACGCAGGCGGGCAGCAGCACCCATAGGGTGGAGCGGGTCATGTCGACCCAGAAATTTCCGATGGTCTCCTTCTCCTTGCGCGCGATGCCGCGAATGAAGGCGACTGCCAGCGCGATGCCCACCGCCGCCGACGCAAAGTTGTGGTAGGCCAGACCAGCCATTTGCGTGAGATAGCTCATGGTGGACTCGCCCGAATAGTTCTGCCAATTGGTATTAGTGGTGAAAGATGCGGCAGTGTTAAAGGCGAGTGCCTGAGCGACGGCCCCGAACTTCTGCGGATTCAACGGCAGGAACTGCTGCACGCGCTCGATCAGATAAAGAAGCAGCATGGTGGCGCCGCTGAACAGCAGCATGGCGAAAGCGTATTCCGTCCAACGCATCTCGTGTTCTTCATCGACTCCGGTCACGCGATAGAGCAGTCGCTCAATCGGCCGAACCACGGGATCGAGAAACGTGTGCTCAAGGCGGAACACTTTTGCCATGTACGCGCCGAGCGGCTTGGTAATCGCCAGAAGCACAGCCAGAAATACTACGATCTGCATCCAGCCATTGGTTGTCATCTCAGAATTTCTCCGGTCTCAGCAACGCATACAACAGGTAGACCATCAAACCTGCACTTACAATCAGCATGATGATCGATTCAGTATTCATAGCAATTTGTCCTCAATGAATTCGATCGCAGAATTGCACATAACCAAGCGACAGCAGGAAGAACGCTATCGCGACCACGACAAAGATCAGGTCTTGCATACATCCTCCTCCAACGGATCAGCTTTGCCCGACTGAACAAGTGCAAACTAACTTTTTGGTACGATCAAAACTTGACCAGCATGGCCAGGCGCAGGCGATTCTTATGCTTGCAAAGATCCAGCGTACACCCCTGAACAAGCATCTCATTTGGCCATCGTCGAGATTAGACAGGTTTCCCCATAAAAGTGAGGTAAGCAGTTCGTAAAGAAGTCATAAAGGAGTCGATCAAAGTGCTGGCTAGAAGGTTTCAATGCTTCAACCACACTCAGGTGTTCGGAGCGCAATCCTGGACGGCAAGATCAGCAATTACACCTCCATCTTCGGGGACGTCATTGGTGCCGATTCGCTCCGTCTCATTCACTTGGGCGCGAAATTCCTTTTTCTGTGGCAAGCAATGAAAGTGAGTCGAAAGCATTGCCTATCAAACCGGCTCTCTTAATAGGGCATCTGCGGTAAGCGAAGCCAGATCGTTAAAAATCCTCTCGAGGGTGCCTTCCCTGTCAACCTCGGGCAAACCGAGTTGTCGTTCCACCCGCGCTTCCATCTCGCGCAGCTGCGCCTCGGGTGCTTTCCCCGCAAGATGCTGGAACAGCAACCGGTGCGCACCTTTGCGCTGCATAACCTCCAGTCCATCCAGCATCTGGCGATGCGATGTCCCTTCCCAGATGGCAAGGATCATGGCCTCGCGTAGCCAGCGCTCCACGCGATATTCTTGTAGCGTTCCCACTCCGCCGTACACTTCCATCGCCCATTTAGCCGACTGCAGAGCGAACTCTGCTGTCCAGTACTTGGCCAGGTGTGCTACCAACCGGAAGAGATGATAGCGCTCCGAGTATGGCGGCTTCTCCTGCCATACCTGGTCGAGCAGACTCACAGCTTCCCAAGCCAGCCTGGAAGCAGCGCGTAGCCCCTGCAGACGGTCCTCAAACTGTCTCCGAAGTAAAGGATGTTCGATGATCGGTTTACCGAAGGCGGTGCGCCGTTCCGCGAAAGAATAGGCATCGGCGATGGCCCTCTGTGCGAGCGCAACACTGCCCACACTGTTGGCCACGCGCGAGAGGTTGAGGACTTCGAGAATCAAATAGATTCCATGCTCCGCCTGTCCCAGTAGCCAGCCCTCACTCTGACGAAGTTCGATCTCACCGGTTGGCACCGAGCGAGTGGCGATCTTGTCCTTGAGGCGGCGTATCCGATAATTCAATTGCCCATCTGCACCGCGACGCGGTACCAGGTACAGACTTAGCCCGCGCACGTTTGGCGGGGCGCCCTCTTGCCGAGCCGCGACCACGGCCAATTCGGCCCCGACATTACTTGCGAAGTACTTGTCACCGGTCAGCCGCCACTTACTCCCATCCCGTTGCGCCACGGTTTCCACCGCCGCGCCTAAGTCTGACCCGCCCTTGATCTCGGTCATCCAGGTCGCTCCTTGCCAGACACTGTGGTTGTCATTGCTATTGCTCTGCAACATGCGGGGCAAGAACCGGGCCTTCAATTCTGCATCTCCATATTTGGAGAGCGGGGAAATCGTGGACAAGGAGACCGTGTACGGACACGCCAGGCCAGGGTCATAGAAACCCGTGGCGTGGATAAGAAGATAAGCGGGAATCAGCGAATTCTGCTCAAAGACTCGCCAGAGCACGCCGGCCCGGTATCCATGTTTCAGCATGTGCCAGTATTCGGGCGGGTAAAGGATTTCATCCACCCGCACACCCCACTGATCGAACATACGCAACCAGGGCGTGCCGGCGCGGTCTACCGCGTCTGAGATTCCCTGCCCTTCGCGTTCGAACCATGCCTCGTATTCTCTCAGCCAGTCTTGATCTGCACAGATCCCGATCTGCTGTAAGAATTGCACAGGAGAACGCAACACATCAGAACACAAAGCATCGAAGGTCATAGCCAGAGTTCTCTCACCCCGCCGCGGATTTTGCAAGCCTTGCCGAATGCCCTTTACGCGAGCAGTGGCCATCGGTCAAGACAAGGCGAACAAAGGCAGGTCCTCCGACACGACTCGGGCCTTTGGAAAAGTGAGACAATCTGGTCGCTGCTCGGGAGGAGATACGGGCCTGAAGAAACGCAACTACCTGGAATCCATGAAACGCAATGGAAGCTGAAGACTTTACGCAGATGTTGTTCTACTTCCACCAAGGTGATGCGGAACCCTGGCGAACTATCTCGATCTCTCGGCTCATCGGCGATGCTGGATGTTGGCAGCGGTTCCGGCGTGATGTCAAATGCGCTTGCAAACGAGAATCCGCACTTGAAAGCCTGTATCCTCGACAAGCGCTGCAAAACGTACTGGGAATGCGGCCACTTTTGTTGATTGTTGTCCTGATGGCGCCTCACAGAGAACGCTAACGTCTGGCCACCCCTCAAAAGCTGATCTTCAGAATCGTGCCTCCCATGCCCACCAGCCAGCCCGCGTCCGGACTCGCGAATGCAACCGCCCAGCAACCGGTCACGCCGGGCAGCACGTACCAGGTAGTACCTTCATCGGGAGTCCATGCCGCTCCTCCCGTATCGGCGGTGACCACCACATAGCGCAGAACCGCTTGGCATGTCTTATTGCAGGAGGAGCCAAGTTGCCTCACATGGCTGAGTCCGAAAATGGCTCCGGTCACTGGAGGCGCATTGGTAAGCGTCCAGGTGTGCCCGCCATCACCAGAGGTTGCGGTTCGCGCATTATCCGGATCGCTGGGGTCGAGGTCGCCGCCGCCCACGATGCCATTCAGGGGATCGCGGAAATCCACCGTAAACGCTCCTGCGCTTGGCGAGCTAAGCAGCGGAGTGCCATAGGCGTTCCACGTGTTGGCCCCGTCCGTGGTGGCCAGAATCCGAGCAGACGTCGCGCCGCCGGTCGCTATCCAGGCATTGTTTTCACCCTGGGTTGCGACGCAAGTGTCGCTCGCGGCGAACGAAAATTCACCCGGCAATGCCGGCGGCATGTTACCACTGATGCTCTGCCACGTCGTTCCATCGGTGGTACGGAGGTCGGGGAAGACTCCATTCACCGAATCGCTGTGTGAAATTCCCCGCTTTGGCGTCCAGAATGCGAAGCAATCGTAAAACGCCCCCACAGTCTGGTTCTTGAACTGCATCGTCCAAGTGGCGCCACCGTCTTCGGTCTTGTAAATGCGAAAGTCTGAAGGTTTAGTTCCAATGGACTGCAGATACGCGACTGTTTCGCTCACACCCCGCACGCCGCGGAACTGCAGCGACTTGGCACCCTTCACTACACCGGACTTCCAGGTCTTTCCGCCATCGGTCGTGAGAAGAAACGTTCCGTGAGTCCCGGCTGCCCAAACCACTCGCGCGTTCACCGGACTGACCGCAATCAACAATTCCGTAGTGCCGCTGTTTTGTGGAGTCAACTTGGGTTGATAAATTTTTTGCGCGAAGCTCAGCGTTACGAAGGCGGCAATCAGCAAAACAACGAGAACCATACGAGGGATACGCATCGGGTTTCTCCTTATCGTTGACAATTTATCTGATGGAAATGCAAAACCCCGAGAACTCGGGCGATTTGCCTTCGGGGGCGCTGCATCTCAACTGGCAAGAGCTGCTCTTTGGAGCAGTCTAGTCGTGCGCATTGTAATACGAATGAGCGCGTAATGTCAGTGGAATGGCAATGTTGATGTGCGGCGATCGCAGAGAGCCGTAGCGCAAAGCCAAATGTTCTCGGGTCCGCCGCTTCGGCAATGCCTCCGCATCCACGTAGTTCTTGGTCGACTTTCACGAACGGTTCGCACAAACTGCGCCGGCATCAGGCGCATCTCGTGTCCTTGCTGGCGCAGGGCTCGGCGCAGAAAGTGCGACCCCACACCCGCACTACTACCTGGGAACGGCTGCCCAGTGCGAGGAGATGGAAGGCCGTCTTGTGCAAGTCTTGGAGCAGAAGTGATAGGCTGTCCCCGATTCGGGGAGGAATCATGTAATGAATGTAAAACTCTGGTTGTTGGCTCTGTGTGTGCTCTGCTTGATACTGGTTGCCGTTGGACAAAAGTCTTCGCCAAAACCTGAACCAGTGGCAGCATCGCGCTATCAGTTGGTTCCGGCTCAGGTGGATTCGCTGACCGGAGAAAAAGTTCAGCACACAATTTTCTTACTGGATACGCAGACCGGAAAAGTCTGGAAATACGTTGCCTCCGGTCAACCTAAAACGCTCAAGGACAAGGATCAGACCATTGACCTATCAGGGGGTAGCACGATAATCGGTCTGACTCCTGGTACCTTTGTTCCGGTAGATCGGATCGAATTTGCAGCACCAAAGGCAGGCAGCGACAAATAAACGCGCGGACGGGATTGAGGTGCAGTCGAGCGGGAACCCGACGACCTCGCGAAAATCTCCCGTTCTCGTGCGCTTCCGCCGCCTCTGTTCATTCGTCCTCGTCCAGGGCTTCGGCGCTGCGCTCTCATCCATGCTGCCGAATCAGACCAGCCGGTTCAGACCGTCCACGTAGGCTTTGGCGCTGGCCTCGATGATGTCGGTGGAAGCGCCGCGACCCATGACGCGGCGGTTGCCGATCTCCAGGTGTACGGTGACCTCTCCCATGGCTTCGGTGCCTTCGGTTACGGCGCGAATGTCATAGCGCAAGAGTTTCGCATGGGTGGCGGTGAGTTTCGCAATCGCCTTGTACACGGCATCGACCGGTCCGTCGCCAATCGACGCTCCTTCCTTCGTCTTCCCGTTCATCAGCAGACGCACGGTCGCGGTCGGAATCGCCGTGGTGCCGCTGTAACTGTGCAGGTACTCCAGCTTCAGGTTCTGCTGCACGGGAGGCAATTCATCGTGAACCAGTGCGACCAGGTCTTCGTCGAGCACTTCCTGTTTCTTATCCGCCACGGCAAGGAAGCGTTGGTACATGGTGTCAAGCTCCTGCTTGGAGAGTTCGTAGCCGAGTTTCTCCAGCCTGGAGCGCAGCCCGGCGCGGCCCGTGCGCGCCGTCAGGACGACCCGACTCCCGGTAAATCCAACGTCGGCGGGACGCATGATTTCGTAGGTCTGCCGGTCTTTCAGGAAGCCGTCCACGTGGATGCCGGAACTATGCGCAAAGGCATTCGATCCGACGACGGCTTTATTGGCTGGGACGGGCATTCCGAGCATGTCGGCGACCATGCGGCTGGTGCGGAAGAACTCGCGCGCATCGACTCCAGTGCTCACTCCGTAATAGTCGGCGCGGGTGCGGATGCCCATGACGATTTCTTCCAGTGCGGCGTTGCCGGCTCTTTCGCCGATTCCGTTGATCGTCCCCTCCACCTGGCGCGCACCGTTGCGAATGCCTGCCAGGGAGTTGGCCACCGCCAGACCAAGGTCGTCGTGGCAGTGGACGCTGATGGTTGCGCGCGCAATGTTCGGAACATTATCGCGAATGCCGCGGATCAGTGCTCCGTACTGCTCGGGAACGGTGTAACCCGTGGTGTCGGGAATGTTGACGACGGTTGCGCCCGCATCGATAACGGCCTCCAACATCTCGAAGAGGTACAACGGCGCGGCGCGGCCGGCATCTTCGGCGTAGAACTGAACGTCGCCAACGCAGTTGCGCGCACGCTTTACGGCATCTACGGCCAGGGCCACCAGTTTTGCCTTCTTGCCTTCGAGCGTCTTGCCATACCGCTCGTCGCGGAACTTGCCCATGATGTGAATGTCGGAAACTCCAATGCCGGTGTGAATGCGGGGGCGCGCGGCCTTGGCGAGCGCCTTGCCGCAGGACTCGATGTCGGCGGCAACCGCCCGCGACAGCGCGCAGATAGTAGGCCCGTCGATCTCCTGCGCGATCTTCCGGACGGCATCAAAATCTTCCGGAGACGACGCCGGGAAGCCGGCCTCAATAATATCCACTTTCAACCGGGCGAGCTGGCGCGCGAGCGTTATCTTGTCACGACTCCCCAGGCGGGTTCCCGCTGCCTGTTCGCCATCTCTAAGAGTGGTATCAAACACCGCGATCTTTGACGTAGCCTTCATTCCCGCATCCTCGATGAATGTTTTGGATCTGTTATCGGAGCAGAACAGCCGAACCGCTCCAGCATACCGCAGGGGCTTTCGGAAATAAACACAACCGGAGAAAATGATGTCGACCGGTGGCGGCCTGAAAGCCGCGGTATCTGAGTCGCGAAGGATGTCTACAAGTTAAGTATGGCAAATTACCCTCGCCTAGAGGTTGAGTCAGCGCCATTCTTTACTAATCACGGACGATTTCCGTGTCTAACGACAACGAAGGCGACTGCAGACGGGCCGGAAGAGTCGGACAGCGCGCCGGCTCACGCTCCCTCAGCGGCCAAGCCGACCGTTGACTTCGGTTCGAGAAGCACAGGTCCTTACAACGTTGGAGACACGGCGTAGGTGAGGTTGGTTGCTGGTTTTGTATACCGACACAAGTAAAAAGCGCAAAAGACGCGAAATTGCTCTACCAAACTTCTCAGCCAAGGGTACTCTACGTTAGTACACCCGCGTTAGTATCCCCATAATGAAATTCTGATCAAGTGTCGGTAAAAGACACATTAACCACAGGGTACCCAGGGGTGCAAGGGCCAGACTTAATCAAAGATTCTCTAGTTATTGCACCCCTAAGTTTCGATCCCCACGTAGCACACACGGCCCACAATGTAGTCGCCGGGCTTCTGGCCGTTTTCCAGGGCTATTACTTCAATCGGGTAGGCAGGGTTGTGCGGACGCAGGATCAAGTGGCCGTCCACACTTTCGACATACTTGATCGTGCAAGTCCCATCTTTACGCACGGCGTACATGTTACTTTCGCCCTTTCGGTATGGGGTCAGCGAATTATAGTGGCGGTCGAGCAGCAGGGTGGCGCCGAGCATGGTTCGGGGATACATGCTCATTCCTTCCTGCGCATCCGCCTTAATGATCACAAAGCGTTCCCAGGCGCTGCGGTCGCCTTCCACCTCCTCCTTTAAGCGCTTCAGGAAGCCCTTCTTGAACTTCAGGATCTCCTTGACGTGCATGCTCATGATCAGCGCTTCGGAGGCTGCGATATGCGCATCGGCGACAACTACGTTGTCGAATTCGTCCTCGCTCGGCGGAAGGATCGAGGCGCGCTTGTTGACTTCGGCCGGATCGATGAGATCCAGTACGGAAAGATGCTGCACGTTCAGAACTTTGTCCATGCCTTCCAGGCTGAGCCCGCGCTTGCGGTTCAGGAAGTTGGAGATGTGGGCTTGCTTGAAGCCGGTCTGTTCGGCCAGATGCAAGCCAGTAAGTTCCTCTGCGTCGATGCGTTCCCATAGGGTCTTGCGGAGATTTTCTTGAAGCATGCGAAATTTCATCGCCGGAGTATAACACGTTGCAATAGCCCAGTGCTATTGTTTATATAAGTACAACATCCATAAGGGAATAAAGTTCTTGACTTAGTCGTTATTGACCGATAGGATAACATGATCATATGTCTCATAATGTACTTATATCGCAAGAAAGGTTGTCAGCCATGATAGAAGTAGAATCCCACGAGAACGAAGAAAGAAGCTTCGGGGAGTTCCGTCGGAAGGTACGCGGGGCGGAAGTGCTCTCGGCAGCTATGCAGCGGTTGTTACAGGCCATTCACTTCAACGGACGTTTGAGTGTCATTGTGCAAAACGGGCAGGTGCTCAAGTCTGGCTACGAGGAGGGTTACTTCCGACAACCGGAGGCGGGGGTAACCGCCAGGCTGCAGTAACCGCTTCATTCCTAACTAAATAGCACTACAGGTCATCGTAAGAGAAACGAGCCCTGGGCCGAGAAATCGGTACCAGGGCTTTTTTGTTGGTTTGAGTGTTTTCCATTTCATAGAGAGAGGCAATCATGAACTTCATAAGCAGGATGGAAGGCCAGGAAATCCAAGTCGAACTGAAGTATTGCGAGCGGTGCGGCGGATTGTGGCTGCGTCCGCAGGGAGCAGACGGGGTGTATTGCGCCAGTTGCCGTGCGGGTTTGGCAGCAATGCCAGACCCTGGGGAGGCGCCGCCGCGCAAAGCGCGCCGCCGCGCAAAGCGCGCGCGCAAGTTCAAAAGGACGCTCAAAGAGAAGACCTTCAGAGCTCGGCCCGGATTGATCATCTGCAGGGCGTGGCGACGATGGAGGTGCGGGCATGACAAGTGCACAAACGACCAGCACACAAGCATGGAGTCTCCATGGGGCAGGCGGAACCGCCGCCGTCGGTGGTGTTTGGCGAAACGGAGATGGACCTGTGGCCCTACCGCAGGCGAACGGTGGCGCTGCTGCGGCGGTATGCCCGGGCCTCGGTCGAAGTGGGAAGGCTGCCGTCGTTGCTGGGGCGGGAGTTCTTCCGGACGCGGGTGACGTCGTACACGATGAGGAACTTTGAGGACGTCGTGATCTTTGTGGCCGACATGGAGAAGGCGATCGATAAGCTGAGCGCAATGGAAAAAAAGCTGCTGGCCATGAATATTCTGGAGGAATACACGATTCCTGAGGTCTCGCGGCTGCTCGGTTGTACGCAGAGAACGATCGAGCGGTTCCTACAGGATGCACTCGACCAGTTCTCGCGGATCCTGCTCGCGGGTGGTTTGCTGGAGAAACTGCCCTTGGGGAGGGGGGGCGGGAAAGTTGTCAAGAGGGTAAAACTTACAATTTCGACGTAAGTTACTCAAACGAAGGCAAAAATAAATGTCGAAAAGTTGGCGGTATACCCCCCTCTAATTTGATATCCTAAACTTAAGAGTCGAGAAAAATAAAAACTCTGAAGGGCGCGACGCAAATCGCGCCCTTTTTCTATTTTCGACGGGCAGATGGCGAAGACGACGAAAACCAGGAGTGGGTGGCAAAGTCGCTCATCGAGAAGCTGGAGCTGTACGAAGAGTTCAGCCATGGCGGCGACGAGAGGTGACGTAGAATCAGAATAATCGTAAAACGCAGATTGATTATTGCGTCGAGAAGTTGAACGGAACGTTGCATGGACATGAGCTGGGTCACGGAACGAGTTGCGCTGGGCGGTGGGATCTGGAACGCGCGAAACATGGAAGAACTGGCGCAAGCCGGTGTTACCCACGTGCTCAACATGCAGGTCGAGTTCGATGACCAGCCGCTCGCGGAGCGGCACGGGATCCGCGTGCTGTGGAATCCGACGGACGACGATTTTTTGCCGAAGCCCCCGGAACTACTGAAACGCGGAGTTGATTTTGCGCTGGGAGCGCTGGACGACCCGGAGGCACGGCTTTACGTTCATTGCGCCGCAGGGGTGCACCGGGCTCCGATGATGACGCTGGCGGTATTATGTGCGATGGAATGGGAAATGGAAGCGGCCATGGTGCTGATCGAGACGCGAAGGCCGGTGGTCGACTTCGCGGACGTTTATGTCGAGAGTGTGCGGCGATTTCTGGAGTCGCGCGTTGAGAGCGAACCGCGGAGTTCAGGCTGAACAATCGGACTCGAGTTGGTGGGAACATGCGAAGTGTCCTTCGGACGTCCTCAATGGGGTAGCTGCAAAAACAAGAGCTTTAACACAGGGGACACAGAGGAGCACAGGGGAGACGGACTACAGGGTAAACCTGTAGGGCGCCGCTCGGCAGAGCGGCTTTCTTATTGGCGCGAGTTAGGGTGGCGTGCGCTTACGAGGAGAGAAAAGAGATGCGCAGATGGTTCGCGGTGAATAACAAGTGTTTTCCAATGGCAGCGGAGGTGGTGATTTCTCTGTTACTGGCGCTGCTGATGGGGTTGACGTTGGCGTCACCAGGCACGTTGCAGGCACAAGGGCCAGCGCTTACAACGATCAGCGACACGGTGTATCGGGCTGACGGAACCGCCGCATCGGGTACGGTGCTGATTTCCTGGCCGTCGTTCCAGAGCGCAGGGGGAGACGCGGTGGCGGCGGGCAATCTGAGTGTGACGATTGGAGCTGCTAGGCGCGTTTACCGCGCAATTGGTTCCGAACGTGGGCGCGTCTCCAGCGGGAACTTACTACGTCGTGGTTTTCCAGTTGGATGACGGAACCGTCCGGAGGGAATATTGGGCGGTTCCTTCGACCTCACCGACGACGATTGCCGCAGTGCTGACGACGCCGGGTACAGGGCTCGGCAAACTTCGGCGTGACACAGCAGGAAGTGAATGCGGCGGTGTCTGGTCTCGGCGCGACGGTTGTGCACCTGGCAGGAACGGAGACGATCACCGGCACGAAGCTGTTTAGTGCGCCTCCGTCGCTTCCGACGCCCGTGGGAACCAATGACGCTGCGAACAAGGGTTATGTGGATGCGGCGGTGTCGAACGTAGGATCGGGAGCGTACGTCGCCATCGCGGGCGGCACTATGACCGGTCCATTGACGCTGCCCGGAGATCCGACCGCACCCAGCCAGGCTGCCGACCGTCACTATGTGGACAATGGGCTTTCGGTAAAGGCGGACTTGGTGAATGGGACAGTTCCGTCCGGCGAATTGGGGGCCGGGGTCGCCAGCGCAGCTACTTGTTTGACCGGCAACTCCACGTGGGGATCTTGTGGTGGTGGCGCGCCGGCCGGGATCACGTACGCCACGACGGCGCTGAATTGGACACAGACCATTTCCAGTTCATTAACCGGCGGAACACAGGCAACGGTAACGCTTACTCCCTGCCCGGTTGGCATTGATACAACGAGCGGAGCCGGGTATCAGGTATTACTCTCTGGCGGAGGGAAGAGCGAAGCGGTCAATGTCGCGCCCACGTCGGGTGACTGCACTTCAGGTGCGTCTTCAGGAACAATTCACTTCACGCCATTCTATAGCTATTCATCGGGCTACACCATGGGCTCGGCTTCATCCGGGCTGCAGGAAACCGTTAACCAAGCCTGCGGCACCGATGCGACGTACTGGAAAAACGGGTCATTGCAACGTGACCTTGCCCGCGAGCGGTCCCGGCTAGCCCCCCTCAATCAATACCTACAACGTCTACGGCACGCTCTTTTGGCACGCCAATGAAGTCACGTTCATGGCGGGTCGGCGCGGTGCTGAACTGCTTGGGGCGCAGGCGCCTGCCTTGCAGATTGGCGATCTGGTCAACTCCAACGACTACGCAGATATCACGATCAGCGGACTTGACGTTTCGCTCTCCGAATTCCAAGCTTCGCTCGAATTCCGCGTTCGCTGGCGTGCTCGTCACGAACACGGCTGCGAATGGCACTTATAAGACATTTACGACGGCGACGGCCCACAACTTCCGTCCGGGCGACATGGTCACGGTGCGTTTCACCGACGACCTGCATTACTGGGGCGATGGCATCGTTTACGATTGCGGATCGGGATCGTCGGCGGCAGCCTGCACTGTTCCTCTACGACCACTTCCGCATTGCGTACACCGCCACCTTCGCCTCGCCGCCACGCCGGGAGTTGTGGCGCTCGGCCTACGTCGCCGTTTTGGACAACGCACGAACACGCAGTTCGACGGCATCACGAGCGCCGGTGCCGGCAATTATTCGGATTCAACAACTTCTTCGACTTCTGCGACGACGAAAACACGACCATCGAGCACTTTAACAATAACGCGGGCCCTGGATTGAACGGAGCGCTACCTGGTCGGGCGCTTGTATGTGCCAGCCTTGGCCATAACCTCGGAGGCGCACGCTGGCCCCGGTCATCACCCTCGAGACTCGAACATCACCGCCAACCTGTCCGAACGGCGTTACGGTCTATAACTCACAATGGCTTGTACATCGACAACACCGTCATCCAAGCTCTTCGCTGTGGCAAGTTCACTCCTCGGTCGAAACCTAGCGGCATCGGCAAGGGTGTCTCTTAAAAACATCTATTCGGAAAGCGACCATCGCGATGAATCCTCCTGCACGGGTCATGCCCGACGGGAGCGACCTCACCTTATCCGGGCACGGGCATTGCCGGGTTGTTCTTGGCGCCCGGCATCTCTTCGGCCAGCAGTCGCAATTTGAGGGATCAACTCCGCCCGGCAGGAGCGCTTCCAGACGGGCGGCACAGGCTCAACGCCGCTTACATACTGGATCATCGCCAACGACGTGACCGCGGGCACGCACACCTCGCCCATGCCGATTCTAGCTATGGAGTTCCACGGGAACGGATTCCCCGATCGTGAATTGGCCGCGGGTCGCGAACGGGGCGGATGTGATCACCTACGACATCATCCGAGCCACGCCGGCACTCCGGTGATATTTTCCCCTACAACGGCGGATGCACGGGAGGAGCGGGCGGCATCTGCGGATCGGTGGCTACGGGACTGGCGCAAGCATCGGCCTGCACCGTCAATGGTGGACTAGTCTGCACTTACACCGACACCGCATCGGCCTCGACTTCGCTGTACGCCATCAATCAGCGGCAACTACGGCGGACGCTCTCCTTCTGGCCGGGAAATCGTCGTTTCCATGGGTCACAGCGTCCGCCTGGACCAACGTAGAGCCCGGAGTAGGCGCCGGATCGATGCGGCGGGGCAGCCTTGCAATCCGGCCAGACTGCGACGTCAGGTGGCCAGACCAAGCGGGCGGCGGCTACACGGCTTGTTCGACGTTCCCACCGCATAAGCAGCGGTAATCAGGAACTTCCAACCTGACCGCCACCCTCATGGCCGACAACTTCGGGAGTGGCGCTCAAAATACCGCTGTGACCGGACGGCTGAATTTCCTCTCTCCGACTGGGAACTATGCTTGGCAGGCGCACCAGATCATTACACTGCATCGATTCCAACCCATTTCTAACGTTAGCAACGCATTGGCTATCGCCGCCCAGCCAGCGTTTATGATGCCTGGATCGGAACGGACGCTCCGCATAACACGCCGCTCTCGACAACCATGCTGGCGATTGGCGCAGGGCAGTCGATCACCGAGTACATCGCGAATATTGGATCAACGGGCACCTATCCGTATGGGGGCGCGGGATGGCTGGAAAGGCTAACCTCATCTTTGAAAGAGTTCAACGTTCCGGCAAAGTTCGACCAGAGCGTTACGCTCGCCGGACTGTCGAATGGTTGTCTCAATCTTGTGTCGAACGTGATTGCATCCACCGGAAGCCCTTGCGGAACTGGCGGTGGTGGAGGGAGTGTTAGCTCGGTGTTTGGGCGCTCGGGAGTGGTGGTAGCGAGCAGCGGCGATTACTCGGTGGCACAGGTTACGGGAGCGGCAGCCGACTCTGCGGTTGTTCACCTCGCAAACACTGAAACGATCAGCGGGGCGAAGACTTTCACTAGTAATGTGACAATGAGTGGGAACTTGTTATTGCCGCAGGGAAATGGCTATGTTCCCGCGGTTGGCGGCATTGGGCTGGATACAGCAGCCGGGTTGCCGGTGGTTAACATTGGCGGAACAACGCAGCAGGTTGCGCTTGACGAGTTCGAATATCAGCGGACAGGCGGGGACAGCGGTCGCCCTGGCGGCCGTTCCGACGCAGTGCAGCGGATCGTTTGCCACGGGCATTGCGGCGAATGGGAACGCGAATTGCACCACGCCGGACATCATCCAGTTGCCTGAAACCACGCCGCCTGACGGGATTCCTAACTGGGGCGTTTTCTGGTTTGATTCGAGTAAGCACGCGCCGTTCTTTATTGACAATAGCGGGCAAGCTGTGCAGTTGGGGCTGACCAATTTGTTTAACTCGGACCCGGGCGGCGATGCCGCGGACAATCTTGAGGAGCGCAACGGGACGAACCGCGCAGAACCTGCGGGTGTATTCGAGTTATACGAGTAGCGCGTGGCAGCGGACGGCACTGGGTTACGATGCGACGGACAACTATGCAGTGGTCAAGAGCGAGAACGCGAACTTCGGCATCGGCGCTAGGGTTGGGGTTTTGGATCGGGAGCGGGCTGAAATGGGTGGTGGATGCGACGGGAGTCTTGAAGCCGTGGCCCTACGGAGTGGGACAATCAATTCAACCTTGGCAGCGACACGGGGAATGCTGCTCAAGAGCGTGTTTGCCAAGACATCGTTTAATACGGTCACAAAAGGGCGGAACGATTTCGAGATTCCGAACGATGCAACGACGGGTACGACGGTGGACAAACTGGCGGTGTTCAACACTAACAACCCTTCGCAGGCGGTGCTGGCGAGCGCGTCGTCGACTAACGGAGTGATTGGGGTGGTGCAAGGGGGAGCGGGCGTAAGTGGAAACGCTGTGATTACCTGGCACGGCTATGCTTACTGCATCTTCGACAATGCCACTACTGCGGGAGACGCGGTGATTGCGAGCACGAGCACAGCGGGCGATTGTCATGATACTGGGTCTGGCGGCGCAGCCTGCGGCACAACTAATCGGCTATGTGGATGTTACTAACGCGACGCCTGGACAGACTAATGGGATGCGGGTCAGCTTACAGCCGCCGCAGGGTGGTAGTGGCGGTAGTGTCGCTTCTGTGTTTGGACGTGGCGGCGCAGTGACGGCGGCGAGCGGCGACTATTCTGTATCGCAGGTTACTGGAGCCGCGGTCGACTCCGCTGTGGTTCACCTGGCGGGTGCTGAGACTATTACTGGGGCTAAGACATTTTCCAGCGACGTGACACTTAGCGGAAATTTGAATGTAGCGGGGAATATCAACCAGATCGGGCAGCGGGCCGACGCAGTGGTCGGGGCAGGAGTGGACTGGGAACGACGGTTACGGTGCCGAGTGGGATGGCTTTTTCGCTTGGAGTGGGGTCGGACAACACGTTCAGGTGTCAGTTGACGAGCGGGGCGTCGTGCTTGCCTTCTGGCGGCGGGAGTATGGTGTACCCTGGCGCTGGAATTTCTAACTCTACGGGCTCTGCTTGGGGGACGTCGTACGGCACCTCGGGGACGGGAGCGACGCTGGCACTAACTGCTTCACCGGTGTTTACCGGGGCGCCTATAGTTCCTGGATATGTTACTGCCGGCACCACAGTCAACGGGCACGCACTTTCGTCTAATGTGACTGTGTCGGCGTCGGACCTTACTACGGGGACGCTTCCGCATGCGCAGTTGCCGGCGCTGGTATGTGGCGACATTCCGAATAATGCGGCTAACACTACGGGGACGGCTGCGAATCTGAGCGGGACGCCTACATTGCCATCGGGAACGATCTTGCCGGGTTACCCGACTACTGGAACGCTGGTTACGGGGAATTATGACAAGGCGAGCGGTGCGGGGGCGATTGCCGATTCGGGTGTGGTGGCCGGGCCGTATTCGATACCCTGGCCGATCTCGCTCTATACGGGCGGCTCGACGACGGTCTCGTTTAACAGTGCGAGCGGGAAAGCTCAGTTGTGGGGATTTGGCCTGACGTTCCCAGAAAGCACCACGCAATTCAGTTACTATGTGCAAACCGCGGACACGGGGAACTGTACTTACGACATCGGCGTTCTGAATACGTCGGGGAACATCGCGGCATCCGGCAATGCGCATATTGGCAACACGAGCGCTGCGGCGGGCGGATTTAATTCTGTCGGCTGGCACAGCACTACTTTGGCCGGCAGCTCCACGCTACAGCCGGGGAAGTACTACATTGCGATCACGGCGAGTGCGACTAGCGGCTGCGCCGTGTTGGGCGCGGGCAGCATGCCGACATTCTTGAGTAACACGGCGGAAAGCGTTAGCTCAGGGGGTACGTTGAACAATGGGATTACTATTCCGGCGGACGTGTTGGCCGTGGGCTCGGTGCCGAGCATCTACCTGCGATAATTCCGGAGAGGTCGCGAAAGTGGCGACGCATCGTTGCAGGGCCGGTAAGACGGGCAGTCTGATTCTGAAGACGTTGCTGGTATCGCTGAAGGGGTAGCCTTGCTACGAAACGCGAATTTTTCGTTCAAGTCTGCTAGACAAACGTCTGCAACTTTCAAGCCTCGCTCTGGCGGGGCTTTTTCATTGGAGTCACGCTGTTTGCTGAAGAGTTGTTGCGCAGAAAGTGTCAACTGCAGGATCGAGCATTTTAAGCAGCTCCTACTAAGGACAGATGAACGGCCATGATTCTTCTGCAAAGTCATACTAGAATTGGGATAACGCCCTTTGGATCTGGACTTAGGGATCCTTTTATTTGAGTCGTGAGCAATAAGACATTAATCTACAGGGTACACAGGGATGCACAGCTGTCTTTCGGGATTAATCTGGATTTCCTTGGACTTGGATGTAGTTGGGTTGCTGCTGGTTTGCGCCAGCTTCGCGCACGCTACGAATTACTACGTTGACTGCAATTACGGGGCGAATGGGAATCCGGGCACGAGCCCGCAACAGGCTTGGCGGACGTTATTGGAGGTTGGGATTTCCAGCTTTCAACCCGGTGACACGATCAACCTGCTTCGGGACTGCATCTGGAATGAGACGCTGACTCCGCCTTCGAGCGGGAAACAGCTACGTTCCGCTCATCAAGATCGACAGTTATGGGAATGGCCAGCCGCCGCACTTGACGGGATATTTGCCGATCGCAGCGCAGTGGTGGACGCAGGTGGAAGGCACGAACGTCTGGTCGGCGAACGCTCTGTATTCGGCCACCAGCGGCCGGCGAATGTGGTGCAGTGCGGGATTCGGGGCTTTTACTGTCTGACACAGGCACCATCGCAGTTGCAGTATGTGCGGTTCGGGACGGTGTGGGGCACGGCGCAGGGGAGCCAAGCGGCGCTTAGTCAGGATCGGGACTTCTGGTACGACTCGACGAATTACATTTTGTATGTTTACAGCGCTGAGGGCAATCCGGCGTCGAATTCGGCGTATTCCTCCCTGGTTGCGCCGATCGTGCTGAGCGGGGCGAGCGTGCTGAATTTGAATAACGTTTCGTGGCTGGAAATTCAGCATCTGCAAATTGACTGGTTCGACGCTACGGAGTGCAGGTGCAGGGAGCGAGCGACCATCTTTGGCTGGCGAACATGGCCGCTAACAGTGAAGTGGAAAACAGCACGGTGCCATTGGGATTCTATGTGCAACCAACGGGCACGCCGGTGGACATTCATCTCTACAACACCGATGCCAATATGAATTACATGGGGTACCGGTTCAATGGATGGATGCAGCGGCGGCGGGTGCTACTTTGAAATTAAGAACTGCCGCGCATACGGGAATCGGACTTACGGGATTATGGATAACGTGCAGGGGGCGGTGAATTACGACTACTGCCATCTGTATGGGAACTACCTGGCGACGGCGCTTGCGGTCGATATTGCGGGAACGCCGGGACCGACGGCGGGAACGCATAATATTCCGGCTGAAACGCCGCCCTGGATCCACGCGTGGCAGCGGTGGCCGGCATATACGACGGTGACTTATGACGATCCCGGACTGGTCGAGTACAGCGACAGTTATGTGAGCGGGTTGCTGCCGATGATGAGCGCAAAAGGGATACCGCTCTCGATTGCGGTGGTTACTGGCGGGACTTATTCGCAGTCGATTATCGGCGAAGTGCAGGGCTGGATCAATGCGGGATGGGACATTAACACGCACTCGGTCTCGCATGAATACTGGAATCCGCCTTCGACTACGCCATGCAACGATGTCAACGGCCCTATTCCCTGTGACGCTTTTCTGTTGGCCTATGTGGGTCCGGGGACTTACACGATGAGCATCACGCACAGCGGCGGGGGCGGAAATCTGACGCTGACCACGTCGCCCTACGACCCGACGTGCTATCACTCTTGGGATCTGACTCCGGTAGCGCCGGGGGGAACGGCTGGGGCGGGGCAAATCGACACGCTCGCGGATATTATCCCGACGCTGCAGGCACAGCCGACTTGCTATGCGGTGGATGCGACCGCATACAACAGCGAATTCGCCAAAGGGCGGGCGCACGCTTTTTCGCTGGCGGACACGTTCTCGAGCCCCGGCGTGGCCGGTCCGATGACGCTGCCCAGCAGCTTGCCTGTGGCTTCGAGTTGTACGGCAGCGCCTTCGACGCCGGGCTGCGTGCTCTTCGACGAAACGCAACCTGGAAACCGACGAGATGACCTGGGCGTTGGGCTGGTTCAACCAGAACCTCTCCGGGCTTTCCGGGCTGAATCTTAGCAACCTGATCTACGTCATGCCGGGCAGTTATGGCGACGCGCTGACGGAAAACATTGCCAGCGGCCTTGGATTTAAGGGGGTGCGGGGAACGGGATCGCTTACCTCCACATGGGTACTGGGCGGGGCGGATGCGACGCTGGCTAAGGGATATGACGCGTTCAACATTTTGAGCCAGGGCGTGGTGCCTAACTACCAGGATCTGAGTTATCAGCAGATGCGGAATCGGGTTCGTCAGGACGTATTCAAGAACGCGCTGTGGGGAAGACCGATCGGGTACTTCTGGCATGTGAATGAGTTGCGGCCGGATGAAGTCGCGAACTTCATGGATGCTTTGGTGCAGGGGGGAGCAACGCTCGAATCGAACACGCAGATGGTGAATCTTTTGTTGGCGTGCCAGGCGAACGATGTGGTGCCGCCGGGCTATGTGCCGGGCAGTTATTACGTTTGTGGCGGGAGTGGGGCGGCAGCAGATTTCCGGCCGACGGTGAATTCTCCGGTGCGGGATGCGGGCGTGAATCTGGGGGCGGAGTATCAGTACGACTTGCTGGGGATCAATCAGAATTCGTATGGGACGAGGTGGGAGATTGGGGCTTACGCGTATGTGCCGGAGAATTTCAGCGCCGCGCATTGAAATATCAGTCTTTAGCGGGGCTGCGAAGATAGTATTTTCTGGGGTTGCAGTCTTTTCTCTCCGGCTTGGGAAAGGCTATCCAGGGTGAATCTGCTCTGAACCAAACCAGGGCGTCGACACGGCGCGGCTAAGTCGACACTCGGGCTGCAGGATTACTGCTGGGGGACCGCTTGTAGTGGGCTGATGGAGCTGTTGTGACGGCAGAATTGACGCCTGAGTATTTGTTGAAGTTGGGAAAGAAACTGGATGAGCTTAGGAAAGGTCTACGACCGGGCCGGGAAGATACGGAGCGGGATTGTTTTATCGAAAAATTTCTGAAGATCCGGACGAAGACGGAGAATCGGGCGTGTTTCAGATTGAACCGTGTGCAGGAAGAGTATTCCTGGGTGGTCTGTAAGCAGAAAGCCAAGCGAAATTTGGTACTGAAGGCACGGCAGGTGGGGATCACGACGTATATCGCGGCGAGATTTTTCGTGCAGACGATCACGCAACCGGGCACGCTGAGCATGCAAGTGATGCAGGACAGGGAGTCGGCGGAGGACATTTTTCGGATCGTGCGGCGGTTCTGGGAGAACTTGCCGGACTACTTGCGGAAGGGCCATCTGCGAACTTCGTACCGCAATGCGCGGCAGTTGGTGTTTCCGAGATTTGGACAGCGAGTACTGCCTGGCTTCGGCGGCGGAGAATGCGGGGCGGGGGCGGACGATCCAGAATCTGCATTGCTCGGAGGTTTCGCGGTGGGGCCGAGAAGGCGATGAGGCGCTGGCGTCGTTGCGGGCGGCAGTGGTGCCGGGAGGCGACATTGTGCTGGAGTCGACGCCGAACGGGGCGGGCGGACTTTTCTACGAGGAGTGGCAGCGGGCGGAGGATACGGGATATACGCGGCACTTTTTTCCGTGGTGGTTTGACGCCGCCTACGCGCTTGAACCGGGGGCGAATTTTGCGCCGCTTACGGAAGAAGAGACGGAACTGGCGGAGCTTCACGGTCTGACCACGGAACAGATGGCGTGGCGGCGGAAACAGTGGGCTTCACTGCGGGGACTGGCGGCGCAGGAATTTGCCGAGGACCCGGTGTCGTGTTTCCGGGCGTCGGGAGAATGCGTGTTCGACCTGGGGTCGGTGGAGCAGGCGCTGCGAGGGTCGGGGGAACCTTTGGAGGCGCGCGACAATCGAGCGGCTGATGATCTGGTTGCCGACGCGGCCGGGACGGGAGTTTGTGATCGGAGTCGATCCGGCGGGAGGCGGGGTCGAGGGCGATTACTCGTGCGCGGAAGTGATCGATCGGGAACTGGGAACGCAGTGCGCGGAGTTGCATGGACATTGGCCTCCGCGGGAGCTGGCGCGGAGAGTGGTGGAACTGGGGAAGGAATACAACACGGCGCTGCTGGCGGTGGAGAGGAACAATCACGGGTCCGGCGTGCTGGCTAATCTGGACAATCTGGGATATCCGCGGATATACGAGCAAAACGGGCAGGAGGGGTGGTTGACTACGTCGGTGAGCCGTCCGCAGATGATTGAGAATTTGGCGTCGGCGGTGATGTGGGAGCCGGGGCTGTTCCGGAGCTCGCTGCTGCTGAACGAGTGCCGGACGTTTGTGCGGAGTGCGGACGGGAACACGGGGGCGGCTCCGGGAACTCATGACGATTGCGTGATGGCTTTGGCGATTGCCTGGGCGGTGCGGAAGGCGGAGACGGGGCGGAGATGGAAGCCTCCGGTGGGATCGGAGAGCCTGGCAGGAAAGTGAACATTCCGGATGTGGTGGCGGTCACAGGCGGGACTGTGGGCCGGTTAGTAGCGTGAATGTGGAACGGTATTCACTTAGGCTAGCGTCCTCAGATCTTTAGCTCACATGAGTCAAGAGCTCTAACGCAGAGGACACAGAGGAAACGCGAGGGAAAACCTGCCGGGACTGATGCCTACTACTGCGGTCCAACACGTGAAGAGGATGAGGGGCGGAGCGCAGAGCCACTTGATGCGCTGCGATGACGGGCACTACTACGTGGTGAAGTTTCGAAATAATCCGCAGCATGAGCGGGTGTTGGCTAATGAGTTTCTGGCTACGCGACTGGCGGAGCGAGTGGGACTGCCGGTGCCGGCGGCGGAGGTGGTGGAGGTTCCTCCGTGGCTGGTGGAGCACACGGCGGAACTGACGATCGTGTTGGGGAGCCACGCGATTCGGGTGGAGGCGGGGCTGCAGTTCGGGTCGCGCTATGTGGTGAGCCCGGTGGAAGGGCAGGTGTTCGATTACCTGCCTCCGGAGATGCTGGACCGGGTGCGGAACCTGGGTACGTTTGCGGGGATCCTGGCGCTGGATAAATGGACTTGCAATGCCGATGGGCGGCAGGCGGCATTCTGGCGGAAGATGCGGGAGAGGAAGTACTCGGCGGCATTCATCGATCAGGGGTATTGCTTTAATGCGGGAGAGTGGACGTTTCCGGATTTTCCGCTGCGGGGGGTGTATCCGCGGAATGAAGTTTACGCGCGAGTGAATGGGTGGGAGTCGTTCGAGCCCTGGTTGTCGCGGATCGAGAAGCTGGATGAGGACGCGATCTGGAGAGTGGCGGGAGAGATTCCTCCGGCGTGGTATGGCGGGTCTTGGGATGAACTGGAGGCGCTGGTGCAGCGGCTGATCGAGAGGAAGACGATGGTGCGGGAGTTGATTCTGGCGTTTCGTGGGTCGCCGCGGAGGCCGTTTCCGGAGTGGGGGAACGAGGCCTGAAGGAGCGCCGTTAGCGGTTAGCCATTAACTCTTAGCCTGTGGCGACGGACAAAAGCGAAGAGCTAAAGGCCAACAGCTAAGAGCCGACCCTGATGGCTGAGAAGCGACAACTCGAACTTTATTTGTTGCGATTTTTGCCGCATGTTTTGCGGGACGATTTCGTTACGGTTGGACTGTTGTTGCTGGAAAGCGACGGCGGGTTCGCCGATGTCCGATTTACACGGGACTGGAAGATGTTGCAGTGCATGGCTCCGGAGGTGGAGTTGGAATGGTTTGATAGGGTGGAGAAGGAGATCCGAGGAAAGCTGGGAAGCTTGCTTCGGCGCGAAGAACTGCTGGAGCTGATGAACGGGAGATTTGGGACGATGCTCGATGTGGCACCGACGAAAGCGGTGCTGACGGAGGATCCGGCGAAAGAGATGGACGTGTTGGCCACGATGTATCTGGCTCCGTTGGAAGGAAAGCTGAAGCAATCGATGGCGTTGAATACGGCTCTGGTTTTGCCGCTGGTGGGCAGGATTGCGGCGGGGCGTCCGATTGAAGCCGTGCAAGAGAGCGAAACGATTTCGCTGGCGGATTTTGCGCACTCTTCGAGAGAAGTGTTCGCGCTCGAAGTGCGCGGCGAATCCATGCAGGACGAGGCGATTCTCGACGGCGACTACGTGCTGGTCGAGAAAAAGAAAACGGCGCGCGACGGGGATATTGTGGTGGCACTGATCGATTCGGCGGATGCGACGCTGAAGCGTTTTTTTCGCGAGGGAGAGAACATTCGTCTGCAGCCTTCGAACGCAGCGATGAAGCCGATCATTGTGCCGGCGTCGTCGGTCCAGATTCAGGGACGGGTGATTGGCGTGTTGCGGAGGTACTGAACAGCGGTTGCTAGTGGTCAGTTGCCAGTATCTTACTAAAATCAAGCTTTCGTATGGCAAGGGTCCAGGGTGCGCCCCGGCCCCTAAAGGGGCAATGATTTTGGAAGAAGTGACGGTATCGCTAAAGCGGTACCTTGATACGAACCCGATCACCGATGGCTGAGAAGCGACAACTCGAACTTTACCTGCTGCGATTTTTGCCGCATGCTTTGCGGGACGATTTCGTTACGGTCGGACTGTTGCTTCTGGAGAGCGATGGCGGGTTTGCCGAGGTGCGCTTTACGCGCGACTGGAGAATGCTGCAGTGCGTGGCTCCGGATGTGGAGTTGGAATGGTTCGAGATGGTGGAGAGCGAGATCCGCGGAAAGGCTGGGGAGCTTGCGGCGGCGCGAAGATCTTATGCAGCTGATGAACGAGCGATTCGGGACGATGATCGATGTGGCTCCGACGAAAGCGGTGCTGACGGAGGATCCCGCGAAAGAGATGGAAGTGCTGACTTCGATGTACCTGGTTGCAATGGGACGCGGTGAACGAGCGCAGCAGCGCACGGGCCGGGTGGCGATTGTGAGCACAATGAAAGAGGCCTTCACCGAAGCAGGAGTGTTGGAGTTGATGCAAAGAGATTTGGACGTGGTGAAGTACACGGGACAGGGAGATCCGTTTCGGATTGATTTTGGATATCGGGTGGGGAGCGCGGTGAAGATGTTCCACGCGGTTTCGGTGGCGGCGAATGTGGACCAGGCGCTGGCGCTGGCATATCGTTACTCGCGAGTTGAGGCGGGGATGCGGCAGGAGCAACTGCAGGCTTCCTTGACGGCAGTGGTGGACTATGGTGAGCAGGGGATGGCGTTGCAGGAAGAGAAGACGCGGTTCGCGATTGGGATGCTGGAGCAGAATTCGGTGCGGGTGAGGTCGGTGGGAGAGATGGCGGAGATCGCGGGCGAGGTGCGGCGGGAGCTGCGGGCGTGAGATTCTAGATGTCAGTCAGAGTCCGATTGCAGTTGTGATGGCTTGGCAGTCAGTCAGTACTCGGCACGGCGAAAGCTGTGCCGTTTTGTTTTGGCGGCGAGTTCCTGACCACATGAAGACACAGGGGTGACAGGGAAAAGCAGGTCCGAAAATGGGGTTGAGAAGAGACAGTCCACAACTTAACCCAGAGTTACGGTGACCGCTAGCAACTGCCGAGCTGCGCCCGGGTGGGCAGGTCCCCTACGCGAGCATGGACGGGCGAGGGCGCCCGTCCCCACACACACTAGACGGGGAGATTCATGAATATTCGAGAGAGGGTGCGCGGCGCTATGCGCCGGGTGGGAGAAGTGTCTTTGCGGGAATGGCTTTCCACGAATTTGTTTGCCGGGCGCGATGGGCGGCGGACGGCGGGAGCGGGGTCGAACCTGGCCCCGTTCTCTTCGCCGAATTTTTCGCGGGCGGGCATGGCCGCGCCACACAATCTGGTGCCGAAGCCTACGCCGGCGAATCTGCGGCGGTTCGCGGAGACGCCGGTGGCGCGGCGGGCGATCAACGCGATTAAGGATCGGATTGTGGGAATGCGATGGCGCATCCAGCCGCGGCGTGGGCGGGTGCTGGAGCAGATTCCGGATGGTGCGCAGCGGATACAGGTGCTCACCGAGAACTTCGAGGCGCCGAATCCAGACGATTCGTTCCGCTCGCTGGTGGAGCAGGTGCTGGAGGATGTGATCGTTGGGGGATTTGGGGCGATCGAACTGGATTTGGTGGAGGGGTGGACGACTGCCGACTGCCGGCGGGACGCCGGCGCTACCTCTGGTGATGTGGCCGGTGGACGGGGCGACGATCCGGATCATGACGGATTGGGATGGGCGTCCGGACTCGCCGCGCTATGCGCAGGTGACGGGGTTGTATGGGGCGCAGGGACAGATCGTGCTGAACGATAACGAGCTGAGTTACATCCGGCTGAATCCGCGGACGCACACGCCGTTCGGGCTAGGGCGGCTGGAGGTGGCGTTCGAAACGATCAATGCATTCTTGAGCGCGTACCGGTATGCGGGGCGGCTGGCTTCGAATTCGGTGGTGCAGTATGCGCTTTGGATACAGGGTCTGACTCCTACACATCATGAGCGGCTGATCCGGTGGTGGCAGGACGAGATTGAGGGCACGGGGCGCGTGCCGATCATTGCGGCGGAGTCGAAGCCGGAGGTGTTGCGGTTTGCGGCTGGGACAGACGCCGATCTGCGGCTGGCGTGGCAGGAATTTCTGGTGCGGATTATCGCGAATGCGTTCGATTTGCCGGCTCAGTTCTTGGGACTCGAGCAGGATGTGAACCGGGCGACGGCAGGGACGATGAGCGATTTGGGGTTCCGGTCGGCAATTGTTCCTACGGCGCGCCTGGTGGCCGAATATCTGACTCGGGATGCGATTGCTAAGCGGCTCGGGTGGACGGATTTGGAGTTTGTATTTACCGACGTCGATGCACAAGACGAGATGGAACAGGCTCAGATCGACGAGATCCTGCTGCGTAATGGGGTGGTCACGGTGAACGAAGTCAGGCGGGCGCGGGGGTTGGCCGAGATTATTTGAGCGCGGAGTGTCAGAAATGCCAAAACCTTGAACCACAGCGGGTCACAGCGGAACACAGGGTAAGGAACACAGGGGCACACACAGTAAAGGGCGCAGAGGACGAGGAGAAAAAGATGGGATTGTCAGTGGAGTCGATGGCGATTGAGATGCCGGCGGTACATGGTCATCCGAACCGGGCGGGGTTCCGGGGAGTATTGACGATCGTGGATGTTGCATCGGACAAGGCGCCATCGGGGGCGCGCGGGCATCGGGTGCTGCTGACTCGGCGGGCAGCGGAGGCGGCAATTCCGTCGCTGATGGGGATGGGGCTGGATTACTCGCCGGCGCTTGATCGTCACGATGCCCGGCGGAAGATTGGGGTGATCACGCGGGCTGAAATTGTGGGGCGCGTCATTGAGGTCGGTGGATTTTTATATGCGCGCGATTTTCCTGAGATCGTGGCGGAGATCGGCACGCCAGGGCGGACAGGCGCAGCGGTATTTGCGGGGCTAAAGAGCGCGAACAGAAGTGCTCGCGCGACACCCGCGGGGCTGGGAATGTCATACGAGATCACGGATGCGCTGGTGGAAGACATCACGGCAAGCGTGTGGGTGCTGAACCGGGTGACTTTTACGGGAGCAGCGGTACTGCGGCGGGATAAAGCGGCGTATCGATCGACGTGGATCGAACTGGGATAGCTAGAGCAGCCATAACAGGCTGCGGAAAAGCTAGGTCCCGAGCAAATAGCCGTGACCACAGGCAGCTAAAGCCGCTATCAACGCTATCGCGCTTGGACCGCGGCGAGGGCGCCCGTCTGCGCCCACACGAGCGTGCTACAGCAACGCTAAAGTTTTTCCGCAACTCTAAATGGGGCGATTGATTTTGAGGATTTACGGTATCGCTAGAGCGATACCCGACACGAAACAAACCAAGGAGGCAATAGAAATGAACGAAGAGATGGTGCAGCAAATGATGGTGGCGGCGGCGCGACTGGCGGCAGCCACGGAGACACTTGATCGCGTATTGGGGAAACTGGACGCGCAGCAGGAGATGCTGAATGCGAAAGTGGACCGGATCGTGGCGGCGGTCGAGGAGAGTGTTACACAGACAACCGAGCGGCACCAGGCGGAAGACAACTGGAACCGGCTTGCAGCAGCGCGTTGTAGAGCTGGAGAAGTCGAATGCAGACCTGAAGGCACAGGCGTCGCGGATGGCGAGGAAGACGCTGTCACCGGTGGTATCGGCGCTGATCGGAAAGAATGAAATCGAAGGCGAGCGACTGGACCCGGGAATGCTTAATAAAACGCTTGCGGCACTCAGCGTGGAACAGCGGATCGCGGTAAAGGCGGAGTTAGCGCGGGCGGGAATGATCGAGTAAGTCGTCGGTTTGGTCGGTGGTCGGTGGTCGGTGGTCGTTAGTCGGTGGTCGTTAGCATTAGTCGTTAGGGACGCGAGTTAGTTCGCGTCTTTTTTTATTGGGGTGGAGGAAACCCACTCATCGCAAAGTGCGCGATGAGTGGGGCACCCGGGAGTGCATAGGTCCTTCGCTTCGCTCAGGATGACAAGAGGCGGGGAATCGGAAAGAGAACGGGCAGTAACAACTCAATTGAGGAGAAGACATGAAAGCGAATTTTCTGGATTTGCATGCAGCAGCGGACTTTCTGGGGCCGGGCGCGATCGAAATTAATCGGTATCAAACCGAGATCACGGACATCGTGCGGCGGCGGGGCGTGTTCGGACAACGGATGAAGCAGGTGCCGGCGACGGGACAGCCATCGCGGTTCTTTGAGGAAACGGCGATTGCTTCGCCAACCGCGACCCAGGCGTTCGTCGATCCGCGCAACATTGCGCCGACGCTGCAGGTGCCGACGCGAGTGGAGCGCACGGTCCCGCTGAAGGCGCTGGTCTCGCAGATCAACTACAACCTGTTTGACATGGAGGTGGGGACGCAGCAGAGCCAGTTTGCGTACCTGCAAGCGAAGGACCTGGCCGATTCAGTGGACGGGCTTTTGCGCACGCACGACGTGGCGCTGTGGAACGGCAACGACACTTCGCTGAGCGCTCCAACGACGCCGCAGTATTTCGGCGCCATCGGACAGATCACGGCGGGAGGCAACACCGTCACCATCGCAACCACGGCCAGCATCGTGGACGGGCTGAAGAGCACCATCGCGGAGATGGTCGTCAAGTTCGTCGTTCGACGTGCGGCCGACGGCGATCTATGCGAATCCGGTGCTGCTCGACCTGATCGACCGCGAGATGAAGGCGGAGTTCAACGTCGTGCTCTCGACGGTGCAGATCACGGGCGGGCTCACGGTGAAGGCCTTGAGCACGCAAGCCGGGGAGTTGCCGCTGATTCCGGAGTGGGCTCTTCCCTATACGGGCACACCGGGAAGTGGCACTGCGGTGCTGCCGGCCTACATCGTGACCGAGGACCTGATCGAGTACCACTGGCTGACAGATCCAAATCCACGGATCTTCAAGCTGGGACTGCCAAACACGCTGATGACGCAAAGCGTGGTGGTGAAATTCGGCGGCATGGTGGTGAAAGGCGCTAACTATGCGCACTACGAAGTGCTGGTAAACCGGTAGTCAAACCAGTAGCCAGTTGCCAGCGGCCAGTTGCCAGTAAGAGCGACAACGGCCCTGGCGACTGGCAACTTATAACTAACTCTAAGTTACTTGTCAAGAACTGAGAAGCCATCATGAATTATTTGCAACCATCGGAATATGAGTTGTATGGGCTGGAAGCCACGACCGCTGTAGCGTGGGTGACGGCGGCATCGGCGATGATCGATGCGCATTGCCGGAGAATTACGCTGGCGATCAATCAGTACACGGAGCGGTTGCGAACGGAGAACGGACAAAGGCCGGTGCAACTTACTTATCTGCCGCTGTCTACGGTGGCGCCGGCAACGTCGCCGCTGGTTTCGGCGCGGGGCCGGTATGCGACGCCGCGGCGGGGCGAGTTGGAGTACGAGGCGGACTTGTGGGACATCGCTCTCGCGTTTGGAATTCCGGGAACGTGGGTGGACTTGAACGTGGCGGACCTGGATGCATTTCCGGAGACGGGAGAGGTCACGCTTCCGGTGAATGTGATGGGGTGGGCGTTCAGCGAGATAGAGATCGTGTATACGGCCGGTTTTGCGTTGTTTCCCGACAAAATCAAGGTGGCTTGCGCGCAACTGGTGAAGAATGCGCAGGCTACTCCGGCGCTGAATGTGAAGAAGAACGTCGTCCCCGACGGAATGCAATTGTGGTACTTCTCCGATTCGCTGCTGGATGCGACGGTGCAAGCGCTGCTGGCGCCATTTGTGGCGCAGAGAGTGGGATGACAATGACTGGAATTTCTGGAGCAGCGGCAGTGCGGGCAGCGGATGCCATGTTACAAACGCTCGGCGGCACGGAAGTGATCCTGCTGTTTCCGGCGGCGGGAATGCCGACCAATGGCGTGGCGGAACTTGGCTTGGTGGATCCGGGAGTGGAGCAGGCATTAATCGCGCCGGTGCTTATCAAGGAGATGACCACTGAGAACAACGGTCCGCGGCGGCGCATCGAGATGCTGGCGGGACAGGCGGCGATGGCGGAGCAGGTAAGCCAGCGGAACGTGGCTTCGGCGGAGGTGTTGTTCGAGACGGCGCTGGGATTGGTATACCGCGGAGAAGTCTTTCACATCGAGGGGTTTGTTGTCGAACGAGTTAGCGGTGTGGCGTATCTATACCGGGTGGCAGCGGTGGCTTAGGCAGGCGTCAGCCTTCAGCCTTCAGCCGTCAGCCGTCAGCCGTCAGTTATCAGTTATCAGTTATCAGTTGTCGGTTACTACAACCTACTTACTAGCCACTTACAGGAGACATATGCAGGCTGCGAAAGACAGTTTTTATATGGCGCTGCGCGCGCGGCTGACGGCGCTGAATCCGGCGCGCACTATGGTGATTGACGGAGTCACGGTGCCGGCGATCGTAGTCCGCGAAAACATGGAGCCGCGGTTTGGAGAAGCGCAGCCGGGGGCGTTTTATTTGGACTTTGGCGACATTTTGATTGCCGAGAGCACGCGGCCGATGCTGGGACTGGATTGCCATATCTGGTACGCGAGCGAAGGCAGCGGCGGAACGGGAGTGGATCGAGGGCGCGGGCTGGCAGAGATGGATGACGAGTTGCTCGGAATCTGCGATCCGCCACACACCGAAATGCTCGATTACAGCCAGACTCCGACCGCTGATTTGGGATCGGGAATTTTCTGGACGGTACCGGAAATGGGGAGTACCCCGGGAGACGTCTCGATCCAGAAACAGCAGTGGAGTGCGGGCGCAGCGCAGGTGGACCGGTATGCGCAACTGAGGATTTATTTCTTTCTGCCCGAGGCCGGAGCATGACGCGGGCGGGGTTACGGCCAGTCGCACGGCAGACGCGCGCCTATTTCGCGCCGGTGGACAGAGTGAACGGGCCGACGGCGGTTTTTGATCCATCGCAGGAGAGCGGCTTCCAAGTGGATGCTCCGCCGGCGCCTTGGATTGACCTGGGATGGATTGAAAATTTTCAGCGCACGAGCACATCGCGGATTGAAGCTTTGATCGGCGGGGCAGCGGGCGGGGTGTCGGCACAAGCTCGGCACGGTCTGGGAGCGCGCGTTGACTTCGAATTCCGCGACTGGGGAAAGTTGCAGATGGCGCTCGCGGGAGGCGCGGAACACATGAATGTGCTGGCAACGAATCCGAGCGCATCGCCAGCAGGATCAGGTGGAATTCCGTTGACGGCCGTGCCATTGCTGGCTGGCTCGACCGCGGAGGAACTGGTGTTGGGAGCGGGCGCCATCGCCGGATTTCAACCTGGAGACCTGGTGGCATGCGATGTGGACTACGCGCAGCAAGTCGGCTATGTGGGCACCGGCATCTCGGGCGCATACGTAAAGAATCCAGTCGACGTGTTGCGGGATGCCAACTATGTGCGGCGGGTTACGTTCAACGTCGGGCGAGTCGCGCTGGTGACGGCTACCTCGCTGTTGCTGACGCAGGCGTTGCCGGGGGGAGTGCCGGCGGCTGGGGCGTCGGTGCAACAGGTGATGGCTTTTGTGGACCGCGAAGGCGGCGCGTTTCTGCAACAGTGGTCGGGGTTATTCGTGGCGGAAGAGGAATCTGGCGGACGTGTGTGTTTCTTTTATCCGCTATTGAGTCCGTGCACGGTGAAACCGGAGTGGGCACGGGAGACGTTGATCGAGATTCAAAAGCCGATTGGAGAGTTGGCGTTGCAGGCGTCGTTTACGGCGCTGCCGACGGTGGACATCAACGACGGGGCACTGGTGCTTTGCTACCGGAGTTACTTCCCTGCTGGTGGGGCGGCGGTTTACTAGGAGGCTGCGGAAAACCTCGTGACCTCAAGCCGTCGATGAAAATAAGCCAGTTATCGCAGCGGTAAACCGCTGCTCCACCCAAAATCAAGTGCAACGCCGACTTTTTCCGCATCCTGCTAGTAGGCGTTGCAATAACAAAAGCAAGAACAAGAACAAGAGCTTTAACGCAGGGGACACTGAGGAGCACAGGGGGCGCGGAGTTTCCGATAAGACATGAAATTACTGATTGATAACCTTGACGGTCTTGGGGCGCAGGATTACACGGCATTCGTGGACTCGAGTAAACATCCGAGCCTGGTGCGCAAGCTGAATAGCCCGGCAGAATTGAAATTCGGCCTGGTTGCCGGAACGCGAAGTCTGGTGGTGCCAGTGATTGGCGGGCGCGTTACGCTGACTCTTAGCAACGGCAACGATCTTTTCACCGGTTACATTCTCCAGACGCCTACATACCGGTATCTGGGTTGGGCGGATCGCGGGCTGTCTTACCGGTACGAGATAGACGCACTTAGCGACGTGATGCTGATGGACCAGAAGGCACCTCCAGCGCATCCGCCGTTTGTCGACCGGAGCGCTGGTTCTGCTTTTGAGCAGTTGACGGCGGAGGCGCTGCCAGGATGGTTTGATACGAGCGGCGTCGAAGCGGGGGATTTGATTCCTTATTACAGCGTGAACCCGGCGAAAAAGTGGACCGCATCGGCGGCGGAGATTGCGCTCTCGGGGCGCTGTGCCTATCGCGACGACAACAGCAAGCTGTTCTTTACGCCGCTCGGGGCGAACACTTACGAACTCGCGGAGAATGGGGCTACGTTTTCGCCGGGCGATCTCCAATTGCAGAGCGTGAACCGGGTGGTGAATGACTTAACGATTCTGGGGCCACTCGAACCGAGCGCGCATGTGAAGGATTACTTTTGCGGCGACGGGTACACGACCCATTTCTACATGTCACAGAAACCGTTCACGCGCAGCAGTCAGGTGGCACTGTATAACCGCACGATTCTTGATGAGATTTATACGGAACTGGATCCGACCCATTGGACTGTGACCGATCCGTTGGGGGTGATTAGCGTCAGCAACGGGCAGTTACAAGTGGCGGGAGGAACGGGGACGGATGGACAGACGCTGCTGGGCTTTATAGAGAAAGTGGAGTTGGGCGGAACACTGATGCTGGAGCACGGGGACGTCGTGTTCAATGCGGCGTCGAACGGAGTGATCGGCGGACTGTATGCGGGTGCGGTTTCGATCGCGAATTGTCTGGCGGGCTTTCGCATAACGCCCTCGGGCGACTACTGCAACATCCAGGCGCTGGTCGGAGGCTCGGTCACGGGGACTCCTCTCGCCACCCAGGCCGGGCACCATTACGTGTTCACGACGACGCTTTATCCGAGAGAGGCGTACCGGATGCAGCAGGTGTTTCATTCTTCGCTGTACCCGTCCGGATCACCACGCGGGGGCGACGCAGTCGGGTGCGATGTACGGGTCGTACTGCAAGTGCAGGATATTGATCCGACGAATCCTGCGACGCAGATCGCGCCGGCCACGGTGCTGTTCGACGACATCCTTGTCGGCGCACCTGGGTTTTGCACTTATGCGCTCATCAATGCCGGCAGCATTCGGTGCTCGCTTGCGTTCACCTACATATGGCTGCCGGTCGATGCGCTGGTGCGCGGCACTCCGTATGGGGGAAGCACGGTGACGGTGCTGACGGGATCGTTGCTGGACGGCGCCGAATGTCAGGTTACGACCGCGCCCGCGCTGGAATTTTATCCGGAGTACATACCGGCGGCCAACGAGTTGATCGAGGTGAGTTATCGCGGCCAGGGCCATGCGATGGCGCGAGTTATTAACTCGGCGAGCATCGCGGCTCATCAGCGCGGAGGCGATGACGGAGTGCGCGGGAGCGTGCGGGAGATTGGGCTGCCGGTTCCGCGCACTTCGGCGGATTGCGAGACCGCGGCGCTGGCCTTGCTGGATGACGCCGGGCAGGGATGGAGTGGGGAATACCAGGCGTGGAGCCGGTTCTTGCCGGGTGGGGCGGCGGATATTTTTCCGGGAGACGGGCTGGCGGTGAATGTGCCATCGCGGATGGCTTCGTTCACGGCGATCGTGCGCGAAGTGGATGTGGAGATCGCCGACATTGCCGGGGAAAACAGCCGCTACACCCTGCGGTTTGTGGATGCGGGAGATCCCTCGCTGGATTTTGCTTTTGTGACAGCCCTGATGAAGCAGACACAGGTACTGACGCCGATCGATGTGAGCCGAGGTGGGGAATTATTATCTTGCCGATCTCACCGATGCGGAGGTCACGAATGTTACTTCGACGACGGTGACGATTGATGTGGGATTCACTCCCGTCGCGGGCGGCGGTATCGAAGTGCGGTACTCAGACGAGGGGTGGGGAGCCGGTTACAACGGCAACTTGGTGGGGCGTTTCACGAACAGCAGCTTTACGCTTACGCGGTATGCGCGGGCACAAACCTATTTCTTGAGGAGTTATGACGGCAGTGTGCCGCCGAAGTATTCGCGGTATTCGGCGGCGATGCATGTCGACTATCCGACATCATGAAAAATCCAAGTGATGAAATCGATTGGAGGCAGGTGCAGCCGCCGATAGTGGTTCGCATGGGCGTCAGCGACTTCCAGCAGAAGGTTTTGAAAAGCTGGCGAGACTTGAAACGATGATGGACATGATCATAGGAAACGGACACCCGGGGCGGATGCAGTTGGCCGAAGATCGGCTGGGCGCATTGGAGAAAAACGATCTTCGCCGGACTGTTTATGACCGGATCGTAATTGCCGGGATCACATTCGCGATTACATTGGCGATCGGCGTGATCACGGCGTGGCGTAGCTTTATGGGATTGAAGTAGCCGAGCGCGGCTGCGATGCATAGGAGGCTGCGGAAAGTACTCGATACAAGTCTGACTCAGCGGCAAAGCCGATACTGGAAATACGGCAGTTATCGCAGCGGTAAACCGCTGCGCCGCCTGGAAGAGATGAACATGATTTCCGCGAGCAAATCAACCAGGAGCGTGCGGAATATCTTCGGCGCGAATATGTATGACCGGGAGCACGCTAACTTGGCGGAGCGAGTGAAGAACTCTGGAAATTGTGCGCGGGGAACAATCGGGCAAGGAGCCGCAGCCTATGCTTCGATGGTGGCATTTGCGGTTGATCAGCTGTGCAGATAGTGTTGCACTTCTGGAAATAAGCACAGAAAGCGGCGTCGATTCGGGACATACGGTATCGCTAAAGCGATACCCTAATACGAAACCTTAGTTTTTCCGCAAGCTTTAGATGCGCCCTGATACGATCAGATGCACCCGATGCAGTGGACAGCCACAGCTCCAGCAAATTAGTGGCGGCACAAGATCGAGAGGAAACGCTGTGACTTTCAAGCATCCAAACGTGCATCGCGAGTTCGTGGAGTACTCCGAGACTCAGAAGTTGCACGTTGTTTCGGTGTATTCAAACCCTTATCGCTGGCAGCGGCAGACGAGAAACTTTCCATGATTTCCGGTTTCATATGGAGAGCTAGCCCGAACGTCGTGCTGCACGTCGTCGAGGTTGCTTTCGGAGACCGGCCGCACGAAGTCACCAGCCGCCGACAATCCGCTGGATCTGCAACTGCGCACCGATTCCAGCCTTTGGATCAAGGAATGCGCCATCAACGAAGGGGTGCGCCGCTTCCCGCCAGACTGGCAGTACGGCGGCTATGTGGATGGAGACTTCCACTTCACGCGACACGATTGGGCGCTGGAGGCAATTCACATGCTTCAGCACCACAGCTTTGTGCAGTTATTCAGCACTTATGCCGACTTGACCGGCGAAACCGCGACGAGCCATCTCGGCCACCGCCCTTACCGCATGAGCGCCAGCTTTGCATGGAATTATCTGCACCAAAGTGAATTTCTGAGTTCGCGGCGAGCGCGGGCGCGGAGGAGCCGATACTTACTACGCGCACAGCTCGTCGTACCGTCATCGAAAAGCATTTCCCTTCGGTCATGCGCCGGGAGCAACCGGGGGCGCGTGGTCGTGGCGCCGGGATGCTTTCGATACGGTGGGTGGGATGTTGGATACCTGCGTCCTGGGCAGCGCGGACTGGCACATGGCCTTCGGGCTGGTGCAAGCGACGAACGTGGCCGCGGAAATGAAGCGATGCACGCAGCCCTACGTGGAATCGGTACTGAACTGGCAGGCGCGCGCCGCGAAACTGAACCGCATCGAAGGCCGCTCGCCGATGGGGTGCATCGACAACTTCGCCACGCATGCTTTTCACGGCAGCAAAGCGCTGCGCGCTTATGGAGAGCGGTGGGCGCTGCTGCAAAATGGGACTTCAATCCCGCAACCGACATCGCGCGAGATTACCAGGGACTGTGGCGCTGGACAGGAAACAAACCTGGGCTCCGCGATGACGTGGCTCGATATTTCATCGAACGCTCAGAAGACGGGCCGTTGCTGCTGGGGGAAACGCCGTTGGTTTGAGAAGAGATCGGGTCATCGGGTGATCGGGCCATCGGGTGATTTAAGGTCAAAGGCTTTGAGCATTTGAATTTCGATGACCCGATGGCCCGATGATCAGATAGCCCGATTTCTGTTAGCCGACTTCTTCACTCCAGTTTTCGAGAGTCTTCTTTACGACGGCCATGAACTGGTCGGCCATGGCGCCGTCGATGATGCGATGGTCGTAGCCCAGCGTGAGGTGAACGACGGAACGGATGGCGATGGAATCTGCGCCGTCTTTGTCGGTGATCACCATGGGCTGTTTGGTGATGCCGCCGACGCCCATGATGGCGGCGTTCGGCTGATTGATGATGGGCAACCCGAAGACGGCGCCGAACTGGCCGGGGTTGGTGATGGTGAAGGTCGCACCTTCGACGTCAGCGGGCATGAGCTTCTTGGTGCGGGCGCGCTCGCCGAGGTCGGTGATGCCGCGCTGCAGTCCGAGGAAGTTGAGTTCGTCGGCGTTCTTGAGAACGGGGACGATGAGTCCCCAATCGAGCGCGACGGCGATGCCGGCATTGACGTGCTTGTGGTAGCGGACGCTGTCGCCTTCGAGCGAGCTGTTGACGATCGGATATTGCTGCAGGGCGATGATGGCGGCGCGCACAAAGAACGGCATGAAGGTGAGCCGCGCGCCGTAGCGCTGCTCGAAGCCGTTCTTGAGCTTGTTGCGCAAATTGACGATGCGAGTCATATCCACCTCGAACATGCAGTGGACGTGAGCGCTGGTGCGGCGCGATTCGATCATGCGCTGCGCGATGATCTTGCGCATTTGGGACATGGGTACAAGGTCGCCTGGAATGACAGCCGGCGCAGGGGCTGAGGCTTGACGGGGTGCGGGAGCCGCAGCAGCTGGAGCGGCACAGTCGTGCGGTGCTCGACGAAATCGAGGATGTCCTGCTTGGTGACGCGGCCGCCGGTGCCGGTGCCGCTCACTCTTGCGAGATCTACATTGTGCTCGCGGGCGAGTTTGCGGACGAGCGGGGAAGAGCGGACGTCGGAATCTTCTTCATCGTGTCATGGTGGGAGCGCTGGCGGCGGGTGCGGGCGGCGGAGCCGGAGCTTCCTTCTTTGCGGACGCAGGAGCGGCGGGAGCAGGAGCAGCGGCCTTGGCGGGTGCGGAAGCGGAAGCGCCACTGCCGTCGCCAATTACGCCGACAACGGTGTTGACCTGAACGGTGTTGCCTTCGGAAACCTTGATTTCCTGAAGGATTCCGCTGGCGGGCGCGGGGATTTCGGCGTCGACCTTGTCGGTGGAAATCTCGAACAGAGGTTCATCGCGCTGGACCTTGTCACCGGGCTTTTTCAGCCACTTGGTGATGGTTCCTTCGAAAATCGATTCGCCCATTTGGGGCATGACTACGTCAGTCGGCATAGTTCCCTTTCCATGAAGCCCTGCGCAAATGGCGGGGGAAGAGCAAACAAACATTATAGCGAAGCTGGGAGTGACTTCGGGCGCAAAGCACAAGGATGTACGCGGCCTGTGCGTTGTGCAAAGGCGTCGCTTTGGTTTCTCGTCCTTGTTTAACGAGGGACGCGATTTCTTGTGGAGCAAACAGCAATGAAGAAGTTTTTGGCGGTTGTTCTTGAGATGACCATGAACGCAGTGGCGAAGATCACTTTCTCCCGTAAGCGAATTGCTCGATACTGCACTGCATCTCCCATTTCGTGCAGTGATAGGGCTCACAGTCCTGTCTTTGCTGGATTGTGTCGCGCTGGGGCAAGGGGTTTTGTCAGGTTCAGCTGTGTTTTCTGGCAGGGGCCAGTTCGGCTATCCAACTGTCTCTCCGCTGACGTACAGCGCACGCACTGATAATTGCGTCACCGGCTTGGAATCCGGTTGCGTCGCACAAGGGGGCACGGGCCAGCCGCTTACATTTTTGATTCGTCCGAGCGACAGCCCACCGTTCGCCGCGAACGCTCCGGCGAACACCGCCGCCACCGACCCCGACTTCCACAGTTACCTGATCATGGTGACCGACCCGACCACGAACGGTAACGCGACGACAAGTTACAACATGGGGTCGGACGGGGAGTGGGACGCCTTTTCCTCTGATAGCAACATGTTCATGGTTTACAGCAATGGCGGCGGTCCCTGGTTGTACTACCTCAACGCAACAAAAATTCGCGCCAAGACGTGCTCTCCATCCAGTCCATGCCTGACCTTTAGCAACATACACGGTGGTGCCATCGGGTCCGGTTGCAGTACGAGTTGCACGATCATTGACGGCAGTGGGCGAGCGGTGTGGAGTCGAGTTTCGGGCGAGGGCAATATCATCTATGAGTTGATGGGCGACGGCGTGACCGTCAACCGGCTGGCGGTTTCCTCCGGCACGGATACCTTCACGCGCACGCTCTACACATCGCTGGGCGCGGTGTGGCCCAGAACTTATTACCAGACGTGGAATGGTGTATTTACGGTTGCCACGGACGGATCAATCGCTCTGACGATGGCCGGTGGGATGGATTGGCAGGCAAGTACGACCTACATCACGAACGATTACACGTCATTCATCTATCCTCAGACCGGCAACAGCGCCAACCACGCATTTCAGGCAACGACGGCAGGGACCACCTCAGGCACGGAGCCAACATGGTCAACTTGCGCCTCGACCTGCACGGATGGCGGTGTTACCTGGACGAATCTAGGCAGCATCAACGGGCAAGGGCCGGGATTCGATGCCGTCGTATACCTTGCGGGCATCGGCTATCGAGCGTTGAACACTCGTATCGGACAGATACGAAATGGAGCAGGGGTCAGTTATCCAACCGGGACCTGGCAGACGACCGACACGATGATCTGCAACAAGTACGGCACCAATCCGTGCCCACTGACCGACCTGATGACGCTGCACGGGAACGGAGCGGACCTCAATTCGGCCTACATGTCGCTCACCCCGACTCATGGCGGCGGGACGCCCGTGCTCACACCGGGGACGGCCAACTGCCTGAACACGAACGCGACCTATTACGGAGCCTACAGCGGCAGCCAGACTTACCACTCGACGACCCACGACACGGTTTACGACCCCAGCCACGGAGCGCCCTACAGTTATTACGTAGCCATTGCGACGACGACTGGTAACGCTCCGCCCAACGCCACTTATTGGGCGCTCGCTGACATCTATTGCTACACCTACACCTGGCAAGTGAACTCGCTCAACATTAACGTCAGCACACAAACCAGCGCTGCCAGCCACACTTCGGGCCACCAGGCACAGGGGTATACGAGTTACTGGGGAGACTCCGGTCAATACCAGCACCTCTTCTCGCAGCCGATGACCTATCAGGATGTTAGTGGGGTCATCGACGAAGTACCGTATCCCGGCACGCGGCTGTTGCCCAACGGCTTCCCCAGTGACCACCACGATAGTTACCGCGACCCGGGAACGACGGACGCGCAGCCGATCCCCGACTTTGCGACCCAAGTGCCAACGATTGAGACGGGCTATACACAGGCAGGATATGGCGAAGTGGTGGGCGAATGCACCGGTCTGGGCACTTGCCCCACCGGAACAATGTATCGCTTCGCTCACGAGTACAACACGGGCAACTCGGCCAACTTCGCAACCCAGAACAACATCGGCAACGCTTCGCAGGACGGCCAATGGGCGCTCTGGGGAACGGATGTGATGGGCACGCGGGGGTCGATCTCGCCAGACTGGGTTGCGAATACTGCTTATTCCGTCGGGACGTTCATGTACCCAAACGTCAACAACAGCAGCAAGTACGATTGGGTGGTAAGCACGGCAGGCACCAGCGCGGCGACGTCTGGCGCAGAACCAAATTGGAATAGTTGCACAACTACCTGCGCCGATGGGACGGGAACATTGGTATGGACGCGGCAACCGGCCTCCTGCAACCAGTTGCGGGCGGGCTTCGCGCCAGCCGGCAGCACCGCGTTCGCCGCGGGAAGTTCTATCTATCCAGTTACGAACAACACGGCAAACAACATTTACTACACCAGCGCGGGCGGAACGACCGGATCCTCTGTTCCTAACTGGAACACGTTCTGCCCGGCTTTCGGCGCTTGCCCAACCCAGGATGGAACGGTGCAGTGGTACAACAAAGGAGCGAACGACTGTAGAGGTGATGTGATTCTAGTGGACCTGTTATCGGCGCATTGAAAGCTAGAGAGAGAAAGGCGATATATGAAGCGACTTGCAATTCTGATGTTCTTAGTTGTAGCAACCTTAACCCAAGCCCAATCTAGCACGCGTCCCGTGGTGCTTTCCTGGACCGCGAGCACAGCATCGACGGTTACCGGCTACAGCATTTTTAGCTGCACGGTCGCGACCGGCGGAACCTCCTGTACTCCTTCGGTTACAGGAACACCTCTTACGACCGTAACCGGAGTAACGTACACAACCACGGAGACTGCCGGTTCAGCCTATGGCTTCAGCGTCGTTGCGGTGTCGCCCGCATGTACACCAACTACTCCGTTGACTAGTCCGTGCGGGAACAGTGTTCCAATAACGCTGACGTATGTCCCAGTTCCTTCACAACCTGCGGGCGAGACAAACGTAGTGGTGGTGGTTCCGTAGTGGACTCAATCCTGTGTAGCACGGATGTTGTGCTGGTGGACCTGACGCCGGTGCACTGAGGTCGTCCACTGATTGGAACTGTCAGCACGGTTCCACGAATGGCGGTGCGGCGACGTGTTTGCGGTAAGACTCCACTCAACTGAAAGCAAAGTCCCATGAAAATCTCAGAGCATTTCACGTTGGAGGAATTCTCTTTCTCCGAAGCGGCGGCGCGGCTCGGACTCGACAACACTCCGATTCCGATCGTCATTACAAACCTGGGCCTTGTGGCAGCGGTCATGGAAAGAATTAGAACGCTGCTTGGGGACAGGCCCATCGTCGTGCACAGCGGCTACCGTTCGGTAGCGGTAAACCAGGCAGTAGGAGGAGTGGCAACGAGCGCCCATTGCCACGGCTTGGCGTGCGACTTCGTTTGTCCCGCATTCGGCACGCCGGCGGAAGTGGCACTAGCCATCCTGAAGTCCGGCATCGAATACGACCAACTTATTCTCGAGTACGGATGGGTCCACGTTGGCCTGGCGCAAGAGGGATTGTTATCCCGCCGGGAAGCCCTGACGAAGCGTTCGCCATGGGCGCTTATGAGTCGGGCATCAGGGCTTGACTGATTTCGCCGCACTGCACCAGTGACATAGATGGAACGCTATTACAAGGAGATGCCATTTTGAAGAAGTACGCTGCTTATCTGCCCACTGTTGTGCTCCTGCTTACTGCGCTCGCGAACGCCGCCACGCCGGCGATTGCTGCGTTCTGGATGAACCATGCCACCGCCGCAGCGATTCTTGCGCCGTTGGCCGTCATCGTGGCGCATTGGCTGCCTTCGCCCTATGCCGGCGTCAACTCGAAGTAAGTAAGTCAATTTCTAGAAAATCAGAGGAGAAACCATTTATGAGGAAAGCTCTTGTCGTCGTCGCTGTCTCTTGCCATGTTCTGCACTGCCTGTTCGACCGCTTGGGTATCGACGCTCGATTCCATTCTGGTCGCGGCGGCGCCGGCGTTGATCGACATTCTGCAAATCGCCGCCGTGGCCAATGGCCAGCCGATGAATACCAACCTAGAAGCAAAGATCAATGCCGACGCAACGGTCATCAAAACGCTGGCGGCTGACTTCGCCAAGGCTTCGTCTTCAGCGGCGCCGGGCGTTTGCTCGCAGCTCCAGGCGGCCGTGAGCGCCTACCAGAGCGACCAACAGGCTGTGCTCCAGGCCGCGCAGGTGAGCGACCCGAATACGCAGACGAAGATTACGCTGCTTGCCAACTTGGTGGCGGGCACGGTGAATGCAATCACGGCCGTGATTCCGTCCTGCAATGATGCGGCTTCTACCCGCAATTTGAAAGCGCTGCCGCCCTACAGCATCTCCACTTTTGCGGCTCAATACAACAGCATCCTCGTGGCACCGACGGGCAACCCGGCCGTGGATGCGGCAACCCCGAAACTGAAACTCCATCAACACTCGAAACTCGTGCGGACGGTTACTTTCGGGCGGCTCCAGTGATCAGTCGCAAGTTTGGCGACGCTCCGCGACGTTCACGATGTACGGGACCGGATGTATCGGGCTTCGCCGCGAGCGGAACCGGTCCCGCAACATGTGGATCTGCGGCGAGTGGGGCGGACCGATCAAGGATCAGGGCGAGGAAGGCAGTTGCACGGGACACGCTTTTTCGTCCGCCCGAGAGTGGATCGCGCGGAAGTACGAGAAGGCCTCGCCGATCCTGAGCCCGCAGTGCCTGTACGTCGAGGAACTGATTGCCGATGGTTCGTTTCCCAAAGACGAGGGCGCGATGCCGCGCACCGGTTGCCAGGTGCTGACGGCGAAAGGTTGCTGCGAGACGTCGCTCTATCCCTACGTCGCGGGCAAGTTTACCGCCCCGACGGCGGAGCAGGCGCAGAATGCGCTCAAGTATAAGACTGGTGCTTATCACCGCGTCGGAAGTTTGTCGGACTTTCTCCGGTGCCTGGCGGATACAACACCGTGGCCGGTTACAGTCGGGTTCACGGTCTACGAGTCATTCATGTCGCAGCAGGTGGCGGACACCGGCGTCATGCCGATTCCGAAACCTGGAGAAGAGCAACAGGGCGGCCACGAAGTGCTCTGTCTGGGCTACGATCAGACGAAACAACTCGCGCTTATCCAGAACAGTTGGGGCAACGGCTGGGGGCAGGGTGGGTACTTCTGGATGCCGTTTGAGGTAATCGGTTCTCCGGACACCGATCTGTGGATGGTGCACACCGGCGGACCCTGGAAGTGATTGTGCAACACTCGGCAGTTGCGAGCGCGTTTCGTGCTGCTCAAGCAAGGCTGTTCACGCCTGAAGTGGAGTGTGCTTTTTTTTCGTTGCCGTGGTCCATTGGCGCAAAACATCGATGAATGCAGTCGTGGCGCAGGAAAGTGTCCGGTCGCGGCGGTAGGCCAGTCCCAGTTCGCGGAAAAGTTCCGCATCCTCAAGGTCAATCAGTTTGACTCTGCCGGACGCCACTTCATCGCGGGCGAATGACGCGCTGATGATAGACACTCCGAGGTCGGCGGCCACAAAGCTCTTGATCATGCCGATGCTCGGCAGTTCCATGCGAACCTGCAGCTCGTCGCGATAAGGGCGAAACAGCTTATCCATGAGCCTTCGAGTATGGCCTGTCTTCGGGAGCAGCAGGGGATGTTTGACGATATCATGGACGGACGCCGTTTTGTGCTTGGCCAGCGGATTCTTGGGGCTCACCATCAGCATCAGCTTGTCGCGGAACATCGGTTGGATTTCCAGGCTCGGAGACTGGATGGGCAAAGTCAGAAAACCCACTTCGATGGAGCCATTCTCGAGCTTTTCCGTGATTTTGTAGCTGAAATTCCGGTAGATGTTGATCTGAACGGGCGGGTAGAGCCGGCAGTATTCCGCAAACACCTCCGGCAGAACGTAGAGGCAGGTAGCCTCGTTGGCGCCGACGCGAAGCGTGCCGCGGGGGGTGCGGCTATGGTCGGCTACCGCCATCAGCGATTCCTCGCGCAGCAGTTTCAGCCGCTCCGCATAGTCATAGAACACTTGTCCGGCCGGGGTCAGGGTTACGGTCTTGCCCGAGCGGTCGAGCAGGCGATCGCCATACTCCTGCTCCAACTGGCGGATTTGGGCGCTGACCGCCGATTGGGAGCGGAAAACTTTCTCTCCAGCGCGCGAAAAGCTGCCCTGTTTGGCCACTTCCAGAAACGTGATGAGCTGATCGAAATCCATTGAGTTTATGCCGGATTATAATGGATTGGGCCGGTTTCGCGGGAAATTAGGCTTAATCCGTCCGGAAACCTCGAAATTCTGAAATTTGCATTCTTTGTATCGAAATTCTGAGTTTTACTTTCCGGCCTAAATGATAGTAACTAATAGGTTGAAGAAGTGTGTTCCTGAGCCGAAGTGCACGGCCCCCCGTAGCCTTTGCGGGCAAAGTCCCCACTCATGAACAACTGATCCGCGAGCGGTGGAGTATGCCGCAGAAGATGGCGATGACGACGCGTCGGAAAAAAACGAATGTTCCTCCACCCGCCCAGGGTCTGTACCATCCTGCGCAAGAGCACGACGCCTGCGGGATCGGATTCATAGCCCACGTTCGCGGCCACAAAAGTCACGACATCGTAAACAAGGGAATCCAGGTGCTGCTCAACCTGGGGCACCGCGGGGCCTGCGGATGCGATTCCGAGACCGGCGACGGCGCCGGCATTCTCCTCCAGATCCCACACCAATTCTTTGTGCGGAAGTGCGTCCAGTTGGGTTTCGACCTGCCTGCACCCGGCGCTTATGGCGTGGGAATGACATTTCTGCCGGTGGAGAAACATCAGCGCTTGCAATGTGAGGGTGTTCTGGAGCGCATTGTGCGCGAGGAAGGATTGACGGTACTTGGCTGGCGGGATACGCCTGTCAAAGCTGCCGCGATTGGCCGCGTGGCGCGAGGTTCGCAACCCTACATCCAGCAGATTTTTGTAGGCTGCGGAGCGTTTACGGATGAAGACGTCTTTGAGCGGAAGCTTTATGTGGTGCGCAAGCGCGCCGAGAGTGAGATCGCAGCGTCCGGGATCGAGGATGCGGAGACCTTCCATATTCCTTCGCTCTCTTGCCGCACCATTGTTTACAAAGGTCTGCTGCTCGCCCCGCAGATCGCCAACTTCTATCAGGAGCTTTCCGATCCCGACGTGACCAGCGCGTTGTGTCTGGTGCACCAGCGCTTCTCCACCAACACCTTCCCGAGTTGGCAACGAGCGCATCCGTACCGCTACATCGCGCACAATGGCGAGATCAACACGCTCAAGGGCAACGTCAACTGGATGCACGCGCGCCAATCGCTGCTGCAGTCTCCCTTGTTCGGCGACGATCTGAAGAAGCTCTATCCCATCATTGCGCCGAATGGCAGCGATTCCGCGAACTTCGACAATGCCGTCGAACTGCTGTTTCAGGCGGGGCGCAGCCTGCCGCACGCGATGGCCATGCTGATTCCCGAATCGTGGGCTGGAAATTCCCACATGAAGGCGGAGAAGCGCGCGTTTTACGAATATCACGCGTGCCTGATGGAACCCTGGGATGGGCCGGCGGCCATCGCGTTCACCGACGGCAGAGTCATTGGCGCCATCCTCGACCGCAACGGCTTGCGGCCCGGGCGTTACGTGGTCACGAACGACGAGCACGTAGTCATGGCCTCCGAAGCCGGTGTGCTCGACATCGAACCGGAAAACGTAAAGATCAAAGGCCGCCTGCAACCGGGGAAGATGTTCCTGGTGGACACGGTCGAGGGCCGCATCGTCCCTGACAAGGAAATCAAACACCGGCTGGCTTCGCGACAGCCGTATGCAGAGTGGCTCAAAGATAATCAGGTTACCATCGATCAGTTGCCCAAGCCCTCGCGCATGCACCATCCGGATGCGGAAACCCTGCTTCGCCGGCAGCGTGCGTTTGGTTACAGCGATGAGGACCTGCGCATGATCCTCGGGCCCATGGCCGCGAAGGGCGAGGAGCCAGTTGGCTCCATGGGGACGGATACGCCGCTCGCTTGTCTCTCGGACCTGCCCCAATCGCTGTTCAGCTACTTCAAGCAGCTCTTCGCCCAGGTCACCAATCCTCCCATCGACCCGATTCGCGAAGAGATCGTGATGTCGCTGATCAGCTACATCGGAGCCGAGCGCAACATTCTCTCGGAAGAGCCCGAGAACTGTCACATGCTGAAGCTGGCCCACCCGCTGCTGACCAACCTCGAACTGGAGAAACTGCGCCGGGTCTCGACCGGGGATCTGCTGGCCATCACGCTGCCCGCGCTGTTCCGCGCCAGCGAAGGAGAAGCTGGACTGAAGCGGGCGCTCGATGAGTTGTGCCAGCGCGCGTCGCTCGCAGGAAAAGCCGGCTACACGCTGCTGATTCTTTCCGATCGTGGCGTGAACAAGGATTACGCTCCCATCCCCAGCCTGCTGGCGCTGGCCGCCGTGCATAACCTGCTGGTTCAGGAGGAGACGCGAACCCAGGTCGCTCTGATTACGGAATCGGGCGAACCTCGCGAGGTGATGCACTTTGCGCTGCTCAGTGGCTATGGGGCGAGCGCCATCAATCCTTATCTGGCATTGGAGAGCGTGGAAAGCCTGGCGCGGCGGGGAGAGTTGTCGGAAGGCGTGACTCCCGAACTTGCGATGAAGCACTTCATCAAATCGGTGAATAAGGGTTTACTGAAGACCTTTGCCAAGATGGGTATCTCGACCTTGCAGAGCTACCAGGGAGCGCAGGTTTTCGAAGCCATCGGGCTGAACAAGGAACTGGTGGATTCGTACTTCACAGGTACGTCGTCGCGTTTAGAAGGCATCGGCCTCGAAGTGCTCGCCCGCGAAGCGCAATTGAAGCACGAGCACGCGTTCCGTCCCCTGACTGAGTCCGAGACGGAACTCGCGGTCGGAGGAACTTACCACCAGCGAGTCAACGGCGAGTATCATCTGCTGAACCCGCTGACCATCAGCAAACTGCAGCAGGCAGTGCGGCAGGATAGCTTCGAGACCTTTCAGGAATACACCGACCTCATCGACAACCAAAGCAGCAACCTGGCTACGCTGCGCAGTTTGATGAAGTTGAAAAAGAGCGCCAAGCCAGTTCCGATCGAAGAAGTCGAGCCCGCCAAAGAGATCGTGAAGCGCTTCACCACGGGAGCCATGTCATTCGGCTCGATCAGCAAAGAAGCGCACGAGACTCTGGCCATCGCCATGAACCGCATCGGGGGGAAGTCCAATACCGGCGAAGGCGGCGAAGACGAAGAACGCTTCAAACCGGATGCGAACGGAGACCTGCGGCGCAGCGCCGTGAAGCAGGTCGCGTCGGCGCGCTTTGGAGTTACTGCGAACTACCTGGTCAACGCGGACGAGTTACAGATCAAGATGGCGCAGGGCGCAAAACCCGGTGAAGGCGGGCAACTTCCCGGGCACAAAGTCGATGAAGTCATTGCGCGCATTCGACATTCCATCCCCGGCGTGGGTTTGATTTCGCCGCCGCCTCACCACGACATCTATTCCATCGAAGATCTCGCGCAGCTGATCTACGACCTGAAGAATGTGAATCCGCAAGCCCGCATCGCGGTGAAGTTGGTGGCGGAAGTCGGAGTGGGCACGGTGGCGGCGGGCGTGGCCAAGGCACACGCGGATGTTGTCCTGATCAGCGGCGACAGCGGAGGTACGGGAGCTTCACCGCTGAGTTCCATTAAGCACGCCGGCATTCCCTGGGAGCTTGGTTTAGCGGAGACGCAGCAGGTGCTTTTGTTGAACGATCTGCGCAGCCGAATCCGCGTGCAGACGGACGGCAAGCTGCAGACCGGCCGCGATGTCGTGATCGCGGCGCTGCTCGGCGCCGAAGAATTCGGTTTCGCCACCACGCCGCTGATTGCGATGGGCTGCGTCATGATGCGCAAGTGCCATCTCAATACTTGCTCCGTGGGCATCGCCACGCAGGATCCCGTGCTGCGCAAGCGCTTTCAAGGGCAGCCCGAGCACGTCATCAACTTCTTCTTCTTTCTGGCGGAGCAGGTGCGGCAGTACATGGCCGAACTGGGCTTCCGGCGCATGGACGAGATGATCGGGCGGGTTGACATGCTCGACGTGCAGCCGGCCGTGAATCACTGGAAGGGGCGAGGCCTGGATTTGTCGGCCATTCTCCATGATCCGTCCATGCCGGCGCGCGTGGCACGCCGGTGCGTGCAGGCGCAGGACCATGGCTTGGAGCAGGCGCTCGATCACAGGCTTCTTGGCCCAATCGCAGGCTGCGCTCGAAACTCTTGCACCGGTTGTGATCAAACTGCCGGTGCGCAATGTTCATCGCTCCGTGGGAACCATGCTGAGCGGAGAGATTGCCCGCCGCCACGGCTCCGCCGGCCTACCCGACGATACGATCCGGATTCACCTCGATGGATCGGCGGGGCAAAGTATGGGCGCGTTCCTGGCCAAGGGAGTCACCCTCACGCTCGAAGGCGAGGCCAACGATTACGTAGGCAAGGGCCTGTCCGGCGGACGATTGGTGGTGTATCCGCCGCGACGGTCGAGTTTCGCCCCCGAAAAAAACATCCTGATTGGCAACGTCGCGCTCTACGGCGCCACCAGCGGCGAAGCGTTTTTCAACGGGGTCGCAGGCGAGCGGTTTGCGGTTCGCAACTCCGGAGCGACCGCGGTAGTCGAGGGAGTCGGCGACCACGGCTGCGAATACATGACGAAGGGGCTGGTCCTGGTGCTCGGGGCCTGCGGGAGAAATTTTGCCGCCGGCATGAATGGCGGCGTCGCCTACGTTTTCGACGAGAGTGGAGACTTTACCGAAAAGCGCTGCAATCTGGGCTCGGTTGACCTTGAGCCAGTTCTCGATGCGCAGGATGCCCAGTTCGCCGAAGCCCAGCTCGTCGAGACCAAGCTCGTCAAAGATCTTGTGACGCGGCATCTGGCGCTGACCGGCAGCCCGCGTGCGGCTTGGCTTCTCGACAACTGGTCTGAGGCGCTATCCCGGTTTATCAAAGTCTTTCCCCATGAGCACAAGCGAGTGCTCGGAGTGAGCCGCAGACGGCAGCCTTATATCCCGAGTCCGCCGCCGGCCGTGCCGGCCCCGGCCGAGCAGGTGCAACATGGGTAAGGACACGGGATTCCTGGAATACGAGCGCGAACTTGCCCCGCGACGTCCGGTTTCTCAGCGCGTTAACGATTGGTTCGAAATCTATCTCGATTTTCCCGAGCGGAAGCTTCGCACTCAGGGTGCGCGCTGCATGGACTGTGGCGTGCCTTTTTGCCAGACGGGATGCCCGGTCAACAACCTGATTCCCGATTGGAACGATATGGTTTATCACGGCCGTTGGAAAGAGGCGGTTCGCCAACTGCACGCGACCAATAATTTCCCGGAATTCACCGGCCGGATTTGTCCAGCGCCGTGCGAAGCGTCTTGTGTGCTGGGCATCAATCAGCCTGCGGTCACGATCAAGCAAATCGAGAAAAATATCGTGGAGCGCGGATTTCGCGAAGGCTGGATCCGGCCCGAGCCGCCAAAAGTTCGCACCGGGAAAAAAGTCGCGATCGTGGGTTCAGGGCCCGCTGGATTGGCCGCGGCCCAACAGTTGTGCCGCGCGGGACACACCGTAGTGGTCTACGAAAAATCGGACCGCATCGGTGGGTTACTGCGCTATGGCATCCCCGAATTCAAGATGGAGAAGCACGTCATCGATCGCCGCCTGGAGCAGATGTCCGCTGAGGGCGTGAAATTCGTTACCGGCGCGGAGGTGGGCAAGAATGTCGCGGTCGAGGATCTGCTCAGCGAGTTCGACGCGACTGTGCTCGCCGGCGGAGCCGAGCAACCGCGCGATCTGAACGTCCCGGGACGCGAGCTGAAGGGAATCCATTTCGCGATGGAGTTTCTGCCGCAGCAGAACCGGCGCTGTCTCGGCGACACGATCGAGCCGGAAACGGAGATTTTGGCGACGGGCAAGCGCGTGGTCATCGTCGGAGGCGGCGATACCGGCGCCGATTGCCTCGGAACCTGCCATCGGCAAAAGCCTCTCTCCGTGCACCAGTTCGAAATCATGCCGAAGCCTCCGGACGAGCGCTCGCCCCTCACGCCCTGGCCGCTCTGGCCGATGCAACTGCGCAGCGAAGGCGCACACGAAGAAGGCGGCGTGCGCGACTGGAGCATCGCCACCACAAAATTCACCGGCTCCGATTCGGGTCACGTTCAGCAACTGCACGCCGTGCGGGTTGGGCCGCCGCCGAGGTTCGAGCCAATTCCCGGCACTGAATTCACGATGGAAGCGGATCTCGTGCTGATCGCGATGGGCTTTGTGGGACCGGTTCGGAATGGAATGATCGACCGCTTGGGAGTGCAACTCGATCCGCGCGGCAACGTGGCCACGGACCAGAACAACATGTCGTCGCTGCCCGGAGTTTTCGCGGCGGGCGATATGCGGCGGGGCCAGTCGTTGGTGGTGTGGGCGATTGCCGAAGGCCGAAAAGCAGCCGCGAGTGTAGACGATTACTTGAGAACGAAAGCGATGCCCTTGACGACTCCAGCGGTTTCCAACTCGCAAGGGACAACCGGCCGCTTCATGATCTTGATCCTGACCACGCCGTCCGCCTAGCGCCCGCCTGCTCCAACTGCTGCGCCGCCGACTCGTCCTCCAGCACCTTCGCGACTCTCATGATTTCCGGCCCCGCTTCCGCATGCCTCTTCTGTTCAATCCTCACGCGCCAGGAACTGTTTTCACTCCATTGCCCTGTAAAGGCCCGGACCGATCAGGGAGTCGATGAGGCTGGTGGCGGGTTCTGCGGGGGTTCGGCCGCAGTAGTCGCTGAGAACTGGGCCTGTCGCGAAATGATCTGCTGCGGAGTAGGAAGCGTCGAGGCGTCCCAGCCTCCGCCGAGTGCCTCAACCAATTGCACGCTGTCCACGATTTGCTGGATCCGCAGGTTCACGGCTGTCTGCTGATTGCTAAAGAGTGTGGTCTCGGCCGTAATGACGTTGAGGTAGGGGTCGATGCCGAGGCGGTAGCGGTCGGTGGCCAGCTTCAGGCTGCGCTGGGCGGACTGGATCGCGACGTCTTGTTCCTGAATTTCCTGGGAAAGAATGCGCAGGCCGGAAAGATTATCCTCGACTTGTTGAAACGCGGTCAGGACCGTGTTGCGATAGTTGGCGACCGTCTGATCATATTGCGCGCGATATTGTTCGACGGTGGCACGACGCAGACCGCCATCGTAAATCGTCTCGGAAATGGCCGAACCGACGGACCAGACACGGCTGGGCCAGGTAAGCCAACTGGAGGCTTGGCGGGCTTTGAAACCCGGCGGAAGCGCTAAGCGTCACGGTTGGGAAATAGGCGGCTCTGGCGACGCCGATTTGCGCATTGGCCTGAGCCATCAGGCGCTCGTTCGCGGCAACGTCTGGGCGGCGCTCCAGAAGTTGCGACGGAACGCCAAATGGAATGGCTGGCGGGGGAGTTTTCAAGGGCTCGATCGCGATCGAGAAGGCAGAGGCAGGTTTACCGACCAGGAGCGCAATCGCATGCTCGTACTGAGCCCGCAAAATGCCAAGATTGGTGTCTAGCGCCTGGGTGGCTTCCAGTTGAGTTTCGGCTTGCGCGACGGCTTCGTCGGAGTCGATGCCGGTTTCATACAAAGCCTTGGTCAGTTTCAGGGACTCCGCATAAGCCACCACGGTCGCATCCAGCAGTTGTTTGAGAGCATCCTGTCCGCGGAGTTGGAAATAATCGACCGCCAGTTCCGCTTGAGCGGTCAGGCGGGTGTTCTCGAGGTCGGCAGCGCTGGCTTGCGCGTTCGCGACATCGGCGCGAACCGTGTTGCGCACGCGGCCAAACAAGTCGGGCGTCCAGGAGGCGTCGAAGGGCAGAGAGAATTGGTTGAAGGTCGTCCCGGTGGTCTGGCCATTGATTGTGCTGCGACGGCGGTGCGCTGCCGAGTGGCGCTGGCGCCCGACGGTAAGAGTCGGGAAATATTGCGCGCGAGCCTCCCGCACCATGGCACGCGCCGCCATGAAGTTGGCGAAGGCGGAGGCGACGTTCTGATTGGAAATACTGACTTGCTCTTCGAGCGCGTTCAGTTGGGGATCGCCGAAAATCTCCCACCACTTGCCATGCAGAGCGCTGTCCTGAGGTTGTGCGACTTTCCAGCCGTCCATCTTCTTGAGATCCTCGGGTGTAACCTCTTTGAACGTCCCCGGTGCGTCGACCGAGGGCCGATGGTATTTCGGACCGACAACGCAGCCTGGTAAGAGGAGGAGGACCGCGCTGCAGAGAAGCGCGGTCGCAGCGCGCATTTTGTTCGTTGCCTTCATCGGTGTCTCGGACTCCTTGCTGTGGCCATGTCGGCTTCGGCCGTTTCTGAGTTCATAACCGGGAACGATCAAAATCCAGCGCCTAAAGGCGCGCATACAATGCACTTGCGTCATCCGAAGGACTCGATATGCCTTTGCCCTTCGATTGCTTGCCGTGAGCGCGCAGCCATTTGACTCGCAAGCGGTCGAGCGAGAGATAAACGACCGGCGTGGTGTAGAGCGTGAGCATCTGGCTCAGAATCAGGCCGCCGATAATGGTGATGCCGAGAGGATTGCGGAGTTCCGAACCCGTGCCTCGGCCGAGAGCCAACGGCAAAGCGCCAAAGAGGGCGGCCATGGTGGTCATTAGAATGGGACGAAAGCGCAGGATGCAAGCCTGAAAAATGGCATCCCGAGGGCTTTTGCCCTCGATGCGTTCGGCGGCCAGCGCAAAGTCGATCATCAGAATGGCGTTCTTCTTGACGATACCGATCAACAGAATAACGCCGATCAAGGCGATAATGCTAAGGTCCTTGTGAAAGATCATGAGCGCAAGGACGGCGCCGACTCCCGCGGAGGGAAGGGTGGAAATAATCGTGAGGGGATGGATGTAACTCTCGTAGAGAATGCCCAGGACGATATAGACGGCCATGAGAGCGGTGATAATGAGAAAAGGCTCCGTCGCCAAGGAAGACTGAAAGGCCTGAAGCGTGCCGGAGAACATGCCGGTAATGGTACTGGGCATGCCGATTTTCTGTTCCAGGGTGAGGATGGCTCGGGAAGCGTCGCTGAGAGCCACCCCCGGGGTAAGGTTGAAGGAAATGGTGACCGAGGGATACTGACCCTGGTGATTCACCGCCAGCGGAGCCGTGGACGGCTCGTAATGGGCGATGGCGCTGAGCGGCACGATTTTCCCTTGCGCAGCCCGGATATACACGTCGTTCAAATTCACCGGCGACTGCCAGTACTTCGGTTCGACTTCCAGCACGACGTGGTATTGGTTGATGGCGGTATACATGGTGGAAACCTGGGCTTGGCCGAAGGCTTCGTAGAGAGAGTTGTCGATCATCTGCGGGGTAATGCCGAGGCGCGAGGCGGTGTCACGGTCATAGGTAAGCATGGCCTGAAGACCGCTGTTCTGCTGGTCGGTATTGACGTCGGTAAGCAGCGGCAATTTTCGCATCTGCTGCAGCAGTACCGGGCCCCACTGCACCAGATCCTGTAAATTGTCGCTCTGAATTGTGTACTGATATTGGGCGCTGCTCATCCGTCCGCCGATGCGGAGGTCCTGTCCGGCTTGCATAAAGGTGTTTGCACCCGGCGACAGAAAGGAGTTTAGGACGCAGACGGTCAATTACCTGGCTGGCGTTCGCGTTGCGTTCTGCAAGAGGTTTCAAACCCAGGAAGATGAAGCCGCCATTGGTGGGGCCCCTGCCGCCGGTGAACGCCATGGCGTTGGCCACGGCTGGGTCGGCTTTGACGACATCGACGATGCGCGCCGTAGCCTTTTGCATGGCCTGGAAGGAAATGTCCTGGGAGCCCTGGATGCCGCCGAAGACCGTGCCGTTATCCTGCTGGGGAAAGAATCCTTTGGGGACGATCGCAAAAAGGTAGAAGTTGAACGCGATGGTGATGCCAAGAACGATGAGCGTCAGGGCGGAGTGTTCCAGAACCCAACCCAAGCTGCGCTCGTAGGCACCCAGCACTGAATTGAATGCGCGCTCGCTGGCGCGGAACGCTATGCCGTGCTTCTCATCCCGAAGATTCTTCAGCAGGCGAGAACACATCATCGGTGTCGTCGTTAGAGAAATGGCCAGCGATACCAGGATGGCAACCGATAAGGTCACGGCGAACTCGCGGAACAGCCGGCCAACGATGCCGCCCATCATCAGAATGGGAATGAAAACAGCGACCAGAGAGATACTGATGGACAGGACCGTAAATCCTATTTCGCTGGCGCCCTTGAGCGCCGCTTGCATAGGCGGCATGCCCTGCTCGAGATAGCGTGTGATATTTTCGATGACCACGATCGCATCGTCCACCACAAAGCCCGTAGAAATCGTGAGGGCCATGAGCGAGAGATTGTCGATGCTGTAGTGACAAAGGTACATCACGCCAAACGTGCCGATCAGGGAGACGGGAACGGCCACGCTTGGAATCAAGGTGGCGCGGACGTTTCGGAGGAAGACGAAGACCACCAAAATGACCAGGGAAATCGAGATCATTAGGGTGCGCTCGACGTCGCGAACGGAAGCACGAATGGTGAGGGTGCGGTCGAGCACAACCTCCGTGTCAATGGCGGAAGGGATCGAGGCCTTTAGGGACGGAAGCGCGGCACGGATGCGGTCCACGGTCTCGATGATGTTGGCGCCGGGCTGGCGGAAAATGATGATGAGGACGGAGGGCTTGCCGTTGACGAAGCCGGCCGCGCGTATGTTTTCCGTGGAGTCCTGGACGTTCGCGACATCGGACAACTTGACGGCGGCGCCATTGTGGTAGCCGACCACCAGCGGCATGTAGTCCACCGCTTTCAGAAGTTGGTCGTTGGTCATGATGTCGGCGGTGACTGTGCGATCTGTGAATTGGCCTTTGGGGCTGTTGGCATTCTGCCGGCTCAGCATCGATGAAACGTCTTGCAAGCCGAGACCATAGTTGTTGAGTTGGGTCGGATTCACGTCCACGCGCACTCCCGGCAGCGAACTACCGCCCACACTCACTTGCCCGACGCCCCGAATCTGAGAAAGACGCTGCTGCATGATGGTGGAGGCCGCGTCGTACAGCTTGCCGCGGTCGTACACATTTGACGTTAGCGCCACAATCATGATCGGAGCATCCGCCGGGTTGACTTTGCGATAAGTGGGATTGCTGGGGAGATTCTTGGGCAAGTAACTGCGCGCGGCATTGATCGCGGCTTGGACGTCGCGAGCGGCTCCATCAATGTTGCGGTTCAAATCAAACTGAAGCGTGACGCTGGTGGTGCCGAGAAAACTGGACGACGTCATCTCCGTGATGCCGGCAATTCTCCCGAACTGGCGCTCCAAGGGAGTAGCGACCGAGGAGGCCATGATCTCTGGACTGGCTCCCGGCAAACTGGCGCCAATCGAAATCGTGGGGAAATCGATCTGCGGAAGCGCCGAGACGGGCAACTCCCGAAAGGCCACGGCGCCCGCCAGCGCGATGGCCGCCGTCAGGAGGGTGGTGGCGACGGGCCGCCGAATAAATGGAGAAGAGAGACTCATTAAGTATCAAAAAGTATCAAACCGCATTAATCCGCTGGGACAGCCTCAGGTCCGGCGTCCGGCGCGCGGCGCGAAGAATAACGATGCGCGAGCCGGTCGAAGAAGATGTAAATGACCGGAGTCGTGTAGAGCGTAAGAACCTGACTCAAGAGCAAGCCGCCCACCATGGAGATGCCCAAGGGACGACGGAGTTCCGAACCAATTCCGGTGCCGAGGGCGAGTGGCAAGCCGGCCAGCAACGCGGCCATGGTGGTCATCATGATGGGACGGAAACGCAAGAGGCACGCTTCATAAATAGCGTCTTCCGGTCTCTTCTGCTCTTTGCGCTCCGCCTCCAAAGCGAAGTCGATCATCATGATTCCGTTCTTTTTGACGATCCCGATCAGAAGGATGATTCCGATGAGCGCAACGACGCTGAGTTCCTGGCCGCAAAGCAACAAGGCCAGAATCGCGCCCACCCCGGCAGAGGGCAGAGTCGACAGAATTGTGATGGGGTGGATATAGCTCTCGTAGAGCACCCCGAGCACGATATAAACCGTGACCAGGGCGGCGAGAATCAATAGCGGCTCGTTCGACAAGGAAGCTTGAAACGAAGCGGCGGTGCCCTGAAAGGCCCCTTGTATGCTGAGCGGCATACCAATTTCCCGCTGGGCCTTTTCGAACGCCTTGGTGGCTTCGCCCAGCGACGCATTGGGCGCCAGGTTGAAAGAGATGGTGACGACGGGAAATTGTCCCTGGTGATTGACGGACAGGGGGCTGCTCTTCATTTCGAACCGAGTGATGGCGCTGAGGGGAATGGCAGCGCCATTCACCGTCGTTACCGCGCCAGGATTGGCAGAACCCGAACTGGCAGAGGTGTTCGGAGAAGCGGTAGGGCTCGGCGCAGCGGTGGAGGCAGAATTGCCGGAAGCCGTGGTCGCGGTAATCGTCTGGGTGCTGGAAGAACCGGTAGTGAGTGCCGTAGGAGCCAAAGCGGAACGAACGTAGATGTCCTGTAATTTCGAGGGATTCTGCCGAAATTCGGGTTGAGTTTCAAGCACGATGTGGTACTGGTTCAACTGCGTGTACAGGGTGGAAATTTGCCGCTGCCCATAAGCATCGTAGAGCATTTGGTCGATCGCCTGCGGCGTGATGCCCATGCGGGACGCGGTGACGCGGTCGATGACGAGCGAGGCGGCGAGGCCAGAAGTTTGCTGGTCGGTGGCCAGGTCGCGAAGCTCCGGAATCGCTTGCAGTTTGGCCATGAGCTTGGCCGTCCAGAAACTCAATTCGCGCTGATCGGGATCTTCGAGGGTGTACTGATATTGCGTGCGGCTCACGCGATCTTCGACGGTGAGGTCCTGCACCGGTTGCATGTACAGCGTGATGCCATCGATTTTTTCCAGATTTGGCTGGAGCCGCCGGATGACATCCGAGGCGCTGATTTTGCGCTCTTCCAGTGGCTTCAAATTGATTTGGATACGCCCGCTGTTCAATGTTGTGTTGGTGCCGTCGACGCCGATGAAAGAAGAAAGACTCTCAACCGCAGGATCCTGCAAGAGCAAATGAGTGAGTTGCTGCTGCTTTTCCGCCATGGCGGGGAAGGAGATGGACTGCCCTGCTTCCGAAATGCCCTGAATGATTCCTGTGTCTTGAACCGGGAAGAAACCCTTCGGGACGATGATGTAGAGAACGATCGTGAGCACCAGTGTGCCAGCGGCCACAAGAAGAGTCGCGGTTTGGCGTTTCAATACCCACTGTAGGGTTTTCCCGTAGAAGGCAATGATGCTTTCGAAGGCGCGCTCTGAAGCCACGTAGAAACGGGTCTGCTTTCGCCCGTGCGTACTTTTCAACAGGCGCGAACACATCATGGGCGTTAGCGTCAGCGAAACCACCGCCGAGACGAGGATGGTCACGCTCAAAGTGATGGCGAACTCGCGGAAAAGCCGGCCGACGATGTCGCCCATGAAGAGCAGCGGAATCAATACGGCAATCAGGGAGATGGTGAGCGATACGATGGTGAAACCGATCTGCTCCGAGCCTTTGAGGGCCGCTTCGAGCGGCGGATCTCCCTCTTCGATGAAGCGGATGATGTTCTCGATCATGACGATGGCGTCATCGACGACGAAGCCAGTGGAAATCGTAAGGGCCATCAGCGTGAGGTTGTTTAAGCTGAAGCCGGCGAGATACATCACGCCGAACGTGCCCACGATGGAGAGCGGGACGGCAACGCTAGGGATGATGGTAGCGGAAAGATTGCGCAAGAACAGAAAAATGACCATGACGACCAGCGCCACGGTGAGCATGAGTTCAAACTCGACGTCCTTGACGGAAGCCCTGATGGTAGTGGTGCGGTCCGTTAGTTCATCCACTTGAACGGCGGCGGGGAGATTGCTCTTGAGCAGGGGAAGCAGTTTCTTAATGCGGTCGACCACCTGAATGATGTTCGCGCCGGGCTGGCGTTGAATGTTGACGATGACCGCGGGAGTTTCGTTCATCCACGCCGCTTGGCGATTGTTTTCCACGTCATTTTCGACCGTAGCCACGTCGGAGAGTTTTACGGGCGACCCGTTGTGGTAGGCAATGATGACTTGCGCGAAATCGGAGGCGCTGAGCAGCTGGTCGTTCGATTGAATCTGGTAATCCTGTTGCGGGCCGTCGAAGTTGCCCTTCGCCTGGTCGAGGCTGGTTTGCTGCAGGGCCGTGCGCACATCCTCGAGGTTGATGCCGTACGAGGACAGCGCGGTCGGATTTACTCGCACGCGCACGGCCGGCTTTTGGCCGCCACTGATGCTGACCAGTCCCACGCCGGGGAGTTGAGAGATTTTTTGCGCGAAGCGAGTGTCGGCGAGATCTTCAACCTCCGATAGGGGAATCGATTTGGAAGAAAGCGCCAGGGTGAGAATCGGCGTGTCCGCCGGATTCGTTTTGCTATAGATCGGCGGGACCGGCAGATCGGAAGGCAGATAGGTTTGGGCTGCGTTGATGGCAGCTTGTACTTCCTGTTCCGCCACGTCGATGTTCAGGTCGAGTGAGAACTGCAAAACAATGATGGAACTCCCGTCGGAACTCGTGGAAGTCATCTGATTGAGGCCCGGGACCTGACCGAACTGCCGCTCCAGAGGAGCGGTTACAGCCGAGGCCATCACGTCGGGACTAGCGCCGGGATAAAACGTAACCACCTGAATGGTAGGGTAGTCGACCTCCGGCAGCGCGGAAACGGGCAGTTGGAGATAGGCGACGAAGCCAGCGAGTAAGATGGCCGCCATCAATAGCGACGTCGCCACCGGTCGTAAGATAAATGGACGAGAGGGACTCACTGCGACGAGGCTCCGTTTTTGCTTCCAGACGCGCCTCCAGTGCGGGTTCCGGATGGAGCGGGTTGGTTGTCGTTATTCTGGCCGTTTGGGGCTGCTGGCCGGAGGCTCCACCGCTGCCTTTCGCAGGCGTGCGAATGGTAACTTTCGCGCCATCAAGAAGCTTGTCGAATCCATTCACAGCAACCACCTCCTGCGGTTCAACTCCCTGCACGGCGGTCACCGACCCATCCGTAGTGCCGGGTGTAATCGTCCGCATGGAGGCGGTTTGGTCGCTCTTAATCGCGTAGACATAAGCGCCTTGGGCGTTGCGCTGAATCGCCGGAGTAGGAATCAAAGTCACATTGTGTTGCGTGTCGACGAGCAGTTTGACGTTCACGAATTGGCTCGCGAAAAGAGCGTTGTCTTTGTTGTCAAAGATGGCTTTGAGTTTCAAGGTTCCCGTGGTTGGGTCGATGACATTATCGAGAGTCAGCAGTGTGCCGGATGCCAGTTTCTTGCTTCCTTCACGGTCAAAAGCATCCACCGTCAGTTTCTTTCCCTTGAGCAATTGCTGTTGAATCTGGGAGAGATGATCTTCAGCGATGCTGAAGATAACCGTGATGGGCTGGAGTTGCGTGATCACCACCAGGACAGTGGTGCTATTGGCCTGCACGATATTTCCGGGATCGACCAACCGCAGTCCCACGCGCCCGGCGATAGGCGAGGTGATATGCGTGTATACCAGATTGACCTTGGCATTCGCCAACTGGCCCTCGTCATTTTTCACCGTGCCTTCATCTTGCAGCACGACCTGCTCTTGATCGTCAAATTGCTGCTTGGCGATGGCGTTGCGATCCAAGGCTTGCTTGTAGCGTTCCAAATCGATCTTGGCTTCCCTCAAAACCGCCTGATCGTGCGCCAGTTGTCCCTCGACTTGCGTCAATGCCGCCTGATAAGGGCGCGGATCGATTTCGATGAGCGGGTCGCCCTTTCGAACCATTTGCCCTTCGCGATAGTAGACCTGCGTAATCTCGCCTTGCACCCGGCTGGTCACGTGTTACCGTATAAACGGGCGTCACCGTGCCCAATGCGTTCAAGTAAATCCCGATGTCGCCTTGGTGCGCCGTCGCCGTAGATACCAAAACGGGCCGGGCGGCCGAGTCACCGCTGGCTTTCGCGTCGGAGGAACCCCGCGCCGTTCCCAGATCGCCACGATTACAAGGATCACAACCACAACGATCAGCCAGATCCACCAGCGGCTCTTATGAGTGGTTGAATTCTCGGTTGGGTCCTGCTCGGATTTCTTCGAAACACCTGCGTCTCTTACTGGTTCCGTCACTTGCACTCCTCAAATACGACGAGGGAAAGCCCGCAGAAGGAAGCTGAAGCCGCGCACCCTCTATGGCGAAGCTGAAACACACATTCCGAGGAACGATGCAGGTGCAGGTACAGTTCTCCCCCGGCCCTTCTGGTGCATCTTATCATTTCTTTCCCTACCATTTTGACGTGTCGAAGAGCAAAGCGGGGGCGAGTTTTTTGTGAAGAATTGTCAACGCTCCGGTCCCCGGGCCGGTTCGCCGCCGCGTATAATCCAGGCCGTGACCGCAGTCGAAGGCGACAAATCCGCCAACAAAACCGGCCCCTGGCTCCGGCGAATCGCTCTGAGATTGTTAGTGGCTGGAGTGGGCCTGCTGGGAATCGCCTATGGTGCGGACTATTGCGTGTTTCGATATCGTCTGGCAACGAAGCGTCAGCCCTTTGGCAGCGTAACCGTCGAACACTATTACGAAGTGGCGCACAAAGACGGGAAGGCCGAGATTATTTTTGATCCACCGGTGAAAAAGACCTGCGTGTACAGCCTTTTCCCACACTCCGGCGATCCTCCGTGCTGGTTTCTCGTCCGGCATGCTGAGCAGAGGACCGACATCTAACTAGCACAGGCAGAGTCGCGGGCTTTAGGCTCTGCTCACCGGGGAGAACCGCTGCAACGCAGCCAAAGTCACGCATACAGCGGCGGCTTTTGTCGCAGGATGCCGGGCATTTGATCGGAGCTTCCGATTTGCCCAACTCGTTCTGTGGGAGCACGGCTTCCATCCTGGTTGCCTGGGTATGGTCTACTAAACCAATAGACACTACCGTGATTCGCGTCAACAGATCAGGTGATCTGGCTGGGTGGAATCACCTTGCGTTGGAGGAGGAAAACCCGGTAGAAATTGACGAGATCATGCACATTCCTGATGGTTACCTCAGCCCGTCGACCTGTGCGACCCTCTATCTATTCGCAGCTTCGGGCTGGTATGCAGCCCTGAAGCGCATCAAGCAGCTTCTTGCCACGCGCGCAATCCCGCTGATCTCGGTGTTCGCAGCATTCTCTTTTGTTGTAATGATGTTCAATGTGCCACTGCCGGGCGGAACAACCGGCCATGCTATTGGCGTTGGCGTCGCCGCCATCGTGCTCGGTCCCTGGGGTTCAATTCTTGCCATTTCAATCGCTCTCGCCATCCAAGCGTTGTTCTTCGGCGACGGAGGCATCACCACGCTGGGAGCGAATTGCTTCAACATGGCGATCGTTGGATCTTTCACAGCCTACGGTGTATACCGAATGGTCGCGGCGAACTCGAAACTAAATTCTCGCCAGAGAGTATTCGCGGCAGCAGTTGCCGGTTATGTTGCCATCAACGCTGCAGCCTTGGTTACGGCCGTTGAGCTCGGTCTTCAGCCCATGCTTTTTCATGACGCCAGCGGCACGCCGCTCTACGCTCCATATCCGTTGCATGTGGCCATTCCAGCAATGATGATCGGACATCTGACGTTTGCAGGACTGGCTGAAGCGGTGATATCGGCAGGTATGGTGTCCTATCTCCAGCGAGCTGATTTGGGTCTGCTTCGAGGAGTAAGCGGTTTGGCCCAGACGCCAGGTACCATCATCCCTGGCGCGAGCCCTGAACGTTCACAAGGACGACTATGGTGGGCGGTGGCGCTTCTCATGTTGTTGACGCCTCTCGGCATCTTAGCAGCAGGCACGGCCTGGGGTGAATGGTCTTCTGCTGACTTGATGAATCCTCAAACGCGAGAACAGATCGCAGCCGCATCGGGGAACCATGCGCCTCCGTCTTCCGTTCCCGTCGGGATCGAAAAGCTGTCGAACCTGTGGACGGCGCCGTTCCCCGGCTATGCGCCAAGGTTTATCAGAAGTCCGGTGTTTGGGTATTTACTCTCGGCAATGTTTGGTGTGGGCTTCCTTGTCTTGGCTTCGCTACTCGCGAGAGCGGTTGGCAGAAAATGGCAAGGGGGGAGCCTGCGGTCATGAGACGATATTCTTTCCTCGAATCGACGGTTCAAGGCTTTACCCGAGCGGTGTCGAAGGCCCTCCAATCGGAACATGCCGCAACCCAACCGGGACTGATGCAGCAACTTGATCCTCGCGTCCGGGTCATCGGAATCCTCGCTCTGGTTATTTCGGTGATTATCTGTCGACAGCTTGAGGCCATCGCAGCCATTTTGCTCGTCGCAATTGCAATCGCGGTCGCTTCCAGAGTGAGCCTTGCATCACTCGCTAAACGAGTCTGGCTTGTGGTTCTAGGCTTCACGGGCGTGATCGCACTGCCCGCCTTATTTATTACTCCCGGAGAGCCACTGTTCACTGCGCCGGCACTGCACCTTTCCATCTCCGTCCAAGGGCTGCGCACGGCGGTGTTGCTAGTCCTACGGGTGGAAACAGCGGCTACACTGACCACAGTACTGGTGCTTTCGACCGCATGGACTCACATCTTGAAGGCCCTCCGTTCGCTGCACCTTCCTGCCGAGATCGTCACCATGCTGGCCATGACACACCGCTACGTGTTCTTGCTGATCGAAACGGCCAACCAGATGTTCGAGTCGAGGAAGAGCCGTACCGTCGGTGTCCTGAGCGGTTCTGAGCGGCGCAAAACAACGGCTCGAACCGCCGGAGTGCTACTGAGCAAGAGCATCGAACTCAGCCAAGAAGTGTACCTGGCCATGTTGTCCCGGGGCTTTCGGGGAGAGGTTCGTCTCTTGACTGACTTCCGCCTGAAACCGCGCGATTACGTCGGCCTGACTGCCTTCCTCTTTACTGGCTGCTTAGCTGTGTGGATGGGGAGGTAAGCAAGAATTGGCGTCAACTTTCGAAGTGCAAAACATTAGCTTCTCTTACGAAGCGATCCCGGCGATCCGTGGACTTACTCTCCACATCGAAGAAGGTGATCGGGTTGCGCTGCTTGGCGCCAATGGCTCCGGCAAGTCCACGCTGTTGCGAATTTTGGATGCGCTCTATTTTCCTTCGGCGGGTACTGTCACATTCAAGGGGAACGCGCTCACCGAAAAGCACCTTCAGCAAGAGGAATTCTCTCTGAATTTTCGCCGGCGCGTCGCCCTGGTCTTTCCGAATCCGGATGTCCAATTGTTCAATCCCACTGTATTCGACGAGATCGCCTACGGTCCTTTGCAGATGCAATGGAGCAAGGAAGACGTGATCCGGCGAGTGGATGAGACGCTCGAATTCATGTCAATTTCGCACCTGAGGGACCGCCCGCCCTACCGCCTCTCGGGAGGCGAGAAAAAACGGGTCGCCTTGGCTTCCGTCCTAGTCCTCGACCCAGAAGTCCTGCTGCTCGATGAGCCAACGGCGACCCTCGATCCGAAGAGCCAGAGCCAGGTGGTAGACCTAATTCAACAGTGGAAAGGCACGGCGAGGACCGTGATCACAGCTACTCATCAGTTGGAGATTGTCGAAGACATTGCTGATCGCGTTTTCGTGCTTGAGGCAGGCACCGTAATTGCCGAAGGGACTCCATCGGAGATTCTCTCAAACACTGACTTGCTTCTGAGGGCAAACCTCATTCACGCCCATCGCCATTCCCACGGCGGCGTCGTGCACTCACATCCTCACCTTCACGGACATTCTCGCCATGAACACGAGCACTAAACCGTTCAGTTGCGCCGGACCTGGCGCGCACCTGATAAGATTCGGCGCATATCTCTTTGGAGGAATCATGAGGGTTTGCTTTGTCTTCCTTTGTGTCGCGGGGCTGGCTTGCCTGACTCTGGCGCAAGAACCCACCGTGCCGGCTAAAACTGCTAAGCCTGGCGAGAGCCGGCCATCCAGCAGCGTCTCCGCCGACTCGGGGCTGAAGGATATGTTCGAATCGAAGATCAAAGTCGAATGGGAGGCGCTGAAGAACAAGGACAAGAAAGTCTATGCCGAATTGTTAGCGGACGACTATCAGGGGGTCGAAGTCGATGGCCGGGGCGAGCGGAATAAGATTCAATCGGTAAACGAACTGGCTGAGCAAAATGTCTTCAACTATACGCTGTGGGGGTTCAAGCTGATTCCGCTGGGGTCCGATGCCGCCCTGGTCATCTACGAAAGCACCATTCAGTTCCCGCCCAAGGCGCAAATACGCTACTCGCGGGTGTACATCAGTGAACTCTGGGTGAAGCGCGCCGGGCAATGGAAGGAACTGCACTATCAGGAAACCCGCGTCAAGTAGCTCTCTCTGCCCCACAGATTTAGTGCAACCGGTGCAATAAGATTGCCATCCCATTCTAGGAGAGGAGAAATCTCCATGAAAAAGTTGTGGTTCGCTCTGCTGCTTTCGGGCAGTTTTCTTCTGGCACAAAACAGCAATCCCAGCAACACGAGCCAGCAGAACTCGAAAGATTCCAAAGGACAGGTAACCGTACAAGGCTGCGTCAGCAGATCCAGCGGCGATTACATACTGATGAAGCAGGACCCGGGCATGACTTACGAACTGCAGGCTACGGGCAAAATAAAGCTCCGCAAGTACCTGGGACAACGAGTGGAAGTAACCGGGAGGGAGTCACCGTCGATGATGACCAGTTCCGACGCTATGACAAAGACGGGCGCTCCCTCCTCGGTGACGTTGACCATCACCTCGATCAAGACCATCGAGAAGGAGTGCTCGGTGCGCTGAGTCTCTCGCAGCAGGTTTTCGCAGAGGTTCGCCTTGATTCAGATACCGGCCTTAGTCGCAGTCGGGCGGCATGGCCATGATCTCGGTTTCGGAGTCACAGGGCTTCTTTTTCTTGGCTGGCTCCAGTGGGGACGGGCGATCATAGCGAAGAATCCACAAGCCTTCGTTGTTGGTGAGGTAGATCAAGCCGTGGCCGCCGTCGGGAAGAAGGCTGGTAACTTTGTTGAACGTCTCCAGCGTCTTCGGATTGCGCGGATCGCTCAAGTCGAGCACGCGAACGGTTTCGGTGGGACGGTTGCTGCTGGTCAGAGTTGTCGGCGTTTTCTCCGGAGCTTCCGCGATGGCGACATCGGGGCTAACGATCTGCAGGTTTCCCGCCGTCGACTGATTCGATTCCGCCGTCCGTTTCAAAAGGCTCGGCTTCTCCGGCTTGGTCACGTCCACGATCATGAAGCCTTGCTTCCCTGCCTGTTGAACGTACAAGTAATGTTTCCCGTTTTCCTTCTGCAGCAACATTTGACTTCCGGTCGCTTGCGGCAAAGGCAAGTGGGCGATCACGGTCGCAGGGACATCGGTGGGTTTTGGCGTGGGCTGGTCGCCTGCGCTCGCCATCGCGATCAGAATCGAACAGACCAAAATACAACTCTGCAGCACTGCTCTACGAAACGTCTCCCATAAGTCACTTCACCCACGATACTTCACCCGCAGGCGCTCGAAACCTGTACCATGTGTTGCTCGCCGCTGTATCACGTTCTTCGGCGCTCACTGTTCACCTGCTAACGCACCCAAGTCTCCCTCGGACGGATCCGCGCCCACTCGACCCCTCTGGCCTCGGGCTCACTGTTGAGCGTAGACACCGACGCAGCCGTTGCTGCTCTGCGTCGTGCATTGTCCCCCGGCCTGGAGGGGAACAAACGCGTGGTTATTGCTGGGATCGACCGCGATGCTGTGGGAATTGGTGCCGGTCGTCACGTTTTGCAGCCAGAGGTTGCTTCCGGCATCGATGACACCCATTTTCGGACCATTGGGCATGTCTCTCGCTGCCAGGTAGTACTTGTTGTCGCCGGGGTTGTACCAGACCTCGTCCACGCCGCCGACGTATCGTGGATTTCGGGGGCGACGATGCGCGCCGGTATGTTCCGTCGATGACGTACTCGTTGGGAGGGAATGCCTCGCCATCGTGGTCGCGCAGCCTACGAGGAAGTTGTTACCCGGACCCTGAACGATGCTGGTCGGCATGCAATTCGGCTGCGGGAAGCTATTGACCACCACCGGTCCGCAAGAGACCCCCCCGCAGCTGGTATCTGTCAGCCTCGGATCGATTTCATCGATACTTCCGATGCTGGTGATCGGAATGGCATTTACATTCGCCAACAGCAAGTGACCGGTGTTGGTATTCCAGACCATCCCTCCCATACCGGCCGGCGCTATGGCGCCAGCGCAGTTACTACCGGGGGCGGTTTGACTACAAAAAGCCCCTAGTCGATTGGTCGAGGATAGGGCCGTGATGGCAGGGGATGGTGTAGGTGCCGCCAGCCGGGAGAGTCCCTATGCCAGGGACCAGCGAGGCAGTCGACCCGGACACGCCACCGAAGATCTCCGGATTGGACGGATCGGGGCACGGGAACGTGTCCGCCGACGGTGTCGACCGGAACGCTCGCGCTAAGTCCAAGTCCTCCGGACGCCGCTCCTCCCGCGCCGTCATAGTAGATTTGCCCAAGGATGCAACGGGGCGGGTTGAACGAAGCGCCGGGCTGCGGTATCACCCAGGTTTGTGAAAGCGCCTGAGACGGATAAGTCGGATAATCCTTCGGATCACCGCTGATCTGCGAGGCCGCAGGGTAGGGGCCGTAAGCTAACGTCGGATCGATGCGGCAGACAATGCAGATCCCCCAACCCCAGCGGGTCCGCGGCCGACGTCCTCGGTGGGGTTGCGCCCACAATATACTGCATGTCGATGAACGTGATCAATGGCAATCCCGGATCACCATTGTGACCGCAAGAACATGATGCACGTTGTCGTATGACATCTCGTCGGACCGGTCATCTCCGCAATCTGCAGCGGCGCCGGCTCCGCCGTTCCATGAGGCGACGCAGGGAGCGATGCCCAAGCGGACCGTCATAATCGGCCGAAACGCCGGTCGGTATAGCGGCCACCACGGTGGGCGGAGTGGGCGGATTCGTGGTCAGGTCCATCGTCGTCAAATCGAAAACCACGACCGACGCGCTGCCATTTCCGACGAACAACGTTTTGCCGTCGGCGCTCACTTCAAGCCCATCCGGGCCGGACATTGGATTGACGCCGTTGGCGCGGGAGGCACAGCACTGCGCGCCGGGGAATCCGCCGAAGTGATGGTTGGCGCCAAAACCCTGGCTGAGATGGAAGGTGGGCCCTCCCTCCCAGGATAAATCGGTTCTACATCCGAACCGGGTGAAATTGCCAAATACGGAAATGATGGGGGGAATGATGTCGTTACCAGTTGTTGGATCTGTCGCGCACCCACTGGCCCCATTGCCGGCGTCCGAGACCGCGTTGGTGCCTTGAATAGTATTTACCGCGAGGTCGTTGAGTCGTATTCGACAACGACGACGGCCAAGCCGATGCGGTCGGAAACGTAGTCCAAGTGGTGGACCGAGTCGACCCAGCTTATGTCGAAGGAGTTAAACGGTCCGCCCGGTTCACCGGTGGGATTGTGCTCCGGCACGGGGATAACGTCGATGACGCCGTAGCTGCCATTCTTGGTGGTGCCGCAAATCGGACAGTTAGATACACTTCCGCAACCGCTCAGGGTGACAAACAGAGCGATGACAAAAATAGTAAGCAGAATCCTCGGTCTCATCGAATTCCCTCCTGCGATTTTCCCTCCGGGCCAGCCTGCGACCAGCCCCGGCGGTACCAAACTTGTTGACCAGTCCATCCACAACGGATACCCAAGCGGGCAAACTCTAGAACCTGAACTGTAAGCGCTGCAAAACGGTAACGTAGTTCTGCGGTACTGCGCCAATCGTGCTCGGATCCTTCAACTGATCAATGGCGAGATTGACTACGTACTTGACCCAGTAATTGGGATACCAGTTGAGCCCCATGGTGTACTCCCTGGTGTGGAAATCATAGGTGGGCACAAAACCCGGCGTGTAATAGTTCAACAAATTCGCACCCGGTTCGTTGGCGTGGATGCCAGTGACTCGGAAAGCAACTTCCCAGGCTCCCAATCCACGTCCCTTGCCACCCGGAGTGTCAGGGCCAAACATCGGACGATTGACGCGGGGAGTGCCGTTTTCCGGCCGCTTTTCCCCCGTCAGCAAGTAAGTTGCGCTGACGTCATAAGCCTTGGCTATGATCGACGGAAGGCTCAGGAAGCCCAGCCCTCCCACCGTCTCGGAGCCAACATTGTTGCGCGACATATTGAGCTGATCGTATTCGCCGCGCAGACCAAAACGACTCTTGATGTAAGTGAACTCACCGTTGTAGCGCTGGATGGGTCCGTTAATGGCGAACTGCGGGAAGAAGTTATAAGCGGCATCGGGCAGCCCGCCGCTGAAGCTTTGATCATGGGTAAGGCCCTGCGAACGCGCGCGGTCAATGGATCCGCCAAAGGTAAATTGCTTGAACCAGTCGTTCTTGGACTTGCGCCACGGATAGAAGCGGAGCCGCGCAATGACTTCCGGTTGATTGGTGGTGTTAGCGAGTGCATATCCCTTGCCGTTAAACGCCCCGATCCAGTACTGCACGACGCCACCGGAAATGTCGCCATGAATGGCTACTCCGGGGCTGCGGTACGCGGAGGCCGCCGACGGGTACAGCATAGTCTGAAACCCGCGTTCTACGAAGTCCAGGTTGGTGGCGCCGACTCCGGCTTCCTGAGCGAAGGGCACCTTGAACTGGCCAGCCTGAAATTGGAATTCAGGCCGGATTCTTACGTTGAGGTACACGTCGCGCACGACCGAACCCGCAGTCGACGCAGCGTCCGTGAGCAGTGCAAAATCGAAGTGCGAACCATAGCTGCCTTGAAAACCGAAGCGAGCGCGGCGCACGAGAAACGTGTCAGGCGGCGCGCCGTCGCCCTTGTAAGCGCGGTAATCGGTGTTCACATAGCCATAGGGGCTGATGCTAAACTGTCCGTCCGCACTCCTGATGAAAAAGTGCTCACCGTTCCATCCCGCCGTCACCGGGGCATCTTTTTTCGGAGCCGCAGCAGGTTGAGCCTGATCCACGAGCGCCGCCTCTACCACAGGGTTGGGCTGCACGAGAACCGCGGGCATCAGACGAACAGCGCCGTCGCCGGCAGCGCTAACCGTCTGCGAATTGAGTTCTCCCGAAGCAGCGTCAGCCACGGGCCGAATCTGGGCCGAGCTCTTGTCGTTTGCCCTTCCCCTCAGCCAACTTCTCGACCAAAGCCTTCAGTTCCTCGATGGTCTTACGCTGGGCGGCGACCTCGCTGCGCAGCTGGTTGACTTCTTCCTTGGTTGCGGCTACGGGGGCCGATCCGTCAGTCTGGCTCGCGGGTTCCGTGCCTTGAGCATGGACAAGCGAAGCTGGCGCCATGAAAACCACCAGAAGCACGAAAAACGTTTTTAGCGAGCGCATGTGTTTCCTCTCCCGGGATGATTTGCAAAACGGCTTGTCCTCAACGCTTTGGAACGCGCGGGACGAGCGCCGCCTTGTTCGTTCGAGCCACGAACCGAAAGATCTCCAGAGCTGCGATTGAGTTCCTGCCCTGTATGAAAAGCGGACCAGTTGGGAAGGATTCGTTTATCATGTGACAATGGGGCCTGTCAAGGAAAAGTTTTGCGGGCCGCCGATGGGAGTTATTCTCGCGACACCTCCGCGCACAAAGAAGTGCAGTCAAGAGTCAACGCCAGTGGAGTGAAAGGCATAATCGCGAAAGAAATATTTGCTGGGCCTTGACAACGGGGGTATACTGCTTCTCGCTTGGTCCACTTATCGGACCACTCATCTATGTCAGCACCGGTCAAATCCGACTTTGAAGTTATCCGAAGAAACAAGGTTTACGAAGAAGTCGCCAAGCAGATCGAACGTTTGATTCTGCAGAAACTGCAGCCCGGTGACAAACTGCCATCGGAACGCGAGCTGGCAGAGATGCTTCAAGTAAGCCGCAGTTCCATTCGGGACGCGATTCGCAGCCTGGAACTGATGGGCTTGGTTGAACCGCGTCAAGGCGCTGGGACAATCGTTCGCGAACTGTCGGCCGAGTCGTTGGTCAATCCTTTTGCCAATGCGCTAAAGCGCCGGCAGGAACTGGTCAGCGAGCTTCTGGATTTTCGCAAGATGCTCGAACCACCGTTGGCCGCGCGCGCAGCTACGCACGCTTCTCCGGACGAAATTTCCGAGATGGAAGAGATTCTGCAACGGCAAGAAGGAAAGCTGTCTCATGGAGAAGTCGCCATCGCCGAGGACGCAGAGTTCCACTACAGCATCGCTCTTGGCATCCGGTAACAGTATCGTGCTGAAGGTGCTCGACATTCTCATGGACCTGCTGCGCGACACGCGTGAACGCTCTTTGCAGTTGAAAGGACGCCCGGAAAGGTCGCTCGCAGGCCACCGCCGGATTCTGGCTGCGATCAAGCGCCACGATGCCGGGGCTGCAAAGGATGCTATGCGGCGGCACATTGAAGACGTCGAAGAGATCGTGCTTGAGAAGCTTTGACCAGGGGTGGGTGCCCTTGGGGTGGCTGTTCGCGATTCGCAATTCGTGGGGCGATCGCGTTACAATTGAGCGTAGCGGTTACCTCTGCCAAGGGCCAAGGGTGAGCCCTCGAGCAGATTAGTCTGGGGACAATCAGGTTGACTGAACTGGGAAATGACATGGCCCGTGTGGCCATCGCGTCTGACGAGCCGGAGTCTCTCGTGGCAACCATCACACTGCGCGTTGCCGAGGCACGTGTCGAGGACGTCGGCCGCGCCATTGCGCGACTGACGCCAGCCGATCTGTTGCGCATGGGTGCCCGAGCAGGCGACGTGCTGAAGATCACCGGCGGCGCAATCGGTGTCGCGCCGCGCCGAGCTTTCGGATGAAGGATTCGAAGGCATGATCCAGATCGACGGCACGTGCCGCAGTAATTGCAGCGCGGGCTTGCAGGAGCAAGTGACGGTGGCGCCGATCGAGTGCGAGCAGGCAGTGGCCGTTCGTTTGTCGCCGTTATGGGTGGGGGTCGCGCCAGCGACCATTGCACCCGACCGCATTCTCGAGGATCTGGTGGGCGTCCCGGTCATCGCGGGCTGCGCAGTGCGTGTGCCGACGTTTGCCAAGGCGGTGAACTTCCAGGTGGTGCGCACGATTCCCTCGGGACCGGTCGTGATCGGGAAACGCACCGACCTCCGGGTCGTGGAAGGCGAGCAGACGGCGGCCCGCGCTCCGGCGGTTTCCTACGAAGATATCGGCGGGCTGGAGCGTGAAGTGGCGCGGGTGCGCGAAATCGTCGAACTGCCGCTGAAGTACTCGCGCATCTTCGAGCGGTTGGGAATTCTCGCGCCGAAGGGCGTGCTGTTGTACGGTCCGCCAGGCACCGGCAAGACGCTGCTTGCCCGCGCCGTAGCCGCCGAAAGCCGCGTGCACTTCATTCACCTCAACGGCCCTGAGATCATGCGGAAGTTCTACGGCGAGAGCGAGGCCAAGCTGCGCGAAGTCTTCGAAGAAGCGGCGCGCCATGCGCCGGCGATCCTCTTCATCGACGAGATCGACGCCGTGGCTCCGAAACGCACCGAAGTGGCCGGCGAGGTCGAAAAGCGCGTCGTGGCGCAACTTCTCAGCTTGATGGATGGTTTTGTCGCGCGCGGCCAGGTCATCGTCATCGGTGCCACCAACATCCCCGAGGTCCTTGATCCGGCGTTGCGGCGTCCCGGCCGTTTCGATCGCGAAATCGAAATCGGCGTTCCCAATACTCAAGCCCGGCTGCAAATCCTGCGGATCCACACGCGCGCCATGCCGCTTGCGCCTGACGTCGACCTGCTGGAGATTGCCGAGCATTCCCACGGCTTCGTGGGCGCCGATCTGGAGGCGTTGGGGCAGGAAGTCGGCATGATTGCCTTACGCCGCTTCCTCTCCGCTGCCCCGCTTGAGCCCGACGCCGCGTCCGCTGAACTGGGGGCGCTGCAGGTTACGCGCGACGACTTTCTCGCCGGCTTGAAGGAAGTCGAGCCCAGCGCGACTCGCGAGTTCTTTATTGAGAAAAGCGCATCGACGTTTGCCTCCCTCGGCGGTCTCAGCGAGGTGAAACGCCTGCTCGATGCCGTCATCGAGCATTCTCACATGCGCGACGAGATCTATGAGCAGGTTGGACTGGCGCCGCCGCGAGGCATTCTGCTGACCGGACCGTCGGGTACCGGGAAGACCGCCATGGCGCGAGCGCTTTCGGGTGAGAAGCAGATCCCGCTCATCGCCATTGATGGCCCGCAGTTGTACTCGAAGTGGTTGGGGGAATCCGAGCGGGCGCTGCGCGAAGTTTTCAAAAAGGCGAGGCGGGCAGCGCCCTGCATCCTGTTCTTCGACACGATTGACGCGGTCGCACCCAAGTTCGGCGCCGATCAGTTTGGTACAGACGTCTATCAAAGGATTCTTAGCCAGCTCTTGCGCGAGATCGACAACTTGCGTGACGTCAAAGGGGTGATTTTGCTCGGAGCCACCAATCGTCCCGAGCGCATCGATCCGGCGCTCTTGCGCAGCGGGCGCTTCGACTACATACTCCCGTTCGCAAAACCCGACGCTGCCGAACGCGCGGCCATCATGCGGCTTTGCTGCCGGCGTGTTCCGCTGGCGCCCGATCTCGATTTCGAGGAGTTCGCGGGTCGGATGGAAGGGTTCACCGGCGCCGATATCGAAAGCCTGTGCAAGAAGGCGACGCTATTAGCGATTGCGGAATTTCAGGACGGCACTCGCGTCGCGCCTTTCGTCGTCTTGCGGAGCGACTTCCTGGCGGTTCTTGAGTCCGATCGTGGCAGTCCCAAGCAGGTGGTGGCCATAAACAAATGGAAAAGTGTGAACGTGCTAAGCAATAGCGCAGGGGATTTGTGCCCTGGCGGATCTGACTAATTTGGTCGTTTGCGAACGAGTTTGCGAACGACCAACGACCAACGACTTCTTTAACTATGTTAAGGACGAGGGTGGATCATGAGTTACACCGAACTTACCGTTTGGACGCGCGGCATCATCATGGACAAAGAGGGACGCGACATCGTCAATTCCATTTCCGCCTCCGCCCGACTCGAGGGCAAGTTCGCGCAGGCGATGGAGAATTACGTCGACAATCCCGATCGCACCAACGCCCCCACGCGCAAGTATTGCCGCGTGAGCGACGGCGTGATCGAGAACGAACTCACCTACGAAAACGAGCAACCCAACATCGTCGTACTGGTCGAGGAGACGATGGTCAAGGGTTGGGATTATATGCGCGGAATGCCTCCGGGCGGAACGCTGGTGATCAACACCCACTACACCCCGGAGTACATGATTCGTTTCGTGCCGGGTGCCGAGCGGCTGGCCCAACTGGTCTGTGTGGATGCCGCTCACCTGGCCGACCACAAATGGCTCTACTACCGGCTGGGCGAGCTCGGTCTCGACCGCCTTTCGACCGAAGGCGCCGCCGAGCGCAATAAATCCGTCGCACCCGATATCGCCGCTCCGCTCATTGCCGCCGTCGTAAAGACCACGGGCATCGTCAAGATGCAGACGATTGAACCGATGATCGCGAACAAGCGGGCATTCGAAATGGCACTCGACCGAGTTGCACATCATGAAGCTGAATCCAGTGGCTGCATAGGAAGGATCAAAAGGATCACATGTCGACAAAAGGCACACGCATCCCCGACCGCCTCAAGATCCCGTTCGCAGGCATCACACCTGCGCCATCGCAGGAAAAAGGGCAGGACCTGTTCCCCACCGGCAACTGGCGCTCGATCAGACCGGTGTACCGAGACAAGTTGCCGCCCTGCAACAACGCTTGCGGAACCAACGAAAAGATCCAGGGCTATCTCGACCTGGTGAAGCGCGGCAAGTATCTGGACGCCTACGCGCTCATCAAGGAAGACATGCCCTTCCCGTCGGTCACCGGCCGGGTGTGCTACCACCCGTGCGAGCAGGCGTGCAACCGCGGAAAGTACGATGAGGCTATCTCGATTCGCGCGGTCGAGCGGTTTCTCGGCGATCTCGGACAAGCGCTGAAACGCGACGTGGTCAAAGCCGGGACACCCAACGGCAAGAAAGTCGCCGTCGTCGGGTCGGGTCCCGCCGGCCACAGCGCCGCCTACCAACTGGCGCGCCTCGGCTACAAAGTGACGATCCTTGAGAAATCGCCGAAAGCAGGCGGACTCAATCGCGGCGGCATTCCGGACTGGGTGCTCCCGCAGCACGTGCTTGATCGCGAGATCGAGCGCCTCGTCGAGCTCGGGATAACGATCAAGACCAACGTCGAAGTCGGGAAGGACGTCACCTGGGACGACTTGAAAAAGAACTACGACGCCTGCGTGCTGGCTGTGGGCCTCACCGAGCCCAATAGCGTGCGAGCCGAGGGCGAGAACAAGGACGGCGTGCATTATGGACTTCCGTTCCTTCGCGATATCGGCATGGGCACATCAAAGGTCAAGCTGGGTGCTCGGGTCGCCGTCATCGGCGGCGGAAACACCGCCATCGACTGCGCCCGCGAAGCGCTGCGGCAAGGCGCCGTGGAAGTGACCATGATCACGGTGGAGCACAATCCCGAGGAGATGCCGGCGTCGCCGGAAGATCTGCACGACATGCTCGAAGAAGGGGTGGAGTTGGTGCACGGGCGGGCGATGACCGCCGTGCTCGGCAATGGCAAGGTCGAGGCCTTGCAGCTGCATCCGGCGCGCTTCTCCGGCGCCATCAACGCCTCGCCGATTAACGTCCATCGAGAGGCTCCCCGCCGAGCGCTTCCACGTCGACAACGTGATCATCGCGGTGGGACAGCGGGCGTCGCTCGGCTGGTTGCCGGACGAGTTCAAGACCGAGCGCGGCACGATCAAGATCGACCGCTTCGGACGTCTCGGCGACACCAACTTCTTTGCGGCAGGCGACGTCGTGCAGCTGGGCTCGGGTCAGCCGCTGATGGTGGTGAACGCGGTTGGCGACGGGAAGCGCGTCGCCTTCAATCTGGACAAAGTGCTGCGCGGCGAGTCGTTGCAGCCGCGGACGATTCCCGTCGACGTCATCTTCGATTTGAACCGCATGAACATGACGTATTTCCCGCACTTCCCGCGCGTCCAGCAGACGATGCTGCCGCCGGCAAGCCGGCGCAAAACGCAGGAGGAAGTGATTCAGGCGTTCTCGGAAGAGCAGGCGGTCGAGGAGGCCAGCCGCTGTTTCAGTTGCGGCACCTGCAACGCCTGCGACAACTGTTATCTGGTTTGTCCCGAGCCGTGCATCGCGCGTCCGTCGCGTTCGAACGGCCTCTATAAGATTCTGGTCGACTACTGCAAAGGTTGCCGCGTGTGCATCGAGGAATGTCCGACGGGCTGCCTTGAGGGCGTGCCCGAACTCGACTTCGATACCGGCGTCGTGCGCATGGATACGGCGTTCGCCATCTCGCCGGGGCTGCACGGACGGCAGGCGGAAGAGCTGAGGAATCTGGCCGAGCGAGCCGCGAAGAACATCTAATAGAAGCGGAACGTTAGAAATCGGAGTAGATTATGCCAACGGTTACCGCAACAAAAAAGAAAACGGTCCGGATCAACGGCTGCGTCGCTTCGGCGCAGGCCGCCAAGTACGCCGATGTCGATGTGATTGCGGCCTACCCGATCCGGCCTTACACGGCGACGATGATGGCGCTCGCGCAAATGGTGGCCAATGGAGAACTCGACGCCGAGTACATCGTGGCCGACAGCGAGCACTCGCAATTGAGCATCGCGCACGGCGCGGCCTCGAGCGGCGCGCGCGTTTTCACCGGCAGCTCGGGTGTCGGCGTGCAGTTCGCCTACGAGCTTTATTCGCCGATCTCGGGCAGTCGTATGCCGGTGCAGATGATGATCGCCGACCGCACGCTCGATCCGCCCGGCGATTTCGGTTCCGAGCATACCGACGCGCTCTCGACGCGCGACATGGGATGGCTCATGGGCTGGTCGTGCGACGCCCAGGAAGCATTCGACAATCACCTGATGGCCTATCGAATCGGTGAGGACCCGCGCGTGCTTTTGCCCCAGATGGTCTGCCAGGATGGTTTCTTCGTCTCTCATATCACAAGCGACGTCGAATTGCCCGACCCCGGCCAGGTGAAGGAATTCCTGCCGCCCTACAAGCATCCGTACCCGCTCGATCCGCGGCATCCGGTGTCGCACGGTCCGCAGATCATGCCCGAGCAGGGTCCGCCGCTGCAGTTGGAGCGGGCGCGCGCCATGGAAGAATCGATGGCGGTCATTGAGGAGGTCCACGACGAGTTCGCGAAAATCTTCGGGCGACGCTACGACCCCTGGGTCGAAGAGTTCATGACCGATGGCGCCGACGTCGTCTTTTTCATGCAGGGCGGCCACGCGGTGACGGCTCGTTTCGCGATTCAGCACATGCGCGATAAGGGCCTGAAAGTCGGTCTCGTACGGCTGCGGACGATCCGGCCATACCCGACCGATCGCGTGAAGGAAGTCCTCAGCAAGTTCAAAGTAGTCGGCGTGATCGAGACCAACATGGGACTCGGCAGCGTGAGCAGCGGCGGCTCGCTATATGCTGAGGTCTGCGCGGCTCTCTACGAAAGCCCACAGCGCCCGCTCGTCGTCTCGTTCATGGCGGGCATGGGCGGCGAGGCCATCGTGCTGAAGGAATTCTACTGGATGACTCAGAAGATGACTGGAAGCGCAGAAACGCGGGAAAATCGAAAAGCGCACGCATTGGGTCGGATTCGAAGAATAAAAGAGTTGTGCGATGGAGGGCCGGCGCGGCACGCCCGGCGCTACAGGAGGAACTGATATGGCAACAATTGAAGTTCAGCGGCAGCTGCTGCCGATTCTCGACAGCCCGAATCAGGGGGCGCGTTTCTACAACCCTGAATTACCGTCGAGCGAGCCGTTTGTCCCCGGCCACCGCACGTGTGCCGGCTGCGGGCCGTCCATCCAGTACCGGATGACCAGCAAGGCGGCGGGCGACAATACGATCCTGGTCGGACCGACAGGCTGCATGTATGTCGCGAACAGTTCGTATTTGTGTACGCCCTACAATGTGCCGTGGGCGCACACGCAGATTGGCAGCGCGGGCAGCTTCACCGCGGGCGTCGCCGCCGCCTATGAAGCCATGATCCGCAAGGGCAAGTGGAAGGGCGCCTTTCCGAACATTATCTGCGAGGCGGGCGACGGCAGCGCGTCCGACATCGGCCTCGCCTCGATTTCCGGCGCGCTCTATCGCAATCACGACTGCCTGATCATCTGCTACGACAACGAGCAGTACGCGAACACCGGCATCCAGGCATCGTCGCGCACGCCCTACGGCGGCATGACGACCTTCTCCCCTCCCGGCCCGATGGTTCCGGAGGCGAAGAAGCTGTTATCCCAAGGACCTCGCCCGCATGATGGCGGCTGGCCATCCCCACTGCTATGTGGCGACCGCGAGCGTGGGCTACCCCATCGACTTGATGAACAAAGTGCGCAAGGGACTCAACCACAAGGGCGCTGCGTACCTGATGGTCTACACCCCCTGCCAGAAGGGCTTCGTGTACGAGACGCCGCGCTCGATCGATCTTGGCCGGCTGGTCGTCGAATGCGGACTCTACCCGATCTGGGAGTGGAGCCCCGAGAAGCGTGCGTATGATTACAGCTTCCGCCCGCAGAACATGCGGCCGGTATCCGAGTACCTGAAATTGCAAGGACGCTTCGGCCATCTCCACGCCGAGCACATCGCTAAGTTGCAGAAGTTTGCCAACGAGCAATGGCGGATGATGGGTGTCGAGCTGCCCGAGGCCTTGCTCCAGGCCGCGGATGCGAAAAACCTGGTCAATATGGCGGCTGCGGAAGAGGCCGCGGCCGTGGCGGAAACTGTATGAATACTAAAGCAACCCCTCCGCCTGAGCGCTCCCGAAGCGCAGGAAAGTTATATTGTCAGCGAAGGCAAAAAGCGCGGGTCGTCGCGCGACGTGCGGCCGGAAGCGGCGTTCGACCGCTACTACACTGTGCTGCGCGTGCACGCGGGCGACGCCATCCTCACCGACAACTGGCACACGAACGAAGTGCTGGATCACACGCGCAACAACTTCGAGGGCTACACGTTCGCGATGCGCACGCTGGAGGCCTGGGGCGCGATGATCGAGAACGACCACCGTGCCTACTACACGGCCGGCGGGCGAGTGTGGGTCATGGATCTGGAGCCCTGCGCAGGCAAGAAGGCGCGGCTGCCTGGCACCGGAGCGGGCAAGAAGTAGGGTACGGTTGCGCCGCATCCTGCTCATCGACGACACGCCGGAGATTGCCGAGCTGCTGACGTTTGCGCTGCGCGACCGCGGCTACGAGGTCTTCGCATCGGGATATACCGCTGCCGTCAACGAACTGGTTCTGGAGCAACGCGCCGACGCGCTCGTGCTCGACTGTTCCGCTTTCGAGATGAGCGAGTCGCTCTTCGACTCGTGCGGCATCACCCGAATCACGCCGAGCTTCCCGTCGTCATCATCAGTGACACGCCGGAGAAGGCTGACGCGAGCCTCCGTTCCCGGAACGCCCGAAGAGTCTTGCTGGTCCCGAAACCGTTCACCGGGGCGCAGGTCGCAAGAGCGCTCGACGAGCTACTGCAATAACAAGGAGAAGTATAACGGGCTTTTGTCCTTGCGACCTCAACTGAAATAACTCGGGGTGCGCCACTTCTCGCGCTTTTCGAGAAGTGGCTTCCAGTTCCGATTCTCGGGCAGAGCCTGAAAGGGGGCTGCGCCCATCCTTTCCAAATAAAATCTCAAATCCAGCGGCTGCCCCGTCCTTGTCCCTGCGTTCTTTGCAGGGACAGGGCGGGGAACTTGACTCGGCATCCTCAACTCACGGAGATCAAAATCCCCGCCCTGTCGCAAAAGACGCGACAAGAGCGGGGCCCCCTAGCCTGTTAAATGTGTTCGAAAGGCTGGAGCCATGCCGACCCCACGTGATCACAACCACTTGTGACTGTGCGTTTCTCTGCGGCAATTCCATTGGAAGAGTAGTAATTCCACTTCGGGTGTGGCACCGGATTTCTGCTACCACTCGACAACACCGGAGGCACCCTGTTAGCCACGCCCCATATGATCTTCCACCCGCATCAAGTTTTTGCAGTCAGCGCAGTAAGACTGTGGAACATCGTTAAAGTGGAGATGACAAGGTGACTCAAGAGCTTTTAAATGCGCACTGTGTGGGAATTGGGTCTCTTACAACGTCTACTACTGCCCCAAGCACGAGTGGTATCTATGCTTGAAGAGACACAGTGAATAAAAGTATTTTCACTGGCAAGTTCACTTGCCCCAAGGACGGATACGAGGTTCACAAGGTGGACTAGTAATCATTTGGAGAGAGGCTATATGGCTAATTTCGAAAGAGGTCCCGAGCGCGGACCAGAACGAGAAAAGACCTGTCCAGACTGCCAAGGCAAGGGCAGTAAGGACGGCAAGACTTGCCGCACGTGCGGAGGTCGGGGTTCTATTCCGGCCCACTAACTGCTGGCAGGGGGTGACAGATATTGCGTACGAATCGCGGGGTGACTCCGGAAAGACGTAGTGCTCCGCGGATGCACGCATCGACCGAGATAAGTTAGAGGATGGGCTCTTCGAACAACAGAGCAGTTTTGACCCCCTTTCCATGGTCAGACTAGGAGGGCCAAATTACACCTTTACAGGAAGGCTTTTATGACTACGGAGATCGAATGCACGCGGTGCGAATACTTGCAACCAAGACTTGTGTGCGGATGCGCTCAGAGTTCTTTTATAGGCAAGCAGGTCGACTCTAAGGATCGATGTGACTACTTCGTCGCAAATCCCGCTCAGGACGAATATGAAGATGCGCTTTTGATAATGCTTAACGACAACTCTGCCGTCGCTGCCATTCCAAAACTCAAAAAGGCAATCGAGGGAGGGTTACCGGAAGACGACGAAATGTCCGCTCGCTTCGCGCTCTCCGAGAGCTTCAGCGAGATCGCCGGAAATGCAGGTCTTTCCTTGGATAGATGGCAGCAACGGCCGAATTCTCACAAGCCCTCGCGGAGGCCGAGAAGGCTTTAGAGATAGACCGCAGAGGAGGGTATGGCTACTTTGCTGACCCCCTGAACAGGGCACGGTTGTTTTATCTGAACTTCCTGTACCAGCTAGCCGCACGGACCGTTGAGAAGGAGCGTGGAAACGGAGCCGCAATAGAATTCATCGAGAACAAGCTCCAGCTTTTTCGATATCTGCCCAGTACGCCAATGATTTTTCTGCTGAAACACTTGGCGGCGCGCTACGTGGAGGCTGGACAGCCTGAACAAGCTCAGAAGTGCCTTAGAACGATCTTAGACGCCGAATCAGTCCTGAAGGGGGACGACGAAGGCAAGGAACAAGAGCTTAGAGCGTATGCAAATAGAACGATAGCTGCTTTAGCGGCACCTGTGGGCCGCGCTGAGACACCCCCCGAGCAAAGCTCCAGAAGAAGGCCCTTGCAAGCATCGTTTGTGGGGTGGTGGGCTTATTATTTTTGGGTTGGATACTTGGCCCCATCGCAATTGTCTTGGGCTTGCAAGCTCGTTCCGGAGTTTCGAGATCGAACCTAAGCGGAGGAGGGAAAGCCATCGCGGGGATTATCGTTGGTTCATTGGCAACTCTTGTTGGAGTCCTTCGGTTGCTGCGATGAACTTCATTCCCGTGATTATTGCATCAAGAGTCTTTACGTGACATCCACGCGTTGTCTGCTTAGTGCGTGGATCAGTCACGAGAAGTTCTCCTCCAATGCGAGTCGGGCAACTGACTTGCGGAGTCGAGGAGATGAAGTTCTCGTGAGAAACGTTAGGGGCATCGTCTATTTCTTCGTAAAGCGGAAATCAGGAGGGGTCAAATCGGTTGGACGCCGATGCTCTACGGCGGGCGACGACGACGGGGGTCTTCGAAATGGAATGCGGATATTTGAAATCCAAGTCCGGGACAGGCGCACAAGTTAAGTGGGATAAGTCTGACAAATGTGTGTACTGGAACGGACACCTATATCGGTCACGCTTATAGTTGCGAGGAGGCGGTTGCGAAAGCGCGCACCTGGATCGAAGAGCACGTCAATCGTTAGCTTTTCCCTCCGATTCGGCGGGCGGCGGGTGGCCCGGACTAGCGCAGTCTCTTGAACTCACGAGGGTGCCCGTCCAAGTTTCGTTTGGGCGGGGCCGTTGACCTTTTTCATCACAAACGCGATGTACGAGCCATCACAGACTTGCTCCCCAATCGGTGCGAAGATACCTCGACAGTGCACCATCGAGAACTGCGCCAGTCTCCAGAGACGAACGCATTTCCGGCCGCAAACTTTTCACCGCTTTTTGACAACATATGGCCCCGGTCAGCACCCCCGCAAGTGCACGCCGGCGTGCCCCACGTTTCGCGGGTTTTTCGGAACGGGGGATTCCACGACCTCATCGTCTTGGGACTTCCCCGGATGCTAAAATACGCCCATGACTCCCGATGTTTCCGAGCTTCTCAAGAAGGCGCTGGCGTTGCCACCCGAGGCTCGCGCCGCCTTGGCAACTTCACTGTTTGAAAGCCTCGACGAAGAGCCAGCCGATGAAGGCGTTGAAGAGGCATGGTCCGAAGAGATCAAGCGCCGCATCGAGGACATCGACTCCGGCAAAGTTCAGATGATTCCGTACGAAGAAGTACGCCGCCGCTTGGCGGCCCTGTTGTCAGATGCCACCAAGTAAGCCGTACCGTTTCCATCCACAGGCATGGCAGGAAGTTGAGGCATCCGAGTCCTGGTATCGACAACGAAGTGATGAGGCGAGTGTCGGGTTTCTTTCCGAGATTTACGATGCGCTCGAAAATCTGACGCTATGGCCGCAGCGCTGGCCTTCTTATCAATACGGAACACGCCGATTCGTCCTGCACCGATTCCCGTTTTCCATCATTTATCGGGAGGAACCTGACGCAGTGAGCGTTATAGCCATTGCACATCACAAGCGCAGGCCGGGATACTGGAAAGACCGTCTGTGATCGTCGCGGAACTATCGTGCGCGGTGCTCCTAAGAAAAGCAAGGGCTCGGCGGGTGCCCTACTCCAGCCCAGTTTTGGCTTGAGTGCGCAGCCCGGTGCCCCAGGTTCGCGTCCGTTCTTTGGACGCTAACCTGGGTGGAGGGTGATCCGGCACCGATGGGCTTTCCTCTTTTGTCACCATCGGGCAGTGCGCCGCGTCACCCCGCCCACAAAAGGTGGCCTTTGTAATAATTACAGCGTAACAATTACCCGCTTGTGGCTATTTAACCACACTCGACCCCTAGCATTATCAACAACTTGCACCCACCCCGAACGCGAAATTGCTGACCAAGGGACACATCTGGCGCCCACTATACGTACGTCCGTGTACGTATATTATTACCTGCACAAAATGTTCCACGTGGAACATTGTACGTACAACTGAGAACCGCACCGTCCCTGTTCTCTGAAATGAGACCTTCACTGCTGGTATCATGATCTGCTGAAACGACGATGTGCTGGAATCAATATGCCATTGTGGAGCATGGACGAATGGCAATACCTCGAGCACGAGGTCGTCACCGACCCAAAAGGTAGGCCGTGGACTGTGGCGCTGATGGACGTGCTGGGTCAGGAAGGCGATCCTGAAATGCCCAACAAGTTGCTCGAACTCCAGTATTCATCGGGCCGATATTTCACGCTCATCTACTCCGCCAGCGGAGCGCTACAACGGGAACGCGGGCACGCGTCGCTGTCAGAGGCGGAGAACGCATACCGAGAGCTGCTCGTGGCCCTCATCGATGGTAGCCTCGACCCCTCGCAACCGGTGTTCCGGCAGGACCTGGAAGATTGACATGCGCCAGGATTACCGGCCGGGATCCAGATCTCTCATCACGACATGAAGCACCTGCCCGGTCACTCGCGCATCGCGCTCGGAAACCGTCGTCTTCGGGCCGCCGTCGGCATCGGTGTAATCGCGATACGTCCGCGCGACGGCCGGCAGCCGGGCGCACCCGCTGCGAATGAGTCCCGCCCCCTCGGCGACGGCGAGGCGCGTGTCGAACGACCAATCGGCAATCTTCACTGTGGCAATCGTTGTTTCGGCAACTCCTTCGCAATCTTTCCTTCGGCGATCTTTCCTTCGGCGAGCTGCGCTGCGGGCGCGCCCGAGCCCGCCAGCGCACTCAGGCCTTTGTGTTCCAGCGCGTCGGTCACGATGGCCTCCAGGATTCCGCAAGAAGTGCGCAGCGCCAAGTCGTAGTTCCGTTCCTCCAGCGCGCGCCGACTGTCGATGTAGGCCTGCTCAAGCACCGGCCGGAGCTCGGGGTTGTGAACGAACTCGAAGCGGCGAGGCGGCGGCGCCTCCGACGATGCAGACGAGTATGCGGTAACGTCCAGGGCCTTTGCCGCCGTCCATTCCGGAGAGTGAGTGGCAACCGCTTGCTCGAGAACGCCGAGCAGTCGCTGGACGATCTCGGCCGGCGCCGCCCCTTCGACCGCATGGCCATCTGCTGAGCGCATCAGGAAGGCTTCGCTAAACGAGCGGGCAAGCCAATGAGCCTTGCTGCCTCCGGACAATTGATTGATCGTGACCCCGCAGTCTTCCTGCCAGGCGCGAGTGGCTGCAATCGCCGATGGGTTGGAGGGATCGGCCGCCAAAGTGTCGCGAAGCTCGCGCCCGCGGCGCATCAAGCCATCGAGGTGAGACAGGTAGGTCTCGATCTGCGCTCGCAGGTTCTCATCCATCGGCATCGGTCGCGTCCCTCACTACCGGCTGCCCTAGGTAGCGTCCTCTTCGGCAAACACAGATAGGTTGTTGTCTCACTGGGGAGGATTATTCCAGCCAATTAATTCGAGACTCATGCTTTAGGAAGCTTTTCTCTCCACGAGCAAGGATTGTGCCGGCACTCCTCGAATCGAAGCGTCCACCACCTGCACAAAATGAACCACCGGCACATGGCTGCCGGCGAGCCGAATTCCGGCTCGCAACTGAAGCAGGCAGCCGGGATTTCCAGTGGCAACAATGTCTGGCGCGGTCGCCAGCACATTGCGGACCTTGCGATCGCCCAGTTCCTTGGCCGGTTCGGGCCGCACCAGATTATAAATTCCGGCCGACCCGCAGCACAGGGCCGCTTCGGCGGTTTCCAAGATCTTCAGTTCGGGGATTTTTCCAAGGACAGCGCGGGGCTGCGCCCTCACGCCCTGGGCATGTTGCAAGTGGCAGGAGTCGTGAAACGCGACCTTCAAGGGAATAGGGTGGCGCGGAGCCCGCGGCTCGAGGCCAGCCAGGACTTCAGAAATGTCGCGACACTTGGCGGAGAATGCCTTCGCCCGCTCGCTATACTTCGGGTCGTCGCGCAGCAGGTAGCCATAATCTTTCAGGTTCGATCCGCAGCCCGCGGCATTGCTCACCACGGTATCCACCTGCGCGCGTTCGAATGCGTCAATGGTGCGCCGTGCGTAATCGAGCGCCGCCTCCTCTTCTCCAGCATGGACCATGAGCGCACCGCAGCAGCCCTGATCCCTGGGAATGACCACCTCGCAACCTTCCGCGGCGAGCACGCGAGCAGTGGCGGCGTTTACCTCGGGGAAGAAGACGCTCTGTACGCATCCCAGCAGCAACCCTGCACGCAGGCGCCGTTCGCCTTGCGCTTCCACTCGTTCCGGGAGCGCGGCGCCGTCTGTCGCTTGCGGAGCTGACGGTGCGAGGTCCTCCATTGCGCGCAGGCTTGCCGGGAGCAGTTTGAGGACACCGCTGCGGCGCACGAGCGACTGCAATCCCGAGCGCTGATACATTCGCAGCGGCCCCAGCAGCAGGCGAAGTCGATCGGGCCGCGGAAAGATGTCAAAGATCATTCGGCGCAGCAGCCCGTCGGTTACCGGCCGCTGGCAGTTGCGTTCAATCTGGGCGCGGGTCGCTTCAATCAGCTTGTCGTACTTCACGCCCGAAGGACATGCTGTCACACAGGCCATGCAACCGAGGCAGTTGTCCATGTGGTTGACAAAGGTGGGATCGAGACTAACCTGACCCTCCAGGCCAAGTTTCATCAGATAGATTCGCCCGCGCGGCGAATCCATCTCCTGGCCCCAAAGCGCATAGGTGGGACAGGTGGCGAGGCAAAACCCGCAATGCACACACTCGTTGATCAAGCCGGACGCGGGCGGGTGGTGCGCGTCGAAGGCACCAGAGCCGGCGTTGGCAGGTATTCTCGCGGGTTCCGCCATTTAGATTCCCCCAATGAACCGGCCGGGGTTCAGCACTCCCGTCGGGTCGAATTGCGCTTTGATGCTTCTCATCAGTGCCAGCGCATCGCCCGCGCTTCCCCAGACATCCATTTTCGATTTGATTTCGAGAGGGCAGCGCAGGATGACGAGCGAGCCCCCGCGAGTTTCAAGATTCTTCCGCAAATCCTGGAGTACGTTGAGAAGGGCACCGGTATCGTTCCCCTCCAGCCGAAGGTACCCGACTCCGACCGCCTGAGCGACGAGCCGCCAAGACAACTGCAGCGGTTCCGATGTTTTCTTTATCAAGTTCAAGAAGGTTCCGAGTTCGGCGGGCAACAGGCTGAACTTGCACACGACGGAAGGTTCTGCCCCGCTCCACAATGTTGAGCGCGCATTCCAGACGTCTGCCGGAGACTCGATACGGCGTGCCCCGGAGGCGATGCGCAGGGTCTGCTCAATCTGCGCTTCACAGCCCGCGGCCGTACCTTCAAATCGTAGATCGACCTCCGGCGTCGAGGAACTCCCGGCGCGAACTTGCACGCCGGTCGGAACCATATTGCAATCCTGAATCGCGAGAACCACAGCATTCATCGTTCCGCTGTCAGTATTGGAGAAGCTCAACGTCCGGCTTTCGCGCGGGATGGGGTGAAGCCGGAAAATCGCTTGCGTGATGATTCCGAGAGTACCCAATGACCCGGTAGCCAACTTGGGCAGGTCATACCCAGCGACGTTCTTTACCACCTTGCCGCCGCTCTTGGCGAGAGTGCCATCCGGCAGAGCCAGCGTGATACCAATAACCAAGTCGCGCAAGCTTCCGAAGCGAACACGGAGAGGCCCGCTCTCGTTGGTCGCCAGAATCCCTCCGATCGTCGCTTGGTCCGGCCAAAGAGGGTCGAGGGCCAGTCGCTGACCATGCTCGGCAAGAGTCTGTTGCAGTTGTTGGAACGTGCACCCGGCTTCTACCGTCGCTGTCATGTCGCCCCAAGCGTGTTCCACGACGCGGTTCAACCGGTGAGTCGAAAGAATCAGGTCGCCGCTGCGCGGAGGATTACCCCAGCCCATCTGGGTTGCGCCGCCGCGAGGAATCACCTGCAAACCAGCGCCCGTCGCGATCTTCAGCGCGCCAGCGACTTCCTCAGGACTACCCGGTTCGATGAACATCTGCGGAAGGACGTCATCGACCGCGTCCTCCAACATGGAGGTGCGCATGTGCTCTGCGCCGACGAGGGCCCGCAGATCGCTCCACGCGGCTTCCACAGCGGCGATCGATGGTCGGACGATCGATGCATGCGATGATGAATGCAGTTCCCATAACCCTCAAAAGAACTGCGCTACCCCGGCGACTTCCAGAGGATGCGGTTGATACGGGCCGGTTCTCTCCGCGCACAGGCGCGTGCGAGGAAACACCTTGCCTGGATTCGAAAGATGTTCGGGATCGAAAGCGCAGCGCACGAGTTGCATGGTTTCCAGATCGGGTTCCGCGAACATCTCCCCCATCATCGCCGTTTTCTCCGCGCCCACGCCGTGCTCGCCGGTGATCGAGCCGCCAAACTTCACGCATAGCCGCAGGATATTGATGGAAAGCTCCGTGGCGCGCTCCTCCTGGCCCGGGATGCGCCGGTCGTAGAGCACCAGGGGATGCAGATTGCCATCGCCGGCATGAAAGACGTTGGCCACACGCAATCCTTCGGCAGCGCTCATACGTTCGATTTCGCCGAGAATCTTGGGCAGCGCGGTGCGGGGAACTACGCCGTCCTGCACAATGTAGTTCGGCGAGATGCGCCCCACGGCGGCAAAGGCGGCCTTGCGGCCTTTCCAGACGACCGCGCGCTCCGCGTCGGATTGGGCGACGCGAATCTCCCAAGCCCCGCATTGCGTACAGATCTCGCCCACCTGCTCCATCAAGTGCTCGACTTCCGCGGCCGGGCCGTCCAGTTCCACCAGCAGCAGTCCTCCGCAGTTTGGGTAGCCGGCGTGCACCGAGGCCTCGGCGGCCTGAATGGCCAGGTTGTCCATCATCTCGATGGCCGCCGGCAGCATTCCCGCCCCAATAATTCCGCTAACCGCCGCGCCCGCTTCCGTGGTGCTATTGAAAGCGGCCAGCAAGGTTTGAATGACCGCGGGCTTCTTCACGATGCGCAGTACGACTTTGGTCGCGATTCCCAGCGTTCCTTCCGATCCCACAAAAATTCCCGGCAGATCGTATCCCGGGCGGTCCAGCGCCCGGCTGCCGAGATGCACGATCGATCCATCGGGAAGGACCACCTCGAGTGCCAGCACGTGGGTAGTGGTGAATCCGTATTTCAGACAATGAGCGCCGCCCGAGTTCTCCGCAAGATTCCCGCCAATAGTGCACACCGACTGCGACGAAGGATCGGGGGCGAAGAAGTAACCATGAGAAGCCACGCGTAGCGTAACATCCGAGTTGACGACCCCCGGCTCCACGACCACGCGCGCGTTGGGTAGATCCACTTCCAGGATGCGGTTCATGCGGGCTAGACTAATGAGCACGCCATTTTCTACCGGCAGCGCCCCGCCGCTGAGTCCCGTGCCCGAGCCTCGAGCAACAAAGGGAATCTTTTCGCGCTGACAGATACGCACAATCGCCTGAACGTCCGCGGTTGAAGTGGGAAGCAGAACCGCCTGAGGCAGGATGCGCATGTTCGTCAGCCCATCGCATTCATAGGTGTGCAGTTGAGAGGCTTCGGTGATCAAACCCTTGCCAACAACCGCGCGGAACTCGCCGAGAATACGCGCTTCCATGAGGGCTCTCCTCGCCAGGCGGTTATGAACCCGGTGGGCACTTCCAAGAGGCTACAAAGATCGAATGGAATCTTATACCAAGATGCCGATTTAGTGGAGGCCAGTTTCCCGATAATCTTTGACTTTATGTCCGAGAGGTGCACGAACACGTCCCGCCGGCGGTCGTCCTCGATCGGGATAAAGCCATAAGCCCTTCTGCTCGTTGAACCCTTTGCGCTGCCTCTTGCTCTGCCGTTGCGGCTCATCTGAAAGCTACCTCGCCTTCGTTTGGTGTACACTTCCGTAGATTTTCTTCTGATTTTCCGCAGATAGCCAAGAGGCATCACCATGAACACTACTTTCAATCCAACTACAGCTCCCGCAAAAAAGCAGGGACACGCCGCCTGGTTTACGGAGTTATCGCCGCCAGAGCGAAGCACCTTTATCGCTACCTTTGGCGGTTGGGCGCTCGACGGCATGGACGTGATGGTGTACAGCTTTGTCATCCCAAGCTTGATCGCGGCATGGCACATCACCAAAGGTGAAGCAGGTATGCTGGGAACGGCGGCGTTGCTGATCTCCGCCGTGGGCGGCTGGCTTGCAGGATTGTTGGCGGATCGCTTCGGACGTGCTCGAGTCTTGCAGTGGACCATCCTCTGGTTCGCGCTGTTCACCTTCCTGAGCGGATTCACCAACAACTTTTGGCAATTGCTCATTACTCGCGGCTGTCAGGGCCTGGGCTTCGGCGGGGAGTGGGCCGTCGGCTCGGTGCTGATGGGCGAGACGATTCGCGCCGAGCACCGGGGCAAAGCCGTGGGTACCGTGCAGGGCGGCTGGGCCATCGGCTGGGGAATTGCCGCGATATGCTCGGTCGCGTTGTTCTCATGGCTTCCCGCCGGCATCGCCTGGCGGGCCATGTTCTGGATTGGCATTCTGCCCGCGTTGTTGGTCTTCTACATTCGGCGCCACGTTCCCGAGCCCCAGGTTTACACCCGGACGCGCCAAAAGCTCGCCGCCGGCAGGCGACAAGCCTCATTTCCTCGAGATCTTTTCTCCGACGATTTTGAAGATCACTCTGTTGACATCGCTACTGGGGGTGGGCGTCCAGGGCGGCTACTACGCGATCACAACCTGGCTGCCAACGTATTTGAAGACCGTGCGGCATCTTTCGGTCCTGAATACGGGCACGTATATGATCGTCATTATTGCCGGATCCTTCTGCGGCTACCTGACCGGGGCGTATCTGGCCGACGGCATCGGACGCAAGAAGGCCCTGATTCTTTTCGCCGCCTGCTGTGCCCTGGCGGTCACGGCCTATACCTATTTGCCAATCAGCAACGGAATCGTGATGCTGCTGCTCGGCTTTCCTCTCGGGTTCTTCACCTCCGGCTCCTTCAGCCCGGTCGGCGCGTTCTTCACCGAACTGTTTCCCAGCCGCCTGCGTGGCTCGGGGCAGGGTTTCTCTTATAATCTGGGCCGTGGGATTGGCGCCCTGTTCCCGACGCTGGTCGGCTTTCTTAGCGCGCGACTCTCGCTGGGCAAAGCGATTGCCATCTTTGCGGTGTCCGCTTATGTCGTCATGATCCTGGCAGTACTGCTGCTCCCCGAAACCAAGGGCAAAGAACTGCGAGTCATTGAATAACGATGACGAGCCACGACTAACAACGGGACTAACAATGACTAGACACCGAAGGCGAGGCGGCAATCCCGGTTTGCGCGGCTCCGAACCCCGACCCCGGCAGCCCGAAGGTTGCCGTTCCGCCCAACGCATGCGATTGCCACGCCCACATCTTCGGTCCGGTGGAGCAGTACCCTTTTGATTCCTGGACGCAGCTACACCCCGCCACCAGCCAGCATTCAGGCCTACCAGCGGATGTTGAGCGCCCTCGGACTGGATCGAGCCGTAATCGTCCAGCCGAGCGTTTATGGCACAGACAACCGCTGCACCTACGACGCAGTCGCCGCCTCGGGCCGCAAGTGGCGCGGCATTGCGGTAGTGGGCCCCGGCACGAATACCCACGAACTGCGGCGGTTGCACGACGAGGGATTTCGCGGCGTGCGAATCAACCTCCTGTTCAAAGGAGGCTTGGCGATGGAGATTCTGGAGCAGGTCGCCCGGCTGATTGCGCCGCTCGGCTGGCACTTGCAGTTGCTCATCGATGGCCGCGACCTGCCAGAATTGGCGCCGCGACTTCGACGTCTGCCCGTCCACTTCGTCATTGATCACATGGGACACATGCCCGCGAAACTGGGGCTGGCGCATCCGGGATTTACGGCCCTCTTCGCGCTTGCCCGGGAAGGCAACTGCTGGGTAAAGCTCTCCGGCGCATATCGTATCTCCGCCCAGCCGTACCCGTATGAGGACGTCGCTCCGATTGCAAAGGCTCTGGTCGAAGCTGCCCCGGAGCGCATGGTATGGGGAAGCGACTGGCCGCATCCTTCGTTCCAAGGCGCGATGCCGGTCGATGCCACGCTCCTCGATTTGCTGGCTAGCTGGGTTCCGGAATCGGGGACACGGCAGCGCATTCTCACAACGCAATCCCGCGGAGCTGTATGATTTTGTAGGCTGACGCCGAAGAGATCGTCAGCGTCGCAAGCAGACCGGCGCTACCAATCCGCCACACGATGCTTATAGCTGGAGGCTGCTCCAAGCCCATTCATAAACGCGCCCCCAACCAGGACTGCACGTCCCACGTTGTCATGATGTCTCCGGTGCAACATATAAGCGGTGGCGATTTCAGCGCCGAACAACGCCGCGGTAAATGCAACCTGAACCGGAGTCGTACGCACAAACGGACGCGCCATTGGGTTGTATTCCTCGCCGCCACCGTCTATGTTCCGGCGCGTTATGTAGCTGTCGGTAGCTTTTGTGGCTCCATCGAGCGCAACCAGCGCTATTGTGCCCCGCGTCCAGAAGCGTGAAGCGGCCAGATCTTCGCGGGTTATATAAGGATGCTCCGCAAAAGCGTAATGCGCCTCTTGGGCGCGCAGTGTGCCGGTCATCACCGCCAGCATCATAAGCACCATGAGCATCTTCATAGGGAAAGCGGGTCGCGCACTCAGACCCTTACATGCTCATCGGAACAAAAATAAAAGTCTTGAAAATTAACCAATCTAGGAAACGGAAGTAACCGCAGTGCTGTTCAAGAACCGACTGTTCGAGGAGGAAACCTCCGACCACCCTTCCAGGGCTGGCGATGTTTTAGACTAGCCGGAACAGGCTGCAGGTTTGGAATCGCGTGAAAGCCAAACGGCCCAAGCTACCCGCAATTCCGAAGCGATGAAGGCATGGTCGGCCGCGCTGAAAGCAGAGATTGGCGACTGGCCCGGCGTCAAGGTGCGGTCGTTTTTCGGTTTCACCGCCCTCTACCGGCGGGACAGAATCTTCGCCCTGCTCCCGCAAACCCGTGGGATGGAAACGCCAAACTCTCTCGCCTTCAAATTACAATCGCCAGCGCCACGACTCCGGGCGCGGATGCGGCGAGATCCTCGGATCGGATCGACAGAGATGCAGAAGGCGCGCTGGTTCACTTTTGAACTTGCCAACGACGGCGATCTGCACGAAGCTCTCGATTGGCTCGCGCGCTCGTATGATGCGGCAGGGAAGGCTTCAAAAAATTGAGTTGCGATGGGGATTTATATCGGTGCGAATTTGCTTGGTGAGAATGCCCGGCCCGCCGCTTGGGTGGCGGCTGTGTGGGGTCGTGGGGTGAGGCCGGGCAATTCTGTGCTTCCTCTTAATTGCAGATGTACATCTTTTACCGCATAAGGCCTTATCCTGCCTGTGACGGCGATCACCATTCTGCGTGATTGGGATACATCAGGCTGTGATGTAGGTCACTGCCAAGGCGGACATACTGGCTAAAGATAAGGGCTGTTCCAGAAAATATTTCAGGAGAAGCACTCATGGCCTATGTAATCACCGACACTTGCATCAAGGACGAGCTTTGCGTGGACGTCTGCCCGACCGACTGCATCCACCCCAAGAAAGACGAGCCGCAGTTCGAGGCGGCGACACAGGTTTATGTCGACCCCGCTGGTTGCATCGATTGCGGCGCCTGCGTTCCAGTTTGCACCTCGGATTCGATCTTCGTGGCAGAGGAACTGCCGGAAGACAAGAAGGAGTTTCTGGAAAAGAACGCCGCGTATTACGCGACATAACCGTGCCGGGAGTGCTCGCGTGGCGCGGGCACTCCTTTCGATTTCGCTCAGGGCGGGTTCTGGCCGCGTGCATGTAGTCTATTGCGCGCGGGGGAATAACGCCCCCGGCTGTCCAAAAACGGACGAAGCTCGGTAAGAGCATTGCTTCAGCCGCGCCACCCAGACCTTCGATTCGAAACCCCAGGGGAAAATTCGAAGCCGCAGGACAATCTGTCTGCCCTAACGCTTTGCGCGCACCGCAGAAACATCCGTCTTCGCCCTGCTGAAGGCGAACTGCAGCCTCCATTCCCGGGTGCCCGACCCATCGGATTGTCCCGGAGAAAACTTCCAACCCTGGGCAGCTTCGAGTGCAGCGCGCGAAAAATACTTGCTTGGCCCGGCCGATTCGAGCGTCGCCTTGGCCACGTTGCCCGCGGCATCGACTTCCACTTTCACTCGAACCTTGACCTTGCCTTGAATCGTGGCGCGCGCGCTCGGCGAAACCTGCGGCATCACCCGCTGCACAACTCCGCTCTGATGGTCCGTGTTGGGAATGTCAGTGTTGGTAAACGTTTTTTCCTCGCCGCCTGCCTCTGGCGTCGCCCCTTCGGCCTTGGCAGTCGCCGACCTTTGCAGCTCTCGGCGCATGGGGCCTCGGCTTTGGCTTCGGCAGTGTCGGGGCCGGCGCGGACTGTGAGTTCTCCGCGGCCGCGCCGTGCTGAGTTTGCGTCGATTGTACTTCCGCCGGAGGGCCCGGCCGTTTCGGTCTCGCCATCAAGAAAAAGGCAACCGCAAGCACCGCCGCCAACCCCAGAGCGTAGGGCCATTTTGCAGATGCTTTTCGCTGACCCAAGTTCTGCTGACCCAGTTCTGCGACCACTACCGCTGGCGCGGAAACCGCCTTCTCAGTCTGGGCTGAAGTCGGCCCTTGCAGCTCCCCTCCCAAGCGATCGCTGATCTCCGCAATCGTCCATCGCTTCCCGGGATCAACTTGCAAGCAGCGCTTTGCGATTTCGCGGAATGGCTCCGGGACCGCCGCCGGTACTTCGGGCACGCTCGATCGTGCCCGGTCCCAAACCGGCAAGCGCTGCGTCAGTGCCTCGACCAGGGTCATCCCCAACTGCCACCCGTCGGCCGCCGTCGAAACCCCATCCGTCGCCGCTTCTGGCGGATCATAGACGCTCGTCGCCCTCGCGCCAGGCCTCCTCTCACCCGCCGCGCCCAGAGCGTCGCTCGATAGCTTCACCTGGTCCGCGACGGCCAGAATATTTGAAGGTTGGATGCGTCCATGCGCGAGCCCCATGTCGTGCACACATTGCAAAGCCCGCAAAATCGGCGGAAGCATCCCTCGCGCTTCCTCCGCTGTCAGTGCCCGCTCCGGCAGAATCTGCGATAGATTTTCCTCCGCGTACTCCTGCACCACATAAAGCAGGGCCGTGCCCTCGAGTTCGCAGCGTCCAACCTCGAAAATACGAATCAGATTCGGATGAGTCAGTTCGCTGGCTGTCTTCCATCGCAGCAGTTGCTTCTCCGCGTCTGCCGCTTCGGCGGGAATCAACTTGATGGCGGCTTTCTTGGCATCGCCCACACCACCATGCGCAAGGGTGAGGAACACGGCACTGTGATCGGAACCGCCCAAGTAGCTTAGCAGCGGAAATCTCCCATCGACGGTGCCGCCCACCCATGCTTGCCAGCTCTCGCTCATATCGTCTCGCTCGATCGTCTCGCTCATATTCGGAGTCTCACTAGCCCGCTATTGTATGTGACCGCGCCCACAACCGGAACCGGCGATAGAAAAGTTGAACGTGATCTGCGCGTGCACTCCCGCGCAATGATCCTTCGGCACTTCGCGCCCGTCCAACAATTCCACAGGATCCCGCTGTGGTCGAGAATCTTTTGAAACTCGGCGCTGGCAGCACTGCCCTGTCCGCTTGCTAGGTATCCTCTCCGCGCACATACACGTGGTAGAGGCAGGAAATATTGACCTCGAACGGGATCGGGACATGCACCGTGACAAAATTTTGGCAGGCTACAACCTATTGGAAGAACACGGCTTAAGGGAGGTTGGTAGCGCTACCGGGAATCGAACCCGGGTTTGAAGATTGAGAATCTTCCGTCCTAACCCCTAGACGATAGCGCCACGCCGGTGGATTGCGATGAAGTCCGATTATAACAAAAGCTCGTTCTAATACAGTGCCGGTGGGTTTGAAGCGGAACACCGCTTCGCAAGGCGATTTCGCTCCCGAAAATTTCTCCGCAATTCATTGTTAAATCTTCAAGTTGCAGTGCTAGCTCATGATTCTGAACGAACCTCCTTGACAACAGCAGGCCGGAGATGGGATACTCATATAGGCGAATAAAAAGCGAATATTTAACGCTCGCCCGGGCTGATCCTGCCCCGTGTTCCCTGACAATTGTGAGAAAGTATGTCTGCCTCTCCGGTTTTTTCATCGGCGGCCATGAGCCGCCCTTTTATTTTTTCTCCGCGGTCTCCGCGCTCATCTCGCGCTCGACCGCGGAGATTTTGGCCCGGGTCGGCGCCATCCCAAAGCTGGCAGCGGTCGTTCCCGCTTCGCGCCTTGATGTGCGTCCGGCGCCGGAAATGGTTTCGAGCGGCATTCCGCAACTGGACTTGCTGACCGGCGGCCTGGCTCGCGGATGCCTCACGGAAATCTGCGGCACGGCCTCATCGGGAAGAACCAGCGTGTTGCTTTTCGCGCTGGCCCGCGCCACCGAGCGAGGAGAAGTTTGCGCGCTGGTGGATGCAAGCGATGCCTTCGATCCGGCATCGGCGGCGGCCGCCGGCATGGAGATGAGCCGTTTGCTGTGGGTACGCTGCGGAGAAAAATATCCCTCGCGTAAACCTCCTTCGGCTGCGTTAACCGGCCGTGAAAAAACAGGCGATTCGTATCGGGCATTTGCCCTCAGGTGCGACTCGTATCAGGGTATGCCTTCAGGCATACCGCAATTCGCTGAAAACGGATTCGGCTTTAGCCGCTGCGGTTCTATGGCCCTTCCCCAAACAGCATTTTTTCGCAACCCGCTCAGAGCAGGCTCCCGCACCGGGGAATTTTCGGGACGGAAAAATCGATGGAAAAATCCGGAAGGCCGGCGCTGGGAATCGCAACTGGAGCAAATGCTGAAAGTCACCGATCTGCTGCTGCAGAGCAATGGTTTCGGAATGATCGCTCTCGATCTCGGAGATGTTCCGGTCGCAGAGCGCGCGGCGAATTCCTTTGGCATCCTGGTTCCGCTTCCGCCGCGCGATTGAGCACACGCCAACGGCGCTGCTGGTTCTGGAACAGCAGCCGATTGCAGGAAGTTGCTCGTCGATGCTGGTGAAGTCTCGGGTGTCAGGTCTCAGGTCCAGGGAAAAAGCTGTCAGCTGTCAGCTCTCAGCTCTCAGGAAATCCGCCGATGCATGCGGAATTGCCGCATTCGGAATTGTTGGATCAATTCGAAATCACTGCCGAGTTGTTGTGCTCGCGCTTGGAAAGAAAATTAGAACGCAAGCCGGTGCAATCGACGGCAAGTTTCAAGAGTCGAGCCGCATGGGCGGGATAGTTTATGCCGCAAGTTCGAAATCACGAGTTCTCAGTTACCAGACTCAGAAACCCTTATCGTCATCTTCGTCGTCATGATTTAAAGCATAAGCCTTTACTGAGAGCTGACAACTGAGAGCTGAGAGCTGCACTACCATGTTTGCCTGCATCTTCATCCCCGATTTTTCCGTGCAAGCGATCATTCGCTTTGAGCCAGAGTTGCGCGCCCGCCCGGTCGCGGTGCTCACCGGACGGCCTCCGCTGGAGAAGGTGATGGCGCTCAACGAAAGAGCGCGGCAAACGGGCGTGGAGATAGGCGCGACCAAGTCGCAACTCGAAGCATGGGAGAACCTGGTGCTGCGCGCGCGTTCGGAATCGCAGGAGACGTCGGCACACGCTGCGCTGCTCGATTGTGCGCAATCGTTTTCTCCGGAAGTGGAAGACACGTCGCCCGGCACCGTGCTTCTGAATCTTGCCGGGCTTGAACCGTTGCTAGGTCCGCTGCCGAAGATTGCCCGCGATTTGGCGCAGCGGGTTTCTCAGATGGGACTGGAAGCGAACCTTGCCGTGGCCGCGAATCCGGATGCTGCTTTGCTCGCAGCCCGCGGTTTTCCCGGCGTGACTTTGATTCCCGAAGGGCGCGAAGCAGAGCGGCTGGGAGATCTGCCGGTGGATGTGTTGCTGGAAAGTTTTTCTTCCGATGCGGAGGAGGCCGCACGCTGGGTGGAAACGTTTGATCGCTGGGGCATTCGCAAGCTGCGGGCGCTGGCGGCTCTTCCCGAAGTTCCGGTCAGCGAGCGCCTGGGACAGCAGGGACTCCATCTGCAAAAACTGGCGCGGGGCGCGGCGTCGCGCAACTTGCGCGTGTTGGAACCCCGGCTGATTTTTGCCGAGAGTGTGGAGCTGGAATATCCCATCGTGCTGCTGGAACCGCTGGCGTTTTTGCTGAACCGCATGCTGGAGCAAGTGTGCGCGCGATTGAGAGCGCGCGCGCTGGCGGCGCAGGAGTTGCATCTGAATCTGGAACTCGCAGCGACACAGCCGAATCCTTGCGCATCCTCTCCCAAGACGTTCACTCGCACGCTGCGGCTGCCGACGCCCATGCTGGACGCGAAAGTGTTTCTTAAATTATTGCAGCTTGACTTGCAGGCGCATCCGCCGGGAGCGCCCATCGTGAAGATTCATTTGTCGGCCGATCCGGCGCGCCCGCGGGCTCTGCAGAGTGGATTGTTTCAGCCGGTTTTTCCCGAGCCCGAAAAACTGGAGCTAACGCTGGCGCGCATTGCAGGCATAGTCGGCGAGGGAAGAGTGGGGTCAGTGGAGTTACTGGATACGCATCGTGAAGGCGCGTTTGCGCTGCGGCACTTCGCGCCCGGAGAGCCCGAAGTTAAGACATGAAGTGAACCAGTCTGGAAATCGAAAGAAGGATAAGTCCATGCAAGAAAATGACAGCGCATGCCAAGTCGGAGAAAAGCTTGAGAGAAAACGCAAAGGAAACAAATGAGCGCTGTAATCGCTCTGCGCCTGTTTCGTCCGCCGCTCGGCGCGAGCGTTACTTTGCGCGAAGCAAAGCCGGTGCGGATGCGATGCCTCGAGCGCGAGGACATTGCCGGCGAAATCGTCTGGACCGCCGGCCCCTGGCGCTCTTCCGGCGACTGGTCGGAACAGGAAGGCTGGTCGCGCGAGGAGTGGGACATCGCCGTGCCCGCCGAGAGCAGTTGCCAGTTGCCAGTGCCCAGTTGCCAGTCTAATGAAAGAGAACCGATAACTGGCAACCGGCAACCGGCAACTGGACTCGTGTTGTATCGCTTAGTGCAGGACAAGCTAAGTGGAAACTGGTTTGTAGAAGGAATGTATGACTAGGAGAAGTTGCCAGTTGCCGGTTGTCAGTTCCCAGTCACGAGCAACTGACAACTGGAAGCTGGCAACTGGCAACTGATGTACGTTGAACTCCATTCCCGCTCTGCGTTCAGCTTCCTCGAAGGGGCTTCGATTCCCGAGGAACTGATCGCGGTGTGCGCGAACCTGGGAATGCCGGCGATGGCATTGCTCGATCGCGATGGAGTGTATGGCTCGCCGCGCTTCCATCTCGCCGCAAAAAAGGCGGAGATCAAGGCGCATATTGGGGCGGAAGTGACGTGCACTGCATTTTCACCAGATGAGTTGCGAGCCCCGTGGTGAATTTCGGCTCCCGCTGCTGGTTGCTTCGCGCGCTGGATATCAAAATCTCTGCCGCCTGATTACGAAAATGAAATTGCGGGTTGGGCGCAAAGAAGGAGCCTGCGCGTCAGAGCTCGGATTTTATTGAGCATGCCGATGGTTTGATTTGCCTCACCGGCGGAGAAGAAGGACCGCTGGCTGCGGCGCTCAGGCAAGGTGGACCGCAAGCGGCGTTCGAAGCGGTGAAGCGGCTGACGGAGATTTTTGGGCAGTCTACTTTTGGCCCAAGCAATGTTTACGTCGAATTGCAACGGCATTTTCATCGCGAAGAAGAATATCAGAAACCGGGTCGCGATCGAGATCGCGGAAGCTTTGCAACTGCCGCTACTCGCGACCAATGGCGTGAACTATGCCACGCCTCGGGAGCGCGAATTGGCGGATGCCTTCACCGCGCTGCAGCATCATCGCACGCTGGCCACTGCCGGACGTCTGCTGGCGCGCAATGCCGAGCGCTATCTCAAATCTCCCGCGGCCATGCGAGCGCTTTTTGCGGATGTTCCGCAGGCCATCGCCAACACGGTTGAACTTTCCTCGCGGCTTGAATTCACGCTGAACGATCTGGGATACGAGTTTCCGCGTTATCCCGTGCCGGAGGGGGAAACCATGATGTCGTTTCTGCGGGAGCGCACGCGGGAAGGAATGCAGAGCCGGTATGGCCGGGCGGATGCGGAGTTGAAGAAGCGCGCGCGCCGGCAGATCGAGCGCGAATTGAGCTTGATCGAACATCTGAAACTTGCCGGATACTTTCTGATTGTCTGGGACCTGGTGCGCTTCTGCCGCGAACAGAACATTCTGGCGCAGGGCCGCGGATCGGCCGCCAACAGCGCGGTTTGCTACTCGCTCGGCATCACGGCGGTGGATCCGATCGGCATGGAATTATTGTTTGAACGATTTCTTTCCGAAGAGCGCGGCGAGTGGCCCGACATCGATCTCGATTTGCCCAGCGGCGACGAGCGCGAGCGCGTGATCCAGTATGTCTATCAACGTTATGGACAGCGCGGAGCGGCCATGACCGCCAACGTGATCACGTATCGCAATCGCATGGCCGCGCGCGAAATGGGCAAGGCGATGGGATTCGACGAGGACACGCTGAAGCGAATTTCGGCGGCGGTCGCGACCTGGGAATTCAAGGACGAGAATGATGCGCTCGATCGCCGTCTGCGCGATGCCGGGCTCGATCTTGACGCATCCGCGAATTCGCAAATATTTCGAGTTGTGTCTCGCCGCGCAGGATCTGCCGCGGCATTTAGGGCAGCACTCGGGCGGCATGGTCATCTGCGAAGGGCGTCTCGATTCGGTCGTCCCGCTGGAGCCCGCTTCCATGCCGGGCCGCGTGGTGGTGCAGTGGGATAAAGAAGACTGCGCCGACATGGGCATCATCAAAGTCGATCTGCTCGGCCTGGGCATGATGGCGGCGCTGAAAGATTCTCTCGAACTGATTCGCGATCATTATCACGAAGAAGTGGATCTGGCGCATCTTCCGGCGGACGATCCCGCCGTTTATTCCACGCTGCAAAAAGCCGACACGGTGGGAATGTTCCAGGTCGAGAGCCGGGCGCAGATGGCGTGCCTGCCGCGCCTGAAGCCAAAGAAATTTTACGACATCGTGGTGCAGGTGGCGATCATACGGCCGGGGCCGATCGTGGGGAATATGGTCAATCCATTTCTCAAGCGGCGGCAGGGCCGAGAGGCGGTCACGTATCCGCATCCGTCGCTCGAAACGGTGCTGGGCCGAACGCTGGGCGTGCCGCTGTTTCAGGAGCAGTTGCTGCGCATGGCCATGATCACCGCCAACTTTACGGGCGGCGAAGCGGAGGAGTTGCGCCGCGCCATGGGCTTCAAACGTTCCGAGGCGAGAATGAAAGTGATCGAAGAAAAGTTGCGCGCCGGCATGACGCGCAACGGAATCCTCGGCGAAACGCAGGAGCAGATCATCCAGTCGATTACTTCGTTTGCGCTTTATGGATTTCCGGAATCTCATGCCGCGAGCTTTGCCTTGATTGCCTATGCCAGCGCTTATTTGAAATGCCATTACCTGGCGGCGTTCACGGCGGCGCTGCTGAATAATCAGCCGATGGGTTTTTATCATCCCGCGACGATTGTGAAAGATGCGCAGCGCCACGGATTGAAAATGCTGCCGATGGATGTGACGCGGTCGGATTGGAAGTGCAGTTTGGAAACAGTTGCCAGTTCCCAGTTGCCAGTTGCCAGTAAAGGCAATGCCTTGCCTGGCGGCGAAAAATATTGCTGTGCGTCTCGGCCTGAAATATGCACGCGGGTTGCGCGAACCGGCGGGGCAGGCTTTGGTTCGGGAGCGCAGTTTGGCGCCGTTTGCTTCGGTTCAGGATCTGGCTCGTCGCGTGCCCGAGTTGCGCAAGGATGAGTTGACGACGCTGGCGGAGATTGGAGCGCTGAATGAAGTTGGAAATCTACCACGGAGGCACCTTCGGCTGCGCACAGAGCAGGCTCCGACACGGAGAAAATCATTCAGCAAGATGTCTAATCAATTAACAATTCCTCCGTGCCGGAGCCTGCCCTGAGCGCAGTCGAAGGGTGTCTCCGTGGTGAAAAGGTCTTTCATCGCCGCGATGCGCTGTGGCAAGTGGAGCGGGCGGTGCGCTGGTCGGGGCCGTTGCTGGATGAGTTGCCGGAAATCGATGGGGAATCTCCGCTTGCGGCCATGACGGAGGAAGAGCGGTTGGTGGCGGATTTTCGCGCTACCGGGCTGACGGTCGGTCCTCATCCCATGCAGTACCGCCGGGCAGAAATGAAAAAGATGGGAATTTATCAGCGCTTGCGATCTGGCACATCTGCCGAATGGACGCCGCTTGCGAATTGGCGGATGCGTGATTGCCCGCCAGCGTCCGGGGACGGCCAAGGGAATGATGTTCATGAGCCTGGAAGATGAAACGGGAATCGCCAATGCGATTGTCGCTCCCGATCTGCTGCAGAAGAATCGAGTGCTGCTGATTTCCGAGCGCTTCCTGATGATCGAGGGAATTCTGCAGAATCAGGACAACGTGATCCACATCCGGGCGGAAAAAGTTTTGCCGCTGCGGGTTACGCGGGCAGAGACGGCGTCGCACGATTTTCATTAAGGCAAGCGGAAGGGCGTCCTAAACCAAGAGGTCGTTACTTTTCTTTACAAACTCTTACGTTCAACGCGGCAACCCCGGACACCACCGCTACAATCTAAGTAGGATGAGTTTCGGTACGGGGTCGTCATGCCAACCCGCGTTTCTGGCCAGAAGGATTTCTTCCAGTGAGTGTATTTTCATTGAACTACGGCTTTCCCCATCCTAACCTCGCCTTGAGATTGATCTTTGGTGACAGCAATTTTTGCGGCAGCGATTCCGATGATTGCCTTGCCTGCCTTTGCCGGACTGGGTGGAGACGCGAGTTCGGTGCAGGCCGACCAAGCCTCACATGCAAGCCAGTCTGCGCACCACGCAAGCTCAAGCCTATACCGTCCACGAGATTCAAGCTCCGACTGGGATCGTCGTGCGCGAGTACGTTTCCCCGACTTCGGGGAAGGTGTTCGGTGTGGCGTGGCAAGGGCCTGGCCTCCAGACATGCGCCAAATACTAGGCAACTATTTCGGCCAATACCAGCAGGCCGCGCAGGCGCAAGCGAATACGCATGCGGGGCGGAGGCCGCTGGTGATCAATCAGCCCGGGCTCGTTGTGCACGCGGGCGGGCACATGCGGTCGTTCGCGGGCCAGGCCTATATCCCGGACATGCTGCCGCAGGGCGTCACTGCGGAGGCAATCCGATGAACAGTTTGAGAGTAAATTTGACGGGCCCGAATCGACATCCTGATGATCGCAACTTGCGGAGCCCTGCTGTTCGCGGTGGCATGCGGAGGAAGCAGTGGGTCGTCCTCCACGCCGGACCGGCCGCCCCCATCAGCCTCCAACGTGCAAGCGATTACGGTGAATGCCGGACCAGCCGGATTCTATGCCAACGGCGCATTTACCAGCGTGACGGTATGCGTACCCGGCACCTCCGCCTGTCAAACGATGGACGGGGTGCTGGTAGATACCGGGTCGTCGGGGCTCAGACTGCTTTCCTCCGCGCTGACGATTGGGCTGCCGCAACAGAAGACAGCGGGCGGTGACCCGGTGGTCGAGTGTCTCCCTTTCATAAGCAGCTTATGTCTGGGGCCCAGTGCAGACGGCAGACATTGAGCTTGCCGGGGAGAAGGCGAGTTCGGTGCCGATTCAGGTGATCAATGGCTCGGCCTTTCCCACTCCGACGGCGTGCGCAGATTTCGGAAGCCCTCAAGAAACGCTTTCGGACTTGGGCGCGAATGGCATTCTGGGCGTAGGAAATTTTACGCAGGACTGCGGCGAAGGGTGTAGTCAATCGTCGACTCCCATCTTATTGGGAGTGTCCGGCGTCTGGCTGTTCAGAGATCGCGGAGAGCTTGGCCCAGCAGGTGCAAAACCCCGTCGCGCTTTTTTCGACGGACAATAATGGAGTCATTATTGAACTGCCCGCGGTCAGCGGGCCTGAGGCGAGTCTGAGCGGTTCGCTCATTTTCGGCATTGGAACGCAGTCCAACAATGGGCTGAACGGGGCAACCGTCTATCCGGTGGACCCGACAGGGAACTTAGCAGGCGACTTCACCACCACTTTCAACAAAGTGGCATACAACCAGAGCTTCATTGACAGCGGCTCTAATGGATTCTTTTTCCCAGACCCGTCAATTCCAACCTGTTCCGATGACCACTTCCTTCTACTGCCCGCGCTCGACCGAGAATCTATCGGCCACCAATGCGGGATATGCCGGAACGCCTACGGGCACGGTTAACTTCAGCGTGGCCAATGCCGACGACCTCCCGAATCGAGGCTGTACTTGGGCAACTGGCCGGGCCTAGTTCTATAAGTGCTTTCGATTGGGGCTTACCGTTTTTCTACGGGCGCAATGTGTATACGGCCATCGATGGCCAGAGCACGCCGGGCGGAACTGGGCCGTACTGGGCATACTGATTCTGCTCAGAGTACTGCAGGGGCTAGGCGGTCGAAAGCTTTCTGGCATTGTGCCGCAGCGAGCGGCCTTCGGCTAAACTATAAAGCTCTTCCGCGAGATTCTTGGCGTGATCGCCGACGCGCTCCAGCGCCTGGGCGGCGAGCAGGATGTCGAAATTCTTCTGCCCGCTCGGACTGTTGGGCTCGGCCAGATGCCGGTGAAACAAGGAATGGCACAGGCGGTCCACTTCCGGGTCGGATTGCAGGACGGTTTGCGCGTACGACACGTCTCGCTTAATGAAGCCCTGATGAACCTGCTCCAGCATGGTGCACAGCAGAGAAGCCATCTCCATGAGCTGACGCGAATCCGCCGCCGGTAATTTTTCGCGGCGCGATTGCAGTTGCATGACCGCATTGTAGGCGAGGTCTCCGATGCGTTCGAGGTCGGTGATGAACTTCAAACATGCCAGCAACTCACGCGCCTTGGCTTCCCCTACGCGCGTGATGGCTTCGGGCAGTTGCTCGTCAATCTTGCGCTCGATCTGATCGAGTTCTTTCTCGCAATCTTTGATCGCGAGAAATGCCAGACGCGAACCGTCCGCGAGAAAATCCCTGACATTGAAGACCGCATCGCGGGCGATCAGGCAGCCCCGGACGACCAGGGACGGGAGTTCATCTTCCGCAAAGTCCTGGGTGCCGGTGTCAGTGGGACGGGTGCGAGCCTCTGCCGCTCGGGATCGCGTCGAAGTCGAGCGCCGCTTCCCTCGTGAAGCTGCGGACGGTTGTTTTCGAGCCATGGAAACTCGCGCCATTCGAGACAAGCTAGTAACTGTAAAGAAGCTAGCATAAAACGGGAATGTGAATGGAATGTAAATGGCCGGTGTTATGTGTTGGTGATGAGCAGATCTTGAGCGGCGCGACTAGCGTCTATCGTCGTATCGTCTTTTCGCGTCGCAGCGGCTGCCACTCTGCGTTGCGCCGCGTCTTGTCGAAGGGAGTGTTTGTGGACATCAAAGATTTTCTTCGGATGTTTGCCTACGATTACTGGGCGAATCGCGAATGCCTCGCCGCGATGCGTGCTGCCGAGCCGGTTTCCCCGGACACGGTCGGACGCATGGCCCATATTCTCTCGGCGCAGAAGCTCTGGCTCGAACGTATCCTGAAGCAGCGCCAGAGCATGCCGGTGTGGCCCACTTCAACGATTGACGATTGTGTGGCGCTGGCCGACGAGATGTCGTCGGCGTGGCGAAGTTATCTTATGCATTTTAACGACGCAGTTTGCGACCCAGCTTGGGACGCACCTCCCTCCCGGCTCGCTCGACGACCAAGTCGAATACCGCAACAGCAAGGGCCAAGCCTGGTCCAGCCGTGTAGAGGACGTGCTGACGCACGTACTTTTTCACTCGGCGTATCATCGCGGGCAGATCGCTTTGCAGATGCGCGCGTCCGGCATGGAGCCCGCCTACACCGATTTCATCCATGCCGTGCGCCAGGGATTCGTGATCGAGTCAGAAAGAACAGTAGCGAACAACGATGGATCGTGGAACGATATGGCACGTCTGGCTGCCGTTGGTTGTGGGCCTGTGGGCTTTCGGCTTTGTATTTCAGTCGGTGCCGGGGCGGCACGGGCTGGCGCAATGGCTCGGACTGCTGCTCGGTTTGGTCGGCCTCGGCGGCGTGATTCTCGCCCGCTACACGCTGGGTCGATCGTTCTCCTGGGTTCCGAAAGCGAATGAGCTTGTCACCCGCGGCATCTACTCGCGGATCCGCAATCCTATTTATGTTTTCGGAATGTTTGCCGCTGGTAGGGATGGTTCTCATGGTGGGGCGGCCTCAGTTGCTGGTCATTCTGGCGGTGCTAATTCCGATGCAGATCGTCCGCGCGCGCCGCGAAGCCGCCGTTTTGGAAGCGAAGTTCGGCGACGCCTATCGCGAATACCGCAAGCGCACATGGTTCTGACGCATGTTGTTCTGACGCATGTTTCGTTCTTACGAATCGAGAGTTGCTGTGACCACGGGCCGCTGCCGAGCTCTCCACCCCGTCAAGCCAACACCGGGCTTGCCGGGGGCCCCGTGCGCTCGGATTGGACGGGCGAGGGCGCCCGTCCCTACACGAGTCAAAGTGACTATTGTAAAACCTGGTTCCGCGGAAGTAGACTTGTCATAGTCGCTAACGAACACATTCCACGGGGTTTCCTGTTGCGCGCGCAGGTGTTCCTGGCACAGAGCCTTGCGCCTAATTGTCACGAAATGGGGTGATGCCTATCACGGCACAACTTCTCCTCGAGGCATCTAATTAGTACAGCCGCAATCCCTGCGGTGTCCTTTGTTTTGACAATCCGTAACGCATAAAATTCGGAGGCACGCCTATGAGCACAGTGATGGAACCGCCCAAGAAAGCTGGGGCGGATTACACCAATCAAATTCTCAACCTCGTCAAAGCCAAAAACCCAGCCGAACCGGAATTCCACCAAGCCGTCATGGAAGTGTTCGAGTCCTTGAGGCCCGTGTTGGAACGCCACCCTGAGTATCGCGAAGCCAAGATTCTAGAGCGTATTACGGAGCCCGAACGGGTTCTTATGTTCCGCGTGCCCTGGTTCGATGATCAAGGCAAAGTGCAAGTCAATCGCGGCTTCCGCATCGAGATGAACAGCGCCATCGGCCCCTACAAGGGCGGACTGCGCTTCCATCCCTCGGTGAATCTCGGCATTCTGAAATTCCTGGCGTTCGAACAAGTCTTCAAGAATTCGCTCACCACGCTGCCCATGGGCGGCGGCAAGGGCGGTTCGCGATTTCGATCCCAAGGGCAAGAGCGACAACGAAGTAATGCGCTTCTGCCAGAGCTTCATGACCGAGCTCTGCCGTCACATCGGCCCTGACACGGACGTTCCCGCCGGCGACATCGGCGTGGGCGGACGCGAAATCGGCTTCATGTTTGGCCAATATAAACGGCTGCGGAATGAATTCAGCGGCGTTCTCACCGGCAAGGGCCTGGCCTGGGGCGGTTCGCTGATTCGTCCCGAGGCCACCGGCTATGGCTGCGTGTACTTCGCCAACGAAATGCTGAAGACCCGCAAAGACACGCTGGAAGGCAAAGTATGTCTGATCTCCGGCAGCGGCAACGTCTCGCAGTACACCGTCGAGAAGCTGCTTGATCTGGGCGCGAAGCCGGTTACCCTGTCCGATTCCGACGGCGCCATCTACGATGCCGACGGCATCGACCGCGACAAGCTCGCCTTTGTCATGGAGCTGAAGAACAACCGCCGCGGCCGCATCCAGGAGTACGCCAACAAATTCAAGAAGGCCATCTACAGCGCCACCGACAAGAAGCTCGACCACAACTGGCTGTGGAACATCAAGGCCGACTGCGCGTTCCCCAGCGCCACTCAGAATGAGATCAACGCGAAGGACGCGGCGAACCTAATCAAGAACGGCGTCAAGGTCGTCAGCGAGGGAGCGAACATGCCAAGCACCCTCGAAGCCACCAAGGCGTTCCTCGACGCCAAAGTCCTCTACGGACCGGCCAAGGCCGCCAATGCGGGCGGCGTTGCCACCTCCGGATTGGAAATGTCGCAGAACAGTATGCGCATGTCCTGGACCCGCGAAGAGGTCGATGATCGTTTGCACAAGATCATGATTGCCATTCACAAGAACTGCTTCGAAACGGCCGAGAAGTACGGCACGCCCGGCAACCTGGTGAACGGCGCCAACATCGCGGGCTTCCTGAAGGTCGCGAACTCGATGCTCGATCAGGGCCTGGTGTAAAGAAGAATCACGTAGGGACAGCCGCCCTCGGCTGTCCAGCCGGGCGAAGCCCGGAAACGTCGGTCCAGCCAAAAACCACGCGGGAGGGAGCAATCCCTTCCGCGATTTTCATATGCGAAAAACACGTGTTGAGACGGGGCTTGGCCCGTCTCAGACTCAAGCGCCTCCCGCTCCTTCAACCTTATCCGACCGCAGACGCACTTGCCCTTCGGGCAGTATTCTCCCTAGGGTAGTGTCCTAATTCCGCGCGCGGCGACTGTAGCGCCGCCGTCCCGGCGGCTGTCCGGCGGGCATCATGCCCGCCGAGGGCGAGGACGTTCTCGGGGACAGTCGGCAAGGATGCCGGCGCTACTTTGGCGGCAACACGCCAAATTAGGACACTACCCTCCCTAGTGCTTGCCTTGACGAGAATTCTGGTGCTAGGTAATGATGGCGCTGGGGTAACCATCGGCTTGTCGCGGCATACGGAATGCAGGCGGAGACGAGAGGTCGAAATCCATACCTCAAAAGGGACGCAGAAAAACTCATGCGGTGACGGGGCTTGCCCCATCTCAGACCGAGGGACGACTCTGTTCGCCCGTGGTTTTGGGAGGGCACGGCTTCACAGGCTGCGTGAACTCCGCGCCTGCCCCACCCCCTGTCATCCTGAGCGGAGCCAGGTCATGCGCGAAGCGCATGGCTTGGCGTAGTCGAAGGACCCCTACACCCTCTCGATCTCAAATGCGCCTCGCCCGAGTCATGCCCCCAGCTCCCCTGCAATATGTACATTACAGTACGTATACTTTAAGCCGGTACACAACCTTCCACGTGGAACATTGTGTACGTATAAAGTGTACGTACAAATTATTTGGGACGGCGTGGCCCACGTCTCGCGCTTTTCGAGAGGTGGGATGCTGCGGGCGTCTTCACCTCTGCAATCTGACCTCTGACCTCTGCCCTTTTTCATCACATCCACCCAGTGAGCACCATCACAGACATCCCACTCGCCATGCCTGAAAATGAAGATCTGATTGGCCAAGGCAAGAGTGTGCGTCTTCAGAGACGGACCTCAATGCCGCACAGAAGCCATTGTCAGCGCTCCTTGACAAACCAGATGACACCTCAGCAGTCGTTACCCGCTCTCAATCATGGCCAAAACGAAGTATTTCAAAGCTAAGTCCTTATTTATTAATACTTTACCTATAAGTCATTATTCTAGAATACTTTAGCCGGATAACACCGGTAACTCGATGATTCTAAAATACCTAGTTGGGGGGTGGGGGGGTAGGGGGGTAGGGGTACACAGCTTCGAGACACGGAGCAAGGGCTGCGACGGCTCTCCACTACCGCGCTCGCGCCAGAACCAGCGTTACATCGTCGGGCTGTTCGTTGTCGCCGATCCAGTCGGCTACGGCGGTGGTGACAATTTCGGTGATGCGCTCCAGCGGCAAATGACGATTCTCGCGCACCAGTTGGATCAGCCGCTCCTCGCCGAACTCGCCATAATCGTTTTCCGGTTCGGTCACCCCATCGCGTGTAAGCGACCAGCACGTCGCCGGGGCGGAGTTGTACGGTCGCTTCCGGAAAACTCAAATTGTCGAAGAGGCCGACCACGGTTCCGCCGCAGCTCAGCAGTTGAGACGAGCCATCTTCGGAAATCAGGATGGGCGGCAGGTGACCGCCGTTCGTATACGTGAGCCGGCGCGTCGCTCCGTCATAGGTTCCCAAGAACAAAGTCGCGTACTTTGCCGCCGGAGTGCTTTCGTAAAGCTGATGGTTCAGCAGCGTCAGCAGGGTCGCCGGAGAAGCTTCCGTCCCCCCCGAATCGGAAGCCAGCATCAACCCCGAGCCTCCCGCCGCACCGACGGTAGCGGCTTCGCGCAGGGTTAGTTCGCGAAGCAGGGATCTGTCTTCGATGCTGTAGGCGCGCACCGCCGCGTAGATTGTCGCCATCAGCAGCGCCGCCGAAATTCCTTTGCCGCTAACGTCGCCAACCGCCAGCACCAGCCGGTCGGAATTCAGCGCGAGAAAATCGTAGTAGTCCCCGCTCACCGTCCGCGCCGGACGGCAGAACCCGTGCACTTCCAGCGTCTCCAGTTGCGTGATCAACTTGGGATAGAGCTGCGCCTGCACTTCCTGCGCAATCGCCAATTCGCCTTCCAGGCGCTGCTTTTCCTTCTGCTCCTGCACCAGTTTCTCGATCGATGTGGTCATCGAGTTGAAGGAGTTGGCCAGGGTTGCCAGTTGGTCGCTCGACTGCACCGCGATGCGGTGGCTGAAGTCGGCGCGATTGACGTGCTTGGTGCCTTCGTAGAGTTGGTCCACCGCCGAGGTGATGGTGCGCGCCAGTTTGGTTCCCACAAACAGCGCCAGAAACCAGATGATCGCGAACACAAACATGATCGAAAGCAAAATGTATTCCAGGCCCTTGGCGTAATCTCCCAGTGCCGCAAAAAGTCTCGCATAGAGCACCGAGGGCCGCGTCTCGACCTCGGCGAGCGCTCCATCGCGCTGCCGTTCTCCCGTGGCCCAATCCACCACCGGCAGCGGGATGGGAAAGCCGATTTGTCGATCGAACGCGTTGCTGGCTGGAGGAATCGTCCCGGCGGAAAAAACCTGCTGCCGTTGTTTTCCTTCATCGAATCCAAGGAAGGGCTCCGAGGGGTTCTGCTGCGCCGGAGCCGACGAACTCGCAGGGGCACTCTCGTTTCCATAGATCGCAATCCGACCGAGGTCCCCCGCGATCTTATCGACGAACTCCTTGTCGAGCGGCTCACTCAAAATCACGCGCACAGGTCCCGCTTCAGCCGCGAGCACGGTCGCTGTCCGCAGATAGAGTGTGCCATGGTCGCGCACGATGTCGAGGAAATCTCCGCTGATAAACGAAGGAGAGTCAAAGCCAGCCGCGCCCTCCGGACCCGAACAGTAAGGCTGCGGCTGGTTGCGGTACCAAGCGCACACCTGCCGCCGCGCCCACTCCGGACGACGCGGCCTGGTCCGGCCGAGCATTCCTGCATCCAGCTTTCCACTGCCCGAAATTTGCGTCGCCAGGTGATTGGCGATGGCTCGGTTGGCTGCCTCCATGCTGCGCAGGTGAGTTGCGATGTCGGAAGTTACGACAAAGCCGGCGAACTGCCAGGCCAGAAGATAGAGCGTGATCAGCGAAATCATCACCAGCAGAAAAACCGGAATCACGCCGGTAAAAACATAGGTAACGATCAACCGGTTCCGCAGCCGCCACAGCAGTTGCGAGCGCAGCCAGCGGAACCCGGCGAACGCGAGCAACACAATCGCCAGCGCGCTGAGAAAAGTTACCCAGCCCTCCAGGCTCGCCGAGATTGCTGGGCTGGCACGCCGCGTCAGCCACTGCACCGCGAACAGAAGAAGGTCGAGCGCCAGCACGTAGAGCGCCGCCCACGCGATCCAACTCTGCGGCCAGAGCCCTTTGTCGCGCAGCTTGCTCTCGAGTTCCAGAGAGATCAGTCTCATCCGCTCGCCTGATTCGCCGCCTGATTATAGGACTGTCGCGCCTGCTCGTCATATCTCAGGCGTCATATCTCAGGATAGAAGTCGAAAAAGGCCGCGAGACTGGTCTTGAGCTGTTTCTCGATCTCGTCTTTGCCGCCCTCGAGAATGTGCATGGCGACGTGCGCATCCCGCCCATTCTTCAGTTTGATGGTGGCCGCGCCAACCTCCGCGACCTCGTCGGAGGGCAGCAGACGCAGACCGTACACCAATGTCAGGTTTGCCATCCCACGATTGTAAGCCAGAGAATGGGAGTCAGAGGATGCAGGCCAGAGGAAGATCCAAGCCTGCTGGTGGAGAGCCGGCGCCGTAGTTCTCAGTTCCCAGTTCCCAGTAGCTCGAGTTCTCAGTAAGCGCCAGGGATTTTTCTGAGAACTGGGAACTTTCTATCCCGGCGGCCAGTGCAGTGAGCGCCCGCCGATCAGGTGCACATGCAGATGAAAAACCGATTGACCCGCGCGCGGGCCCACATTCAGCACGGTGCGGTAGCCATCTTCAATCGACCGCTCGCGCGCAATGTGCGCGGCCGCCAGGTGACAGCGGCCTACCAGCTCCGCGTCCTCGGCTGTCGCTTCCTTCAAGCCAGCAATATGTTTCTTCGGGATGACCAGCACGTGGGTCGGGCCTTGCGGGTTCAGATCTTCAAAGGCAAACGTGTGCTCGTCTTCGTAAACTTTCTTGGATGGCACTTCGCCGCTAATGATTCGGCAGAATAGACAACCCGCCATAAGTGAGTCTCCCCTTGCCTGGGATTACGATCATCCGGCAAGTCAACATGGAGATAAGTTCTCTATATCTCTGGAAGAAACAATACCACTCCAGCTAACAGATGTTTTGTAAAGAAAAGTGTTTTCAGTCGAGCCGCACCAGAAACACCGATCCCTCGGCAGTCTCGGTCTCGTGGGCCAGAGCTGTCGCGCGCTGGCGGTCGTCGTCCAGCACCCGCACCCGCACCCACCAGTCTCCCACGGGACTCACAAACTTCATGACGTTGGCCGTCTGGTAACGCTTCTGCAAGTGCCCCGCTAATTCGGCGGCCGCTTTCTGCCCGGTGAAGGAGCCGATCTGAACCGCCCAGCGTCCGCCGGTATCGAGAGGCGCAGGCGCCTGCAGAACCTCCAGCCGAACTTTCGCGGTGCCTGGCAAGTACACATCCAGCGCCTTGGCGGCGGCCAGCGAAAGATCGACGATGCGGCCTGGCACGAACGGTCCGCGATCGGTGATCCGCACCAGCGCCGAATGTCCGCTTTTCAAATTCGTGACGCGCACGATCGAGCCCAGCGGCAAAGTAAGATGTGCCGCCGTCATCGCGTGCATGTTGTAAACCTCGCCGTTCGATCCGCGCCGGTTGTGATAGGGAGCGCCGTACCAACTCGCCATCCCGGTTTGTTCGAAGATCGGTTTGGCGCCGGCGGGAACCTCGATCTTCTCGTTTTCGCCCGCCGTTTCCGGTCGGCGGAGTCGCGGCTGGTTTCTCTTTTTGCTGCGGAAGCGAGGGTGGTGGTGGAACCGGCGCCGGCGTCCTTTTATGACCACAGCCGCTCAGAAGCGCGCTGCCCAGCAATAGAAGGAATAGAAGACACGGCAGCGGGCAGGTCGCCGGCCGCCTTGCGCAGCGGCCGCGTGTTCTTGGGCGGGCAACTGGAAGGAGGCAGTTCAAGAACCCTTGCGCTGTGTTTCCAGAAAGTCCGCGAACTCGGAGAGCTTTCCCGCCGCCGTTCGCAGCGCCTTCGAGGAATGCGTTCGCACCGCTGGTACAACCTCGTCGTTCAGATACGACACCAGTTCCTTCGTCTCTTTTTCCAGAGTCTCGGAGATATTCGCTACCGAGCGGTTGAAGCGCGCGGAAGCCTCTTCCACCTTGCGGTCGAATTCTGTCATACGCACCCTGCCGGCTTGGATTAATGTCCACGCGTGTGCCGCGGTTACCAGGCTTCATTATTATCGTGGGCTCTCTGCCGGTGGTCAATTGGCTTTGTGTGGAAGCGGGGCTAGGAGCCTGTGGTGAAACTCCAGCGCCCAAAGCCAGCGCCTAAAGGCGCTCTCGAACACGGCACTTGCGGTATGCCTGAAGGCATACCCTGATACGGATCTCAGTTGCACCTCGGGCTCCTCGGCTCCGCACGGGCAGGCTCCGCCCCGTCCCCACACAAGCCGGGTCACGATACAATCACGCCATGCGTCCGAGGATAGCTGTCGAATCTCCGCCGGTTTCTCTGATTGTGATGCTGACTTTCGCGCTGATGTTCGCGCCGGCCTGTACTTTTTATGGCGAGCATCCGGCGCGCGCCTTGTCGGAGGCAACCGGAGGCGAGGGTCTGGAGCGCGTCTTCTGGAAAGATGTGCAGGCGGCGAACTGGGTCGAGGTGGAGCGCGCTCTCGCTTCGAATTACGCGGGCGTAACCCCCGGCGGAACGCTTGATCGCTCCGCCGCGCTGGAGCAGTATCGGAGTTGGCAGTTAAAAGACTACGCGCTCGGCGATCTGAAAACCGAGTTGAACGGAACCACCATCGTAGTGACCTACACCATCACTCTGAATGGGGTCACCTCCAATGGAGCCGCCGGCTCGCAACCGCTCCCCTCGGCGCCGCAACATATGATGACCGTGTGGCAGCAGCAAAAAGCCGGATGGGTCGCCATCGCGCACAGCGTCAGCCAACAATGAAGCGCGTGCTAGACATCCCCGTAGAGACGCGGCGCGCCGCTTCTCCAGCAATCGGCAAGAACGTGGCCGCCTTTCGCCGGGCCGTCCTCGGCTGGTACGACCAGCATCGCCGCGACCTTCCCTGGCGCAAAACTCGCGATCCCTACCGCATCTGGCTCAGCGAAATCATGCTGCAGCAGACGCGCGTGGCCGCCGTGCTGGAACACTACCGCGTTTTTCTCGAACGCTTCCCCAACGTCGAAGTGCTGGCCGCAGCCTCTGAAGACGCGGTCCTCGCCGCCTGGAGCGGTCTGGGCTACTATCGACGAGCGCGCATGTTGCATCGGTGCGCGCGGCAGATCGCTAGACAACACGGCGGCTGCTTCCCCCGGGATTCCGAAGCCTTGCTCGCCCTGCCCGGCATCGGACGCTACACCGCAGCTGCCATCGCCAGCATTGCGTTTTCCGAACCCGTCGCCGTTGTCGATGGGAATGTCGAGCGTGTGTTGCAAAGACTGATCGGCAATAAATCGATCGGCATCAATCTCACCACGGCCCAAACCTGGCAACATGCGCAAGCGCTTCTCGCGCAACTCCCGGCCCGGGGATTTCAATCAGGGCATGATGGAACTCGGCGCAACCGTGTGCGTGCCGCGCGCGCCCCATTGCCCAATGTGCCCGGTGCGGAAATGGTGTGTCACGCGGGGAGAAGTTCCGCGCGCCGAGCCGCCTTCCCGTCAGAAAAAGAAACAAATCTGGTGCGCCCTGGAGTGGCGCGACGGCAACGGCAGTAGTGAGGGCAAAGTCCGGCTGGTGCAACGCCCGCGCCAAGCCTCGCTCATGCCCGGCATGTGGGAACTGCCCCAATCGTCCGAGGCTCCGCGTCGATTGCCGGCGTCAGCGCGCTGGCGCACGTTTCGCCATTCCATTACCATCACCGACTACACGGTTCATGTGTTGCGGAATACGCGGTTGCGGAATACGCCGTTGCCAGATGCTCCGGCCGCCGCGAAAGGCACATGGATCGCAATCGATCGCATCCCTCGGATCCCAATCACCGGGTTGACGCGGAAAATCCTGAAGGCCAGCGGTATCATCTAATGTGGTGATGCATTTCTTTTATGAAGTGGATTGATCGCCTGTTTGGAGGTCGGAAAGATATGACTGCATTGCGGGAAGGAACCAAAGCGCCGGACTTTTCTTTGCCCGCTCTCTTTAGCGGCAAAGATGGCGGCACGTTCTCTTTACGAGACGCACTCCAGCGCGGACCCGTGGCGGCCGTGTTCTTCAAGGTTTCCTGCCCCGTCTGCCAATATGCGTTTCCATTTTTCGAGCGCTTGCGCAAAGCGTACGGTGGCGAGAAAGTCGCCATGGTAGGAATTTCTCAGGACGACAAGCCCAGCACCGCCGCCTTTTTGAAGGAGTACGGCGTAACCTTCCCCGCGCTCCTCGACGATCCCGCCGGCTATGTGGTTTCAAACGCATACGGCCTCACCAATGTGCCGTCGTTGTTCTTCATCGCGCAGGACTCCGAGATCAAGATCTCCAGCGTAGGCTGGGTAAGAGCCGACATGGAAGATCTGAACCGCCGCCTGGCCGACGCCAGCAAGACTGCGCTAAGGCGGCTATTCCTCCCCAAAGACGACGTCTCCGACTCCCGCCCTGGTTGAAGCTCCAAAAACTGATCCCGCGGTCGCGGGAAAAAGAGCTTGGGGGGATTTTGAGTGTATCCTTTGCCCTAGTCTCGGGGTGAGGGACGGCACAGGTTTTTTACCGTTTCCACTGTCCTGGGTTCGACCGAAGGCGAACGGTTGACAGGCCGGGCCACGTTTCTCACCCCGCGACGAAATGCCTTCGGTAGCGCCCGCAACATGTCGGTGAGCGATATCGGGATTTTTCGCCAATTCACGCGAGATTTATCGCGCCTTTGCGGATGCAAACGCAACTGAGTTGATCGAGGCGGCCATCTCCTCGACTCGTTGTTTGTCAAGGCTACCAAATGTCCAACTGACGACCGATCCTTTCAACCGAGTGCATACAAAGTCCTGATACATAATCTTGCCCTCAGAAGTCTTCTGGAAATCGATACGAAAAAAATCCTGACCAGCGACTTCAAGACGGCGCGTATCACGCAGCACGACAACATGGCTCCCGACTGGCAGGGCGCGGACAAAATGGGCCGCATAATCGGAAAGGTTGCTCGGAGACTGTCCAGTGGCTGCGAGCACTATGCGGTCGCGCCACGGCGTTCCATTGTGCTTATCGGCTATCGTCAGAATGAAGGGCCCGGCTGACGGGTTAAAGGGAACCACAAAAAAACCTTGCGGAAGCTGGTAGTTGAATCCAAGCGCCGCATTCGAGTAGGTGAGGCCATGTACCTCGCCTCGGTCCCTTGGAGCGGGGTTATTTGTGCCTGTACTTTGAGCGAGGGTCGCCATCGGAACGGCCAACAATAGTCCGATCCAGAAGGACTTTCGAGTGCGGTTCATGCGATCAGACTAGCAAATTTCGGGAATTGACCAAGCGAAAAATCCAGATTGTGACGATATATACAGACACTGTGTTGTAAACAGGCGTGGCTGTTGAAAAAGTGCCTGAGTTGATGCTTGTGGTGAAGCAAGGTTCCGGTTATAAGCAGGCGAGAGTTCTTGATGCTGCTGTTCATCGCCATGCTCGGAGGCCTGCTGCTCATGATGGGACACCACGCTCGCTCAGAGTCGCTGTTCTACTACTTCCGTCTGGAAGACCAGGTTCCTGAAAACCATCTGCTACGGCTCATCGATAAGCACATCAGCTTTGACTTTGTGCGAGAGCGATTGAAGGAGAGCTACAGTGAGACGGGTCGGCCGTCGATCGATCCTGAGTTGCTGCTGCGCATTCTGCTGATCGGCTATCTGTACGGCATCACCAGCGAGCGCAAACTGGTGGAGGAACTGCGCATGCACCTGGCGTGGCGCTGGTTTACGGGCTTGGGTTTCGATCAGGAGATCCCGCATCACTCGACGTTCTCGAAAAACCGGCACGGGCGATTTCAGGAGTCGAAGCTGTTTGAGCAGTTGTTCGAGCAGATCGTGCGGCAGTGCGTGGAAGTAGACTGGTACAGGGCCAGCATTTGTCGGTGGATGGCAGCTTCGTGGCAGCGAACGCGGCCAAGGAGAGTCGCATTCCGCGAGAGCAGTTGGCGGAGGCCGCCCAGGTGCACCACACCGTGCGCCAGTATCTGCGGGAAGTGGAAGAGCAGAACCCGGTGGAAGAGCCGGTGCATGAGCAGGATCAGGTTTCGACCACCGATCCCGATTCTACCTACGCCACCAAGGGCGGCACGCCGCCCGGCTGGGTTACTACGACAACTATCTGGTGACAATCACAGTTGTGTGATCGTGGGAGTGCAAGCTACGGCGGCGCGCATGAGCCAGGAAACCGTTACCGCGCGTGCTTCCGCGTTTCGCTCTGGCAAGGACGAGAGCCGGAATCGGTGGCGGCCGATACGACGTACGGGAACGGGGAGTTCCTGCAATGGCTAGCCGATCGGAGCATCACTCCCTACATGCGGACCCGTGACAGTATCCACCGAAAGTGGAGTCCATTCTTTGGCCCCGAGCGTTTCACGTACGAACCGGAAAACAATCGCTATATCTGCCCCGCCGGTCAGCCGCTCAACTATGGGGGGCGAGTTTATCGGAATCGCGCCTTCAACTACATCGGGACACGCAAAAAGTGTGGCCCGTGCTCGCTCCGGCCACAATGCACCAGTGCTGCCTTCCGGGGCCTGATCATCCACCAGAACGAACCAGCCCGACAACGTGCGCGGGAGTTGGTCAACACGCCAGAGTTCGCCAAAGCACAGCGGCAAAGAAAGAAGGTGGAAGCCCTGTTCGCGGAACTGAAGAATCAGATCGGACTGCGGCGCTTGCGTCTGCGCAGACTCAGGTTCGTGCGCGAGCAGTTCTTCCTGGCAGCGGTAGCTCAGAACATCAAGCGACTGGTGCGCTTCCTCAGTCAACCGACAACACCGGTTCTGCCGGCCACCACTTAGTCGAACGGAGACAAGAAAGCCGGCAACGGCATGCTCGCAGATGAAAAGGCGTTCTGTTGAGGGACTTTTTCAACACCCACAGGCCGATTACACTCAAAATCCCACTGAGGGGTCTGCCTGACAGTTAGCGACCCCATCCGACAGCATCGTGTGCAAGGTCAAGTCTTGGCTGTCACTTATTAGAGAACGCTCGCTGGCACGTCTACAAGGTGTGTGCCCTCTCTTTCTTGTCTAGTCGTCCTCTAGCACTTCTACGAAAACCGGCGAACGTGCGAAATCTGCGAAACCAGAGTAACCAATTTCAGTAAGTTCCATGCTGTCAACGCCCTTTTGTTACCCCAAAAGACTACCAGCGTAACTTTGGACCCGTCGCGGCGACGTGCTAGCCTGCTGCTTAGTTCGCCGTTTCAGTAATTTGCAAGCAGCGCAAGAGACGAGTGCCAATGCCCAAGCTCCCGGTTTTCCGGTTGCGTAATACTGAACCGCTCAGCCGGCCCGATCTTCAATACTACGGGCTCACACTCGCGTTCAGCGATTTGCAACTGGGCGTCGACAATCTCCGCTACGATGTTTTTCTCAGCCGCCGCATCACCGCTGATTTAAGTTTTCATCTCGCGCGTTACATCTGCCGCTTCGGCGAGGTGGAATCGCTCTTCGAAATGGATGTTCCCTCCGCGGGCCAAAACAAATTCATACGCGCCGCCGAGGGCACCACCAAACTGTGCAAGCCCGGCCCCGCGGACCTGAAAACTCTGCTGATCTCGATTCATCTCGCGATCCTGAATCGCGCCAAGGCCGAAGGCAATCCATCGGTCGATGTGCTCGGCCGCCTGGCCGTGCTCAAGTTCATACGCACCGAACTGCAAACGCAGTTTGCCAGGATTCTCGAACAGTGCCGCATGAAGTCAAAGTCGCTCGAGGGCGTGCGGCAAGCGAAAATGATGCAGACTCAGGAACTCGTCTCCTTTTTCCAGGTGGGCAAGAAGATTATCCTGCGCCGCGCCGGGCAGGAGTTGTTTCGTCTGCTTCGCGAAATCGAAAAAGAGACGCTGGCGCGGACTCGGCGGTCGTTACTCGGCGAATCGCTGCTCGGCGAATTGCCCGCCGACTGGTATCGCCTGTTCCTCAGTCCGCTGATTTTCACCGAAGATGGCCGCGACGATTATCTCTGCGCCGAGCACTATTATATGTTCGGCAACTTCGCCAGAGATCCCGACCGTTTCCCCAGTCTCCGCCAGTTCGCGCTAAATTTTCTGCGCGAACTCGGATACGGGGAGGGCATTGACGATGAGCATCTGGAGCAGGCGCTCAATGTTCCCGAAAACGCGACCACGCTGGTTGGCACCGGCAACGGCGAAGACTTGACGCCCGAAGATCGCAATCGAAAAGACCGCCTCGACATCTGGACCCGTATGCTGCAGCGCGAAGGCGTTCTGTCCCACGTCGTTGCTTCCTACGAAGCCGTTCCTCTGCTCGCCGAGTATGCGCCGCGGGTAAATCCGCAGCAGATCAAGAACGCGCTGATCTTCCGCGAAGAAGCGGAGCGGGTGGAAAAAATAATTGCCGAAAGCCGTCTCCATTCCGACCGTCTCTTTGCCGCCGTCGGACGCGTCGCCTCCTGCCGCGGATCGGAGCGCAGCCGTTTTGCCGCGCGTCTTCTGCACGACCTGTTTTGCTATCACCGCGACCTGCGCGGCCTGGAAACCCTCAGCGCCGGATTTGACAGCATCAACCTGGTCAGCGACGACAAAGTCCGCGAACTCTCCACCCTCAACGGCATGCTCTACGAGTTTCTGCCTCCCGAAGACCAGAAGCCCGCTGGGGATCGAGTGGTTCATCACGTGATCCTGAAAGCCGATCTGCGCGACTCTTCGCGCCTCACCCGCTCGCTGATGGAAAAAGGCATGAACGCCGCTTCGTATTTCAGCCTTAATTTCTATGATCCGGTAAAAAAATTGCTGGCGAAATACGGCGCTACGCAAAGTCTTCCTCGAAGGCGATGCCATCATTGTGGCGCTGCTCGAACGCGAAGGCGAGGCCATGCTCAGCGTCGGCCGCGCCTGCGTGCTGGCGTGCGAGATTGTGAGCCTGCTACGCGAGTACAACGCACTTTTGGAACGCTCCGGCTTGCCCCAGATGGAAGTCGGCCTGGGTATCGCCTACCAGGATTCGCCTCCGCTCTACCTCATGGATGGCGAGCGCCGCATTATGATTTCCGACGCCATCAATGAGAGCGACCGCCTCTCCTCCTGCAGCAAGCGCGTCCGCAAGAAACTCGCACCCGATGCCGGAGTCTTCCATGTGTACTCGGTTCAGATCGGAGACGGAGGCAATAAGAAACGACGGCGCGAGCGCCGCAACCGAAGCGGAAGAGATGAGGCTTAACTACAATATAGGTGGAATCTGTCTGAGTGAAGAGGCCTTCCACAAGCTGCAGCAGGAAATTTCACTGGCGGCCTGGACGCCTGACGCGAGCGAGTCTGGCTTTACCGGACCATGGATCGACGAGCAGCGCGAGTTCTTCGTTGGCACCGTTCCCATCGCCAATGGGATATTTCGCAAGATTGCCATCCGCAAGAACCGTATCGCCCAAGTCGACGTCCGCGATCTATCCATTTTGCACTGGACCGACCGCTGCTACTACGAAGTCTGCGCCAACCCCGCCGTATACGCCGCCCTGCCCGCGGAGAAATACATCGTCGCGTGACCTGGCTCTCAATACTGAGTCGGCGATGCGTTAGACTACGCTGGCGGCTGTCCCGCCTCGCGCTGCCGAGGGCGCGACGCTCGGGACAGCCGGCAAGATGCCGGCGCTACAATTCAACAGCCTGCGGTAACACCTCGCGGTCAGGAAGTCTCCGCCGAACCCGTAAACGGAATCTCCACCACGGCTTCTAGCGCCACTGGCTTCCCCGCTCTTTCCGCGGGCAGGAATTTCCAGCGGGCCAGGGCTTCTGCCGCGTAGGAATCCAGACGTTCGTCCGGGCTGTTGAGAACGCGAATGTCGCCCACCTTGCCATCGGCGTGAATGACCGCATAGAGCGTGACCATGCCGTGTACGTTGGCGCGAATCAATTCCAGCGGATAGCCGGGGTCGGATTTTTCCGTGGCAACCGGCTCCAGCAGTTCCCCGTCTTTCCGCCCCCCGTCGAGTTCCGCAAACTTGATCACCCAACTGCCAGTGGAGGAATTCAGATTCGGCATGTTCAGCGTCCTCCCATAGACGCGCTTGCCGCCAAAAACCTTACGGTCCACGTCGGTGATTTTATCGTCGGAAACCGGAGACGCAACGCGCGCACCCGACCGCGTGCCCGGCGTCGCTCCGGCGTTGCTCCCGGATGACGAAAGGCTAGCCATCTCGCGTCCCTCGTCCGCGCCGGCGTCCGCCGCGCCCACATGCAGGCCAGACGGGAGAGAGTTGTTGTTGCGCGCGTTGAAGCCGCCGCTGCCGTCTCCTCGACCGCCCGCGCTCTTCGCTTCCGATTTCGATCCCGCCAAATCTGGTGTTCCCGAAGCGCCCAGTTTTCCCTGTGGAGTTGCGGCAAATGTTCCCCGGCGATTGCCTGCCGGGAACAGCCACGGGGCCCGTGGGCGCGATGGGATGAATTCCCAACGCGATCAGCCGTCCACCCGCGCTGGCACCGCTCGTCGCAGCCACGCTCGGCGGAGGGCCCACCGGCTGTACGCTGCCGCCCCCCAGACGTCCGCTGCCGCGCGCCGTCAGCGAATGTTGTTCCGCCAACGTGAGCTGTGGAGCGGGCGCCACTACTTCACTCGGACCAATGTTCATGAGCCCAACTTGTCCCTTGGTCGATTGCGTCAACTCCGGAGGCGGTTCCACGACCGCCGTCTCGGGCCCGGCCAAGCCGCGCGTTTGATGAGGCGTCACTTCCGGAGGCGGCGCAATCACATCCGACTTCATTGCCGCCTGAACCACACGGTCGGGCGCAAACTCCACGTCCGGCGCGGGCGCCACGACCTGGGCCTCCGGCGCAACTATGCGGGTCAACGGGGCTCGCGTCGCATCCAGCGGAACCGCCGGAACGATGGCTCCCATGGCAACGATGTTGGGCAAGGCGACATCGCGGTCGAGCTTGAGATCGGGCGGCACGACGATGGTTTGGGACCGATTGTCCGCTTCCGGAGGAACCGAAAGGATCGGTTGCTTGGCGTAGGCGGGGTCTCCCTTTTGCTCCTTCGGCGTTTCAGATGCGCCCGTGTCGAGCGGCGGCAGATATTCTTCCGGCGTATAAGTCACCAGCGACGAGGGGTCAAACGCGGCGTGAACCAGAATTCTTTGCTGTCGAATCCAGGAGAGCGAAAGCGTCCATATCAGAGCAACCGCCGCCGCGTGTAACAGCGCGGATTGCAGGAATCGTCCCCACGGTAGCTTTTGCTGGACGAACACGTCCTGCCACAGATTCGAATTTGTCGTCGCCGGGGAACTCCGCCCGCCGAAGTATCGGGCGAAGCGCTTCGCGAAATTCGCTAATGAATTCCGGCCTTGCAGGATCGCGTTCCACCAACAGTCTGCAACAGTCTTTTCTCCGGGGATTCCATCTCTGGCTCCAAGTTGCGCTCTAGCCAACTCCCACGACGGTGCCCCCGGAAGGCGGGATCCGAGGCGGCATTGCGGCCTCGCCACGGACGGCTAATCTGTAGACAGATTATAACTGACCGCGAGGTGTGGCTTGAGGGCGTCCCGTTGTGCGCGCGGCGACTGTAGCGCCGCCGTCCCGGCGGCTATCCGGCGGGCCTCATGCCCGCCGAGGGCGAGGACGCCCTCGGGACAGCCGGCAAGGATGCCGGCGCTACAGCCAAATTAGGACACTACCGTGGCTCGTCGTTTCGCCCACATTATAATCATGGCCGCTATACTGAATGTTCCGGGGTGAGCATGCCGATCCGCACCACCCGCTTCTACGCGCTGCAATTTGCGTCTTTCGTTCTTTTTGCTTTGATGCTGGCCGGCGCGCAGGCGAAATCGGATCGACAGACTCCGGATCCACAGAATAAAGATCAGCAGAGTCCAGCAACTCTTGGCGCGGACTGCTCCGGCATGTACAGCTTTTTGCGCGACGGCGAGTTTGTGCAGGTCACCGTCGAAGATCACGGAAACGTCATCGGCTTTGTTTCGCGCTACGCCGATAAGGAAGGCGATAGCGGGTTCGTCGATCACTTTTTTAAGTCGGGTAAGCTCGATGGCAACCAACTCGCGTTTGCCACTGAGACCGTGCATGGCGTATCGTTCGAATTTCGCGGGACGGTCGAGCGCGGCGAAGGCAAGAGTCGGGGCGACGAAGCATATTATGTGCTCAAGGGAACTCTTGTCGAGAACACAACCGATGAAGCGAAGAAAACTTCTTCCCGCTCGCAAGAGGTTGCACTGAAGAGCTTCCCGCAGGATCTGGCGCCCCCACGGACAGGAAGGCTAAGTGTCAGGTGAACTCAATCTGTCATCGGGCATTCTAAGGAAACTCTGATTAAGTGTCGGCAAAGGGCATTAACCACAGGGTACACAGGGGTGCACGGAGAACCCCGGGGACTTAATCAGAACTTCCCTAAAAGACGGCGAAAGTGACTTCGGGCCCCGCGATCAAAAGAGAGCCCGACAAACCAAATCACTTGAGGAGAACGCGTATGAAGTCGCCATTGGAGTCACTATTCGGGGCAGTTTTCACGCGCAATTGCTTCTTCGCTTTAACACTTGTCACCCTTTCGATGACCGCAACCCGTTCTGCCTCTGCCCAGGGCGATGTGACAAAGACTGGCGGCAATGTACATTCCGTGTCAGTAATGGACGCGGTACAAAAGTTCTACCAGGGCTACAACGATCACAACGCCAGCTTGTGGGAGCAGGCGCTGGCGCCCTCCTACGTTGGGCACGTCAACGGTCAGACGATCCCGAGCCGCGAGGTCGGCAAGGGATTCGTGGCGGCGCTGCTGAGCGCGTTTCCGGACATCCACTACTCGATCGAGGACTCGCTGCAGGTGGGCGATCGCGCCGCTGTGCGCTGGTCGGCCACCGCGACCCACACCGGAGAACTCTTTGGATTAGCGCCCACGCAGAAGAAGGTCAGCATGATCGGCATAACGATCTTCCGCGTCGAGAACGGACGAGTAGCCGAGCTCTGGGACGTATGGGACGAGGCGGGGTTGATGAAGCAGCTCGGGGCGTCCAGGTAGCCGGGCGCGACGGGTAAAGAGATCGAAGATAGGGAATCGCAAAAGGTGGATAATGTCAGTCGAGGGAAAGAAAGCAATAAGCTGGCTCTAGGGCGCAGTCTTATAGGAAGGCCGAGGCGGCGATGATCCTTTCCCCCTGAAAACGCGCGATGTTACGGCAACAATCAGCGCTGATTGCCCCGAAATCGGAAATCAGCCAATATATCTCTCAAACTTGAAAGGAGCGTTTATGAAGAACAGGGTGTTGTTGGTAGTCCTCATGTTGGCCTGCGTGCTGCCCGTCGTGGGCGAAGACAAGGAAGAGAAGGTAGACACGCGCATCAACCAATCCGCGGACGTGTTCAAGGAAATCCTCGGTATGCCGGATGGGATTCCGAAGGATCTGCTCAACAAGGCGTATTGCGTCGTGATTTATCCTTCGGTAAAAAAGGCGGCCTTTATCGTCGGCGGCAGCTACGGGCGCGGATTGATCACGTGCCGCAAGGGGCGGGATTTTTCGGGCCCGTGGAGCGCGCCGGCGATGTTTGCGCTGGAAGCCGGGAGTTTCGGTTTCCAAATTGGTGGGCAGGCCACCGACTTTGTGCTGCTGGTCATGAATGAGTCGGGCGCAAATTCGGTGATGTCGAGCAAGGTGAAGCTGGGAGGGGACGCGTCGGTTGCGGCCGGGCCGGTGGGACGCGACGCTGCCGCGGCAACCGATGTCGTCTTGAAAGCGGAGATTCTGTCGTACTCCAGAGCGCAGGGACTGTTTGCCGGAGTGTCGCTGGAGGGTTCGACGCTGCGATCCGACGACGGAGCCAACAAGGCCCTGTACGGAAGAGAACTGAGCGCCAAGGAAATAGTGCGGGAGGGAAAAGTGCCGCCCCCGGCGGCGGCGCGGCGGCTGCTGGCGCTCCTGAACAGAGCTTCTCCGAAACATGTGAAGTAGTTCCAGCGGGTGGTCCCGTCGGTGTGCAGATGGAGCTCGTAGTCGGTCGCTGCACTTGCCGGGACGACCGGCTTGGTGAATTCGTCGCGCCGTGCCACCTGGAACCGATGCGCGGTTAGGACTGCAAGTGTTCGGCCGGATGATGCGGCGACCACTGCGGGTCTTCATCGGGCGTTACGATCTGGCCGTCGCGCATGTGGACGATGCGGTCGCCATACTCGGCGGCCTCGGGATTGTGCGTAATCATGAGCACGGTCTGCCCCAAATCCTTGTTCGACTGGCGCAGCATGTTGAGGACGACGCTCGAGCTTTTCGAATCCAGGTTGCCGGTGGGTTCGTCGGCGAGCACGATGGCGGGGCGGTTGATGAGAGCCCGGGCGAGCGCGACTCTCTGCTGCTCGCCGCCCGAAAGCTCGTTCGGCCGATGCTCGAGACGTTGGGCGATACCGAGCATATCGGTGATCTTCTTCAGGAAGGCGGGATCGGGCTTGCGCAGGCCGGCGATGTCAACGGCGATCTCGATATTCGAGCGCGCACTGAGTGTCGGCAGAAGATTGAATTTCTGGAAGACGAATCCGATCTTACTTTTCCGCAACCGGGTGCGCTCGCCGTCGGAAAGCGTGGCGAAATCCACGCCATCGATGGTGACGCTTCCCGAGTCGGCGCGGGTCAGTCCGCCGAGCAGATAAAAGAGCGTGGACTTGCCGCTGCCCGAAGGGCCCACGACCGTGACGAACTCCCCCTTCTGCACGCTGAAGGAGACGCCACGCAGGGCGGGCACATCAACCTTGCCAACCCGGTAGGTTTTGCGCAGTTCCCTGGCTTCGATGAAGGCCGGCATCCAGTGAAAACCATATCACAGGAAGAAGCGCGATTGAGGCATTGAATCGTTAGAGGCATTGAATCATTGAGGCATTCAATCATTGAGGCGTTGAATCATTGAGGCATTGAGGCATTGCGTCAATGGTTCAATGTCTCAATGTTTTAATGATTCCAATGTCTCAATGTTTTAATGATTCCAATGTCTCATTGCTCTCACGCCACCGTCGCGTGCTCCACGACCTCCACACGAGCGCGGAGTTCAACCTGACGCTTGGGGCCGCGCTTGCGCACCAGCAACACGCGAATGCGTTCCAGCAGGTCCGCGGGTTCGTACATTCCCTTGGACAGAAAAACATCGGCGAGCGTTTCGCGTTCGTAGATTTTTGATCGGCCGGAGATCAGCACGGCCGGAGTCTGCGGAGAAAGACTTTTGATTTTTTCGATCAGCCGCGAACCATCTACGCCGGGCATGATCAGGTCGGTGAGCACCAGATCAACTCCGCCGCGGCGGAAGGTTTCGAGGGCCATCTCGCCACTGTTGCAGGCGAACACGCGGTAGCCCCGCGTTTCCAGCATGATTTTGCGAATAGAGAGCGACTGTTCGTCATCGTCCACACAAAGAATAGTTTTCTTGGGTTTCATTGGCCTAACCGGGAGAGTGTAGTCATAAGTTTCCTCTGACTTCTTCCTAACTTCCTTTTTTGGGAATTGTGAGCGAGGTGAATGCTAAACAGAATCGGAGCGCCCGTAAAGTGCCGTGCTCGCCAATGGCACCCTGGTGGCCGGCAAGATCGTGCCATCGAACTGAGAGCCGCGACTGGCGCGCCGTTTCGATCCATTAGATGGCAAGCGTGACTTCACCGCGAAGAACCTCTACACAATTTCCACCGACGCGCACATTGACCACCTGGTTATCCTGCCGATTTTCCCGCTGGCTGTCCTGCTTTGTGGCGCGAACAAAAATGCGGCTGGGACGGTGCACTTCGAGCCCTTGCTCGATCAGAACCTGCTCATCGCTCGCAGCCACGCCGTGCGCGACCATCCAGGCGGAACAGCATCCGGCGGCAGACCCAGTGGCCGGATCTTCTCCGTTGTAGAAAATCATGCGGGCGTGGAGGCGGGCTTTGGGATTGACGGTTTCACGGCAGACAAAATAGAAGAATTTTCCACCGCTGCCCGCGAGATATTCGGCGGCGGCGGCGAGATCGAAGCGGAGGTTCTGCAGCGTCTTCAGCGAACGCAGCGCGGCGATGGTGAAAGGCACGCCGGTGGAGACGGTTTGGATGGGCGCCGAGCCGTCGAAGTCAGCCGCGTTGAGGCCCGTGACGCGCGCGACGTCGTTTACGTCGTGGATTGCGCCGAACTCGGGATTCATCTGCGTCATCTCTCCGAAAGCGGGCTGCGGTGGTTCATCGGTGAAGCGCACGGGGACGGTACCGACGTTCAGATCGAGCCGGATTTCTGCTGCGCCCGTCTTGCCCCGCAAAACGAAAGCGGTGCCGAGCGTAGGATGTCCGGCGAAGGGCAGTTCTTCCTGCACGGTGAAGATGCGCACGCGGACTCCGCGGGTCTTTTCTGCGGCCGCATCCCCGGGAAGAATGAAAGTAGTCTCGGAAAGATTCATTTCGCGCGCGAGCGCCTGCATCTGCTCGGTGCTAAGACCGCGTCCGTCGAGAAAAACCGCCAGGGAGTTGCCGGTGAGGGCGCGGTCGGTAAACACATCGACCTGCACCATTGCCAACTGGACCATGGAAAGACTTCGTGCCGAAGCAGTCATGCCTGCAATTTTACCGGGCCTTATTTCGGCGGCCAAGGCATAATCACGGCCCGATGCCATACCATGGATTCAGCCGGAACCGCCCCCCGGTTTGACGAACTGAAGGTCGCTGGATATCCTATTTTCCAATGTAGCAGGGTTTGAACGCGCGGGTCATCCATCAATTTCAAAGAACTACGCGAGGAACAAACATGTCTCTACGCATCAATTCGGAAGCTCCCAACTTTACTGCCGAAACCACGCAGGGCACGATCAACTTTCACGAATGGATGGGCAACGGCTGGGCGATCCTGTTTTCGCACCCCAAGGATTTCACTCCGGTGTGCACGACGGAACTGGGCTACATGGCGGGTCTCGAACCGGAGTTTGCCAAGCGCAACACGAAAATTATCGGGCTGAGCGTGGATCCGGTGGCCAGTCACGGCAAATGGGCCGCCGATATCGAAGAAACGCAGGGGCACAAGGTGAACTATCCCATGATCGGCGATCCAGAACTCAAGGTGGCGAAGCTTTATGACATGCTGCCCGCCGAAGCTGGAACCACCTCCGAGGGCCGGACGCCGGCCGACAATGCCACCGTGCGCACGGTTTTCGTGATTGGTCCGGACAAGAAGATCAAGCTGATGCTGATCTACCCGATGAGCAGCGGACGCAATTTCGACGAGGTGCTGCGCGCGCTGGATTCGATCCAGCTCAACGCAAAACACAACGTTTCTACGCCAGTGAACTGGAAGCCAGGGGACGACGTGGTTATTCCAGCCGCGCTATCAGAAGACCAGGCCAAGCTGAAGTATCCGGCCGGCATTAAGATTCTGAAGCCCTATTTGCGGTTGGTGGCGCAGCCGAAGTAGTTCGTGTTACGTTCCAAACGAACATCTTCACGAACTACGGAAGCGCATGCGGTCCGGTGATCGTCCCGGTCTTCAAAACCGGCGGGCGGCATCTCCGATGTCGCCGGTGTGTTCGACTCACACACGCTTCCGCCAGTTGTTTTTCAGTGTATTACTTGTCCCACCTGACGAGTGGACTCGAAGGCTAGCCGTAGCCGCCACGGCACCTACCGCCGAATCGGATTCAGAACTTTTTCTTTCGCAGCGGGTTAGTACTCCTAACCAGTTTGGAATATCTTGGCCTCAGGAGGTGGAAATGCCTCGGACAAGGCTGATCGGCGCCGCCCTTGCGCTGCTGCTCTTGCTGCCCTCCACTTCCCTTCCCGCCTTCGCTCGGAAACACAACAAAAAGCTACCACCGGCTCCGGCCATCCAGCGGATGGACGAGCGGCAGCGGGCGATTCATGCGCTGAACCGGCTGACGTTTGGGCCCCGGCCGGGAGATGTGGACCGGGTGCTCGCCATGGGGGTGGACAAGTGGATTGCGCAGCAACTTGAACCGGGGAAGATTGACGACCCGGCGCTGGAGGCGCGGCTTGCGCCCTATCGCACGCTGCGCATGACAGCCTGGGAGATGGTGGAGAATTTTCCTCCGGAGCAGGTGCTGCGGGCGGTTGCGGATGGAAAGATGCCGATGCCGAAAGATCCGCAGCTAAGGGCGGTTTACACGGCGGGGGTGGCGCGCTTTCAACGACAAGCAGGCAAAGAAGAACGCGAAGGCCGTGCAGAATGCCGACTTGCTGGAGATGAGTCCGCGGACGACCTTTCGCAGGAGATGAAGGAGAAGCGGCAAGAGGCGCGGGACCATGCGCGCTCAAGGGCGCTGGACCTGATGGAGATGGCCCCGGAGTCGCGCACGCAAAACCTGGCGGCGATGGACGCGGACGAGCGGCGCGGCTTCTGGCGGGCGCTCTCGCAGGACGACCGCGACAAGCTGACCTCCGATATGACTCCGCAGCAGAAGGAGTTGCTGCTCTCGCTGGAAAATCCGGTGGCGGTGGTGAACGGCGAACTGCTGCAGGGCAAGCTGCTGCGCGCGACGTATAGCGAGCGGCAACTGCAGGAGGTGATGACCGACTTCTGGTTCAATCACTTCAACGTATTTATCGGCAAGGGCGCGGAGCGCTACCTGGTGACGGCTATGAGCGGGACGTGATTCGTCCACGGGCGCTGGGAAAGTTCAGCGACCTGCTGCTGGCCACGGCGAAGAGTCCGGCGATGCTGTGGTACCTGGACAACTGGCAGAGCGTGGGGCCGAATTCGCTGGCCGCCGCGCGCGGCAAGAATAACGGCAAGCCCTCGCCGGGACTCAACGAAAACTATGCGCGCGAGGTGATGGAGCTGCACACCCTGGGCGTGAACGGCGGCTACACGCAGAAGGATGTGACCGAACTGGCGCGGGTGCTGACCGGATGGACGCTGGAAGAGCCGAGGCAGGGCGGAGGGTTTCGTCTTCCGCGAGCCGAGGCACGAACCCGGAGACAAGACGGTGCTGGGGCGGACCTTCCACGAAAACTGGCGAGCGCGAGGGCGAGGCAGCGCTGGAGATGCTGGCGCATGCAGCCGGCCACGGCGCGCTTTATCTCCACCAAACTGGCGCAGCGCTTTGTGAGCGACACGCCGCCTCCGGCGCTGGTGGATGCGATGGCCAAGACGTTTCTCGAAAGCGATGGAGACATCAAGGCGGTGCTGCGCACCATGCTCGGCGCGCCGGAGTTCTGGGATGCAGAGGAGTATCGCGCCAAGGTGAAGACGCCGCTGGAGTTCACGGTCTCGGCGCTGCGGGCGACGGACGCCGAGCTGACGCGTACGCAGAGCGTGAGCGATGCGCTGAACCGCATGGGAATGCCGCTCTACGGGGCGCAGCCGCCGACGGGATACTCGATGCATGCGGAGAGCTGGGTGAACTCCGGGGCGCTGCTGAACCGGATGAACTTTGCGCTGCGGCTGGGCACGGGCAAGCTGGCGGGAGTGAAGATGGACGCCGCGAAGCTGGCGGGCAACGGGCTAACCACGAAGCCCAGGCCGAAGCCCAGGCCGACGAGGTGCAGCGCACGCTGGAGCAGGCGCTGCTGGCCGGAGAGGTCTCGGCGCAGACGCACGAGACGATTGCACAACAGTTGAGCGATCCGCTGGTGACCGGACGCAAGCTGGACGACCCTCCGAAGCCGGTAAACCAGGGCGCGGTGGCTGGATTGATTCTGGGCTCGCCGGAATTTCAACGGCGTTAGGAGACAGGCGATGGGAATCACGCGGCGAATTTTCTTGAAGAGCGGAGCCATGAGCGTGGTGGGCATGGCGGCGGTGCCGGAGTTCCTGGCGCGCGCGGCGATGGCCGCCGACGCGGCACAGCCACACCGGCGGCTGGTGGTGATCTTCCAGCGCGGCGCGGCCGATGGGCTTGAACATTGTGGTGCCGCACGGCGAGGCGGAATACTACGCGATGCGTCCGACGATTGCGATTCCCCAGCGCGACGTGATCGACCTGGACGGATTCTTCGGGCTGCATCCTGCGATGAGCGCACTGAAACCCTTGTGGGATGCCAGGCAGCTTGCGATTGTGCATGCCGCCGGATCGCCCGACCCGACGCGCTCGCACTTTGACGCGCAGGACTTTATGGAAAGCGGCACGCCAGGAGTGAAGAGCACCGAGGATGGATGGCTGAATCGCGCGCTGGTGGCCACCGGCGATCCGCAGAAAGACGCGGCGTTCCGCGCCGTGGCGCTGGGCACGGCCCTGCCACGAATGTTGAGCGGACAGGCTCCGGCGCTGGCCGTGGGCAACGTGAATGATTTTGGCGTGGCGCCGCGCAATCCGCAGGCGCAGCCGCTGGCGAATACTTTTGAGTCCATGTACGCCGCGAGCGTGGATGCAGTTCTGCACGGCACGGCGCAGGAAACTTTTGACGCGGTGAAGATGCTGAAGGCGGCCGACCCGGCGAAGTATCGTCCGGCGGCCGGGGTGGTTTATCCGAAAGGGCGATTTGGAGACGCGCTGAAGCAGACGGCGCAACTGGTGAAGGCAAACCTTGGCGTGCAAGTGGCGTTCACCGACATCGGCGGCTGGGACCATCATGTGAACGAAGGCGCGAGCGAGGGACAGCTTGGAAGGCTGCTGAAGGAATTCAGCGGCTCGCTGGCCGCCTTCTGGCAGGATCTGGGAGCGCTGGCGGAAGAAACCGTGGTGGTGACGATGAGCGAATTTGGCCGCACCGCGCGCGAGAACGGAACCCGCGGCACCGACCACGGTCACGCCAACGTGATGTTCGTAATGGGCGGCGCGGTGCGCGGCGGTAAAGTGTACGGGCGCTGGCCAGGGCTGGCCAACGAACAACTCTATGAACAGCGCGACCTGGCGCTGACCACGGACTTTCGCCAGGTGATGGCCGAGGCAGTGGCGCGGCAACTGGGCAATCCGCGGCTGGAGCGCGTCTTTCCCGGCTTCCGCAACCCCGGATTCTTTGCACCTGCTGGGCTGAGCCTGAGACGCGGCTGGTCTCAACCCGTCGCCGCTGGAACCAAACCCCTCCATTCCACGTACATCAAAGCAGGACGCTCGTCCGCGCTTTCATTTCCGGCCGAGCCGCGTCGAACCTGCAGATGTCATTTCGCGACCTCATCCAGGATGTGTTCCGCACCCTCTGGGCGCACCGCGTGCGCACCGTGCTGACCATGTTTGGGATTGCCTGGGGGGTGGTCTCGATCGTCCTGATGGTCGCCGCCGGCGAGGGCCTGCGCGTCGGCCAGGCGAAGCAGGCCGAGACCCTGGGCCGCGACCTCATGATTGTCTTCCATGGCCGCACCAGCCTGCAGGCCGGTGGCACGCGGGCGGGACGACTGGTGCATTGGGTTGATTCCGATATTCCTCATCTTCAGGAAGAGGCGCCCGATTGCCAGTACGTGATCCCGGAGCTTGAACAGGACACGGTGCGTTCGCACACCGCTTACAATGCGGCTGCGTTCACGGTAACCGGCTCGACGCCGGAGTTTGCCGAGATTCGCAGCCTCGGCGTCAGCGAGGGCCGCTTTTACGATCAGAGTGACATCGCCGAAAGCCGTCGCGTCGCCTTCCTCGGCTCCGACGCGAAAAAGCAGTTGTTCGGCAGCCGTCCAGCCCTCGGGCAGTTCGTCTACCTCAACGACATTCCCTTCACGGTTATCGGCGTGATGTCGTCCAAGAAACAGGACTCGAGCTACGACGGGTGGGACATCAACAAAATCTTCATCCCGTTCCCAGCCATGCGGCGCGACTTTCCCGACAAGCCCCCGGGCACGCCCGAAACTTTCGACCAGTTGTTAGTCGTTCCCCGCTCGGTTGAACATCACGAAGCCTGCAAGGGAGAGATCAGACACGTGCTGGGAAGATTGCACGACTTCGATCCCACGCGACAAAGAAGCCTGCCCCATCTGGGACACCATCCAGGAAGCGAAAGCCTTCCGCACCATGACCGATGGCATGAAGTACTTTCTCGGCGCGGTCGGCATCGTGACCTTGTTCCTCGGCGGCCTCGGTGTCATGAACGTTATGCTGGTGGCGGTTCAAGAGCGCACGCGCGAAATCGGAGTACGAAAAGCCATCGGGGCTCCGGCGCACAGCATCTTGCGGCAGTTCTTTCTGGAAGCACTCCTGGTCGCGCTGATCAGCGGTGGCACAGGTCTGATTATCGCCTTCGGCCTGTGTGCCCTGGTCGACCTGCTGCCGATGCCGGACTTTTTCGCTGGCCTGCTGCCCACCTGGCAGACGGGTGCCGTGGCCATGGCGGTTCTCGGAACCATCGCCATCCTGTCGGCCTTGTATCCGGCGCGCCGCGCCGCCGCCATCGATCCCATCGAAGCCCTGCGCCATGAGGCAGGTGGCTAGCATGGGCATGGGCATGATTTATCAAGTCCTGAACGAAGCCTGGATGGCGCTGCGGCGCAACCGCACGCGCAGCGCGCTCACCATGCTGGGCATCGTGTGGGGAATCGCGACCGTCACGCTGCTCATCGCATATGGCGGCAGCTTCCGCGAAATTTTGGTCAGTGGCTTCAATGCCTTCGGCAAAGGCGCGGTCATCTGCTGGCCGCAGCAGACCAGCGAACAACCCGGCGGCCAGCGCGCCGGCAAGAAAGTCGTCCTCGAGCAAGCCGACATCGACATGATCAAGGAAACCGCCAACTATGTGCGCCACGCCTGTCTCGAAACCGTGCGCCGTCCTGGCATCGCCTACGGAAACCGCATGGTCGGCACTGCGCCCGTGCGCGGCGTTTGCCCGGAATACGGCGATATGCGCAACGAACAGCCGTCGGAGGGCCGCTGGATCAACTCGCTCGACGAACTCGAACGTCGCCGCGTGGTATTCCTGGGAGCGCGCGTGCGCGAGCAGTTGTTCGGCGGACGCCCCGCCGTGGGCGAAACCGTTGCCATTGGGGGAGTCCGGTTTACCGTGATCGGCACCATGGATCGGAAGATCCAGCTGAGCAACTACTTCTCCAGCGACGATGAGTCGACCTGGATTCCCTACTCTGCCGCCAACGATCTTTGGAACGCGAAATACGCCGAGGTCCTGGTGTTTGAACCCATCGCGCCGCAGTTCGAACAGCGCGCGGAGGCGCAGGTACTGGCCGCCATCGCCACCCGCCAGCAATTCTCGCCCACCGACAAGAAAGCCATCCAGATGTTCGGCCGCGAAGAGTTCCGGCCCGTCATCAACGGCATCACCATCGGCCTGCAAGTGCTGCTCATCTTTATCGGCATTCTGACGCTCGGAATCGGCGGCGTCGGCGTCATGAACATCATGCTCGTTTCGGTCGATGAGCGCATTCGAGAAATCGGCTTGCGGCGCGCTCTCGGCGCGCGCAAGTGGCACATCAAGGCGCAATTTCTGGCGGAGACGCTGCTCATCATGCTGCTCGGCGGCGCCATCGGAATCGTCGTGTCCTACCTGGTCGCGGTCGCCGTCGGAACCCTTCCGCTGATGGGCCCGCTGTTCGAAGACGACTCCGGCAAAGCCGACATCCACCTGAGAATTTCTTTCTTCACCGTCATGATTTCAACCCTGGTGTTGCTGCTCGTAGGCGTACTGAGCGCGCTGATTCCCGCGTCACGCGCTGCCAACCTGGATCCTGTCGAAGCCCTGCGCTACGAGTGATCGGCGGAGGCGGGGACGCCCTGCTCTCCATCGCACGCGCGCCTCGGCCCTTCAGCCTCTTAGGGTGGGCCTGGGTTTGGCCGGTCGTTGTTCGGAACTTTCGGTGTTAACTTCCGAATGATAAATTCTTGAAAGAGATTGGCGGCGGCACTTTCGCCGGTCCCGATTAGTGCGGTTTCGAACGTTAATCCACGCTCCATTGCGATCTTGCGCTGGATAATAGAGGTTCGAGATACCGCCCGCCGCAAGGCTTCCGATGATACTCGAGTAATTTGCCTGCCAGTGTCCATTGTCGCCCTTGCAGATCACCGCGTTGGCGATCGCATACAGAATCCGTGATCGCTTGCTGCCGGTTCCCTTGTAGAAATAACGGGGATCTTGCTTCAGGAGCGATGGCAGTATGGCGCTTCCGATGAACGTGCCCGTAACAACGTCGCCATAGGCGGCACCGTAGCGCTTTGCATAACCTTGTGCACCTTGCCCATATCCACTGAAATCATTTTGCGCCTGCTCAACTCCTGCAACGAGCCCATTGAAGACGAACGTAAACGGATCCACTATCGTCTTCCAGGCAAGCTTGAACTTTTGCTTCGAGGTGAGGGGAACTGCATTGGGGACGTAGCTGACATAGAAATTTGGAATGACGCCAAGCACACGCTGCTTCTCTTCAACCTTGATCTCCTCTTCGGCCACTTCGGTCTGTGAGAGTCCGACGTCTACCTCAGCGCTATTGGTGGCAATATCCAACGCGATCTGCGGGAAATGTAGTCTCCCCCGAATGCAGGATTCCAGAGGATGTTTGCGTCGGCGAAGCCCTCCGACGTAATTGTGAGCTGGAAAGGTCCGGGAGCGATGTTGGCAAAGGAGAATTGCCCATCGTCGCCTGATAGCACCTCTTGCTTTAGGGATTGATCCTCGCCAGTACCAGTAAGTCTCACGCGGGCTCCGGCGACGACAGCTCCACTTTGATCAACGACCGTTCCGCTGATGCTTCCGGGCAAACGATCAGGCACAGGCGTTTGCTGAGGCGTCTGTCCTAAGCAGAAGGACGTCCAACCCAGAATGACAAACGCAAAAATTATGAGTCCAGATTTAAATTGAGGACCATGAATGACTTAACTTTATCCTCTTCCGCACTTCCTATCCAAATCGCTAAAGATGTGAGATGCTTAATTCATGAACGAAGGGCCGGATTTACTCCGGCCTTTTTCTATTGCGACGAAACCCGGCTCGCGCTTCTGGCGCGGGCCATTTTCTTTTGGAGGAGAACGATGACTGAATTTCGAGGAAACCGCGTCACTCACGAATACACGCAAACCAATGCCGCCCCGCCGGCGGAGGTTTTCCCGTTGTTATGTCCGGTGCGAGAAACCGACTGGGTTCCCGGATGGCAATACCGGATGATCTATTCCAATTCCGGCGTCGCGGAAGCCGGCTGCGTGTTCGCAACCCCGAACGAGAATGGCTCGGAAACCATCTGGATTGTCACCGAGTACGATCCCACCGCATTACGCGTCGCCTTTGTCTGGGTGAATCCGGGGTTGGTGGCGGCACGGATCAGAATCTCGCTCGTCGGCAACCCGCAAGGCACGACCGACGCGCGCATCTGCTACTCCTACACCGGGCTGTCGGACGCGGGCAATCGAGAGGTAGAGCGCTATAACCAGGATTGGTTCGGTCACAAAATGCAAAGCTGGGAAACGGCGATCAACCACTATTTGAGGACCGGAAAGCTGCTGGAGGCTGCGGCGTGGGAATAACGAAGATGCAATCACGCCACAGCAGCGGGTCAAGAGCGGTTTTGGGTACGGCACGGCTCCGAACTGAAAGGCATTTATGAAGCCCGCCCTAGGCCCAACTTAGCCCGTTCTTTGCCAGTGGCAACCTGCGAATCCTCTTTCCGGTCGCGGCAAAAATGGCATTGCACACGGCTGGCAAAACCGGCGGAAGCGCGGGTTCGCCCAGTCCGGTCGGCGAGAACTCCGTCTTGCGGAAGTGCACTTCAATCTCCGGCGGAGCCTGCGAGATCCGCACCGGCGGATAGTCGTCGTAGTTGCTCTGCTGCACCCGGCCGCGATCGATGGTGATTTCGTATCCCATCAGGTGGCTCAGTCCGTCGATGACCGAGCCCTGCGCCTGATTCAGCGCGTTGCTCGGGTTGATCACATGGCTGCCGATGTCGGCGGCAACCCACACCTTGCTAACCTTCATCCGATTCTTTTCGTCAAGGTGGACTTCCGCCACTTCGGCAAAATAGCCCAGATGGCTGAAGTGGAAAGCCACTCCCATCCCCGCACCCTTCCCAAGCTTGCTCGCGCCCCAGCCGGATTTGTCGCGCACCAGTTCGAGCACTCCGCGCATGCGCTGGGCATTGAATAGAGTCGCCGGGGCCGCTGCCTGGTTTCCCGCCGAGAAGGGCAACGGCGCCGCTTCGAGCAGAGCCAGCCGGAATTGCAGCGGGTCTTTGCCCGCGGCGAGGGCCAGTTCGTCAATAAACGACTGCATGACAAATGCGATCCCGTTGCTGCCCGGCGCACGCAGCGGCCCCGTCGGCACACCCAACGGCATCACCGAAGTGTGCAGCGCGTAATTCGGGATGAAGCGAGCCGGAAATTCATCTTCCCCGATTCCGGCCGAAGAAGCAAAGCGCTCGCCTTCTCCAAAAGTTACAAAGTGATTGCGCCACGCCACCAGCTTGCCCGAGGCATCGACGCCGCCTTTCAAGAAATGAAATCCCGCCGGACGATAAAAATCGTGGTGCATGTCATCTTCGCGCGTCCACAACAGCTTCACCGGACCGCCTATGTACTTGGCAATCCAAGCGGCCTCGGCCATGTAATCGTCGTTCAGCCGCCGCCCGAATCCGCCGCCGATGCGTGGCAGGTGAATGGTAATGTCACTGGCCGGGATGCCGAGCGCCTTCGACACGATCGGCAGACCTCGTTGCGGAGTCTGCGACGGAGCCCACATCTCAAGCTTGCCATCTTGGAAGCGCGCCGTGCAGTTTTGCGGCTCCATGGGCGCGTGCGCCAGGAACGGATAGAAGTACGACGCCTCCACCACTTTGACCGCTTCCTTTAGTGCCGTATCCACGTCGCCATCTTTACGCAGCGTGCGCGCCGGAGCCTGCTTCGAGAGTTCCTCCGCCTGGCGCGCGAACCCTTCGCTGCTTTGAGCAGCCGTCGCTCCCTCGTTCCACTTGACCTCGAGTTTCTCTCGCGCCTTGCGCGCCGCCCACCAGTTGTCAGCGACAATTGCCACGCCGCTGCTCAGGCTCATCGGATCGCCGTCGCCCGCAACCACAAAGGCATGGCGCACTCCGGGCATGGCCTTGATGATGTCGAGATTAGCGCTTACCACCTTGCCGCCGAACACGGGACACTTCTCAAACACCGCCCACAACATGCCGGGAACGGTGAAATCGATTCCGTAGATCGGCTTGCCCGTCACGATCGCATGGTTATCTACCCCCGGAATCGGCTGCCCGATGATTTTGTAATCCTTTGGATCCTTCAGCCGCACCGCTTTGAGATCGGGTGGCGTCAGGCTGGCAACTTTGCCCGCCAGTTCACCGTAACCGAGCGAACGCTTCGGCGTGTTGTAGACGCGCCCGGAAGACGTTGTGCATTCCGCTTCCGCCACGTTCCAGGCTTGCGCTGCCGCCGTAACCAGCATCTGCCGCGCCGCTGCTCCCACGCGCCGCAACGGATCCCAATGCAGCGGAGTCGCGCGGCTGCCTCCGGCAAACTGCACGCCATACTTCGACTCATCCACATCGGCCTGCTCGATCTTCACATCCTTCCAGTCCACATCCAGTTCTTCCGCGATCAGCATGGGCAGCATTGTCTTCACCCCCTGGCCGACTTCGGGGTTCTTCGCCATGATAGTCACGGTTCCATCGGCTGCGATCCGAACGAATACACTGGGCGCGAGCGGCGGAGCCGCCGGAGTGCCTTGTCCCGGCAAAAACGGATCGAGGTACAGACTGAGGACCAGGCCGCCGCCCGCCATGGCAGTGACGCGAAGAAATGAGCGACGATCGATCTGAACAGATCCCCGAACAGATTCCAGAACAGATTCCAGAGAAACTTCCATGTCGCCTCCTTGCTTCATCTCATCAACGATTTTGGGAAGATGCGGCTGCCGCAGCCTGTTTCGCTCCCCCGCCAGACATTGCCGCCGCCCGGTGAATCGCCTCGCGAATGCGCAGGTAAGTTCCGCAGCGGCACAAGTTCCCTTCCATCGCGTCATCAATCTGGGCATTGGTCGGCTGCGGAATCTTCGCCAGCAACGCCGCCGCCGACATGATCTGTCCTGCCTGGCAGTAGCCGCACTGCGGCACGTCGATCTCCTGCCAAGCCATTTGCGCCGGGTGCGACCCATCGGCAGAGAGCCCCTCGATGGTCGTAATCTTCTTGCCCGCAACGCTCGAAACATCGGTGACGCACGACCGCGTGGCTTGGCCGTCAATGTGCACGGTGCAGACGCCGCACAGTGCCATACCGCACCCATACTTCGTGCCGCGCAGATTCAGAACGTCGCGGATCACCCACAACAAAGGCATGTCGGCGGGCACATCCACGCGCGTGGAGTGCCCGTTAATCACAAATTCGAAGGGCATGGTGTCAACTCCGCTGAAACAATTCGACCCGGGGAAAATTACCTTTCGCTAATTATAAAGAAAGCTCCGCCGCAAGGAAAAAGGAAACCAAGGCGATTTGCGTTTTGGCAAGGCGCGCTGACTCCGGCGTACACTCTTCGCAAATGCCCACTTCTTCCTCTGAGCGTGTATTCATTCTTGCCGGGGCTGGAGTAAGCGCGGAGAGCGGCATTCCAACCTTCCGTGGCGTGGGTGGCCTCTGGCGGAATTACCGGATCGAGGAGGTCGCTTCGCCGTTAGCTTGGCGCCGCGATCCTCGGATGGTGTGGGAATTCTATTCCATGCGTCGGCGCGTGGCTTCGGCAGCCAAACCGAATCCGGCACACTTTGCCCTGGCCAAACTTGAAAACACTTTGCACGACCGTCTTTTCGTCTGCACCCAGAACGTCGATAACCTGCACGAGCAGGCGGGTTCGAAGAACGTCGTCCACATGCACGGAGAGCTTTTTAAGAGCCGCTGCGACACTTGCAGCCGCCCTCCATTTGACGACACGAATCTCTACGAGCCACCAGCCGAAGTTCCTCGCTGTGAATGCGGCGGTTTGATTCGTCCGCACATCTGCTGGTTCGGCGAAGTGCCGTTTCAATTAGAGCGAGTCTATGCGGCACTCGGCGCCTGCACCCTGTTTGTAGCCACAGGAACGTCAGGCGTGGTCGAGCCCGCGGCGAGCTTTGTCGCTCACATCGGCGCTGGTACGCGGACAATCTACGTCGGGCCGGAGCGGCCCGCGAACGCATCCTCGTTCACAGAGTGCCATTTGGGGAAAGCAGGGGAGGTATTACCTGACCTGTTCGGTGCCTTGTTCATTGCTGCCCGCGACAGCGGCGAATAGGATGAGAGCGGGGACGACTCGACATCTGCAAACACAATATCTGCGAACACAAGGCGGCAACACCGACCGTCTCCGGCCCCATTACAAAAGCTTCGAAATGAAGCCACTTTTCATCTTAACCAGCGAAATGGAATAGTGCGCGCGCGTAAAATCGGCGGTCATCTCTTGGGAGCCCGTGGTGAAAGTCGGGCCCGCAGCGGAACAAGAAACTTTTTATGAATTATCATCCCGAGCGAAGCGAGGGATCTGCATCTTGCGGCGGACTGCGGATCCCTCGCTTCGCTCGGGATGACAAGGACTGGTAAATTGGGAGTTGAGCGGCGGATTCTCACTTTCACCACGGGCTCTTAGCGCGATGAAGGCGAGGCGGCGAAGAACGTCACCACCGCTTGACGAAACTCCTCCGGCTTTTGGATGTGCGGTATGTGGCCGCAATCCGGAACCTCTATCAAGGTTGAGCCCTTGATGGCGGCGTGCGTTTTGCGGCCCAGTTCGGGGTACTGTCCCGCGACGGATTGCAATCCGGGCGGCAAGCGGTTCTTGCCCACGACGGTGCGGTCGGCCTGCCCGATGATCAGCAGCGTCGGGCGGCTGATCTCGCCCACCTCGTAGACGATGGGCTGCTCGTAGATCATCTCGTAGGTGAGCGCCGAAGACCACGCGGCGCGCGGATATTCGCCCGTACCGAGGACGCTGGCCTGATCCTGCACGTAGACTTCGTATTCCGGCTTCCATGCTCCCGGGTAATAGGTCTTCTGGTAATCGCGCATCTTCTCGTAGGTCTGGCTCAACTCCGCCACATACTGCTGTTGCAATGAAATGTAAGGGACGAGTTTGCGGTAGTCTTCGAGCCCGATCGGATTCTCCAACACCAGTTTCTCGACCGTCTCCGGGAACAGCAGCGTGAAACGCACGCCCAGCATTCCGCCCATCGAGTGCGCAATCACGTCGACCTGCGGGATGCCCAGATGTTCAAGTAGAGCTTTCGTATTCTGAGCCATCTGGTGGAAGCTGTGATGGATACCCGGCCGCGAAGAGGCGCCGAACCCCAACTGGTCAGGCGCAATGACGCGATAGCCTTGCTGCGCCAGGAACTCGATGGTGGGCTCCCAATAAAAGCCCGAGAAATTCTTTCCGTGCAGCAGGAGCACGACCTTTCCGTTGGAAGAGCCCGTGGGCTGGACGTCGCGGTAGGCCATGCGAAGATCCTGGTTTTCCACCTGCAACTGAAAAAATTGCACGCTGTACTTGGGATGAAGAGTCTGGCCCGGCTGCGCAAATGACAGCGGTGACCAGATGGCCGCGAGCAGGACGAGCACACGCATTGCGCGGGTTTCGAATGGATGGAAGTCGACCATGAATCTTCACCCCAGTCTTAGTTCCCAGTCGTAGTTCAATGAGAACGCAGTCTTTGACCGGGGCGGGTCACTGATCTCCGTGAGAGCCGGCGCAACTCAGGTTGCCGGCTGCGCGACCAAGCTCGGCTGCGGCTGGGTCGCTGGAGCTGGACTGTTCGGCGCTGCTTCGGGCTGCGCCGCCGAGCTGGACGTGCTCATGCTGCTTCCCGGCGAGTCATAGTCATAGTCATACGCATTTGGCGACAAATCCTCCGACGGATCCATACGATACGGCGGATTGTCAGACCAGTCATACCCGTAATCCGAATAGTACGGGTAGCCGTAGGCCGGCCACGGGGCATACCAATAAGGGTCGTACCACCAAGGAGCCCAGCCAAGTCCCCAGCCAAATCCCCAGTACGGCCATCCGAAGCCGAAGCCCCAGCCTCCCCATCCCCAGCCTCCCCAACCCCAACCGTAGCCGCGGCCAAAACCGTAGCCGCGGCCAAAGCCAAATCCACGCTCGCCAAAGCCACGCCCAGCAAAGCCCGGCGTAGCTCTGGCTCCGCCTGCAAAACCGGACGTGCCTCTTGCCGAAGCGCCGCTCGATGTGCCAAAAGAGTGCCAACCGCCCTCTGTACTTCCGGCGTTACGGGCGGAGAGGCTTGAGTTCGCCGAGGCTCGGGAATTGCGTCCTTCGCTCAAACGCGCGGAACTGGCGGAACTACCGGAGTTGCCGAACGAATGCCACTGGCCATCGTTGATTGCGGGACGAAGGTTCGACGACGACCGATTTCCGGCCGAACCGGAATTGCGGCCCGCTTCAGACCCTCCTGAGTAGCGATTTCCTCCTCCACTTGAGGAGCGACTTCCTCCGCCGCCATAAGACCGCGCGCCGCCATACGCGCCACCACGATATCCTCCACCGCCATAATATCCGCCACCACCGCGATATCCGCCGCCGCCATAAGACCCGCCGCGACCAGGGAAGCCACCGCCTCCGCCGCCATGAGACCCGCCACCACCACCACCACCGCCGTGACCGCCTCCGCCGCCGCGCTGAGCCCATGCTGGATATGGCATGAGAGCCAGACCGATGAAAGCCACAAATGCGATGAGGGATCTGCGAAGACCGACGCTGGTCATAATCCGTACCTCCCTTCGAACGTGGGAGCGCGGTTTCGAGCGAAGCACCTATGTGCGAGGACGGAGCCGCTCCTACCTGATTAGACTCTACTCCCGTGCAAGAAGGTTGCACATAAGTTTCAACCGGTGCGGGTGCGTCACCCACGGCATTTTGTGTGCCCTTCCCAGTCTAGGGTCGGTTTCAGAAATTGCGGGATACGACCCTGATGCAGCCGGCTAGAAACTGGCGATCACTACATTGGGCGCGGATGGCAGCATGAATTTTACGCCACGCTGCTGGTTGGCTTGCATGGTGGCAGTCGCGTCGAGTGCGGAGAGCGGGATGCGCTTTGTCCAATAGCCGTTTTGCCAGTTATTGCCGCGGACGTAGATCATGCCGTCCGCGATGGCATAGTCGGGGATCTCCTCGCGATGGCCGTCGCGATAGACCAGCACTGCGGGCGGGAGCTCTCGGGCTTGGCGATTCGCTGCGCTCTTTCTGCGTCGCGGACATCTGCGTCGCGGACATCGCCGGTTTCGCGGGCGTCTTAGCGATTGTGGGCTCCGCATAATCGGGATGCGTAGAGGTTCCGCGTTCCGCTGTTTCCTCGGTGCCGCCGAATCGCACATAACGATCGCCCTGCCACTCTATCAGCAAGGGGGTCAGCCGGGTTTTTCGCGGAGAATCGTCAGCCGAGACCGGCCGCACTAGCACAACCCGGGACGGCGCGCTTCCAAGATCGCCCTCAACATCGCTCTCGATTGCATACGGCGCACTACCATCGTAGTCCGGATAGAAAAAGGGCGAGCCTAGAATCATTCCTCGAGTGAATGGACGCGTATGATGCAAGCCAACCCCGCCCCTGACGCCGCGTGCAAATCCGGCATGACCCCCGTAAACCGGCCTGCCCATCGCCCCGCGCATCTGAGCCCTTGAGAGCGGCACGAATGCCGTAACCGCAAGCAACGCGATGCTCAGCCGCCGTAACATGTCAGCCAGATTCCTTTTTGTACTTGAAAACCCAACATTATTGTACCGCCATTTCGCCTCTTCGCCGACAACGGGGAAGCACGTTTGCTTCACGAACTCAGTAGAGCTGGTCTCATAAATGAGTCTCCGAGGAGGCGGTTCGGCCCTCAGGGGCTGAAGCCCGCATTTTTATTGGCCCTGAGCGGCACGGCTGAAAGCCGTGCCCTACCCAACGCCTTTGATGAGACCAGTTCAAATTAAAAAAAGCAGTGGGACGCGCTGTTTGGCGCGTCTCACTGCTGGGGTAGAGTGTTGCTATGCTGCGTTGTTACGCCGGGAAACAACCCAGCGCAATGTTACCTCCCATGTCCGCCGCCCCCGTGCCCTCCGCCGCCGCCGTGCGATCCGCCGCCACCGTGCGATCCGCCGCCACCGTGCGACGATCCGCCGCCGCCATGCGAGAATCCGCCACCGTGGCTGCTCGGCGCCGAATGGCCACCGCCATAGCCGGGAGCAGAACGTCCGCCGCCATACCGACCGCCACCGTAAGAGCGCGGAGTGACGATAGGCTGCCTCATATTGAGTGGCGGACGAGATGACCCGCCGTAGCCGCCTGATCCGTAGCCACGGCCTGCCGAAGCCGAACCGCGCGAAGAGCCGTACGCACTGCGCTCTTCGCTGCGGCCGGCCGATTGACCCGCCCTGCCTGACCCTGACTCAGCAGATGAGCGCGGGGCCATCGGCGAAAATCTCTGCCAGCCGTTGCTGCTGCCACTTGCGCGAGCGCCCGTCGAGTTGCCTGCTCTCGCCGAACCCGCGTTCGCATTGCCCCGCGTTTCCGAACCTTGGCTGGAGCGCTGGTACGGGCTGTTCGAATTCGAGCCGCCATTTCCGGGCCTCGCCGCTTCGCGGCTGTTCCCAGTCGACGACCGGCCATTCGACGCGCCTGCCGTGCTGCCTCGGGAGGAAAAGAAATGCTGATTCTGCGACACGTTCCGAGTGGTTGATGCAGCCGCCGGGCGTCCGCTGGCCGAGAAGCTTTCGCGGCTCGGAGTCACGGGCAATCTCCCGGTTGTGAAATGCGCGTTCTGCAACTCCGCATGACCCATCGCGCGAGCATTCATGTGGCCGGTGCCGAACTCGTTGCCGGAGACGGACGTCGCGCCGCGGAAGTTCGCGGTCATGCATCGCCAGGTTCACGTTCGAAAATCGCGTGCCGCCGTGCAGTGGAGCAAAGCCGCCACGGTTGTACTCGCCAAAACCGGCACTCGCCGAAGCGTCCGCCACCACCGTCCCCACCAGGGATGGAAATGGTCGCACGGTCCCGAGCGGAAGCCAGCCGATCGAACCCCAGCCGCAGCCAAAGCCGAATCCAAATCCGAAACCACCGCCGAATCCAAAGAACGAAACATAAGCCGGAGCCCAAATCGGGCGGTAATACGGATATCCGTAAGCCGGACCGGGCCACCAGCCCCACGCGCCGTTGTACATCATCCAGCGACCGTAGTGATACGGCGCCCAGCCCCAGGGATCGTACGAAACCCAGGTCCATCCCCAATAAGGCTCATACACCCAGCGGCCATCCCGATAAGGAGCCCAGCCCGCGGGCTCGTTTGGCCGCCACACTGGACCGTAATCCGGAACTTCCGTCCACGTGCCGTGGGCGTCAAGATCCTCGGTTCCGACGTAATAGTCGTTGGTGCGCCGCCGCGCTTCCGAGTTGCGGATCATGTTGTCGCGATCGGTGTTCCACTGGTCCCAGTCATCTCGGGCGGGGGCTTCGCCGATCTTGTATTGCGTGTCCGCGCCGCTGCCCTGAATGGTGATGAACTGGCCCTGGCCGACGCGGGTGCCGCCTTGCGGAGTCGAAACTTCGATTTCGCCTTTGCGGACCAGCACTTCGTGTGATCGTCGGCAGTAACCAGAATGCGAAAGCTGGATTCGCGCCGCTCGGTGCGAATGGCAACGTTGGGCGTATCGATCTCAGCGTCCGCATCGCTGTTCTTGTACACGGAGTAGTTCGCCATGCCGCTTCCAAGTTGAATCTGAATTTGCGAGCGCGTGAGCTGCGTGATGTTGGCCTGCGAATGCTCCGCCAGGCGCAGCATGTTGGCATAGTCAAGCTGAATTTCAGTGCGCGCCTTGTCGCCGGTGGAAACCCGGTCACCCGCAAGCACGGGAGCATTCAGCGCAGCCGCCGACCAATCCTTGGAGTCGCCACGCTGCGTGGAAACGTCGCCATGAATCAGGCTGATGCGCGCCACACCGTTTTTTCCTTCCGGAGCCGGCGCGCTGGAACTCGGGGCGCCGTGCGTTCGTTGGGGCCGGGGTCCATCGGGCCGCCCTTATTGATCGAACCTTGATTCATCGGATCTTGATTCACCGAATCTTGATCCGCCGAATCCTGATCCATGGAGCCCTGGTCGTTGGGAGCTTGCATTCGGATGCTCGGCGACGGTTTCGAATCCTGATCCGGCACCTGGTCGTCCGCGCCCTGCGCGATGACGACGCCTGGAATCGCAATCATCAATCCTAGAAGTGCTGCTATTAATTTGAATTTCATAGACATCTCCACCTCGTTCGGGACAAAACTATGCCTGAAAGAATGCAGGCCGATTGCCAATGTCAGACGCTGGGTGGCGACTAGTCTAATTGCCTTATTTATTCGCAAGTTAGGAGAGACATGACAGCGGCGACCAGCGGCGATTCCCGGCGCTCCGGTGGCCCGGTTCCACCAGAGTGGTGGTTTTCGGCCAGGGGCGTAAATCGTCACACTGGCGGGCTTGACACGCCAATCCCGGCAGGAACAGAATTTCTGAATCACCGTGACATAGGAGTTGTACTTTGCCGGAGAAGAAGGTTCGCTTCGACGATTTCCAGCTGGATTACGGTCGCTTTCAGCTCTGCCGCCGTGGCATCGCGGTTCGGCTGGAGGGCCTGCCGCTGCAATTGCTCATGTTTCTGGTCGAAAAGAGGGGGCAACTGGTCACGCGCGAGCAGATCTCCAGCGAGTTGTGGAGCAAGGATGTGTTCGTCGACGTCGAGCAGGGAATCAATACCGCCATCCGCAAGATCCGCCGCGCCCTGGCGGACGATGCCGGCGAGCCGCAGTACCTGCAGACCGTAGTCGGCCGGGGCTATCGCTTCGTCGCGCCCACCGCCGAAGAAGATGCCAGCAGCCAGGCGCCAGCCGAAGTTTTTGCCGTTTCGCCCGAGGAACTGGGACGCGCCATCATGACTGCGGCCGGGTTGGATCCGGAAAATCCCCGAAAAACCCCGAAGGCTCCCGCCGAAGACTGAATGGAGACAGATTGAAGTCCGAAAGTTAATCGCGGCAGGCGGAGACCCGCCGCGACACTGGCCCATTTTGCACCCGCTGCACGGCATCAGATCAATCTTCAGATCGCTTCATATCAATTCAGACCGTCTCCATGGACACTTCCTGTAATCGGGTGCAAGATCGCAACCATGATTTCGTTCCGCAGCGATTACGGCGAGTCGAAATCAGTCCAAAATGGAGGTGCTTCAATGACAACGACGATGACGATGACAACTACGACGACAACGACCGGATCAAAAGGTATCGGACGCTCCAGAGTCCTGGCATCCATGGCAATGCTGTTTGGCGCGATCTTTACGATATTGCTGCTCCCAGCCTATGGCCAGCAGGAAGTCGATCCCACATGGTATGACCCGTGGGCCGCACCAAACGCGGCGGTCGTTCCTCCCGCTCAGCCTCCAGCGGTCATTCACCGTTCTCAATCCCCAGTTCCGACTCACCAGTATCAACAGACGGACAGGTCTGTGACGTCGGCTGCGGACAGCGGGAAGTTGCGCGTGAAGGACACACAACAGGACCAAAGTCGCCATAATGCTGGCCACAAAGGTGGTGGAACTCCGGCTGCTGACAGCCGGTTGCCGGGCGCAGCTCGTCTCGCGGGTTCGAAACACGGGCTGAGAAACGAGACGCCGACAAGCTGCCGCATCCCCTCGGAACGGTGTGTAGCGTCACGGTAACGCTTAGCGGGGATCAGGCTTTCACACTAATCATCGGTACGCCCCGTCACAGAGATGCCCACAGGGCCGGTGCGACAATCGTGATTAGATTGGGGCAGTGAAGAGCTGTGCCGTCTCCCACAAGACGGCCCTCGAAACTGCCCCAAATAATTTTCAGCACGGGTTTTCGATCACCCGATCTCTCACTCGCCCTCGTTGTCGTCAATTCCAATCTTCGACAAACGATACCGCAGCGCATTCCGCGAAAGCCCAAGCAGGCGCGCCGCCTGCGACTTGTTGCCGCCGGCGCGCTTCAGAGCTTCGCGGATCATTTCGTCTTCCCACTGGTCAAGCGTCATGCCGTCGGGGAGAAAGCGATCGGACGCAGCGCCGCTGCGAGTGCGCGGCGAGTCGAGTTGAATGTCGCCGACCTCCAACTGGCTGCCAGACGCAAGCGCGCAGGCGCGTTCGATGACGTTCTGCAGTTCACGCACATTGCCCGGCCAATAATGCCCGCACGAGAAGCTGCATGGCGGCGGGCGAAATGCCGGTGATGGTTTCCGATCTCCCGGAATCCTTGGCGAAGCGCGCGAGAAACAGGTTCGCTAATCCAGGAATATCTTCTTTGTGTTCGCGCAGCGGCGGGATATCGATCGGGACCACGTTGAGCCGGTAGTAGAGGTCTTCGCGAAACGTTCCATCTTCGAGCGCGGCGCGCAGGTCGCGGTTGGTGGCGGCCAGAAGCCGAACGTCGACTTTGATGGTGCGCGTGCCGCCCAGGCGCTCGAATTCGCGCTCCTGCAGCACGCGGAGAAGTTTGACCTGGATGGCGGGCGGCACGTCTCCGATTTCATCGAGGAAAAGCGTGCCTTTGTCGGCGAGTTCGAATTTGCCTGGCTTGCTGGTGGCGGCTCCGGTGAAAGCTCCTTTTTCGTAGCCGAAAAGTTCGCTCTCCAAAAGATTCTCGGGGATGGCGGTGCTGTTGATCTTGATGAACGGACCGGAAGCGCGGCGCGACTTTTCGTGGATGGCGCGGGCGATGAGGTCTTTGCCCACTCCGCTCTCGCCGCCCAGCAGAACGGTGGAGTTGGTGGGCGCAACGCGTTCGACGGTGGCCAGCACTTCCTGCATTTTGGGACTGATGGCGACGATGTTGGGATGGCTGTACTTCTGTCCCAGAGCTTCGCGAAGCGAGCGATTCTCCTCGCGCAGGCGGGAGTTATCGAGCTCCTTGTGCACCACCATCCGCATTTCGGTAAGCGAGAAGGGCTTGAGCACGTAGTCGCTGGCGCCGGCTTTCATCGCCTCAACCGCTGTTTCAACCGACCCGAACGCGGTCATGACCACGATGGGCAACGCGGCATTTTGCTGCTTGGCGGTCTGCAGAAATTCAAGCCCGCTCATGCCGGGCAGTTTGAGGTCGGTGAGCACGAGGTGAACGGGTTCGGAGGCAAGCAGCTTCAATCCAGTTTCAGCGTCGCCGGCAGAGAGCGTCTTGAAGCCGTCGTCGCCAAGGTTCAGCTCCAGCAGCCGCCGCATCTTGGCTTCGTCTTCGATGATGAGGATGGTCGGCATGTGGTTAGTTAGTGCTCGCGTGGGGACGGGCGCCCTCGCCCGTCCAAGCCGAGCGAAGCTCGGCAGTTGCCTGCGGCTCGACGCCTTCCTCGAGCGGAAAGAACAGTGTGAACACCGCGCCGCCCCCTGGCGCGTTCTCGACATGGATCGACCCATGATGACCGTCCACGATCTTCGAAACGATGGAGAGGCCCAGTCCCACGCCGGTTTTCTTCGTGGTCACAAACGGGTTGAAAATTTCTTCGCGCAACTCGTCGGGAACGCCGGGGCCGGTGTCGGCCAGGCGCAGTTCCACTCCTTCAGTATCATTCAGAGTCGTGGGGCGAACCTCGACCCGCAATGTGCCGCCGTGCGCGTCGTCTGTCCTGCATGGCTTCGTAGGCATTCTGCACCAGATTGAGGAAGGCTTGCTCGCACAGGCTTTCGTCGAGCGGAACCAGCGGCAGTCCGCTCGCGTAGTGGCGCTCGACGCGCACCGATTTGCCTGTAAAACGCCCGGCGACAATTTGCAGGACGCGATCGAGAAGGGCGGTCAGGTCCGCGGGATGCGGCTGCGCATGAAGCGGACGAGCGAAGTCCAGAAACTCGGTGACGAGGGCGCTGAGCCGGTTGACTTCGGTCGAAATGTAGCCGGCCAACTCGCGGGCCAGTTCGTCGGAGGCCTGCAATTTCTGGGTCAACATTTCAGCCGAGCCCTTGATGACTCCGAGAGGATTGCGGATCTCATGCGCTAATCCAGCCGATAGTTGGCCGAGAGCGGCCAGCCGTTCCGAGCGCCGCGCTTCGGCCTGAGCGTGCTCCAGGCGGCGATTGGTTTCGGCGAGGCGTTCGGCGAGATCGCGATACAACTGGGTTTGATGCTGGCTCTGCTGCGAGAAGCGGTTGACGACCATGGCAGCAAGAAAGAAAAACAAGATGCGCAGCGCGAGGTAGCCGAAAGCCTCGGGAGTCAATTCGTATTCCTGCATCGCGGGATAGAGATACGAGCAGTAGGCGGCAGACGCAAACAGCGTCCAGAGCACCGTCAGCCACGTGCCACAGTAAAGTGCCGCGGTGACGACCGGCAGATAATAGATGGGATAGTAACTGCTGTTGATTCCGACTTCTTCGGTGTGATCGAGAAGCAGGGTCGCCAGCAAGATCTTGAGCAGGATGACGTAGAAGACTCCTCGTGTGGGAAAGCGGGAGATCAACTTTGTCTCCAGCAGTTGCACAATTCCGATGGCGAGGAGAATCAACTGCTTGTGCCATTCGAGTTGTGGAGGGAGCACCGCCAACCCGAGGAGGAAGAGGAGCCAGATAATAAGCCAGGCCGCATCGAGGCGGTTAAACCGCCGGGACTCAGGATCGAGAATTTGAGGCGCAAGTGCCACGCAGCTTCCATCCAACCGCAGAAAGCCCTCCGGCGTCAATTGGACGGCGGCTTCCTCCGGGCTGGAGCGGCTGGAGCGGCGGGGCTGAAGACCGAACCACGAACATAAGGATTTCCAATCACCGACATAAATAGTTTAAATTTCCGCCAATTAGTCGCCGCGGCTATTGTTATGATGCGGTTGTCCGATCCGGCTATAAATGAGTATCATCAGCGTGATTGAATCAGGACGGACGATGCTGTCCGGGAACGGACGACAATGACCAAGGTCGAAGCGATTATTCAGGTCTCGAAGCTGGATGCTGTGAAAGACGCATTGCACGAGGTTGGCGTCGAAGGCATGACCGTTTTTGAAGCCAGAGGACATGGCCGGCAAAAAGGACACACCGAGTTTTATCGGGGACGCGAGTACACCGTGGACTTGATCCCGAAGGTGAAACTCGAGATCGTGCTGGCCGATGAAATGGTGGAGAAAGTCGTGCACGCGATCACCACTGCGGCACGCACGGGCAAGATCGGCGACGGCAAGATTTTTCTTTCGCGCATAGACGAAGCGATTCGGATTCGCAACGACGAACGTGGCGATAGCGTGCTGTGAGCGCGCGAATTTCGATGCGGCAGATCGGCGGACAGATCGACCGGCAAAGATCGGCAGGCAAAGATCGACATCCCCCTTCATCTGCTCATTTATGAGCAGAGCGGAATAAGGCTGGACCGGGGCTAAATACTTTGGGGAGAGTGTCATCGAAATGACCACCGTGGCCACCGTCCGCAGCGAGTTATCGGACCTGTACGCCCGGGAATCCGCCGCCATCGAGCAGGAATTCTCCGTTACCGGTGAAGGACGCACGGCGGTCGCACGGCGCACGGCGCTGGTCGATACCATCGTCCAGCGGCTCTGGAACGAAATCATCGTCAGTTCTAACTGATCGCCGAGCCTGACAGCCCGAAGAATTTCGCGCTGGTGGCAACCGGCGGATTCGGGCGCGGCTGGCTTTTCCCCCACTCCGATATTGATCTGCTCTTTCTGCACGCCGGCAGTGACTCCGAGAGTAAATTCAAAGATCCCATCCGGCGCTTTTCGCAGGAGTTGTGGGACCTGCGTCTGAAGCTCAGTCCCGCCACGCGAAATTTGGCGGAGTGCGAAAGGCTGGACCCGAACAATGTTGAGTTTGCCATCTCGCTGCTCGACTGCCGGTACCTGGCGGGCGATCGCGAGCTTTTTTCACGGCTGCGCGAAAAAGCTGTTCCTCGTCTGGTGGGGCGGGATTGCCAGAACCTGATCCAGAACCTGGCCGAAATTACGCGCGCGCGTCATCATAAATTTGGCAATACCGTCTTTCACCTGGAACCGAACGTGAAGGATGGGCCGGGCGGTTTGCGCGACTACAACGTCGCCAACTGGCTGGCGCTGATTTCCGCGATGGAAAAGTTGAAGGTGTGGCCGGACGCGAAAACGCTGCTGCCGGTTTCTTCGCGGAGGGCGTTCGACGCGGCGCTGGATTTCCAAATGTCGGTGCGCTGCTTTCTGCACTTCCGGCACGGGCGTCACGACAACACGCTCACTTGGGAGGCGCAGGACGAAGCGGCGGCGAGAAAGATTGGCGCCAGCATTGGCGAACGACGCGGAAATCGCGAACGCGGCGGACTGGATGCGCGTCTACTTTGGCCACGTGCGCAGCGTGCACCGGGTCTGCAACCAATTGCTGGAGGAGATTCCGGCGGCCTGGTCGTCGTTGTACCGGCAATTCCAAGGCTGGCGGTCGAAGGTCGCAAGCGACGATTTTTCGGTCGTCGATGGACTGATCTTTCTGAAACAACCGCAGCAACCGGGCGGGCTGCGCGATCCGGAAATGCTGTTGCGGCTCTTTCATTTCATGGCGGAACATGGCCTGAAGCTGAGCACGACCACCGAATATAAAGTCGAGCAGGCGCTGCCGGCGCTGGCGGCGACGCCTCCGCGGGGCGCCGAGTTGTGGCTTTACCTGCAGGAAACGCTGGTGCAGCCGCATGCCGCCGACGCTCTGCGCGCCATGAACGCGCTTCGCCTGCTGGCGCTTCTGCTGCCGGAACTGAAGGGGATTGAGGCGCTGGTGGTACGGGATTTTTACCATCGCTACACGGTGGATGAGCACTCGTTTTTGGCGATCGAACATCTGCATCGTCTGAAAGAATCGAAATCGGAATGGGACCAGCGCTTTGCCGAGTTGCTCGGCGAACTCGAACAGCCGGAACTGCTTTACCTGGCGCTGCTGCTGCATGATTCCGGCAAAGCCATGCCGAGCGAGAATCACGTTGAGGTCAGCCTGCAACTCACTGACAGCTGCACGGAGCGGCTGGATCTTGATCCGGTGGATCGCGAGACGGTGCGCTATCTGGTGGCCAGCCATCTGGAAATGTCGGCGGCGATGCGGCGGGACGTATTCGATCCCGCGAATGTGAAGTCGTTCGCGGAAAAAGTGGGAGTGCCCGAGCGCCTGAAGATGCTGTGCCTGATGACTTATGCCGACATCAAAGCCGTGAACCCGGAGGCCATGACGCCGTGGAAAGCGGACAACTTATGGCAACTGTATATTGCGTGCGCGAATTATTTGAGCCGAAGCGCCGATGAGCGCGTGCACACGGGCAACGACGACGGCTCCAGCATTGGACCGTCAAATCTGGCGCATCTGCGATCGCTGGCGTCGGTGGCGGGGAAGAAAATCAACGTTCTTCTGGAAGGATTGCCGCAACGGTATCTGCGGATCCATGGCGCCAGCGACGTTCTGGCCCATGCCGAAATGGCCGCCCGGCTGGGACAGGACGGCGTCCAACTAAATTTGAAGCAGGTTCGTCACTGGTATGAGCTGACGCTGATTACCACCGACCGGCCCTTCCTGTTCGCATCGGTTTCCGGAGCGCTGGCTGCGTGGGGAATGAACATCGTGAAGGCGAACGCGTTCTCGAATGCCGCGGGCATGGTGGTGGACACTTTTTATTTCACGGATCGCTTTCGCACGCTGGAGATGAATCTGCAGGAATGGGAGCGTTTGAAAAAGAGCATCGCGGCCGTGGTCAAAGGCGAAGCCGATGTGGCGCGCATGCTGCGCGACCGCTTGAAATCGGAGAAGGCGAACGGCACGAAGGTCAAGATCGCGACGCAGATTGAATTCGACGACAGCTGCTCGGCGCAAAGCACGATGATGCAGGTTCTGACCCAGGATCGTCCGGGACTGCTTTACCGTATGTGCTCGCTGGTCTCGAAGCATGAGTGCAACATCGAAATTGCGCTGATCGAAACCGAGGGGCAGATGGCGATTGATGTCCTGTATCTGACCTCAGGCGGGGCCAAGTTGAGCGCGGATCGGCAGGCCGCGCTGGGGCAGGCGCTGCGCGACGAACTCGCGGCGAAGTAACTCCTCGTGCGGGCCGGACACTCAAGTCCGCCGCTCTTGACTTTGGGGTTGATTTTGATCTTCCGAGTCAGCGAACAAATCAACGTCAACGGCAGCGGACAGGAGTGTCCGCTCTACATAAAACTACCGGTCCGCGTAATATCCGTCTCTGGTTTGGACGCTCAGGTCTTTCTTCTTCACCGCCAACTGGACGTGATGATAGCCACTGGCTACGCTGTCTTTGTCGGGTGTGTAGCCCATGCTGTACTGGGTTCGCAGTTCCTCGACAATGCTGGTGTAGATATCGCCGACGGATTCTTTTTTGGAAACTTCAAAGAAACGTCCACCGGTTTCTTTGGAAATCCGCTCAAGAATCTTCTTGCCATCGGTGCGCGGGCTCTCGGCAGGACGTTGGCCTCCGCGACCGCCTCGACCACCGCCGCCCGGCCAGCCCCCGCCGCCACCGGGCCAGCCGCCACCACCGCCGCCAGGGTAACCGCCGCCGCCGCGTCCCATTCCGCCGCCCTGATTTGCGCGATTATTATCGTTGCGGTGAGAATCCGCGAAATAGATGGAATAGACCACCGTGTCGGAGCGCTGGGCGGACTCGATCGCGCTCTCCAGGTAAGTCTTGCTGCCACGATCGACGCCGTCCGAGAGAATGACGAAAGCCTTCCGCCCCTGCTGCTTTTTCATCAATTCGTTCGACGCCAGATAAACGGCGTCGTAAAGCTGCGGTACCACCACCATGATGAGAGCCCGAGCCGGAGGGCGAATTAGAAGGATCGTTGGGATCGTTCGAGCGCTCGCGGTCCGATGACGTCTTGAGCAATTCCAGCGCCGATTGCAGCTTTTCGCGGGATGAAGTCAAGTCCTGAAGCAGTTCCACTTCCCGATCGAAGTGAATGAGGAAGGCTTTGTCCTTGGGCTGCACCAGCATCTGATCGAGAAAACTGCGGCTCGCGTTGCGCTCCGCGTCGAGCACGTTGTCTTGACTGCGACTGGTATCGACGAGCAGACCGAGGGTGAGCGGGAGATTTGTCTCCTGCGAAAAATATTTGATGGTCTGCGGACGGCCGTCTTCCTGCAGCGTGAAATCGTCTTTCGTGAGGTCGCGGACGATCTTGCCATGCTTGTCGCGAACGGTGACGGGCAGCGTGACCACTTTGACGTCAACGGCGACGGTGGCAGCGGGTTCCTGAGCCCGCATCGATGGGCCGAAGCCGGGAAGAGCGACCAGCGCGATCATCGCACCAACGATCAGCGCAGAGACGATCGGCACAAAGCGCAACCGACTTCCACCAGGATGAGGAGGATGCGCGCCTCGATGATCTCTTCGCCATCGTTTCTTTGGCTTTATCTCTACTCGGACGGGGATTATCAGGCTCATTCACCGTACGTCCTCCGTTTGTCATGCTCCGTTATCGTTTATCTCAGACGAATCTTAAGAGCACTGAATCTACATAAAAAATAGAATACACCGGACACCTCAGACTGGATGCGCGGCAATGGAGTTGCAGTTGCCAGACATCCTGTAAAAGCAACGTCAATGCCCGGTAAAATTTCGTAAAGGCTCCATATCGCGCATTTGGCGATGCTAAAGTTAGATCATGCGATGTTTCCGGCAGAAACCCGCGCGGCTGTGCCCTCTAAAGACGTGCCTTCCATAAGACTGCCTTCTAAACACGCGCCTTCTTGCGACCTGCCTGCTCACGGCGTTGGCAGCTCTGATTCTGTCGCGACCGAGCTACCTTTTGGCGCAGGACAAACCGCAGGACAAACCAAGCGAACGCTTCCGGCAACCCACAAGTCGCCAAGGCCGTGGGGACGATCAAGAGCATCCAGGCGGATTCCATTACGGTGGCTGAATCCGGTGGCGAAGTAACGGCACGGCTGCTGCACTCGACCAAGATCTTGCGCGTGCTGCCGGGAGCAAAGGATCTGAAGGACGCGACCACTCTGCAGCCACAAGACTTGCAGCCTGGAGATAGTGTACGGGTTCGTGGATGGGCAGCGGCGGACGCACACACCATCGACGCTCTGGAAGTGATTGTGCTGAAGCCGGCCGATTTGGCGGCCAAACAGCAGCACGACCGCGAGGACTGGCAAAAACGAGGGGTCGACGGGATCGTCACCAATGTGGACGCTGCGACCGGCATCATCACCATCAAGCCCGGCGCAATGGGCGCGAACCGGAGTATCGCCATCCACGTTGCCAAGGATACGATCCTGCGGCGCTACGCGCCCGACTCGGTGAAGTTCGAAGACGCGAAACCGGCGCCCATCGATCAAATCAAGGCGGGAGATCAGTTGAACGCGCGCGGAACTCGCAGCCCGGATGGCAGTGAGGTGCAGGCGGAGGAAGTTGTCTCCGGCACATTTCGATATATTGAGGGAACCATCAAGGCAATCGACTCCGCCGACAATACGATGACGGTGCAGGATGTGATCGCCAAGAACGCGGTGGTAGTGAGGATCTCTCCCGACTCGCAAATGTGGAAGCTGCCGCCGGAAATGGCGCAACGCATCGCGATTTTCTTGAAAGGCGGGGCAAGCGGCAGGCAGCGGAGATCAACCGGGCGCCAATGGCCAAGCCCAAATTACGCGCAGCGGCCAGGGTTCTGCGCCAGGCGCTGGCGGAGCGCAATCTCAAACGGGGCGGGGGCCGGGCGGCGCACCAGGCGGAAATGGTCCTTCGAATTTGCAGCGCATGCTGAGCCGCTCGCCCAGCATCAAGCTGGCGGATCTGCAGAAGGGCGACGCCGTGGTGATCCTGACGTCAGCGGGCGGAAAATCGGACGTGGTTACAGCGATCAAGCTGCTGGCTGGAGTGGAGGCCATCCTGACGGCGGCGCCAAGTCGCAGCGCATCCTCGCTGCTTTCCCCGTGGGCGCTGGGCGCGCCCGGCGGAGAAGGTGAAGCCGCCCAGTAGCCAACAAATCTCGACCCATGTTCGCAATCAATTGATCTGCCTGGAAAGAAAGGGTGCGCGTTTGAAGCATTTATCAGTCTTCGTTCTGGCAAATCTCACTTTGGCGATTCTGATTCCGGTGACGCTGGCCGGGCTGGCGGCGCCTGCATCGGCGCAGTCTCCGGCCCAGTCGTCTCGCCCAGTCATCCAGCCCAGGCAACAGGAACAACGGGAACCTTGCGCGGGCAAGTGACCGATCCTTCCGGCGCGGTGGTGACGAACGCCACGGTGGCGGTCCTCGTATCCGGCGGACAAACTCATTCGGCCACCACCAGCAAAACCGGCGGTTACGAAATCGGAAATCTGGCGCCGGGCAAGTACACAGTCACGGCGAATGCCAAGGGATTCGCCGTCTTTGTGCAAAACGACGTGGACGTGGCGGCGGGCCAAGTCGCGCAATTCAACATTTCGCTCGACATCAACGTGCAGGAGGAAAAAGTCAACGTCCGGGGAGAGGAAGAGACTCCTCAAGTCGACGTCAACCCCGCCAATAATGCGAGTCAGATCGTGCTCAGCGGCAAAGATCTGGAAGCGCTTCCCGACGATCCCGATGAATTGCAGTCTGACCTGGAAGCGCTGGCCGGACCTTCAGCCGGTCCCAACGGCGGGCAGCTTTACATCGATGGATTCACCGCCGGACAGCTTCCGCCGAAATCATCGATCCGCGAGATTCGCATCAATCAGAATCCGTTTTCGGCCGAATACGACAAGCTCGGCTACGGGCGAATCGAAATCTTCACCAAGCCGGGCACCGACAAGTTTCATGGACAGTTCTCAGGTCGTGGGAAACGAGCTCGGGACTAAACACGCGCAATCCTTTTCTCGGCGACGCTGCGCAGCAGCCGTACGACTCCGTAATCTATATGGGAAACATCGGCGGGCCCATCAACAAGAAGGCATCGTTCTTCTTCGACGTGCAGCGCCGCAACATCGACGAAATCGCAGTCGTAAACGCGCCGGCGCTAACTACCCGACCTGAACCATTTCAGCTGACCGAAGCGTTCCCAACCCGCGTACCCGCACCAACATCGCTCCGCGTTTCGACTACCAAGTCAGCACCAACAACACGCTCACCGCTCGCTACCAGTATTACCGTGACACACAGGAGAACGCCGGGGTCGGCGGGATGGCGCTGCCGGAGGCCGGCTACGACACCATGTCCACCGAACACACCGTGCAGATCACGCGATACGCAAGTCCTCAGCACGAAGGCTATCAATGAGACCCGCTTTCAGTATCTGCGCGACAACAGCGATCAGAATCCGGTGACGACTCCTTTGCAGCAGTTGCCGCCTGGGTTCACGACCAACGGGTCCATTAACGTGCTCGGGGCATTCAGCGGCGGAGGCGCCAGTTCAGGAACGCAGACCGACCACCAGGATCATTACGAACTGCAGAATTACACTTCGATATCGCAGGGCAATCATTTTCGTGAAATTCGGAGGGCGACTGCGAGCAGTTCACGAAGTCAATACTTCCGGCGCCGGATTTAATGGCACCTACACCTTCTCGAGCATACAAGCCTACGCGACCGCTGTGCAGGCTCTGCCAAGCAGGCCTCACGCAGACCGAGGGCGCGATGCAGTTTACGCTCAATGAAACCCACCAGCGACACAGTTCCCACCGTGCCCGTCACCGTGGTGGATGCCGGGCTGTACATACAGGATGACTGGAAGGTGCGTCCTAACCTCACGCTGAGCGGCGGACTGCGCTTTGAAACTCAGAACGCGATTCACGATCATGCGGACTGGGCGCCTCGCCTCAGTTTTGCTTGGGGCATTGGCGGAGGGGGAAAGAGCGCGCCGAAAACCGTACTGCGCGGCGGTTTTGGCCTGTTCTACGACCGATTCACCCAAGACTCTCGTTCTGAATGCGGATCGTTTGAACGGCATGACCCAGCAGCAGTATGTCGTGGCCTGTCCACCATCGCAGCCGCCGCAGCCGTGCTCACAGATAGGTTTTTTCCCGAACGCGCAGTTACCAACACAAACCACTTCCGCCGATCTACCAGATCGCCCCGGATCTGCACGCGCCCTACATCATGCAGAGCGCGTTTAGCCTGGAGCGACAGGTCACAAAGATCGCCAACGTTACGCTTACCTATCTGAATTCCCGCGGCGTGCACCAGTTTATGTCGCTCGACGCCAATGCGCCGACGGCCGGGCACACCGTACTCAGCTGGGCCGCGCCCGTTCCCGAACCAGAGGCGACATCTATCAATACTCTTCCGACGGAGTTTTCCGGCAGAACCAGTTGATCACGAATTTCAACATCCGGGCGGGAGCGAAGCTATCTCTGTTCGGTTACTACTCGCTGAATTACGCCAACAGCGACGCCATCGGTGCTGAGCAACGGAACGTTTTCAATAACTTTCCGTCGGATCAGTACGATTTGAGCCTGGACTACGGGCGAGCTTCCTTTGCTATTCGGGATCGGCTGTTTATGGGAGGCACGATCGGACTGCCGCGTGGGTTTCGCCTAAGTCCATTTATGATTTTCAATTCCGGCTCGCCCTACAACGTTACCGTGGGCCAGGACTTGAGCGGCGATTTACTGTTCAACGACCGTCCCGCATTCGCACGACCAATCCTCCCGGTTCGTGCCCGTCGCCGACGCTGGCTTGCCACTACACGGTTCCACGACTCGGACAGCCCTACACTCCGATTCCGATCAACTATCTGACCGGCCCGTCCCAGTTCACCCTGAACCTGCGGCTCGCGAAAACGTTCGGCTTCGGGCCGGAGACTGGAAAGAGCGGAGCGCAGCCGGGCGGCGGCTCTCCTGGCGGCGGTGGTGGTGGTCCACGCGGCGGTGGCGGCGGTGGCGGTGGCGGCGGCTTGGGACGCCCCGGAGGTGGCGGCAGCCCTTTTAACCTCGGACCGGGATCCAATCGACGCTACAACTTGGCGTTCAGCGTCAATGCGCGGAACGTTCTGAACAGGGTGAACCCGGCGGCGCCCATAGGGGTTCTAAGCTCACCAGATTTCGGAAAGTCGATTGCTCTGGCGGGCGGGCCGTTCTCGACCGCGGCGGCCAATCGAAAAATTGAATTGCAGGCGCTGTTCAGCTTCTAGCCGCGCCCGTATTGAAAGCCGGATCCGTGTGCCGTGCAGACCGACCCCGATCTCGAGTTGTCATCCCGAGCGAAGCGAGGGATCTGCAGTTCGCCGAAAAGCCCTCCCGCGCTAAGTAGAATAGTCGGCGTTGATCCGCACATACTCGGCGGTCAGGTCGGTGGTAAGAAATCGCACCGCGTGCCGGCCGCGCCCCAGCTGCACGCGAATATCGCAGACCGGCTGCGCGAGATTGCGGTGAGCTTGCCGCTCGTTGAACGCGCAGGCGATTCCGTTGCGGCATACTTTCTGACTGCCAATGAAAATCTGCACGCGCGATGGATCAATGGGCAACGCCGCACCTTCCCACTGCCGCGAGAATGCGTCCCCAATTCGGATCGGCCCCAGCCCACGCGGTTTTGACGAGCATCGAGTGAGCAATCGTCCGCGCCACCAGCAACGCCTCTTCCCTGCTGCGCGCCTGTTCGACAAACAGACGGATCACGTGCTGCACGCCTTCACCGTCACTGACGATCTGCTCGGCGAGGGACTGGCACACTTCGGTCAGAGCCGCGGACAACTTCTTTCGGGTGCGAGCATCTCTCACCCGAGCACCGCTGGCGCCGCTCGCGAGCAGCAGCACGGTGTCGTTGGTGGAGGTGTCGCCGTCAATGGACATGCAATTTAACGAGCGGTCGCACGCCTCGCGCAGAAGAGGCTGCAGCTCCCGCGCACTCGCACCCACATCGGTGAACAAGTACACCAGCAAGGTCGCAAGCTGCGGATGAATCATGCCGGCGCCCTTCGCGATGCCCAACACGGTGATTTCTTTCGAGCCTTTTGTCGACGAAGCGCGGAAGCGCACGGACGCAATCTTCGGCCGCGTGTCGGTGGTCATGATGGCGTGGGCGAAGGCGAGGACGCCGCGCTGGCTCGGCGGATCGCGCCGCAATAAGCTCCGGCAACTTGGCGCGGATTTTTTCCGCCGGCAGTCGAACTCCGATGATGCCAGTCGAAGAAGGAAAGATTTCGGCAGCGGGAACGCCGAGCAGTTTTCCGGCTTCGCGGCAAACCCGTTCGCAGGCTTGAATGCCGGCGCGTCCAGTGGCGCAGTTGGCGTTTCCGGAGTTCACGACGACGGCGCGAACGCGGCCGCCCGTCGAAAGCAAAGCCGCGCGGCCAACGTCCACGGGAGCGGCGACGACCCGGTTCTTCGTGAACAACGCGGCCGCGGTCGCGCCACCGGCGGCTTCCACCAGCGCGAGGTCCGGCCGGCCGCTGACTTTAATGCCGGCAGCGACCGCCGAGAAAGAGAACCCCAGGGGCAAGCGAATTTTTTCGGGAGAACGGCGCAGCGAGGTCATGCCTGTATCTTCAACCAGTTTTTGGGCGGCGGCAAAATTGCAAACGTGGGCGCCTTGCCGCGGATCATCGCCACTTCGTCGCAGCGATAGAGCCTGGGGCACTGATAACAGTCTTTGTGGATCTTGTCGGGAAGATCCTGGTGATTAGCCATGGCTGAATCCCATGCGCGAGAAAAATTCCGGAATGCGCGTGAACAGGCACACGCAGCTGACTTTGTGCTTCTCCGCCTGCGCCAGCAGAGCCTTGACCAGGCGTCTGCCGCCACCGCGGCTTTGGCTCGAGGGATCGACGGTGATCGAACGAATCTCGGCCAGGTGTACGCCATAGAGGTGGAGCGCGCCGCATCCGATGATGCGTCCGTCATGCTCGAGGACGACAAAGTCGCGGACGTTCTCGCAGATCTCCGCCAGCGAGCGCGGCAAAAGAGTGCCGTCGCCGGAGTAGGCCGAGATCAGAGCGTGAATCTGCTCGGCATCGGGAAGGACCGCTTCACGCGTGCGCATGGAGCGCCTTTGCGCCGCAGCGGAGCGGTTCTCTTTTTCCTGTGCTTGCGCTTTTGCGGGAATTCTGCATTTTTGTGCAACGCCGCGTCCAGGGCCTTGACCACCTGATCCACGTGCTTCTTCTGAATCAGGTAGGGGGGCAGAAAGCGCAGCACGGTTTCGTGCGTGCGATTGATGATAATCCCTTCCTGCAGCAGTTGCCGGGCTACCGCCTTCGCCAGTTCGGGCGAGTCCACTTCCACGGCCTGCATCAGGCCTACGCCGCGGACTTCCTGAATCGACTTGTGCTTCTTGTCTTTCTTCAGCGCCTCGAGCGCCGCGTGAAAATATTCGCCCAGCGCGCGCACGTGCTTCAGCAATTTTTTCTCTTCGCGCAGGAACTCGATGGCAACGGCGCAAGCCAGCGGGCCTCCGCCGAACGTGGTTCCGTGCATACCAGAATGCATGCACTTCGCAACCCGTTCGGTGGTGAGAATGGCGCCGAGCGGCAAGCCGCCAGCCAGCGGCTTGGCGACGGTGACCACGTCCGGCAGCACACCGTAGTGCTGGTAGGCAAAGTGGCGTCCGGTGCGGCCGAGGCCGCACTGAATCTCGTCGAGCACGAGCAACGCGCCGCTGCGTTTGGTCAAGCGCCGAGGCGAGTTCGAGAAACTCCGGACTGACCGGACGAATCCCGCCCTCTCCCTGAATGGTCTCGATGCACACGGCGCAGACGCTGGAATCAAATTTTCGTTGCAGATCGTCGAGGTCATTGAACTTGACGAAAGTCACGCCCGGCACGAGAGGAGCGAACGGGGCTCGATATTTCGGCTGACCGGTGGTGGCCAGCGCGCCAAAGGTGCGTCCATGAAAAGAATTTTCCATGGCAAGAATGCGCGTCTTTGGATTGGGCTTGGATTTGGGCTTGCGGCCGTTCGTGTTGTTCATTTGCGCAAAGGCGCGGGCCAGCTTGAGCGCCCCTTCCCAGGCCTCGGTGCCGCTGTTGCAAAAGAAAGCGCGGTCAAGCCCGGAGATTTCGGTCAGCAGCCGCGCGAGTTCCGCTTGATACTCGTGGAAGAAAAGATTCGAAACATGAATCAACCGGCTAGCCTGACGCTTGATCGCCGCCTGGATCGCAGGGTGGTTGTGGCCGAGCGCATTGACCCCGATTCCGCTCAGGAAATCCAGATACCGCTTGCCACGTGAATCCCAGAGATACACGCCGCGCCCGCGCACAAAAAGAATGGGCTGGCGCTCGTAGGTGGGAAGCAAGAGCTTCGCTTCCATGCGGGAGACAGAAGCGAGGCTCATGCTCTCAGCACCTCCGTGCCGCATTCCAGCTTGGTGAAATAAAACAGCGGCAGCATTTCGACCTGCGCTGCGGGCAGAATGCGCACGCGCCCTACGCCGATCTTGAGAGCCTGAGTACAGGCTTCGAGCTTGGGCATCATGCCGCCGCTGACTACGGATTCGTCGATGAGTCCGGCAACCTGGTTGGTATCCAAACGAGCCATCACCGAACCGTCGGCCTGCTTTACGCCGGCCACGTCGGTGAGAAAAATCAGCGCGTCGGCCTCGCAGGCTATCGCGCATGCGGCGGCCATCTGGTCCGCGTTCACGTTGTAATACTGCCCGTCGCCTCCGAGCGCAACCGAGGAGAGCACGGGAATGCCGCCTTCGGCCCAGATGGCTCTGAGCCAGCGCGGTTCGGAAAAACAGATTTCGCCGACGAATCCCAAGTCGTGTTCCGCATCCTGTTTTTTGCGGGCACGAAAGACGCCGCCGTCTCCGCCGCAAAGACCGATGGCCGGACACCCCGCAGCGGCGATCGCCGCCACCAGGCTCTTGTTCACGATGCCGGCGAGCACCATCAGGGCAACATCGCGCGTCTCGGCGTCGGTCACGCGCAGTCCGTGGACGAAGTCACTTTTCTTTCCCAGGAGTTTCAGGGTCCGCGTCAGCGCGCTGCCGCCGCCATGCACGACGGCGACCTGGTGTCCATCCTGCGGCGAGCTGCACCACGGCTTGCGCGCATTTCTGAAGAGTCGGTTTGTCCTCCAGCGCCGCGCCGCCGATCTTGACGACAATTTTCACTGCAATCCCTCCGCCTCGTCCCAGCCGTACATGAGGTTCATGTTCTGCACGGCTTGACCGGCTGCGCCTTTGAGCAGGTTGTCGAGACAGGAAACCACCACCAGCCGGCGGCCATCGCGCGCGAGGCAAAAACCGAGATCGCAGTAGTTGGTGTGCACCGAGAATTGGATTTGCGGCAAACTCGACGCCGGAAAAATACGAACCCACCGCTTGCCCTCGTAGAAATCCTGGAAACAACTTTGGATCTCGTCCGCCGTCATTTCGCGTTTCAGGTAGACATAAATCGTGGACAGAATCCCGCGCGGGATCGGCAAAAGATGAGGAGTGAAGATCAACTGGTGGGAATTGAGCGCCAATTGCTCGAGAATCTCGCCGGTGTGACGGTGTCCGAAGACCGAGTAGGCGGAAAAATTGTCGGCCACCGATACGAAGTGGGTGCGCGCCGTGGGTTCCTTGCCGGCGCCGGATACGCCGGACTTCGAATCGGAGATGATGCCGCGATCCGAATCCACAATGCCGGCCGACAGCAAGGGCGCCAGCGCAAGAATGACGGAAGTCGCATAGCAGCCTGGATTCGCCACCAGAGCGGCCGACGGAATCCGGTCCGCATTCGACTTCAGCTCGGGCAGACCGTACACGGCGCGCTCCGTGAGTTCCGCCGCGGTCTGGGCGTTGGCATCCTTGAAGCCATAGACGGCGCGATGCTGTTCCTGTTTCAGCCGCCACGCGCCGCTCAGATCGACGATCCGCAGCCCGCGGGCATCAGCCCGATCATCGCCTCGGGAACAAGTTCGCGAGAAACGGAGTGCGGCGTAGCCAGGAACAATAATTCCACGCCACGCTGCTCCAACGCGGACCACGAAAACGGCTGGACCGGCGACTGGACGGGCAAATTGCCGTTGCCGGAAATGTGCGGCAATCCGACAGGGTGCGCTTCGGAATCGCCGGTTCTTGTCGCTGTCTCTGTCGTGCGCCGCAAAAGCAAGGGCGCGTCGGTCCGCGGATGGCGGCCGAGCAGGCGAGCGAGTTCCAGGCCGGAATAGCCGGTCGCGCCGAGAACCGCGGTTTTCAGTTTGGCCGCCATCAAGTTTTTCTTCAAGTCTACGGATCCCCGTCGCCTTATTTTCTTCGCTGAAGCATATTTATCCATTATGATGCATAAATATTCATCTATTCTAAATGGTCTCGGCGAACTGTCAAGTTGAAAGCGCGGTTCAGGAGTTTGGCCGTTGGATTCGACGCACTGAGCGAACCACGCTATAGCGAATCAAATCACTGCGACACAGGCGACTGCCGAGCTCGCTCGGCTTGGACGCGCGAGGGCACCCGTCCCCAGCACGAGCCGGGGTACAGCTCTTACAGTTTTAGGCCGGAGGTCGCTCGAGGTGCCGCCGGCCGCGGGAACGTAGCACTTGAGCGTGTAATCCATCACCATGCGATCGGCATTGAAGCGCCAGCCGAGGGTGCGGATGGTGCGCTTCATGCGTTGGATCCAGCCGCGCGGCAGGCCGTCGCGATCGCGCTGATAGTAGAGCGGGATCACTTCTTCCCGAAGAACTCGCAGCAGGTCTTCCCCGTCGCGGGTATCGTGAACATTCATGTCGGAGTGCGTTCTGCCGTCTCCGATGGCGAAGCCGTTCATGCCGTCGTAAGCTTCCGCCCACCAGCCGTCCAGCACCGAAAGGTTCAAGCCGCCGTTCAAAACGACTTTCTGGCCGCTGGTTCCGGAGGCTTCCAGCGGACGCCGCGGATTGTTAAGCCAGACATCGACACCCTGCACCAAATGGCGGCCGACGTTGATGTCGTAGTCTTCGACGAAGACGAATTTGTCGGAAAACTGCGGGTCGCGCATCAACTGGGCAATCTGCTGCAGGACGCGCTTGCCGGGTTCGTCGAGAGGATGCGCCTTTCCGGCAAATACGAACTGCACGGGGCGCTTCGGGTCATTGACCATGCTGGCGATTTTTTCGATGTCGGCCAAAATCAGATTGGCGCGCTTGTAGGTGGCAAAGCGGCGCGCAAAACCGATGGTCAGCGCGTCGGGACTGAGTACGCGTTCCAGTTGCTGCAGCACGCCGCGCGGTTCTTCGCGCCGCGCCGCCTGCTTGACGGCGCGGCGGCGCACAAACTCGATCAGGCGCGACTTCAGGTTGAAATGAGTCTCCCAGAGTTCGCCGTCATCCACGTTGTCAATGCCATCCCAGATTTTGGCTTCGCTGCTGCGCAGATGCCATCCCGTGCCGAGATGGCGATCGTAAAGGCGAAACATCTGCGGCGCCAACCAGGAGGGGACATGAACGCCGTTCGTAATGTGTCCGATGGGAACCGCGTCTTCCTGTTTGCCGGGATAGAGCCCGGTCCACATGGCGCGCGAGACTTCACCGTGCAGAGAAGAAACGGCATTGGCGCGCCGCGAAAGCCGCAGGCCGAGCACGGTCATGCAGAAGCGTTCGTCGCTTTCCGGGTTCTCGCGTCCCAGCGCCATGAATCCTTCCCGGGAAAGACCGAGGGCCTCGCGCAGAGGTCCGAGGTGCTCTTCGACCAGATCGGCGTCGAAGCGATCGTGGCCGGCGGGCACGGGAGTGTGGCTCGTGAAGACCACTTCACGGGCCACGCGGGGCACGGCCTTCTCGAAGCCGATGCCCTCTTCTTCCATGCGCTGGCGAATCGCTTCGAGCACCGCAAATCCGCTGTGTCCTTCGTTCAGGTGAAGCACCCCGGGGGTAATGCCGAGCGCTTTCAGGGCGCGCAGGCCGCCCACGCCCAGAAGCAGTTCCTGATGCACGCGAACCCGGCCGTCGCCTCCATACAAACGCGAGGTCATGTGCCGGTCTTCGGGAGTATTGCCTTCCACGTCGGAGTCGAGGAGCAACAAATCGCAACGGCCCACTTTCACGCGCCACACTTTTGCGCGGATCGAACCATGGCGCGTATCGACCTGCACCACGACCGGTCTGCCGTTTTTGCCGATGGCCGCTTCCATGGGAAGTTGGTTAACATCGGTCTCGAGATACTCCTCGCGCTGCCAGCCGTCGCGATCGAGGCGCTGGCGGAAATATCCCTGGCCATAAAACAGGCCCACGCCGACGAGCGGGATCCCGAGATCGGAGGCGCTCTTGATGTGATCGCCCGCCAGAACTCCAAGTCCGCCGGAATAGACCGGGAGAGATTCGTGCACGCCAAACTCGGCGGAAAAATAAGCCACGGGACGAGGCCGCAGCACGCCGGCGTGGCGCGCGCCCCAGGTTCGCTCCGCATCCTGGTACTCGCGCAGGCGGCGATAGGCGTAGTTGATCCGGCTGTGCAGGGCGAGTTCGGTGGCGCGCGCTTCGAGTTTCTCGAGAGGATACTCGTTCAGCAGCGACACCGGACTGTGATTGAGCTGACTCCAGCGCAGCGGATCGAGATCGTGGAACAAGCCGGCGGAATCGTGATCCCAACTCCACCACAGGTTGCGCGCCAGCGCCCAGAGCCGCTCCTGGGCAGGCGCGATGAAACGGTCGAGGGTGCGGGCTTCGCTCACCACGGGCGCAACCCGCTTCGCAGCCTCGGTGAGCAGACGAATCTCATTTTCCGGAAAGACCCGCGCCGCCACAGTTTGAATCACCAGAACGCCTTGCAGCACGCCGCGATCAATCAGCGGAACTCCCAGGAACGATTGGTAAGCATCCTCACCCGCTTCGCTGAAGTACTTGAAGCGCGGATGATTCCTGACCTGTTCCACCGCCACCGGGCGGACCTGTTCGGCGACCATGCCGACGAGTCCTTCATTGACTGACATACGAAGCTTGCCGATGCATTCCTGGCGCAGCCCGAGCGTCGCGGCCAGAACGAGATTGGCGCGGTCGGGTTCCAAAAGGTAGGCCGAGCAGACATCGACGCCAAACCGTCTGGCAATCAATGCCACAACGTTCATCAGGGTCTCGGCCGGCTTGCCGGGATCCGCCGCCAGGTGCGCGATTTCCTCCCACGTCAGCACATGGCTGGCGTCGAGAGAACAGGCAGCGTGGTCCTGAACGACTCCTGAACGATCTCGTTCGGTCGATCCAATCTTGTCTCCATTTGCCGAAGATTCCTAGTCCCGCACCCAGGTTCTCGCAACCGCTCACCCAGTCGCCAGCCCAGCGACGGCAAATGGCTGGAAAAACCATCCCCTGAGCCATTCTATCGGGTGAAAACCGAACTACTCCACATCGGATGCGGAATTGTTGATTACCACAGTGCTTATCGGATGGCCAAATTGCAGTTCTTGGGCTTGCGCTATTCCCGATATATGTACCGAACTATGAACTCTAATGTCCGCTTCACGCTAAGTCCAATTCGAATTGTTGATGGAGTGCATTCGTTGCCGCAGAGTCTCCATGATGAGACCGAGCAACCCATACGTAGCCGCATTCGCAGCAAGGACCCAATAGAAATGAAGGCCGAAATGGCACAGGCCTTGCGAACGCATAAAGGGCCCAGCAGCCCGCAACCATAAAGCCCACGATCGCCCATGCAGCCATTCGGTATCTCATGTTGCCTCTCCTACTGTTTCTCTGGTCCAGTTCAAAAAATGTGGTAGACGAAATGAGCGAAGAGAATCGCCAGCAGCAAGCCTCCGATGCCGCAAATCCAGAAGAGAAAATGCTCGGTCAACTTTGGGGAATTGATCTCCTTCTTGTCCATAACTGAAGAATCTCCTGAAGAATACTCCCTGGCCTCGCTGAATTACATCAGGACAACGGAAGAGCACCCGTAGCACAACACTCGCAGGCAATCAGAAGAAGCGGGTGACGCCCTCCTCCAAGACGAGCACCTTGTCTTTGACTCCGGCCTTCAGCGCTTCGCGCTCCAGCAACTGCAGCGGCTCTTCGATGGGCTCGTGCGACAGGCGGAAGGTTCCATAGTGCATGGGCACCATCCAGCGGGCCTTCAGATCGAGAAAGGCCTGGGTGGCGTCGGCGGGACTGGTGTGCACGTTGCGGAATTGCGGCGGATTGTAGGCGCCGATGGGGAGCAGCGCTAGTTCGGGCGACAAGCGGCGTCCGATTTCGCGAAAGCCGGCGAAATAAGCGGTGTCTCCGGCGTGGTACACGGAGTGCTTGCCGCTGCGCAGCACGTAGCCGCCGTAGCCGCGGTGCGAATCCTTGAGGATGCGCGCTCCCCAATGCCGCGAGGGGACGTGAGTAATGTCGAGCGCGCCGTGGCGATAAGTGTTCCACCACTCCAGTTCGACAATTTCTTCGAAGCCCAGATCGGAGACCAGGTCGAACAAATGATGGGGGACGACAAGCGTGGGCGCGGTTCCGGTCTGGCGCCGGGTTTGCCGCGCAATAGTGCGCAGCGACTGGCGGTGCAAGTGGTCGAAGTGCGCGTGCGTCACCAGCACGAGGTCCATGGGAGGCAGGTCGCGCAGGTTCAATCCGGGTTGACGCAGGCGCTTTAGAACAAACAGCCAGCGCGCAAAGTTGGGATCGATGACGACGTTCTGTCCGCCAATTTGCAGAAAAAAGCTGGAATGTCCGATGAAGGTGACGCCCAGTTCGCCGTTTGCAACCAGCCGCGGTTTGTGGGTCTCGCCGGTGCGAGGCGTGACCACGGAATGCCGCACCAGACGCGTGAACTGTCTCGCTCGCTTGCGCAAAGCGCGATTTTTCAACGAGGACTTTAACATTCTTTTCGACCAGTACCTTTCGGCCAGTACGATGACCACTCCGCCGCCGAGCGGAACACTCCACATTATCGGCTTTGTTTGCTCAACTCTCCAGCAGCTGCGGAAAAAGCCATCTTACTCGCGTAACGCGTCAGCGGATCAAGCGTTCATTGGTTTGCGGCAGATTTACGTCGAGGCCGAAGCCGTGCCCCTTCAAAACAAGGTCAAAACCCAAATTTTCCCCATCCGGCTAATATTTTAGATGCCCTGGTGCCCGACGACGACGCACGGGCGGCGTTCTTTCCAGTTTAGAGCCGCCTTAAAGCCGCGCCAAATTTGCCCCGGATGTCTGCAACCCCTCTGCTTGCTAGAACATCCTATACCCGCCGTCGAGTACGGCTGCTTGGGGGACTAACTGGAGGACTATGAATAACCTTTTGAAACTTGCGTCCGTGCTGAGTGTCTTGTTTGCCTTTACGACGATTGCTTTGGGCCAAGACGTGCACACCGACTATGACAAACACGCGATGTTTGGGAACTATCACACCTATTCGTGGGAGAAGGTGAAAACTACGAACCCGCTATGGGAGTCGCGGATTCGCGATGCGGTTGACCGCGATTTGCAGGCCAAGGGCTGGCAAAAGGTGGAATCGGGCGGCGATGTCGCTTTGATGGCTGTGGGTTCAAGTCAAAACCAGCAAGAGTACCAAACTTTCTACGACGGCCTAGGCGGCTGGCGGTGGGGAGGTTTCGGCGAGACGACCACGACCGTCGAAAATTATCGGGTGGGAAGCTTGGTTGTCGATATGTACGATGCCAGGAATAAACAGCTGATCTGGCGCGGAGTGGCGAGCGACACTCTCTCCAACAAGCCGGAAAAGAATGAAAAGACTCTCGACAAAGCAGTCGACAACGAAATGCTGAAGGACTTTCCGCCGAAATAACCGAGGTCGGAAAGAAATAAAGTGAGATCGCCCCGGGAAGTGCTTTTTATGGACCGAAAGGGGGTAAGCGACTTTTGCAGTGTAAACCATGAATTGCCGAAGGAGGCGTATCAATCCTTCGGCAATTTGTCGCGCTGTGTGGCCGTACCGGCGCACAAGCATTCCTTATTCACGTGTTTTCCTTGACCGCCGCTTTGCTGGTCGTATCTAATCCAAAAGTCTAGGAGGCGGCGGAAAAAAGTCGTCTCAAGCTCGGTGGCGCGCCAGCGGCTAGACGGAGTGCTGAAGGCCTCGGTTTCGTATCAAGGTATCGCTTTAGCGATGCCGTAGTTCTTCGAAATCGGAAGCCCCTTTAGGGCTGGGCACGTAAAGCGACTTCAGCAATCTGTAAAGCCGGCATCGATTTTGCGACGCGTTTTCCGCAACCTTTGACGAACTCTTTTGGAGGAATCAACGCCGATGCGAGTCGCTTTTCTTGGTATGGGAATTATGGGACGGTCGATGGCCGTCAACCTGGTTAAAGCCGGACACCAGGTTGCGGTGTGGAATCGAAGTGGCGGCAAGGACGTGGAAGGCGCGCGCAGCGCGGCTTCTCCGGCGGATGCGGCTGCAGGGCGCGGAAGTGGTGTGGATGTGCGTCTCCGACACCAAGGCGGTCGAGGGCGTACTGTTTGGGCAGGGCGGCGCAGAGCAAGTTCTGGCCGCGGGCATGATTATTGCGGACTCGAGCACGATTTCGCCTTCCGCCACTCTGCGCTTTGCGCAGCGCGTGAAAGCGCGCGGCGTTGACTATGTGGACGCTCCGATGACCGGCTCGAAGATCGCCGCCGCAGCGGGGAGCCTGATTTTCATGGTGGGCGGCGACGAAGCCGTGCTCGCTCGCCTGCAGCCGCTTTTTCAGGCGATGGGCAAGCAGGTCTTCCACATGGGCGAAACCGGCAAAGGACAGGCCACCAAGCTGGTCATGAATCTGCAGATCGCGCTCATCTACGAAGGCTTCGCCGAAGCGCTTACGCTCGCCGCCAAGCTGGGCGTCGAGGCGGAAAAACTGCTGCCGTTGATGCAGGCTTCCATGGTGCGCTCGGGAGTGGTGGACTACAAAGCTCCGTTCATTCTGAAGCGCGACTTCTCGCCCAATTTTCCTCTGCGGCTGATGCTCAAAGACATTCGCCTGGCGCTCGATGCGGCCAAGGAATCGCGTGTGCGCCTGCCTGGACTCGAGGCGGTGGAAGAGGTCTACGATGTCGCAGCCCAGGAAGGGCAGCAGGATCTCGACTACGCCGCGACCCTTACCCTGCTGGAGAAATGGGCGGGGGTGGAAGTGAAGCGCGTCAAAGTAAGCTCGGCTCGACAGCCGAGGGCGGCCGTCCCTCGGCGGCCGGGCGAGGGCGCCCGTCCCGTCCACTCCCGTCCGAACGGCGTAGCGCTATTCCCCCTACTTCTTCGCCAGCGAGCGGATGTAGTTCACCAGGTTCCAGATGTCATTATCCTTGGCGCGGTCGCCTTCGGGAGGCATCTCGCCCTTGCCGTTGCGGATGACGTGGAAGAGTTCTCCGTCGGTGCGGTTTTTCAACGTGTCGGGATTGGTGAAATCAGTGACGTTTTTCACGTCCGACGCCATGTCGCCCTTGCCATCACCATCTTTTCCATGACACATCGCGCAGTCGAAGCCATATAACTTCTTGCCCTTGGCGAGCGATTCCTCCGTCGGCTTGACCGGGTTTACTCGGGCAGCTGTCTCGGGGGACTCTTGTTTTCGGGGCGGTGCCTTTTGTGGGGGCTGGTCGTTCTGCTTTTGCGCCCATAACGCGAACACGAAAAAGAGCAAGGCAAAAACAACCAGCGGAGTTTTCCTCACTACTTCTTGATTCGACACTTTCGGTTTTTCAACACACACCTCCCGTAAGGAGCATGGTTGAACTGCCAACTATACTCTACGACACCGGAACGTGCACGGAAAGGTGCGAGGTCACAGACCGGTCGTGCGAGAGAAGTCACGCAGGTCACATGGCGGGATCCGCAGGACTCACACAGATGCGCAACAAGTCCAATGTGCGACCAGACGTGAAGCTTCGTGGGACAGTCGTTACGCTCGTAACCCCTTTGGTCATCGAGGATTACAGAAGTATTACAAAATATTGCGCTACTCTTGGTATTGTCGAGGGCGGACTTGAGTCTAATGGGTTGTGGGGGAGAAAACAGACGATGAGCGAGAGCACGCGCGAGACCGAACAATGAGCGAAACGGCAAGCCAAGCCATGAAAGAAACCGGGGAAGGCACCAACCGTAAAGACCGCGCAAACCGCGATGGCTTCAACTGGGGCACGGCGATCGCCATGGGCCTGTTTCACGTGGGCGCAGTCGCGGCATTATTCTTCTTCACCTGGCCGGCATTTTTTGTCGCCATTTTCTTGTGGTGGGTTTCGGGCAGCCTCGGGATCGGGATGAGCTATCACCGGCTGCTGACGCATCGCGGATACAAGACGCCGAAATGGGTGGAGTATTTCCTGACCTGGTGCGCGACGCTGGCGCTCGAAGGCGGGCCGATTTTCTGGGTGGCGACGCACCGCATTCATCATCAGTTTTCCGACGACGAAGGCGATCCGCATTCGCCCATCGACGGCAAGTGGTGGTCGCACATGGGCTGGATCCTGATGGGCAAGTCGATGC
>CAVRYC010000030.1:0-40000 GCA_963725245.1 uncultured Acidobacteriaceae bacterium | reverse complement strand
CGCTCCCCTACGTTCATTGACATATTTCTCGGTTCTTTGACAATTTGGACAGTTAACTCCTTACCCCTCAAGATTTAACGTATAAGTCCTTAAGAACCAAGATCTAACCCAAAAATTCCAGCTAACCCCATGATTCCAATCACCGCCGCGGTAGGGGCCGATACTAATTCATTACTTACCTTACTAGTAAACATAGCGTGAAAAACGAAACACCGTTCATAAAATCGCACCCCAAAGGAGGCCACCGCCCAACCTGACACCTGCGACCTGACACCTTACACCTGATTCTCTACAATCTCCCTGTGCGCATCATCAGCCGGCAGAAGGCGATCTATTTTTTTCTCTCGCTTGGCGTTTGCCTGGCGGCGCTGGCGTTCGCGGTCGGCAGCGGCTGGATCATCCTCAACTGGCGCGAAGGCATCAAGGTCTTTCTGGGCGTGATTTTTTTTGGCGCCATCGTCGCCGGCCTCGTCCTCAATACGATTTTTCTGGTGCGCGAAATTCGCCGCAACGAGCAGCACGACAGCTTCATCAACGCCGTCACCCATGAATTGAAGACGCCGATCGCGTCCATCCGCCTCTACCTGCAAACCTTGCAGAGACGCGCGGTTGAAGAAGCGCAGCGGCGGGAGTTCTACGAGTTGATGCTGCAAGATACCGATCGCCTGCAGCACACCGTCGAGCAGGTGCTGAAAGCGGGCGAGGCAGCGCAGAAGAAAAGTCCGGTGCAGCGCTCGCCGGTGGAATTCAACACGCTTGTGCGAGAGTGCATGGAACTGGCACGAACGCGCCATCACTTGCAGCCCGCGGATCTCCACTACCGCGAGTCGTCGTCTTTATCTGTGCAGAACGGCGACGGAGCGCAAGTGCTGGGCGATCCTGAAGAATTGCGCACCGCGGTTTCGAACCTGCTGGATAATGCTGTGAAGTATTCGCCGGATGGCGTGCATATCTCCGTGGAACTGGATGCTCCCGATGATAAGCGGGTGGTGTTGCGGGTGCGCGATCACGGCGTTGGCATTCCCGAACAGGAATTGAAGCGCATCTTCAAGCGCTTTTATCGCGTGACGCAGCGCTCGCTGTCGCAAGTGAAAGGCACGGGCCTGGGATTGTTCATCGTGCGCTCGATCGCGCGCAAGCACGGCGGCCGGGTCTTCGCGCAGAGCGAAGGCGCCGGCAAAGGAACGACCGTGACCCTGGAATTGCCCCGGAAAGAATTGCCGCGGAGGTCAGCATGAGCCGCGTGCTGGTGGTGGAGGACGAGGCGCACCTGGCGCAGGGCTTGCGCTTCAACCTGCAAGCCGAAGGGCACGCGGTGGAGGTTGCGGCGGACGGCGAGTCGGCGCTGGACCGGCTGGTTGAAAAAAGAGAATGCTTCGACGCCGTGGTTCTCGACGTGATGCTGCCGGGCAAGAGTGGCTTTGATGTCGCGGCCTTGCTGCGGGAGAAGAAAAATTATGTGCCGATTCTGATGCTGACCGCCCGCGGGCGTCCCGAAGATGTGCTGCAGGGCTTCGCGGCGGGAGCCGACGATTACCTGGCCAAGCCGTTTGAGCTGGCCATTTTGATCGCTCGTCTGGAGAGCCTGCTGCGGCGCAGTGTCTGGATGAAAGATGTAAAGCCGGCGGCTGCGAATCCCACGATCCCGACAATACCGCGAGACCTTGACAGGACAAGCGGGCCAAAGCGGGCGGAGATACATTCAGTTTTGGCGGCAAGTCCATCGACTTCGGAGAACTGGAACTGCGCTCGCTGGGAAATACGATCCATTTGACTGTGATGGAGGCGGAGTTTCTCCGCTATCTGGTGCACAGCGAAGGCCGCATAGTTTCGCGCAAGTCGATTCTTGAAGATGTGTGGGGATTGCACGAAGACACCGATACCCGCGCCATCGATAATTTTGTGGTGCGGCTGCGGAGGTACATCGAAGAGGATCCGTCGAGCCCGAAGCATTTGCAAACGGTGCGCGGAGTGGGATATCGGTTTGTGGCCGAACCCGAGTAGGCAAGTGGCGCCTGGCCTTCGGAGGTCCGAACCTTCGACCGCGCCAAAACTGGTTCCTAACCTGGCCAGTCGCTGCGGCACCAGAAGACCAAAAGCCAAGAGCCAATAGCCAAAAGCTCTCCATGTTAGATTCGAATCATGCGCTCCATCCTGCAAAAACGCTCGCTGCGATTTGTCTTTGCGGCGAACGTGATCTCCATGCTGGGCAGCGGAATGAACTCCGCCGCCGTGGCCTGGACGATCCTGCAGCGCACCCACTCCGAAATGGCTTTGGGCACGTTTGCCGCCCTGCAAACCATCCCCGCCATGCTGATGCTTCCCTTCACCGGCGTCATTATCGACCGCGAAGACCGGCGCCGCCTGGTGATGTGGCTGGATGGCCTGCGCGCCATCATTATTCTTGCGGTAACGGTGCTCGCATTTCTCGGCCGCGTGCAGGTGTGGGAACTCTATCTGATGAATACGCTGGTAGCCGCGGGCTTCTGGATGTTCTGGCCGACGATCACGGCGCTGATTCAGGAACTCACGCCCGAAGGCGCGTTCGTGCAGTCCAATACCCTTCTGCTGGCGGGCATTCAAGGCGGCTGGCTGATTGCCGGCGCGCTAGTTGGATTTGTCTATGAGCACATCGGCCTCGGCGGGGTGCTGCTCATTGACGTGAGCACCTACGTCGTCTCTTTTTTGTGCTACTTCGCGGTGCGGCAGGGCCGGCATGTCGTACCGCGTGCCGTCGAACTTCGTCACGATCTCGAAGCTGCGGAAACCGCGGTTGGACGCTTCCTGCGCGAGATGCGCGAAGGCTTGGTCTTTCTCCGCGAGCATCCGAGTGTAGTTTTCCTGGGGACAAGTTGGGCCCTGTTTCTGGGCGCGATGATGACGGGAGTAGTGGTCACCGCTCCGCTCAGCGATCGCGTCTTTCACGCCGGCGCAACCGGCTACGGCTGGTTGAACGGCGGATGGGGTGTGGGCGCATTCCTGAGCGCTCTTTATGCCCCGGCGCTGATTGCGCGGGTGGGCGCGCGCAGTGCGATTGCGCTCTCCATGCTGCTGCTGACTTTACCATGGCGCTGGCGCCGTTTTCGCCGTGGCTGGCCATAGCCGTACTGCTCTATGGGCTGATGGGATCGGCGCGCGGCGTCAGCGGCGTAGCCATGAATACCAGCCTGATGGAGCAAGTGCCGCCGCATTTCATGGGACGCGTGCAGAACACTTTCTATTTCTTTGGCACGTTTCTGCAGGTGGCGCTGGGCCTGGCGGTGGGCTGGATCGCATCGCGGATCAGCCTGGCCGCCGGGTTTGGCGTTATCGCCGCCGTGTATGCGGTCGCCTTTGGCAGCGCCTGCTGGCCCATGAAAGCGAGGAAAGCAGTCGCTCGGTCGCAGAATAGCGTTTGTGTAGAGCGGACACTCTTGTCCGCTGCCCTTGACGTTGCCCTTGACGTTGCACCTTGCACGTTGACGTTGATGTTGACCTTGACTCTTGGTTTCGATTCAGGACTCAACCGAGATCAACAGCGACCGACAAGTTGTCCACCCCACACAGAACTAAAGATGCTGTTATTCTTCTTCTTTCCCGGGGGAGCTCCATTCATGTTCGAGGACTTGAAAGGCCGGACGGCGGTCGTCTTTGGAGTGGCGAACAAGCGCTCGATCGCGTGGGCCATTGCGCAAGGCCTGCACGCAGCGGGCGCGAACCTCGCCATCACCTATCAGAACGAGCGGATGGAGCAGGAGGCCAAAGACCTGATTCTTTCGCTGCCGGGCGCGGAAGCCTTCATGTGCGATGTTTCGAAAGACGAAGAAATCGCACAGCTTTTCGAAAAACTCAAAGCTCGCTACGGCAAGCTGCACGCGCTGGTGCACAGCGTGGCTTTCGCTCCGGCCGACGAGTTGAAAGGCGACTTCGTGAACACGACGCGCGAAGGCTTTCGCATGGCGCACGACGTGAGCGTGTATTCGCTGATCGCGGTTTGCCGCGCGGCGGCGCCGCTGATGGAAGACGGCGGCAGCGTCATCACCATGACCTACTACGGCGCGGAAAAGGTTGTGCCCCACTACAACGTCATGGGCGTAGCCAAAGCCGCGCTGGAATGCACGGTCCGCTATCTGGCGCAGGATCTGGGCCGGAAGAAAATCCGCGTCAATGCCATCTCCGCGGGGCCGATCAAAACGCTGGCCGCGCGCGGCATCTCCGGCCTGGGAGACATGCTGAAAGCACACGCCGAGCGCGCGCCTCTGCAACGCAATGTGGAAGTCGGCGAAGTGGGCAGCACCGGCGTGTTTCTGGCCTCCGACGCGAGTTCCGGCATTACCGGCGAGACCATCTACGTGGATTGCGGATACAACATCATGGGATTCTGACGGATGCGGTTCTGCGAGCGACGCTTTGCCGAGCCGCGGTCCACATTATTAGTATTTTCCGCGAAATACCGCCTGATCGATGTCCGGCCAGAACTCTTTTAATACGTTGAACACGCCGTCCAAGCCCACCTGCGTTCCCCACCGTTGGTATGTTTTCACCCAAGGGTTGTATTGTGCCGGGTAATAGGCATTGCCGATGCCCGCAGCCGCCCCCGCCCCCACGATCTCCGACAAATTGAAGGTGCTCTTCCCAGAGTTGGTCCTGGTGATGAACAGCCGGCTTACCGCATAACTTGTTCGTTTAACGAATCCGCCTTTGCCCAGCGTGTAGTATCTCGGGTCCTCTCTTGTCGCCGCCGGCACGATCGCTTCCGTCATGTAATTCTCGATGCCGCCGTCGACAAAGACGTGCCAGTAGTATCGGCCGTAGCCTGCAGCGCCCTGCCCGAAGGAAGGCTGCGAGTTGCCGGCCATCGAAATTCCCGCGAGCGCTCCCACGAAAATGAAATCGGAGTAGTCGAATGTGTCCTGGGTTGCCAGCCAGAGTTCACTCTTGAAATTCAGCGGAGGCAACTGCGTGTTGGCGCTGACCGCACGGTAATTGGGGATGATCCCCAGAATTCTCTTGGGTTGTTTACCATACTCATCTCGGGTTATTCGATTCTGCGGGGCCGCCCTGTCGGCTGTCGGCGCGTCTGGCGCAGAGGATTTTCCATCCGCTGTGTCCCTGGTCCTTGGCTGCTGAGCATCCTGGCTCAGCGAAACATTGGTCAGCAGCGAAACACCGTCCAGCCCCCATCTGCACTGTTCCTTCCTTCCGGGGATTGTTCTCGCGCGCTCGTTGGTCCCTGGGCTTGAACAGACGCCGTTCCCAACGTCCCCGCCAGCGCGACCGCCATGCAAAATGATCGAATCGCTTTCAAATCTCCCCCCACATTCGTAGTTTCCCTCGCTCTGCTTCTGCTGGCTTTCACGGCAAGTCCTATCGGCATTCAACGTTGGATTGTTCGAAACCGGCGTTTGGATGCACGCCAGGACAGAAAACGCGCAGTGTGGAATTCGCGATGGGGAAGGGTTAATTCGTGTTGCTTTTCTGTTCCTTTCTGCCAGTTGGCGGGCGTGTCTCTTCTGCAAGTAGCCGTGAACATCGGGCCAAAACTCCTTCAGCTCATTTCCGAAGGCGTCGATGCCCATCTGCACTCCCCAGCCGGTGAAACTCGACGAAAAACCCACGATCGGCGGCGGGATAATAGACATTGGAAATGGCAATCGCCGTTGCGTTGCCCATAAACTCGGGAATGTTGAACATACGAGCCCCAGAGTCTCTTCGGGCGACCAAAACACGGCTGATGGCATAGCCAAAGCGGTGCACGAACCGGCCCCTGCCCAATCGAAAATAGCGAGGATCTATTTTCAGGATCGTGGGGTAAACGCCGCCCACCATGATATTGCCATCCACCTGATCGGCGAAAGCCGCTCCATATCGCTTCGCATATCCCTTCGCTCCCTGTCCGAACCCCGGATAGGAATTTTCCGCCTGGCGGATGCCCGCCACAATACCCACGATCATGAATTCATAGGGGTCGAAGGTGCCCTTCGCTGCCATGGCGAACTTCTCCTTCCAGGAGACCGGCGCCACTTGCGACTGACCATCCACCGTCAAGTAGTTCGGCATCACGTAAAACATCCGGTCGTCCTTCTTCTTCTTCGCTTCTTCGTTCTTGGACCGGGCTGTTTTGATCCTGAGGATTACTCTGGGCAGGCGGTTGGTCTCCGGGTTTGTCCATGCCCGGAGGACTGGTCGCGGGCGGTTGGGCGGATTGGGCAGGGTCCGATGGTTGAGTCTGCGGGGCGCTTTGACCTGCGCAAAAAGTCGCAGAAGACAACATCGACACGGTCAGTAGGCCTACACAGTGCGGAATAGCCTAGTTTCAAATTGATTATGGCTCCAGAATATAGTTGAGATGCGCCCCGGTCCAATGTTAGCAGTCCGCCATTCCGCTTACGGATGCCGGTGCAGCACGTGCACGGCGATATCCGGCCAGAATTCGCGGAACACGTTCGTCAGCACGTCCCGCCCAATTGCGTATCCGTACTTCGTGGCGAGCGCTCCGGCAGTCCGACTTCCGCTTGGGTAATAAGCCGCCGAAATTCCTTGCGCCATGCCCCTGCCTAGCAATTCGGAAGCATTAAAGCTATTGTGGCCGTGATAGTCGGGCGTGATCAAGATGCGAGAGGCTGCGTAGATGCCGCGTTTCCAGAAACCGCCCTGACCCATTGCATAATAGCGTTCGTCCTGATGGAACACTGTCGGCAGGGCGAAGATAACGAGGTAATTGCCGTCCGTCTTGTCGAGCAAATCCTCGCCAGTAGTATCTCCCAAACCCAGCGATGCCTTTCCCGAGTTGCGAGTGGGCATTCGTTCCCTCAGCCATGAGTGAAGTGATGCCCACGAAGATAAATGACGAGTAGTCGAAGCTGTTCTGGGTCGCGATGATGAAGGCCTGTTTCGGCGTGGGCGGCGGCGGGTGCGCGCCGGCGCTGACCGCGCGGAAATTGGGCATCACACCCAGGATTCGCTTCGGTTGCTGCTTCTCAGGCGAAGCGCCCTTCGCGCGAGTACTCTGGCCCGCACTCTTCGCATCAGATTGCTTCGCATTGCTGTCAGTGCTCGATGTCCCGGACTGTTCCGGCGGCGAACTCTGCTGCGGACTTGGCGCATCGGGCAATGCAGTTTCTGTGGATTCCAAAGAAGCGGATTCCGAGGATAGAAATGGCTGAGGATAGGGCTGGCGCCAAAGATGAATCGCGCTCGCGCGGGATCTGGCAAGGTTGTGCTTCGGATCGGGTCCCCCGGCTTGCGATCCGCTCTGGCCGGCGCAAAGGGCGGCAGCCAACAGTAGGCAAAAAAATGCCGAATGCGTGCGTTTCAAGATTGCTTCAACTCCTTACTTTTGATTATTAAGATACGCCCCGTCCGCGGATTAACGGGTACACAACTGGATTCTGCGCTCAGTTTCCCCCACTCGCCCGTCCCCCACTCGCTCCAGGGTAATTTCCATGTTCCGATCGCGTTGCAAGCGAGGGAACTTCTCTCCCCACTCTATCAGTAGGATGCAGTTTGGTGCGAGCAAGTCGTCAAGGCCGAGCGTTTCCAGTTCGCGCTGGGTATCGATGCGGTAAAGGTCGATGTGGTACAGGATGGCGCGGGGTCCGCGGTATTCGTGGACGAGGGTGAAGGTAGGGCTGGTCACGTCCTCGGCGCGAGCGGCTTCGAACCCTTCGGCGATCCCCTTGACCAGGGTCGTCTTTCCCGCCCCGAGGTCGCCGCGCAGCAGCACGATGAGCGGAGGAGACAGCTCGGCGGCAAGCTTCCGCCCGAAAGCGATCGTCTCCTCGGCGGAGTGAGTGATGGTCTCGTGGTCGTCATTCGCGGAGGGATTCAGTATAGCGAAGCAGCCGCGGGCTGCGGGCTTCGAGCTTCGAGCTTGAAAGCCGGTTGCCCGTGGCTCGCAGCTCGTAGACTCGCAGCTTGATGTAACACGCACCACCCGCGTCAGAATCCCGGCGGCGCCTGAATCTGCTCGGAAACCGGGTCCAGGAAACTGCGGTCCAGAGCGGAATCGAGCGCCATACGCAGTTTGCGGTGGTCATCGTCGGCCAGGGCAATGAAGCGGAAAGGCTGCAGACACGCGCTCTGAAACTTGCGCGTCGGGTGCAGCATTTCGGCCATGCCGTGGATGGCGCCAGATCGGGTGTGGAAAGCGATCTCGACGAAGTCTCCGGTGGAAAGCTCGTGCTGCAACTGCAGCAATCCGCCATTGATCGGAAATGCATTGTAGTTTTGCGCGCGCCCGCTGGCCGCCTTCGGCCATCACTGCGGCCGCGACCGATCCATTGAGTTGTACTCGGGGTGAACGCTGGTTGGAGTGGTTTGGGGGAAGTGGCTCATAGCCAATTGAACTATGCCATGGCCCGGCCGGTTGCGGCAGATTACGAAAGCGCCTGTACACGGGCGTATGCTAAACGTGGGATCCACGATGGTTTCTGCCCGTTTGCCCAGGTTTGCGATAATAACGGCAGTAACTTTTCTGGCGTGGGCCCAAAGGAGTACCTTTGGGGCAGTAGGGCCAGTAGGGCCAGTAGGACATTGATAAGACAACGTTTGCGCGATGTGAGGGTTCAGAAATATGCGTATTGCTAAGAGTGTCAAGATTTCAGTGTGCAGTGGTGGCGGTTTGCTTGCTGGCGGGGCTGCTGACAGGCTGCTCGCGGGATCCGAACGTCCGCAAGCAGAAGTACCTGGAGAGCGGCCAGCGCTACTTCGACAAGGGCCAGTACCGGGAAGCCGAGATTCAGTTCAGGAACGCCATCCAGGTCGATTCGCGTTTCGCCGACGCCCACTACAAGCTGGCGCTGGCGGCGATGAAACTGCAGCAGTGGCCAACCGCCTACCAGGAACTGTCGAAGACCATCGAAATCCAGCCCGACCAATATGCCGCGCACCTTGACATGGCCAACCTGCTGATCCTCGGCCGTCAGTTCAATGACGCGAAGGAGCATCTGGACCTGCTCGCGCAAAAACAGCCCAACAACCCCGAGGTGTACATCGCCCGTGCCAACTACTACGCCGGTATGAATAACACTCCTGCCGCGCTGGCGGACATGCAGAAGGCGCTGCAACTGGATCCCAACCGTTCTGACTCTTATCTGAATCTGGCCATGCTCCAGATGCACGGGCAACAGTGGGACGCGGCGGAGGCGAATTTCAAGAAAGCGGTCGAACTCAGTCCCAAATCCACGATTGCGCTGATCTCGCTGGGGAACTTCTACCAGATTCGCGGACGATTTCCCGAGGCAGAAGCACGTGTTCCGGAGGGCCATTGCGGCCGCAGCCGACGATCCCGGTCCCAGGCTCTCTCTTGCCACGCCTATACATGGCCGAGAACAAGCCCGGCCAAGCCGAGGAATTCCTGCGCCAATCGAAAAAGGACTTCCCGAATAATTCCGTGGGCTACCGCATGCTCGGAGACTTCTATTATGCCAATAACCAGCTCGACAAAGCCACGGACCGAGTATGCCTCGCTTTATCAAGACCATCCCAAGGACATGGTGGTCAAGAAGAATTACATTCAGCTGCTGATCCTGAAAGACCGCATCGACGATGCCCGCAAGTTGAATGACGAAGTCGTGAAGGCGAAGCCGGATGACCAGGACGCCCAGATTTACAAGGGCGAGATCGAGATTCGCAGCGGCAAGGCCAGCGACGCCGTTAACACGCTGCAAGCCGTGTTGAAGAACGATCCAGATAACGCTGTGGCGCATTACCAGCTGGGTCTGGCCTTCGACCAACTGGGCAACACCAACCGGGCGGAACCAGAGTGGCGCGATGCCGTTCGATTGCGCCCTGACATTGTGGAAGCGCACCGCGCATTGGCGGGCGTAGCCATCCACCGGAGCGATGCCTCAGGGTCTCGCGCAGGAAGCGGACCAGATCATCGCTCTACAGCCAGATGCTCCGGACGGATACCTGCTGCGCGGGATAGCGGACATCGATCGCAAGCAGTACGCAACGGCGGATGAGTATATTCAGCGGTCCCTCGAAAAGGAGCCCAACAATCCTGCCGCCTATGTGCAGTTGGGCAACCTGCGGATGGCGCAGAACCAGTTTGCCGAAGCGCAAAAAGCCTATCAGCAGGCGCTCGATCAGGACTCCGAATTCCACCGACGCACTGGGCGGCGTGCTCAACGTAGACCTGATACAGAAGCAGCCCGACAAAGCCATCGCCGCGGCCAAGGCGCAGTTGGCCAAGTATCCCAAGAACGCCGGGTTTCACATCATGCTGGGCCAACTTCTGATGGAACAGAAAAAGGACCTAGCGGGGGCAGAAGCGGAATTCAAACAAGCCTCCGACTTGGATAAGAAGAACAGCGATGCGCTGGTTAAGCTCGGCGCTGGTGCAGAACGAACGCGGCGCCACGGATCAGGCGCTGCAGACGTATTCTCGATGGGTCCAAGATCAATCCCAAGGAGATCGCTTTCTACCTGCTGGCGGGTAGCATCTACGAGAGCAGGCAGGATTGGGAACACGCCAGGCAGCAGTACCAGAAGGTGCTGGAGATTCAGCCGGAAAATCCAGTGGCCTCCAACAATTTGGCGTACGTGATGCTGGAGCAGGGTGGCAATGTGGACGTCGCTTTCGCGATGGCGCAGACGGCGCGGCGTCAGCTTCCCGATAATCCAAACTCCGCCGACACGCTGGGCTGGGCTTTCTACCACAAGCACGTCTATACGTCCGCCATTGGCCTGTTCAAAGAAGCGGTGAAAAAGGAACCGGACAACGCGCTCTTCAACTACCACCTGGGACTCGCGTACGCCAAGAGCGGTCAGGCCGCGCTGGCCCGGCAACAACTGGACCGCGTGGTGAAGCTCAAACCGAATTTCCCGGATGTGGAGGAACTACGGCGGGCGGTGGCCGAGACGAAGGGGTAGGATCGAGGCTTAACTACAACTGGTCTCATAAACGGTTTTGGGAAGGGCACGGCTTTAGCCGAGCCACTGCCGGCCAATAAGAATGCGGGCTTTAGCCCCTGAGGGCCGGAGTCGAATGCTAAGTCAGCCCCAACGTCATACCGGCAGTTCTTCCTGCATCCATCCGCCAGCGGCTTCAAGCTTGGGTTCGCCGGCGAGATCCAGAACCAGCTTTTCAAGGACCATCCGCTTGCTGGTAGGATTCGAGCGCAGCGCCAGATCGGCTTTCGCAACCAGGCGAATGGCGCGCGTCAGTTCCCGCTTCGATTTGTAGCGCCGCGCCTGCCGGATGATATCGTCGGCGGCAAACGGCGGCACGCGAAAGCCCTGCCACAATGCCGCCCACAGCATGCGCTGGTCGCGCACGTTGCGCTCCAGGATAACCAGCATCTGGCGAAAAGTCTTGGCCAGCATGTAGAGATGGCCGATGGCAGCTTCTTCGCCGTCGCCGGTCGAAAGCAGCGCATCGAGGATTTCGAGCGCGCGCACGCGGTCTTTCGAGGAAATCGCGTCGGTCAACTCATATAACGAGCGCTGTTTCGCGGCGAGCACCATGGTCTCGACATCACCGAGCGTGATTTTTTTCTTTTCGCCGACGTAAAGAATCAGCTTCTCCAGTTCGTTCGACACCATCATCATTTCGCCGCCCAGCGCATCCACCAACTCGCGGGCGCCGTCGGCGTCGATCTTGACTTCGCGTGTGAGGCAATACTCGCCAATCCAGCGCACCGCTTCCCCCTCTTGCACGCGAGACAGTTCGACAATGCCGCAGAACGGGCCGAGGTCTTCGCGGATCTTCTGGTAGCGGTCCTTGTCGGTCATCTCCATGCGGCGGGCGTCGGCGGGAATGCTGATGTGATCGGCAACAAATATCAGAAGCGCATCGGGATTGGGATTCTTGCAGTAGGCTTCGATGGCTCCAATTTTCTCTTCGTTGGAGCCGCGGCCAAACAGGGTCTTCACGCCGCGCACGAAAAATACCTGAAACGGCGCCATCAGCGAGGGCGTGCGGGCGCGATCCAGAATTTCGTTCAGCGAAGTCTCGGCGAGATCGAACTCAAATAAGCCGAAGTCACGCGAGTCGGGCGCGACCAGGTGCTCGAGAATGGCGTCGCGGCAGCGCTTGCGAAAAAACGCTTCATCGCCCACCAGCACATAGGCCGGCTTCAGCTTGCGCGACTCGAGTTCGGAGAAAAAGCGGTCGGCCTGGCTGAAGGCGCGCATATCAATAGTCCTCCAACATCAGTAGGCCTCCAGGATATTAGCCACCAGCGTACGCGCAAAATCCCGCGACAAGCGATCGACGGCCGGAGAGTCTTCCTGAAAAAAACTGGGGAGATTGCTCGATATTTCGTATTGATCGTGAAAAAGATAGGAAGGATTCTCGAAGATCACCTTGCCCTGACGGTCGGTCAGCGTGACCTGAACGCTCACGGTGACCAAAGCGCTGACTGCGCGTCCGGACGTGGAATCGTAGACCAGCGGATTCGCCGACGCCGATAAAACCGTCGCCTTCAGCACCGCATCCGCGTCGCCATTGGCTCGTGGATCACACGGTACTGGGTGCGGGCGTTGAATTCGCGCACGACGGCGTCGGTCAAGAGTTGCTCGATTCGAAACGTCTGGCTGTGGCTCACGAAGCCGGGAATCGCAATGCTGTGGATATTCTGCGGCAGTTCGACCGCATTTCCGGCCCGGTGATAGCCGCAGCCGCATCGATTCAATATCAATGTCAATGCCGAGGCCAGACCCACTCCGAGCGCAATTGCGGCTGCCCACTTGGGTGTGGCGCGGACACTCCTGTCCGCGGCCTTTGCTTTTGCTCTCCCGGGCCGCCGACAGGAGTGTCCAGCGCCACACCGATCGCTTCGCCGTCCATCGAATCATTGAATCTGACCTCTCGGCCGGGATGCGGTCATGGTCTCGGCGCATTCGACCGCGGTCAAAGCGGCGACGCGCAGGTTGTCGGTCGTTGCCCAGAGCCACGCACCGTTCTTGTGATTGGCGTCGTTGGTGATCGCGACCTGGATGTCCCCCTGACCGGCAGCGCTCACGTTGGTCGGCGTATCTTCCGGGCTGCCGCTCACCACCACGTGCTCTCCCGCCAGCGCCCGCGACAAATCTGCGATTGCGACCGGCTTCTCCATCTCCAGGTAAACCGAAAAGCCGTGCCCATGGAAGACCGGCGCCTGCAGCACCTGCAGCGAAGGCTCGGTTGCGCCGCGGGCAATGCGCCGATAGTGCTGCCGGATTCTTTGCGACACCGCATCCAGCGCCAACTCAGATCTCTGTCCGTAGCGCGGCACCATGTTGAAAGCCACCTGGATGTCGAACACATTCTTCGGGAGCTCCTGGAAGGAGAGCAGATTCACCGTCTGCTCGTGCAGTTCGTCCATACCCTTCTGGCCGTTCTCCGACGCCGGTTCAAACACGGTCGCGACCATGCGCTCGATTTTGGCAGTCTTCGCTGCCTTCTCGCTGCGCAAGGCGAGCAACGCGAGGACCGTCGCCGCGGGATGGGCCACCACCACCGGGCCCGGCTGCAACTCCGGGGCAATGGGCTGGCCCGTCTGCCGCTCGATCCAGGGCGAGCGGACCGACGCTCCCGCTTCATCTTCCAGCGCGTACGTGAGATCCACGATGGTATCGCCCAAGTCGCGCGCTACCTTCCAGTTATTGCGCGTCGAGCGCGGGTCGGAAGCGAAGAAGGCGAAGTCCACGCGCTCGAACTGTTCCGAGCGGATGCTCTGGATAAAGCTCATCTCGTCGCCCACCGCTTCCAGTTGGCCGAGAGACTCGTCGTCATCGAGCAACCGGACATCGACGGCAGGAAAATTCCGTTCGCGCAGGATTTCGGCAATCTCTTTGCCCTTGAGCGATGCCGCGCCCACAATCGCCACGCGATAAAGATTCGTGCCGCGCAGATCCGCCTGCGAGCTGGCGGACTTGGAAAGGGGAGTTTTCGAAAGGGGACTCATGGAGTCTGAGATGCCTCCCGGTACGCCGGAGGTGCAGGCGGGCTCTTGCGACGGAAGATCCACTGCAAGCGCCACAGGATGCCGGAAGCCATGTACAGGATCGCGATGGCAAAAAGCGCCGGACGGGAAAAGAACCAAATCGACGCGCCGACCACGCCAAGCAGCACGACCAGGCGGAAGGGATGCCGCGAACGAAAATCGATATCCTTGAAGCTATAGAAACGCCACGTGCTGACCATCAGATAACCGACCACGACGACCATCATCAACCAGCTCAAAGCCGTCCACCAGGAAGTCACGGGCTCACCGGCGGAGTAGTGGACGACTGCCGCAATCACTCCCGCCCCGGCCGGAATCGGCATGCCCACGAAATATTTCTTCCCCGGACGTCCCGGATTCGAAGGCTCCGGATTTTTCGCAATATTGAAGCGCGCCAGGCGGCTCGCACCTGCAATAAGAAAAGCGAAGCAGGCGATCGAGCCCACCTGCGTGATCTTCAAGTGCAGGTCAGGGGCAATCGCGCCCGCCGGCAACAGATGAAAGCCCCACATCCAGGCGAGCAGCGCCGGGGCAACGCCGAAGGTAATCACGTCGGCCAGCGAATCGAGTTCCCTGCCGAAATCGCTAGCGGTGTGCGTCATCCGCGCGATGCGGCCGTCCAAGCCGTCGAACAATACGGCAAAGCCGATGGCCATCGCGGCGAAGTCCATGTGCCAGGGTTCAGCCGGGCTGCCATGCACGGTCTGCAAAATCGCATAGAACCCAAGCGCGATATTCGCCGTGGTGAAGAGCGAAGGCAGTATATACATGCCCTTGCGCAATTTTCCCCGCGGACGGTCCGATTCCCGACGATGCGGCTCTAGCTCTTCCATGTTCCGGGCTCTTTCATTTCAATTGTTCCTGCCTCTTTCATTTCCAATGTTCCTAGCTGTTTCATTTCAATGCGCCTCCCGCTCCCCGGCCACGCCCGCATGAATCGCCTGCGCGACCGGCTGCCCAACTGGCAACCAGGCAAGCACCGTGGCGCCTCCCTTGACCCGGTCGCCGGGCTTCACCTGGATCGCGGCATCGCGATCGAACAGAACATCCACGCGCGAGCCAAACTTGATGAGCCCAACCCGCTCGCCGCAGGCCACATGGTCTCCCACTTTGAAATTGAAAACGATACGGCGCGCGATCAAGCCGGCGATCTGCTTGAAGATTACGGTACGGCCTTCGCCTTCCACGGTGACGATGTTCTGCTCGTTCTCCTCCGCTGAATGCGCTCCCATGGCATTGAGGAACTTGCCGCGCTGATAGCGCACCTCGCGGATCACGCCTGCAATCGGCGAACGGTTCACGTGCACATCGAAGACGCTGAGAAAAATGCTGATCCGGTTGCGCATAGTTCCGACGGAAGTTCCGACGGAAGTTCCGCCAGAAGCCACATCGGAAGCCACGACCGAAACATCGGTCACCTTGCCGTCCCCCGGAGAAACCAGAGGACGCCGGTGCCGGAAGCTTGGGGAATCTGGCGCTCCGGATCACGGAAAAACCACAGAAAGAAAGCGCCCAGCAGCAACACCGGGACGGCGTAAGGCCAAGCTGCCAGCCACGCGATCACGCCCGCAGCAAGAATGCAGCCCGCACCGTAGAAGTAGCCGTCACGCACCATGGGAATTCAGAATGATTATAGAGCGAGGCCGCGATATTCTACATAACTGCAATAAAAAAAGGCGCTTAGACGCGCCCTGGATAATTGCATAAATTGGGTTAGGCCCTGCGTTTTACTGTCCTTCGGGCGCAATTACCAGCCCTTTAATCTAGGCAGACTGCCGATGAACCTGCTGCTCCAGACTCTGCATCTGGTCTTTGAGGCGCAACTTTAGTTTCTTCAGCCGCACTTCTTCCAGTTTTTCGTCGTCTGTGAGGTATCGCTTTTGTGTGAGGGATTCCAGCCGTTGGGAATATTGCGAGTGCTCCTGAACCAGTCGCTGGAACTCATCATGACCGGTCAGGAGTTGCTCTCTCGGAGTCAGCATCCTTGCTAGACCTCCTGCTGTCTATTACTACACAGTAAAAAGTAGCACAGGGGTCGGTAGGGTTCAATGAGATTTCATAGCGAAATTTCCACCGTTGGCAGGCGGACATGGCAACGCACTGTTCGGCCAAAGATCGCGCACCTGTTCGGCCAAAGATCCCCGGGTTCTCGATACGATTCAAAGAAGGCCTGCTGAAACGAAGCCTGCGCCCAAAGATGGTCAAGCGCTCGACGTTCCGGTGCATGTTTCTTCAATAACCATAGTTTGCCCGAATTAAGAATAGCCTTTCATTCAGATTCAGTCACCTGCGGTAGTGCCTACTACCCCACTCAGTTCGTTGACAAGCGCGTCGGCACTGGGCTATTCTTAACTTCTTTGGAAGTCCTGCGGCTGCCCGCCTGGAACACCTAGCGCGCGTTCTGCGTGGATTGATGGGGCACTCAGCGGTCTTCATAAGTTCTTTAATTTCTGGGAGATTTCCGATGTCAACCTATTTCCCCAAAGAGGGAGATATTGCGCGCAAGTGGTTTGTGGTGGATGCCAGCGGGCTTCCGCTCGGCCGCCTCGCCTCGCGCGTAGCCCGCATTTTGATGGGCAAAGAGAACCCCAAGTACACGCCGTTTATCGACACCGGCGATCACGTGGTCATCATTAACGCCGAGAAGATCAAGATCACCGGCATGAAGGCCGATCAGAAGGTCTATCATCGCTACACCGGGTATCCCGGTGGACTGCGCTCGGAAGAGATGAAGAAGCGCATGGTCCGCAAGCCGGAACTGGTGATTGAAGACGCCGTGTCGCGCATGCTTCCCAAGAACAAACTGGGCAAGCAGATGTTTACCAAGCTGAAGGTTTACCGAGGCGACAAGCACCCGCACCAGGCGCAGAAGCCGGAAGCGAAGGTGTTTGCGTAGGGCAGCTGCGAGCCTCGGGTCTAGCGAGCGAGCAAGACAGATTTTAGATTTTTGGAAAGGTTGATAAGCCAAACGCTTCATTCTTCGCGCACGCGGGTGCTCGAAGCTCGAAGCTCGCGGCTCGAAGCTAACCATGGCAGAAATTGTTCAATACTACGGAACCGGACGCCGCAAGGCGGCGATCGCGCGCGTTTTTCTTCGTCCTGGCAGCGGCGAGTTCAAGGTCAACGGCAAAGCGTTCGACGAATACTTTGTGACGCCCGCGCAGCGCATCAGCGCGAAGTCGCCGCTGGTCTCGACCGAGACCACGGCCAACTTCAACGTGCTGGCCAACGTGTGCGGCGGCGGAATCGCTGGACAAGCCGATGCCGTGCGCCTCGGCATCACGCGCGCGCTCATGGAATTCAACGCTGAACTGCGCAAGAAGCTCAAGGCCGAAGGCATGGTGACTCGCGACCCGCGCGCCAAAGAGCGCAAGAAGTACGGACAGAAGGGCGCAAGAAAGCGCTTCCAGTTCAGTAAGAGATAGTCGATGGTCGTTAGTCGATGGTCGTTCGCGAACGACTACCGACCAACGACAAACGACTGGTTTTAGGGTGTTCAAATTCATCCCCCCACCTCCCCTGAGGTGGGGTGGACGGGAATGGCAATCCGGGGCCTTTTCGTGTCCGGATGCAGACCAACTGAGGAGGTTGATTGGCAAACATCACGATGAAGGAGTTGCTCGAAGCCGGCGTTCACTTCGGGCATCAGACGAAACGGTGGAACCCGAAGATGAAGGAATTCATCTTTGGTGAGCGCAATGGTATCTACATTATCGATCTGCAAAAGACGCTGAAGATGTTCAAAGAAGCGTCGAAATTTGTGCAGGACCTGGCCGCCGAGGGCAGAATCATCCTCTTCGTGGGCACCAAGCGCCAGGCACAGGACGCAATTGCCGAAGAGGCGCAGCGCTGCTCGATGTTCTACGTGAACCAGCGCTGGCTGGGTGGCCTGCTAACCAACTGGGTCACCGTGCAGAAATCCGTGAAGCGGCTCAAGGAACTCGACGAAATGGCCACCGATGGCCGTTACGATCTGCTTCCGAAGAAAGAAGTGATCAAGCTCGAGCGCGAGCGCAAGCACCTGCAGGCGAATCTCGCCGGCATCAAGAATATGACGCGGCTGCCGGATGCGATCTTCGTGATCGATTCGAATAAAGAGCAGATCGCGGTGCGCGAATCGCGCAAGCTGGGCATCCCTGTGGTCGCCGTGGTCGACACGAACTGCGACCCGAGCGAAGTGGATTACGTGATCCCGGGCAACGACGACGCTCTGCGGGCGATCCGGCTGTTCACCTCGAAGATTTCGGAGTCGATTGCCGAGGGCGTCCATGCCCGCGACGACAAGCAGACGGCGGACATCCAGGCGGCGGCAGAACCCGAGCCGGTCGTCGCAGCGGCCGCCCCGAGCGCTGAAGACCTGCTTGCCGAAGTCGCAACTGAAGGCGCAATTGCCGCTGCGGGCCCCGATGGCACGGGCGTCGAAGGTGAAGAGATCCGCATGGAAGACGTGCTGGGCAAGGGCACGCGCAAGCGTCCCTCAGCCGCCACGGAAGACGTCGACGAGTTGCAGGCCGAGACGCGCCGGTTCTAGCTTGAGTCTATCGAGTCGTATCAGGGTTCGTTCGAGGTTCGTATCAGGGTATCGCTTTAGCGATACCGCTAGCCGTTCGAGATTAGACGCCCCTTTAGGGGCAGCTTGGAATTCGCGACCACTACATCTGACCCGCGCAGTTCGACTGTGCGCGGGTCGAGTTTTATAACAGCAAGTTTCAATCGAAGGAAAAATTCCGAATGAGCACCACTATGGCAAATATTTCTGCTGCCCAAGTAAAAGAGCTCCGCGAAAAAACCGGAGCACCGATGATGGATTGCAAACAGGCCTTGACCGAAGCCAAAGGCGACCTGGAACAAGCGATCGTCCTGTTGCGCAAAAAGGGCGTTTCGGTCGCAGCCAAGAAAGCGGCGCGTGTGACGAGCGAAGGTTCGGTGGGCTACTACATTCACGCCGGCGGCAAGATTGGCGTGCTGGTCGAGGTCAACTGCGAAAGCGATTTCGTCGCGCGCACCGACGACTTCAAAGAACTGGTCCACGACATCGCCATGCACATTGCGGCGAGCGATCCGAAGTTTGTCCGGAAAGAAGACGTTACGCCGGAAGCCTTCGAGCGCGAGAAAGATATTTATCGCGCCCAGGCCGCTGCCACCGGCAAGCCCGCCTCCAGTGGTCGAAAAAATCGTGGCCGGCAAGATGGAAAAGTTCTACGAAGAGGTCTGCCTGCTGGAGCAGCCCTTCATCAAGGACCAGACCATCAGCATCTCGCAGCTGATCGCCGCCAAAGTCGGCAAGCTCGGCGAGAACATCGCGGTGCGGCGTTTTGCCCGCTTCAAAGTCGGCGACGCGACGGCTACCGTCGCCTTCGTCAGCACGAAACCCGACAACCGCCGGACGAGGGCGGCGCGGCGTCTGCGCCGGTTGCCAAGTAGCAGCCGAATAATTCAGGGGCGCTGCGGCGCCCCTTTTGTTTATGCTCTCGCAAGAGCGCTTCGTCGGTTGCACCAACAACTTGTCATCCTGACTGAGCGCAGCCGAAGGGGACGGACCTGTGCAATTGGGTTGCTGCGAACAGGAACTGAGGAGTCTCATGCCTGAACCGATCTTCAAGCGCATCTTGCTGAAAATCTCCGGCGAAGCCCTGGCCGCCGATCAAGGTTTCGGCATCGACACCGCCCGCATTCATGAAGTCGCGGCTGAACTTGCCGATGTGCGCAATCTCGGCATCCAGATGGCCATCGTCGTAGGCGGCGGCAATTTCTTTCGCGGCGTTGCCGACCAGGCCAGGAACATGGATCGCGTCTCCGCCGATCACATGGGCATGCTGGCCACCGTCATCAACTCGCTGGCGCTGCAGGACGCGCTCGAAAAACAAAACGTCTTTACCCGCGTGCAGACGGCCATCGAGATGAATCAGGTTGCCGAGCCCTTCATCCGGCGCCGCGCCATCCGGCATCTTGAAAAAGGACGCGTCGTCATCTTCGCCGGCGGCACCGGCAATCCGTATTTCTCGACCGACACGGCCGCCTCGCTGCGCGCCATGGAAATCAAAGCCGATGCCATCCTCAAAGCCACCAAAGTGGACGGCATCTACGACGCCGACCCGATGAAGGTGAAGGATGCCAAGAAGTTTTCGCAACTCACCTACATGGACGTTCTGAAGCAGGGCCTCAAGGTGATGGACTCGACCGCCATCTCGTTGTGCAAGGACAACAATCTGCCCATCATCGTTTTCAATCTGAACCAGCGCGGCAATATCCGCCGCGTCGTGCTCGGAGAGAAGATCGGCTCGCTGGTCAGCGCGTAGGAGAGGTCAGAGGTTAGAGGTCAGATTGCAGAGGTAAAACCAAGCACATCCCCGGCGGTTCTCACCTCTGCAATCTGACCTCTAACCTCTGACCTTAGTCACGGTTTATAATTTACGGTTTTGATTTCAATGCATACTAGGAGCCCCGAACTATGGCTCATCCTGCCCTGAAAGAAGTCTTCGCCCAACCTCAAGACGCGCATGGATAAAGCGGTGGAAGACTTCCGCCGCGAAATGGCCGCCACGCGCACCGGGCGCGCGAACGTTCACATGCTCGACACCGTTTCGGTCGACTACTACGGGTCGCAGATGCCGCTCAACCAGATCGCCCAGATTCACGCGCCCGAGCCGCAAATGATCACGGTGCAGCCCTTCGATCCGTCTCAGCTCGGGGCGATCGAAAAAGCCATCCGCAGCGCCGACCTCGGCCTCAACCCAATGAACGACGGCAAACTGGTGCGCGTGCCCGTGCCCGCGCTCACCGAAGAACGCCGCAAGGATATGGTCAAGCACCTGCACCGGATTCTCGAAGAGCACCGCACCGCGGTGCGCAACATCCGCCGCGACGGCAACGAGGCCATCAAGAAGACGCTGAAAGACAAGAAAATTGCCGAAGATGACGAGAAGCGCGCGCTCGATGAAATCCAGAAGCTCACCGACGACGAAATCAAAAAGATGGAAGAGATGAGCAAAGGCAAAGAAAAAGAAGTGCTGGAGTTCAAGTAGAACAGTGCCAGTTACCAGTACCAGTTGCCTAGAAAAACCTGGGGATTGAGTTCAGGCATGGAGTACTGGCAACCGTGCTGGCTAACTGTGATCTGCACCGTATAATCTGACGATGAAGCGCGTCGTCCACGCCGCCTGCCCGCACGATTGCCCTGACGCCTGCGGCGTGCTGATCACCATCGAAGACGGCCGCGCCACCAAAATTCAGGGCGATCCCGAGCACCCCGTTACCCGCGGATTCCTCTGCGCCAAAGTCGCCAAATATCTGGACCGCGTGTACTCGCCGGACCGCGTGCTGTATCCGATGCGACGGGTGGGCCCTAAGGGAGCGGCGACTGTCGCAGCGACGCGGACAGGAGCGCCCGCGCCACACACGCAGCCGCATGGACGGCGACGCGTCCGTCCTCGCTTCTGGAGCGCATCTCCTGGGACGAGGCTCTCGACGAAATTACGCATCGCTTCCGCCGTATCATCGCCGAATACGGCCCCGAAGCCATCCTGCCCTACTCCTACGGAGGCACGCTCGGCGCGCTCAACGGCGCTTCCATGGACCGCCGTTTCTTCCACCGCCTGGGCGCTTCGCAACTGGAGCGCAGCATCTGCTCCACCGCCGGCGAAGAAGGCCTGAAATCGGTGATTGGCATCAAGCTCGGCACCGAGCCGGAACAGTTCGCGCATTCGCGCTACATCATCGCCTGGGGCTCGAATATTCACGGCAACAACGTTCATCTCTGGCCCTTCATCGAAGAAGCTCGCCGCAAAGGCGCGAAGCTGGTCGTCATCGATCCCTACCGCACGCGCACCGCGAAGTTGGCCGACTGGTACCTGCCGATCAATCCCGGCACCGATGCCGCGCTCGCTCTCGGCTTGATGCACGTCATCATCAACGAAAATCTTTTCGATGCCGACTACGTCTCGCGCTACACCATCGGTTTCGAAGACCTGAAGGCCCGCGCGCAGCAGTATCCGCCGGAAAAAGTTGCCCGCTGGACCGGACCGGCATCTCCGCCGACGACATCCGCAAGCTCGCCCGCGAGTATGCCACCGAGCGCCCGTCCGTGATCCGCGTCAACTACGGCATCCAGCGCTCCGAGCGCGGCGGCATGTCGATGCGCGCGGTCACCATGCTGCCCTGTTTGATCGGATCGTGGAAAGAACTCGGCGGCGGACTCCAGCTCTCGCTCAGCGGTTCTTTCGGCTTGAACACGCGAAGCGCTCGAAATGCCCGAGTTGATGCAGAAGGCCCTGGGACGTCCCGCCCGCATCGTCAACATGGTGCAACTCGGCAGCGTGCTGAACTCGACGACGATGGTGCCGCCCATCCAGGCGCTGTTCGTGTACAACTCGAATCCCGCAGCGGTTTGCCCCAACCACAACGAAGTCGTCCGCGGATTGATGCGCCCCGATCTTTTCACCGTGGTCCACGAGCAGTTCTTCACCGACACCACCGACTACGCCGACATCGTGCTGCCCGCCACCACTTTCTTCGAGCACAAAGACCTGCAGACCGCATACGGCCACTACTACCTCCAGGTCTCCAATCAGGCGATGGATCCGGTCGGCGAATGCCGGTCCAATGTCGAGCTGTTCCGCGCGCTCGCCGAGCGCATGGGTTTTGAAGACGACTGTTTCCGCGAAACGGTGGATTCCATGATCGACCGCGCCCTCGATTCGCCCAATCCGTGGCTCAAAGGAATCACCCGCGATCGGTTGGAGCGCGAGCATCAGCATCCGTCTGAATTTCACCACAGACGAACGGTGGGAGACGGCGCGCGCTCGCCCGTCCAAGCCGAGCAAAGCTCGGCCGAGCGCTCCGCGCCATTCCTCCCCTTCGCCCAAGGCAACTTCCCCACGCCCAGCGGCAAAGCCGAGTTCTACAGCGAAACTCTGAAACGTCAGGGGCTCGATCCGGTCCTCGCCTTCACTCCGCCCGACGAATCGCGACATGGATCTGGATCGAAAGCCGCCGGCTTCCCGCTCGAACTTCTCGCGCGCAAGCCCGACAACCATCTCAACTCGTCATTCGCCAACCTCCCATCCGTTCGCGAGATGGAACCGTGGATGGGCGATCTCGAAATGCATCCGACCGATGCCGAGGCGCGCGGCGTCCGCGATGGCGACCAGCGTTCGCGCCTTCAACTCGCGCGGCGAGATCGTCCTCCGGGCTCGAGTCGACGGCTGCCGGTTGCCTCCCGGAGTCGTTGCCGCTCGGCTCGATTGGGCACGATTCAGCCCCGGCGGCGGCAATATCAATGTGCTGACCTCAGAAAAACTTACCGACATGGGCAACGCGGCGACGTTCTATTCCGTCTCTGTTGAGGTAGAACTTTTTCGGGCGTGACTTCGGAAAAATTCGAGGGATGCTCTGGCCCGAGCTCGAAATCTCGGCCAAGCCAGGCGATCTCTGGCCTTGGACGGTTCTCACTCTCTACCGTATAATTACCGTTTTCCTAACTCTAGTTTTTCGAGGTAGTTGCGATTCATCGTCGTCATCATGCTATCCCTGTGCGCGCCCCGCGACTCGGCCACGACACGGGCCCGCAGAAAGACTCTTCTTGGTCTCCATCTTCTTTCGCCACAGGAGTTTGGAAGCGTAGGTCTGTTTGGAATCGCCTCCTGGTTTTGTTGGCGCTTCTGCTCGCTGGTCGCCACCGTTGTCGGCCAGCAGGATCTCATCGTCGACATCAAAGTCCACGGCAACCGCCGCATTCCCGCCGACACGGTCAAGGCTCGCATCTTCAGCAAGGCCGGCGACGTCTACGACCCCGCCGCCATCGAACGCGACTTCAACGCCCTCTGGAACACCGGCTACTTTGAGGACATCCGCTTTGAGCGCGAACAGAGCCCCAAAGGCTGGATCCTTCACATTTACCTCAAAGAGCGGCCGACCATCCGCGAGATCAACTACACCGGCCTGAATGCCGTTTCCACCAGCGACGTGCTCGACCGCTTCAAGGAGCGCAAAGTCGGACTCGCGGTGGAGAACCAGTACGATCCCACCAAGATCAAGAAGGCCGAAGTTGTCCTCAAGGAACTGCTCGCCGAGCACGGACGCCAGTTCGCCACCATCCGCACCGAAGTCCGGCCCATCCCGCCCGCCGCCGTCGGCGTCACTTTCGTCATTAAGGAAGGGCCCAAGGTCAAGGTTGGACGCATCCGCTTCCGGGGCAACAAACACGTCAATGACCGCACGCTGCGCGCGGCCATGAAGAACCTCAAGCCCATCGGCATCCCGCACTCCATCTTTCTTGAAAACCTCTTCGCCAAGACCTACGACGCCACCAAACTTGAAGAAGATACCGAACGCGTCCGCGCCGAGTACCAGAACCGCGGCTACTTCAAGGTGCTGGTCGACGACCCCAAAACCGAGATCCACGACACCGGACACACCGGCTTCCACATTCCGTTGCTCCAGTCAGGGCTGGGGAAATCCGTCGATATCACCATGCCCATCGAGGAGGGCGAGCGCTACCGCCTCGGCACCATCACCTTCAAGAACAACAAAGCCATCCCCAACAGTGCCGCTCTGCGCAGCCTTTTCCCCATGAAGGACGGCGAAATTTTCAGCCGCGAAAAAGTCGCCAAGGGTCTGGAGAACCTGCGCAAAGCCTACGGCGAAGCCGGCTACATCAACTTCACTTCCGTCCCCGACACCAAGTTCGACGACGAGAAGAAGATCGTCAATCTGACAATCGACGTGGACGAAGGCAAGCAGTTCTACGTGCGCCGCATCGAGTTCCAGGGCAACACCACCACCCGCGACAAAGTCATCCGCCGCGAAATTGCGCTGGAAGAAGGCCAGATCTACAACTCGCGCTACTGGGAACTCAGCCTGCTGCGCCTGAACCAGCTCGGCTATTTCGACCAGCTCAAGCCCGACGATCCCAATACCACCGAACGCCACCTCGACGAAAAGGCCGGCACCGTCGATCTCACCCTGAAGGTGCAAGGAAAAGGGGAAGAACAGCATCGGATTGCAAGGCGGCGTCAGCGGACTGGCCGGCGCCTTTGTCGGCATCAATTACAGCACCAACAACTTTCTTGGATTGGGCGAGACGCTCTCCGTGCAGGCCAGCCTCGGCAGCCGCCAGCGCGACGTGGTCTTCGGATTCACCGAGCCTTACTTGTTCGACCGGCCCATCCAGGCCGGCTTCAACGTCTACCTGCGCAAGACCAACTACGACCAAGCCAAGCAGTATGCCATTTTAACCGGCCAGAATCTGAACCTGCCCTCCGCCTACCTGCAGAACCTGCAGAACTACTCGCAGTCCAGTACCGGCGTCACCCTGAGCTTAAGCTATCCGCTGCGCCATTCCTTCAAGCGCGTTGGCATCAGCTACTCCTTCGACCGCTCTTCGCTGGTCGCCGTCAGCAACGCTTCCAAGCTGTTGTTCGAGAATCTCAACTTTCGCGGCATCACCGGCCCCAACGCGCTCAACGGCATCATCACCAGCAAGATCACTCCCAGCTTCACCATGAACACGCTCGATTCGCCCTACGCGCCGCACCATGGCAAGAGCCTGTTCCTCGGCGGGGAGTTCGCTGGCATCGGCGGCACGGTTCACACCATCCGGCCCGTCGTCCAGTACAAACAGTTTTTCCCCATGCAAAAACGCCGCAATGCGCTCGGTTACAACGTTCAGGCTTCGTTTATCACCGGCTATGGCGGCGTCGTCGCTCCCCCCTTTGAACGAGCCTACCTGGGCGGCGAAAACGATCTGCGCGGTTTCGACATCCGCACCGTCTCTCCCATCGCCTACCTGCCCAGCGCCCAGACCGTGGCCCTCAGGAACAAGGATGGAAGTTTCGTTCCCGCCAACCCGCGCTTTCCGGTGGGGATCAACTCCTCAGGAGCGTGCGTCAGCAACTGCTGGAATATCCCGGTTCCGTACTAATCAACTGGTAACTCCGGGCGGCGACCTCAGTCTGCACGGCAACTTTGAATACCGCATCACCATTGCCGGCCCAGTCGCCAGTCGCGCCCTTTGTCGATGTGGGCACCGATCCCATCCTGCGCACTTCGCAGTTGCAGATCAACCCAGTCCAGTACGAAACCCTGATCAGCACGCTGTTCGGCTGCCCGATCCTCGAGCCCCAGACGTCGTATGCGTGTTCCGGCGGCGCACAGACTTCAGCAGACATTCCCGCAATCCTCAGCCCGGTTCCTGGCACCAACTGGGTTGTGCGTATGTCCACCGGACTCGAATTGCAGACGATGCTTCCGGTCGTCAATGCGCCCTTCCGCATTTACTATGCCTACAATGCCCTGCGCCTCGACAGCAGCGCATCTCCGCCCATACAGATCAACCGCAGCATGTTCCCTGTCCAAACCCGGGTTCCGCTACGTGTCAAGACCATGGCCGCTGGCAACTACACCTATAACCTGACGCGCTCGACCCTCGGCTCCACCTACACTCTCCGGGAACCGCGAAAAACCTTCCGCTTCACCGTGGCCACAACGTTCTAAGAGCAGCTCTCAGCTCTCAGCTCCAGCTCTCAGTAACGTCAAAAGCTTCACCGCCGAGCACGCCGAGATCGCCGAGAAGATCGGGCTTTGGCTTCTTAGCTCTTCGCCAAAGCATTTCTCCGCGCACTCTGCGTCTCGGCGGTTAAAGGTTTTTACTGGGAGCTGACAGCTGAGAACTGCCTCCTACTCGATGTGCACCAGTCCGCTCGCCGGCTCCGACGCCGGTGCCGGCCATTGCGGCGCGCGCCACGCATCCAGGACCGATACCTGGTGCACGCATGATACCGTGCAATGGGGCGCGCACGGCTTCTCCGTATGGAACTCGCGGCGCAAATCGGCAATCGTGTATTTCTCCAGCGGAATGGCCGGATACCCGCGCTGCTGCGAGCAGTAATGCACCAGCCCGTCCTCGCAGATGTAGAGGTAGCGCGCGCCGGCGCGGCAGCGCCACTGATTCGGACGCCCCAGCGCGATGTTGTCCTGAAACGCATTCACGCGCGTGAAGCTGCGCTTCTCGAGGTTCTTCATCTCGTGATACACGCGCCGTTCTTCGTCGTTCAAGGGCTGCACCTGCCCCGAGCCGTCGTGAATGATTCCTATAGTCGAGCTGAACCCCAACTCCAGCGCGCGCTTGCCGATGGTAAGCGCGTCCTGCGGATGGCTCACTCCGCTGCCCACCACGGAATTGATATTCACGTGAAATTCCGCGTGCTCGGCCAGCAGTTGCAGCTTGCGGTCGAGGACTTTCAGGCTTTTCTTCGAAACTTCGTCGGGATTCACGTTATCAATCGAAATCTGCAGCCACTCCAGGCCCGATCGGTTCAGCCGCTGGATGCGGTCGGCGGTCAACAGATAACCGTTGGTGATCAGCCCCGAAACGATCCGGCGTTTCCGCATGTGGTGAATGATGTCATCGAGTTGCGGATGCAGCATCGGCTCGCCGCCGCTGATCGTGATCACGGAAGTGCCGAGATCGCCCAGCCGATCCACGCGCTGCAACATCTGCTCGATCGGCACTGGCTTCGAAAAATCGTCGAACTCGTTGCAGTAAGTGCAGGCCAGATTGCAGCGCCGGATCGGGATCAGATGCGCCAGCAGAGGATGGTCGGTTGACACCACGGCCTTCAGGATTTGCCACAATCCATGAACGTTCCGTTCCGCCGCCTTGAATTTGCGGCGCAATGCCACTGACCTGGTTGCCATTGTGACATGCTTCTATTTGACCACAGCGACTGGCCAAATGCCGAGTTCACCGCAGTATTCGGCGGAAAAGTCGGGTCGAATGGCAACTGCCGGAATGAAATTTCTGGGGTAGTTACTCTTGCGTTACTAACTGGTTGGTATCGGGTACCCCCCACTCCCCCCTATCTTGTGGAATCATAAGGTTAGGAAGAAATTTCCGCAAAATCTTTGAGTTTAAATGACTTATAGGTAAAATATTCCAGAATCAATGACTTAGCGGCGATTTTGCTTCGACTGGTTGTCAAAGAGCGTCCCAAAATGGGATTGGGGCGGCTTCGATGGCCGTCTTGGGAGACGGGCGCACCTCGGCCCTGGCCTACAGGTCATCTCCATTGTCGCCGATGGTTGGTTCGATGTCTGTGACGGTGTCACTGATGATTTGTGATGAAAAAAGTCAAAGGCCCCGCCCTTCGCTTCTCGATAGGACGAGCCACCCGCCTGCTATCATATTTTGTCAAAGGGGAATAAGCGTGGGCGAGCCGATGGACAGGTCGAAGCGGCTGTTTTCGCCGCCGTTTAAACAGTTCAACGAAGCCTTCCCAACATTGGAGGATATATTGTTCGAGTATGTCGTGTACGACTATGGCTGCCTGCAGACAGATGGCCATGGAGACTCTGGAAAGCGCAGGTTCAATCTCCGGCAGAGGGGTGGTCTGTTGGCCTGCAGGAACCCGCGTTGCTACCGAGGGGGATATGAGCTTGACCAAGAGGTTTTCACTATGCTGCGGGAGGGTGTGACAGAGAAGGAAGTGACCCTGTCGTGTCCCGGCGATGAAGGTACCACAAAGACTCGCCGCGGGCGTACCTGCTCCTACTCCGTGGAGGGGAAGCTTACACTCATCCTCCGCAAGGCCGAATCTGCTTCACCCGAGCCCCCTCCACTTGCGCCCAAAACATGACGGGCGGATAAACAACGAACATACGAAGGCAGCAATTTCCTTGGGCGCTCCTGGCCTTGGTGGTATCGTGTTGGCCATGGTGACACGCGCACAGAAGACGTACCCCACGGTCGTGGCCCTATGTTTCCTTGTGTTCTGCCCTTTGTGTATCGGACAGATGCCGACGGCTAAAGCTAACCCAAAGCGGGATGCTGCTGTCCCTATGGCCAAATGGGATTCACCCTTCGGGAACTATTACGAAATGAGCGAACAGCAATTTGATGAGATGGGACTGTCAAAGTTGACGGCAGACCAATTTGAAAAGTTGCGTTACGTTTTCTATTGGAGGGAGCTAAAGGCCAAGATTGAAGCTCAAGCGGACCTGCTTGCCACCACGCCAATTGTTCATTGTGCTTCTATTCGAGCCAACGACAGAATTCGTGTGTTTCTCACTGGACCAGAAAAAACCGAAGCCGAATTTTTCAAGTGCGTTACGACGCAGCTTACGTGCCATACCTGACGTGGAGATTACTTATGACGAAGACTCGGCTGACCTTGGGATAGCTGCGCTGTTGAACAAAAGTGAAACCACCAAGGGAATCGTAATGGGCCACACCGTTGCTATAACAACTTACAACGTTTGCAGGATTGGACAAGGGGAAAATGCATACATCGGTAGACTTATCATGAATACACTTTTGTATACATCAGATACGTTAGCTGACCTAGTGGGCGAGGTAACAGTAGCAATCGATTCCAAGGACCTTGAAGAGAAGCGCAAATTGCAATCAAAAATAAAGAACCCTAATAAAAAGGACTGAAATTAAAGCCCTTGCCGTCTCGTAGCCTTACTTCGGGAAGGTAATTATGGCTTCCGAGTTGGAACACGTTTATTGCTACCAGTTAGGTCGTGGCGATTGCTTTAAGGTTGGGCGGACGAAAAACGATCCGGAGGAGCGAAAGCGTGGGTTTGCCGCTGGGTCACCAGTGAAGCTCACCCTTTACAGAAAAATAGAAACCGAATATCCGTCAAGCTTGGAGAAGTACATCCACCAACTCTTGGACGAAAGGCGTGCGGAAAACGGGGAAATATTCAACGTTACTGCGCAAGAGTTGGACGACGCAGTGGATCGCGCCGTAGCATTCGTGGAGGAATTTCAACCGCTTCTCCATGAGGCGGACAATCTGCGGCGAAATCGCCGAACGACACGATGGCGGAATCCTCTAGCGAAATGCTCCGAGTCTATCGGGAACTCAGGAGGCTGAAACGCGAGGAGTACCTGATAAGGCAGAATATCGCCTTTCTTGAGAGCAGGATTCAGGTTGCAATTGGCGACAACTGCGAAATGAAGGGCATAGCCAAGTGGTTGTGGGTGGACAAATGGGAAATGGACCTTAAGCGATTCGAAAGAGAGCAGGGTGCGCTGTATCAGGCGTTGTATCAGCAGTACAAGCGCAACTGCGGCGGTCGGAGATTCCGCCTCGAAAGAGTTGACCTTACTGCAGATGATTAGCGGGTGCTCATCGCGTCTTTTGCGGTGAGTGGGAGCCGCGAGCGTCCAAACTTTCACAATGTGCATTGCGGGTTGCTCTGGCCTAGTCTGGGCCTCCGCGCCTCTCTGCGGGGCAGGGAACGGCACTAAGCGGGTCGCTCTAACGCCACTCAGCACGCACGCAACCGACCCCGCGAGCCACCTTTACCATTTCTGGAACTTCTTTTCCGCCTTCGTGATCAAAAACGAGCGGCTGATGTCGCAGCTCGAAGGCGTCCTCATCGCGGCGATGCCAACCGCAAACGGCGCGAGCCCGAAGCTGCCCAAGGAAGCAATGCCCAAGAAGGTTCGAGACCTGCTCCGCGAGATACGGCGGGCCAGGGCACAGGCGTCGGCCAAACCGTGAAACCGTGCCGCGTGAGGGCATCCTCAGATGAATTGACCCGTGTACCTCGCGTGTGCCTCCGTTTCGCGATTTCAGGCCGCCGCAACTTCACCGCAGAATTCTGATTTCGCCGCAAAACGCCGCAAATATGTGGGTCAAAACACGCGAAAATCGGTTCTAAAAATCGCTAAATGCTTTGGAATCAACGGGCCAATTTTTCTGACGGTGGGTTCAAATCCCACCCTCTCCGCCATACCTTTAGAATGTGCGGGTTAGCGGTGATTTAATAGAAGCTACAGAAAAAACTGATTTCTTTTCGCTTCCCCAAGTATTAGACGGAAGGAAGGAAATCATGGCAAGAAAACCCGCAGTCAGCGTCTACATACGCATCCGCAACGCAGCAACAGGGAAGCAGCAAATTTGTCCCGCCGTTTGGCAGCAGAAAAACAAGAAACTGAAGGCCGGTTTTTGTCTGGTCGGAGGCCGGGAAGAGGAGCATCCGGAAGGCACATACAATTTGCGATACGCCGTCAATGGTGTAAGCAAATGGGAAACCCTCGAAGGTGACGCTGACGACGTGGTACGAATTCGGATGCAGCGCCGTGAGCAGTTGGCGCATCCCAAGGGAGTACTCGCCCAGTACGTCGGCAAAAGCGTCACAATGAGACCACAGACGCCCGCAGAACCCACCCAAGCGCACTATGCGCTTGCCGATGAAATCAAGACATACCTCGGCAACGTTGAGAAGTTGGCCCCACGCACCCACATGAATTACAAATTAACGCTCGGACAATTTCGGGAATCTTGCGGGAAACTCTTCGTGCACCAGATCACGAAGCAGGACTTGCAAGCGTTCGACTCGTTTCTGCTCAAGCGCGGCGATGAGGATCGCACTCGAACAAAATCCAGCATCTCCCAGAACGTGGCAAAGATTCTTGGGACCGGAAGGATTACTCAGAGAGAGGCGACATTTTGCTTGCTCGATCAGCGGATGTTCGAGTGTCACTGGGCAACCCTCAAGAAACTAGCAGCCTACAAAGAGCCTCCAACGAGGAAAATCGAATTGCTTTATTTCTTGGGTGTCGGCTGGCTCCATAGATCAATCTCAGGAATTCGTCACAACGAGAAAATGGAGCGTTGGTGGGGAAAAAAGGATTGGCACAAGCTGAAGGCGATGAAGCCCTTCGCCATCGCCGAGTTAGTCCGTAGTAGGTTCGAGAAAGAGCTGGGCTATCAGTTCACTGCGGCTTATCCGATTTATGATCGCGAAAAGGGAAACAGGGTTATGTATTACATGATCCACGCATCGGACCACGACGAAGCGCCGATGCTTATGGTGCGGTCTCACCGCAAGGCGGTTAGGTCTTTACCCAGAAGAAACGCAGGAGCAGTTCAGATTCAATTCCCAGTAGGGCGGGTGGCCCGGCCTTCCGCCGGCACAACCACACAGTGGGTGCCCCTCTTGACTTTTTTCATCACAAACGCCCAGTGAGCAGCATCACAGACCCCCAACCGCCCGTCGGCGACAATGGAGATCGACCTGTTGCAGGGCCGAGGTGTGCCCGTCACAAGACTTTCCTCGAAGCTGCCCCAGCCCCACTAGTCGGCGCTCTTTGAAAACACGATGTTGAGGCAGTCAGCTGTCAAGCCCACGCCGAAAAATCCTGCGAGTGAGCCCAACAAGCTAACTCCTTATTCCGGAAGGTAATTATCCCTTGACATCACGTAGTATAATTTCGCATGGCGTTTCTGTATGTGTGGAAGTGTCCGCGTCCTGAGTGCGGCTATGAGGTTCCGCTCCTGCCGCGAAACCTTCTAGAAATAACAACCCATCTAGTGCGGTCGTCCACGGCCGAGCCTTTCGTAGATTTTCTATGCCCTCAATGCGGTGTTGGTACTCGCTGCTTCCGACGCGACATCCCCCTGCGAGAATTTCAAAATCTAGACCGCTATACACCAATCCTCTTTCATGCGTTTCTGCGATGCGATGACCCACATTGCGTAGGTCGCGGAGTAGTGCATACATTAGTGGAAAGCGGTTCGCCCAGCGGGTCACCGAAAATAGCGGTGATCCACTGGAGACTTGAAGGCATAGACTGCCACGAGGGGCACCAGTTAAGAGTGCCGCTAGAACTGAAAGACTCGACCGTAACTGCATGAACTGGTTCAAATCAATCACCGAATCATGTTGGCTCGCAGCCAGCGGTGACAACTCGTGACGCTACCATTCGATGGGTGCTGGAAGCGCATCGAACGGGCACACGCGCACCGCGTAACCTTCGCTAAGCTGTGGGAACGTTTTATCAAGAAAGACCCGTATACTCCCAGCGTCCATGTGTATCCCGATGGGACAGGGAGCATTTTCGTCAGTCCAGTTTACGAGAGCATCCCGCCCAAGTTCGCGCTCGTGCTCGGCGAGATGCTCTATCAGTTCGTGGCTGCTCTTAACGGCAGCGTATTTGCGTCTGCCGTTGTGGAGACGGGACAGAACCCTCCCCCCAATCAAGAGGTACTGGAGTTTCCCATTTGTATCTCCCGGAAGCATTTCGATAAGTCCGCCCGGAAAATCGCGCCACTCTCGGACAAATGTCGCACCTTTATTGAATCGGTACAGCCTTACAAGATTCCGCCGCTCCGATTGGAATATGTCGTGCGGAATTTCAACCGCTCTCTTGGCATCCTCCACGAGTGGGCCAGAATTGATCGCCATCGGCAACTTCACGTAATCGGATCGTGGGCCTCGAACATCAGCCCTAAACTGCGTCTTCCTTCTGGAGTCAACATGCGAGAGATGCACGTTTTCGAGGGAGGCTTGCTGGAACACAATAGCGAGATCGCGAAATTTTGGCTCGATGGTTACGTTCCAGGTATGGAGATACAGGCAAACCCCGATCTCTCTATTGATGTAGCGGTGCACGAGGTTCCCGCCCCGGTTGCTGACAATGACACTTTGGGGAACCGACTTCTCGCAATTGAAGTTGCCGTCAGAACCATCGTCAAAACCATAGCCGCCGTAATCTTTTGACACCCCCGCCATTGCTCTCTCCGTGTTAAGCTAGAGAGGTCATGGCGGGCATACGCTCATCCGGCCAAGGTAGAAGCGAACGACCCGTTGCGAGTCGAGATTTGAAACCATCAGAAGAGGTCGCGGCTAAAATGGCTCCTGTTTCACGGGCGTCATTCCACGATCTCTTGAGACGGGCAGCGCAGCCCGTTCGGCGACGCGCTTCAAAAGCGAAGTGAAAATTAAATTCCCTTGATCCCTCCGGTTGTACCTGAACGAATACTCATCCAAGTACGATTGCAAATACTTCTGGCTGACTTGATGATACACCCCGCCGATTCCGCGCTTCACTAGCGACCAAAAGCCCTCAATCGTGTTCGTGTGAACATCGCCCACGACGTAAACCTTAGCAGTGTGATTGATGCGCTTGTGTTCTTTCACTTGCGTCCGTCCTAGCCGATCATAGATTCTGTATTCATCGGTGAAAACGGTGCTCTTTGGCAGGATGTGCTCCATGACTATCCCAAGCACGCGCTCTGCGGTGACATCGGGAGTAACCATGCCTTCACTCTGCCGAGCTTTTCGGTACTGCGCTCTACAAGTCCGATCACTGGCGATTTCTTTGTCTCCTCCGCGCATTCCCGTTGATCCGTGCGATTCCTGCGCTTTCCGCCGTAATACGTTTCATCCATCTCAATCGCGGCGCCCTCCAATTGCATGTCAGTTTCGGACAGCAACGAGCGGATTTGGCGGAACATGCGCCAAGCGGTTTTGTAGGTGACGCCAGTTTCCCGCTGAATTTGCTTTGCCGAGATGCCGCAACGAGTCGAAGCCATCAGGTACATGGCGTAGTACCACAGTCGCAGCGACGTGCTGCTATGCTCAAAGATCGTCCCGGCCATCGGGGAAATCTGTGTCCCGCAGTGATCGCACGAGTAGACGGGACGGCCATTGATACGGTAATGCTTGCGATCCTGTTCACACTTTTCGCAATAGGTGACGCCGCCGGGGAAACGCTGCTCTTTCAGGTGCTCAAGGCAAGCAGCGTCATCGGGAAATTGACGATTAAAGTCTTCAATCGTATAGCGCAAGTGCTTTGGAATTGTCTGTCTGGGGTTCATATCATTCACCTGACACAGACAGTATGCCATTTCTTCTACGTGATGTCAAGGGATAATTACCTTCCGGAATACTTTACATGTAAGTCATTATTCTTGAATACTTTGCAAAGCTAGCCAGCCAACGCGATGATTCTAATAACGTTAAGAGGGGTGTGGGGGGGTAGGGGGGTAGGGGGGGTAGGGGTAGGCAAAAAACCAGCCCAAGGAATCGATACAAATGTCTGTCTACCCGCAGCGTGCTACCTCTTTGCGGGGTCAGTCGCCTGGTTTGTACGAAGGGCGATCATCGACGGTTCCCTGCTCATCCCGGTAGCCGGCAGGATCGGTGGGCAGCTCGACCTGGTGGGCCCGTTCCAGGGCTCGGAAATATTCTGGGCGGGAATGTCGGTAATGGTCGGCTGGGATTTTGCCGTTTAGCCAGGCGGTATCCATGGGGTAGACCATGGGATCGAAGATCACCATGTAGAAGTGCCAGATTAGGATGGAGAACGTAGCTAGAATCGCCTCATACCAATGCACGGCCGTGGCCGCGTCCGTCACCCACTTCGGATAATGGCGCAGGGCAAAATTGTTGAACCAGAGCAGGAAACCGGAGACGGCCATTACGACTGACCCCCACATGAAGGCCAAGTATTCCAGCTTCTCCGCATAGTTGAATTTCGCGAACTTCGGCTCCTGTTTGGTGAGACCGAGGTTGTAGCGGAAGACGTCCAGCATGTCGGTGGCGTCCTTGATGGTCGGGATCATGGCCCACAGGAAAGCGCGATCGGGCTTCTTCAGCGCCAGATGCACGAAGTGGTAGGCGATGGCCAGGAGCATGACGACGGCTGCGGTGCGGTGCAACCCGCCGCGCCAACCGGCGGCAGACTCCCAGAGCAGGAGCGGCTTGGACCACCAAAATTCCGGATACTTCAAGGCGAATCCGGTGAACACCAGCGTCGGGAAACTCACCATGATGCCCCAGTGCGCGATGCGGAACCACAAGTTCATGCGCACTACCATCTCGCCGGATTCCTTGCGCGGGCGGCGGCGAATGAGCTTGGCCAGAAAGTCGAGCAGGTTGTGCAGCAGCATGAAGCCCAGCGTCACCGGGATCAGCACCAGGTAGGTCCAGCGAATATACTCCACCACCGGGTTATTGGGGCCCGCGCCGGTCTGGACATGGATGGGACCGATGGCGAACTTGGCTTCGGCCACGCCTTGGTGACATGCCCGCACGTTTTTGGGAGGTTGGCGGCATTGACGGTGGAGCGCGGGTCGCTGGAGCGAAGAATGGAATGCACGCCATGGCACGACGCGCAATTCGCCGCTCTCACTTTCCCTTCTTGCAGCGCCAGCCCGTGGTAGCTGCCGGCGTAGGAGGGCAGGCGATCCGCTGGCAAATCATAGCGCAGCGCCAGGCGGGGATCGCCATGGCAACGCCCGCAGGTCTGAGCGGAGACATTCTCGGCATTCAAGGGGGAGGCCGGGTTGCTCGGGTCCATGATCAGGTGCTCGCCGTGGCAGTCGATGCAAACGGGCGCATCCCGCACGCCGGCCTTGACCGCTACGCCGTGGACACTCTCGTTGAACTCGCGGGCGATTTCTTTGTGGCATTGCGCCGCAGGTCTCGGGCACTTTCCAGTGATTGACCTTGGATCGCTCATCGGTGGCGGGATAGATGTCATGACTGCCATGGCAACTGGAACAGGTTGCGGCATCCTTGCCGAGCGCGACCGCGCGCCCGTGAACGCTGGCCTTATAGGAATCCACCGGATGCGCCACGGGAATGTTGTGCCGCGACAAGAACCCGGCATCGCTGTGGCATTTCGCGCAAGTATCCGCCAGATTCTTGCGAGCCACAGTCGAGTCCGGCTTCGCTGGAGGCTTTCACGGCATGGATGGGACCGTGACAGGACACGCATTTGGGCGCGTCTTTGTCGCCTTTTTTCGCGGCCTGGCCGTGAATGCTGGAGGCGAGGTCCTTCACTTCGTCGGCATGACACTCGGTGCACTTTCCGGGAATCAGCTTTTCCGCCGTGGTGAGTTCGTGCACGCTGCCATGACACGAAGCGCACGCGGATTCGCCGAGGATGGAGTGGGCGCTGGCGGGGAAAGACTTTGGCCTCGTCCGCATGGCAGGTGGCGCATTGCACTTTGGCGATTTTGGCGGGATGCGGGAACTCTTTGATGGTGGTGTGGCAGTCCTTGCAGCCGAGAACTCGCGTGGGCGCTGGCGGCGTGCTTGGCCGGGTCGATGGAAATGCTTTTCCCGGCGTCGGACTTCATTCCCGCCTCGCCATGGCACGCCAGACATTCCTGGTCTGCGGCGGCCGAAGCCGAGGCCAAAGCCGAAGCCAAAATCAAAGCCAGGTAAATCAAAGCAACCCGAGTCGCGCGCATTTCAAACCCTTCTACGTTCAAGAATTCAAGCTGCGAATGCTAAGCACGACAAATTCAATGCAAACCAATCAACCGCGAACATCGGCTCTAGCGGTACGCGAACAACATCGCGTAGATGATCCACAGCACAATGAAGAAACCCACCGCCAACGCTGCCCAGGCGAAGGCTCGAATCGTCTGGGTGACGATTGGCTGATAAGCCTCCTCCATGTGTTCCTCCAGCTTGCCCGCTGGCGACCAGCGCTTCATACTCTCTGGGCTTGTCCCTTTCCAATTCTTCCAGCGGCATGCGGCCGGTGAATACCGTGATGTCCATGGGAAACTTTTCGGGCCGCAAATGGGTATTGAAGAAATGCACGGTAAAGATGAAGCCCGTGGCGAGCAGCGCCTCGTCGCTGTGAATGATGGTGGCGACGTTGAGGAACGATCCCGGCAAAAATCGCGTGAAGAACACCGGGAACCACAGCGTGAGGCCGGTAGAACCGATCACCGCGATCCCCCAAAACACCGCGAAATAGTCGAATTTTTCCCAGTACGTCCAGCGGCCATAGGCAGGCCGCTCGCCCAGGCCCACAAACCACTTCAGCGTGCCCACCAGTTCCGTTAGGTCCCTGCGGTTCGGCATCATGCTGCCCGGTCCCAAGCATCAGCGAGAGCCACGAACCGTGCTCCCTTTTCTTCAAGCTTGTACAGGTCCACCAGATGGGTAATGAAAACTCCGAACATCACGACGGCGGCACTGCGGTGAATGTTGCCCGCGCTTTCGAATCCTCCGAGCAGATGAGAAAGCACCGCGGCCCATTTCGTGTAGGAGAACTTCAGGGTCAACCCCGTCAGCGCCAGGCACATGAAGCTCACGATCATGCAGATGTGCAGGATCCGCTGCAGCCGGCTGAAGCGGACGAACTGGCGTTCCGGAACTTCGCCCTTAGGCATCGGGGTCCTCCTTGGTGTTTTCCTTGGCGGCGTGAGTTTCGGGCGTGGCCGCGAGTTTCGCTTCCGCGGCGCGCAACTCCTGGCGCATCTGGAAAGCTCGGGGCAGCCAGAGCAGCGTATGGACGCCACCGACCACGAAGGTCACCAGGAGCAGCGTGGTCATGCCCCAGAAGGTGTAGAAGAGGAACGGGTACTTTTTCGGGTCGTGGTGGGTGGCGTGCGTCAGGTATCCGGCGAAGCGCCGGGTCGCGCCCGCATGGCACTTACCGCAGGTAGCCGCGACGTTGGCCCGGCTAAGGTGCGAGCGTGGATCCGTCACCTTGAGGACGTCGTGAGCTCCATGGCAGTCATAGCACTTTGCCGCTTTCGTGTATCCCAAGCTTCGAGACCTTCCCGTGATAGGTATCAAAATAGGTCTTGGCGATCTCCTCGTGGCAGCGTCCGCACGTCCCCATCACGGTCAGCCGGAAGCTATTCTCATCCGTGCGATGGATGGCATGAGCGGTGTGGCAATCGTTGCAAACCGGAAGTGGCTTGCTGTATCCGCTCACTCGCTTGGCATGGATGCTGTTCTCAAACTGCTCCTCGATGCCGTGGTGGCACTGGCCACACGTGTCCGGCACGTTGTTTGCGTTCACGCTCGATGCCGGATCGGTTCGGGGAAGGATGTGGTGAGCGGTGTGGCAACTGGTGCAGGTCGCCGTCACCGTCAGGCCGTTCTTTAGTAGAGTTCCGTGAATGCTCTCCGTGTAGTTGGTGATGATTTCGTGCTGCGTCCCGGTGTAGCGCACGGCAGCCTTCTGGCCCTCGCGGTGACAGCGCGCGCAAAGTCCGGGAACGTTGGTCGCGAAGGTCGCCGACTGCGGGTCCTGTTTGCCAAGGATGGCATGCGTGCCATGGCATTCCTTGCAGATCGGGGCATTCGGATCGTGCTTGGCAACCTGCTGTCCGTGGATGCTGGCCACGTACTGCTTGCCAATTTCATCGTGGCAAGCGGTGCAGTCCACGGCGTGGGTGATGGTCTCGCAAGCCCGCACGCGGGAGGCGTTTACTTCCGAGTGGCACTGGCTGCAGGCAACCTTGTTGTGGCGCGAATGGCTCACCTCGCCTACGCTGACGTACATGGATTGCCCGTCGCGCGCGCGCCGCAGTTTCTCGTCGGCGTGGCAACGCAGGCAGTCCGCGTTGGCCATACCCAGTTCATAGAAGACGTTCCGGATCTTATGGGGCTGATGGCAGTCTGGGCAGGAGGGCAGGACGTTGGCCTGTTTTTCCCAAAGCTCTCCACGAATGGTCTTGCGGTGGACCGCTTCGATTTGGGTATGGCATTTGGTGCAGGTGGCGGCAATATTCCGGCGATTGATCGAGGAAGCGGGGTCGGTATGGGGCAAGATCGAGTGCGCGGTGTGGCAAGTGGCGCAGGTCGGGGCCACCGCCAGTCCCTTCTTCAGCAATGCCTCTCCGTGGATGCTCTCGGAGTAGTTCTCCAAAATATTGTTCTGGGCAATCTCGCGATTGCGCGAAACAGCAGTTCCTTCGCGATGGCACTGGCCGCAAAGGAATGGCACTTTCATTGGCGCCACCGCCGACCGCGGGTCCTTCACTGGAACGATGTCGTGGTTTCCGTGACAATTCACACAGCGGGGCGCGAGCGGATCGCCGCGCGCAACCGCCTTCCCGTGGAGCGACCGGGCATGTTGCTCCTGCTCGGTCGAGTGGCACGTGCCACACTTTACCGGCGCAGGCTTCTCGTGCGGAAAATCCTTTCCTTCCAGGTCGGCGTGGCAGCCCGTGCACCCCAAGCTGCCATGGACGGAAGTGGCAAATTTCTTCCCGTCCACGTATAGCGAAACCGTTTTGCCGGCTCGCGTCGTGCTCATGCTCTTGTCGCCGTGGCAGGCGAGACATTCCGCTCCGGGCTGGTCGGCGGCGCGGGCGGGCCATGCCGCAAACAGCAGGGAGAAAGCCGTGGCGACGAGCGTCGCGACGATAATTCTCAGACCAGCACGCCACTGGCTTCGCGCTCTTTTGTTTCAACCATTTTTGTTTCAGCCATGTCAAACTTTCGGGCTGGTTTCATAATGCCTTGCAACTCGGAAGACACGTCCCTCAGGGGCTAAAGCCCGCATTCTTCTGGGCTCTAAGCGGCACGGC
>CAVRYC010000029.1:0-13814 GCA_963725245.1 uncultured Acidobacteriaceae bacterium | reverse complement strand
CGCCATGTTCTTTTTCCAGCGGTGATTCATGATGCGCTTCACTTTTCCTGGCGTGCTGAACGAGGTGTTGACGCCATACGGCGATGTCCCGGAAATCTGGATATCGGTATTGGCATAGGACTCGTTATCATACATCAGGATCAGCAGGTTGTAGTCGGGATGGCACATGGTGGCCGAGATGGCGCCCAAGCCCATGTCCGCACCGCCGCCGTCGCCGCAGAAGGCGATGACGTTGATGGGCTCATCCTTCATGACGCCCTTGCGCATCTGGACGCGGAATGCCGCGGCCGCTCCCAGTGCGCTGGAGCCCGAACTGCCCAGTTGCGTGTGCATCCAGGGCACGCCCCAGGGGGTCGCGTAGTAAGAGGTGTTAGCCACGTACATGCAACCAGTGCTACCCAGAACGACCGTTCTGGGTCCCGCGGCCTTCGCCATCAATTTCATGATTTGCGCAGACTCGCAGCCCTGGCAGGTGCGGTGGCCGGACGTGTAGTACTCCTCGTGTGGAACCTTCTTGACTCCTTTGAAGGGTTCCAGGTTTTGCGTCGGTTTTTCGTCTACAAAAGTGCTCATAGTTGTTATCCTTTCCGGCTCTCGGAACGTTGTGTGGAGGCGGGGCTTTGCCCCGCCTGGACGGGGCAGAGCCCCGTCACCACACCTTTATCCTCGCAGCCCGATCCATTGCGTCAGGGGTTGCGCTTTACCTTTGGCGGCTTCGAAGGTGATCTCCGTCATCTTCTCCACGTCCGGCACTGTCACTTCACGTCCACCCAGCCCGCAGATGAAATCCAGTACGGGTGGCCGGGTGGCCGCGCTGGTGTACATGGCCGAGCGAACTTCAGTGGCCACGACGCCGCTAAGATCGGGCGAACCGAACGAGAAGTCGCGGTCGATTACGCCGATGGCCTTGAATCGCTCCAGGCACTTGGCAATTTCCGGACCGGCAAAGGGCCGGAACCAGCGCAGACGCACGAATCCGACTTTCTTGCCTTCCTCGCGCATCTTCCGGACCGCAACTTTCACCGGGGTAGACATCGTTCCCATGCCCAGCAGCACGACGTCCGCATCCTTGGTCATATACTCTTCAAAGAACGGATTGCCGTACTTGCGTCCGAACGTTTTCTCGAAGTCGGTATAGACTTCGCGAATCACATCGCAGGCGATCTCGGTGACTGCGTAGTTCTGCCGTCGAACCTCCATCACCCAGTCCTCGTTGGCCTGTGGGGCCACCGAAATGACGTTGTCGGGGTGGAGCAGCAGATCGCCGCGGTTGTAAGGAGGCAGGAACTTCTTAACCTGCTCCAGCGCCGGGATCTTGACCAGGGCTTGGGAGTGGGTGAGGAACGCGCCATCGCAACTAATCGCCAAAGGAACGAACATGCGGCGATCTTCCGCCACGCGATAGGCGATCAAAGCGGTGTCCAACGCTTCCTGCGCGCTATCGACCCAGGTCAACATCCAACCTAGATCGCGTACCGACAGGGCATCGTTGTGTTCCACACCGAAGGCGCCGGGATCGTCGAGCGCCCGGTTGCCCACCATGGCAACCATGGGGATGCGCAGGGCGGGAGTTACCGTCAGGCATTCCATGGCATACATCCAGCCGACGCCGCTGGAACCGCAGAACACACGCGCTCCGCAAGCGGAGGCGTGTTTGACGATTTCGAATTGGGAATGCTCGCCTTCCGCCACGATGTACTCGCAGTCCATTTCGCCATCCGCTACTAACTGGCTGATGTACTGCATCACCGTGTCGTAAGGCCGGATCGGGTAAGCCGTGACTACGTCGACGTTGGCCAATTTGCAGGCAATCGCAATGGCTTCGGCGCCGGTAATCAGGGCTTCCTGCTCGTGGGTTTTCTTTTTTTCTTCAACCGGTATTGTCAGTGTTGCCATCTTAATCTCCTTGTCTTCAGGTTTGCCGCCGGGCCACTAGCCTTTGTTAGCGATTTCCATGGCTTCGGGGACCTGTTCTTGATATTGACCGCGATAACGGAACCCATGCGACCGATTCTTGATCGGCTCGGCTTTCTTAATTGTGGCCTCCAGCCACTTCAGGTATGCGCCCTTGTCTTTCTCGAACGCCGCCCACTGGCTGTTGTTATCGTGGAACTCGGACTCATTCACCATGGTGATGCAGTTCTTCACCGGGCAAATCTCCTCGCAAATGCCGCAACCGGAGCAGGCTTCGAGGTTGGTGTCGTAGGTGCCCGCGGCCGTGATATCGAACGCGCGCATCCGGACAGTTCAGCCAGCACAGCGTGCACTTGGTGCAGGTGGCGAAGTTCACCACCGGCCGTTGCGTGCGCGTCGAGTACTTCTTGAACAGCTCGTTGCGGACTGGCCGGAAGCCCCCGACTTTCCCGGTCACCGGATCGGCGAACGGGCCGCCTTGCGCCTGGCCCTTGATGGATACGCCGCAGCGCATATCCTCCCAGCGGGGCAGCCCGACCTTGACTACCTCTTCGGGATTGCCCTCGCCCGCCTTCACGTCGATCGCGGTAAAGCGCTCGAAGGCATTGCGGGCGGTCGTAACTTTCAGGGAGTTCTTGAGTTTTTCGTTGATGAATTTCTCCACCGACTCCAGGCTCATCACCGCGGGCAGCGCCTTAGCGATGGCGCCCAGGATGCGGACGTCGGTGTGGTCATCCTTATAAACCCACATGCCGGAGAAGCTGGTAACGCCTCTCACGATTCCCAGCTTGTAAGGCTCTTCCCGGCGGTGAATGTTCTTCAGCAGCGCGGGTGCGTCCTCCAGAGAAATTACGATGAGTGTGTGTCCGGGTTTCAGAGCATGGTGTACGGGTTGTAGCCCAGACCACGCCCACGACTCCGCGCCCTTACAGAGCGTGTCATCGAGAACCACGGTCACGTCGACCTGCTTCGGCTCGTATTGCGCCATTCCCGCTTCGAGCGTCTCCTCGTCGTTGGCGACGATGGCGAAACTCTTCGCTGGAATCCCATTGCGTTCCGGAGCATCTCCATAACGGCCAAAGGAAATGCCCAGTTTGCCTTCGTTGTGCGCGGCCAAAACAATGCCGCGAGTTATGTTCTTGGCCAGGGTCTTTTGGAAGACCCCTCGGTAGATGACTTCAACCGCAAATAGCTGGCCCATTTTTCAACCTCCATTCATTTCTTTTACAGCTTCTTCAGTACTATGCTTTCGACTTCCTGCAGATGCCGGCGCATGGCAGCCTCGGCGGCTTCCGCGTCGCCCCGCTTCAGAGCGGAAAGAATTCGGTGGTGACCGGCGAGCGACTTTTCTTGCCGTCCTTCCACCTGCAACGTGCGTTCCCGGGTCTCGCGCAACAAATCCATCAGCACGTCCACTATCTTCAAGACCGCGCTGTTGTTGGACGCCAGAGCGATGTTGTAGTGAAACTCGGAGTCCTCGTCGATTCCGAGTTCGCCCCCGCGCACCTTCGCCTCTTGGCGTACAAGAATCTCCTCCATCTCAGCGATCTCATCGCGAGAGACGTGCAGAGCGGCGCGCCCGGCCAAGGGCGGCTCGATCATATTGCGCACGTCCAGCAGTTCCGCAACCATCTTCCGCTTCTCCAGAAGCGCGGTAGCCAGGGGACGGCTGGGGCAGCATCAGGACTGCAAACCACCGTGCCGATACCCTGGCGTGGCTCGAGCAGGCCCTTCAGTTCCAGGCTGCGGATGGCATCGCGCACCGAGCTGCGGCTGACCCCAAGCATTTGCACAAGCTGCCGCTCTGGGGGCAGCAGATCGCCGGGTTTCAACTCTTCCGTGATGTGCCGCTCCAGTTGCTTGGCGACCTCCTGGTAGACCTTATTTCTGGGAATCGCCTCGAACCCGAGTTTCGCTGGTGATTCAGTGCCCATGATTGGCATTGGTCTGATGACTGACCATCATTAAAGCCCTGAGCCCCAAATGGTGCAAGTACATTAATCACGTGTCGATGTGACAATGATCACATTCCGCAGCCGTGATAAATTCCATGTTTGCACTTAAGCCAGGCCATCTTCCTGTTTTTCGCTGCAGTCATTGCCGGGACGCTAAACGCGGTGGCCGGCGGCGGCACTTTTCTTTCGTTCCCCGCGTTGTTGGCTACCGGTGTGCCGGCGGTGGAGGCCAACGCGACCAACACGGTCGCGCTGTGGCCTGGGCTGGCAGCCAGCGCCGGTGCGTACCTAAGACGGCTGAATGTGCCGCGACGCTTGCTGGTTCCATTGCTGCTGACGAGCGTTGTCGGTGGACTGGTTGGCGCGTTGCTGCTGCTCAAGACGCCCCAACATACCTTCCTGCGCCTCGTCCCCTGGCTGCTGCTGGGTGGCACCTTGCTGTTCGCCTTCGGCAACACGATCCGCGCCATAGCCGGCAAGACTGCCGCTGTGGATGATTTGCGGAAGATGTCATGGCAGGCGATCACGGTAACTTCTATGGCTGAGTTGCTGGTCGCAATCTATGGCGGGTATTTCGGGGCGGGGATCGGGTTCATGATCCTGGGAATGTTGGCGGCGTTGGGGATGCGTGACATCCATGCCATGGGCGCGATCCGGACATTGCTGGCGGTCGTGATTAATGCTGCGGCGGTGCTGACCTTCATTCTGGCGGGTGCCGTGCTTTGGCCGCAGTGCGTGGTGATGATTGCGGGTGCTCTCGTAGGCGGCTGGTTCGGCGCGCACTACGCGCAAAAAGCCGATCCCCGGAAGGTGCGGCTCGTCGTGATCGCCGTCGGCGTGGCGATGACCGCGTACTACTTTGTCAAGGTGCGGTAGAACACGCTGCGGTAGAAACTAGTCCGTGGGCGCATCAGGCGGACGCCGCTGCGGGCGAGAGCGCCCCTTGGCCGGCGTTCACTTTGGCCGCTGCTGAACCGCACACTGGGACAGTAGCTTGGCGCAGTTGTACACCGTGCGGGTGCAGGTCATGGGAAGCCCTACCCGCTCCCCCAACTCCACCACCGCGCCCACCAGTGCTTCCAGTTCCATGGGGCGGCCCGCTTCGAGATCTTGCAGCATTGAAGTCTTGTGCTCCCCAACTTTTTCCGCGCCGGCCATTCGCTGCTCGATGGAAACAGGTAACTCCATGCCCAATTTGAGGGAGACCGCTTCCACTTCCTGCATGATGTTGCGGATCACCGACGAAACTCCCGGATCGCGCACCATCTGAACCAGCGTGGCGCGCGTCAGCGCGCTGACCGGGTTGAGCGACGCGTTGCCCAGAACCTTCACCCAAATCTCGTGCCGGATGCGGGTGGTGATGGGGCAGCGCAAGCCGGAGGCGATGAGCGCCTCCGCAATTCGGCGGCAGCGATCGGAGCGCGTGCCGTCCGGCTCGCCGAGAGAAATGCGGTTGCCCTCGAGATGTTGAATCACTCCCGGAGCTGGAATCTCGGTCGAAAAGTAAACGATGGACCCGACCACCCGCTGCGCTTCGATGGCCGAGGAAATCACGCCGCCGGGATCGACCCGATCCAGACACAATCCTTCCCAATCGCCGCCGTAACCCTGGAAATACCACCACGGAATTCCATTCTGGGTGCTGACGACGGTGGTCTCTGGCCCCAGCACCGGCCTCAACTGGGGCGCAAGTTGCGTCAGGCCGTGCGCCTTCACCCCAAGAAAGACAACGTCCACCGGTCCCACTTCTTCGAGGGAACTGGCGATGGTGGGCCGCGCCACGAAATCTCCCTCGCTGCTTCTGACCTGCACGCCGTGCTCCTGCATGGCGCGAAGATGCGGCCCGCGCGCGAAGAGCGTGACCTCGAACCCCGCCTGCGCCATGCGCGCACCGATGTAGGCTCCGATGGCGCCCGCCCCCGCGATCAGGAATCTCATCGTTGCTCATCCGTGAGCGCGGCGGCGACTGCGCGCCGGCGAATTTTTCCGGTTGCGGTGGTGGGGATGCTGTCCACCAGATAGATCTTCTTTGGACATTTGTATTCTGCCAGAAACTCGCGGCAGTGCTTGATGAGTGCCGCTTCGGTGGCGCCATGGCGTTCGTGCAAGACCACGGCTGCCGCCACTTCTTCGCCCAGCGTGGGATGCACGCAGCCAAACGTGACCGCCGCCGCGACCGCGGGATGCCGCAGCAAAATCTCATCGACTTCGTGAGGCGCGATGTTCTCGCCTCCGCGGATGATGATGTCTTTGATCCTGCCCGTCAAATGCAAATAGCAGTCTTCGTCGAGCAATCCTTCGTCGCCGGTGCGAAACCATCCATTCACAAAAGCGTGAGCGTTGGCCTCGGGATTGTTTGCATATCCACGAAACACATTGGCTCCCTGAATGGCGACTTCGCCGCGCTGGTTCGTGCCCAGGTGATTGCCCGCCTTGTCCATGATGGCGATGCGAAGCCCGGCACCCACGCCCACAGAACCTGGCTTCCGATGGCGCGGGGGTAAAGGATTCGAGGTCATCTGGTGGGCAGCTTCCGTCATTCCGTAGGCTTCGACGAAAGGCACGCCGAAGACGTCCTCCATCTTGTGAATGAGTTCTGGCGACAAGGGCGCGCTGCAGGACCGTATGAAGCGCAGAGAGGCAGCTTCTTCGGCCTTGTGGCGGGTGCGGGCGAGTACAAGCTGATGCATCGTGGGCACTCCCGAATACCAGGTCACGCGATGTTCTCGAACCGTCCGCCAGAAAGAAAGCGCGTTGAACTTTGAGGGGAACAACCACGACACCCCCGGAAAGCAAAGTGGCCATGGTTGAACCAATCAAACCATGAATGTGGAACAGCGGCATGACACACAGCGAAACATCTTCCTCGGAAAGCGCGTATGTGTTCGCGATATTTGCCGAAGATACGGCCAGGTTGTAATGCCGCAGGGGAACACGCTTCGGCCGCCCCGTGCTGCCGCTGGTGTGCAGGATCAGGGCAATGTCGTCAGCCGTGGGCTCGGTTGCGGAAACACCGGTGGCGGCATCCAACAAGTGAACGTTGCCCTGGTCGCTCATTTCCACCGAGAGCACTGGAATCTTGCGGTCCGCGGCGGCGGTGCGCACGAATTCTGCGCCTACCGCGGGGCAAAGCAAAATGCGGGCATTGGTGTCACCGAGGAAAAAATGAAACTCCTCATAGGGATACGCCGGGTTCAAAGGGGCTGCGGTCCCGGCGATGGAGGCGGCGAGAAAGCTCACAATCGCAGGCAATCCGTTGGGCAATGCAATCGCGACCGCATCGCCCCGGCGAATGCCCGCGGAGGCCAAAGCGTTCGCCATGGCCAAGACCTGCTGCCGGAGCGAATCGTAGGTGACACGGATTCCAAGCTCGGGAACGATAATTGCCGTGTGGCTGTCAGCGAAATGCAAAACGTCAAGAAGAGTGTGTACGGACTTCAGTGTCATTCGTTATTTCCTCTGCCCCCGGGGTCCTCCGTGCACCCCTGTGTACCCTGTGGTTAATGCCTTTTGCCGATACTTAATCAAAGCTTCCCTAGATCGAGTAGCCCTCTGCGCTCAGGATCTTTCTGAACTCCTTCAGAAAAAACTGCACGTTGTCTTCGGTGGCCAACGGGCCCATCACGCCAATGCGGAAGATTTTGCCGGCGAGCGGCCCAAAACCGCCGGCGATCTCAATGCCCGGCTCGTCCAACAGGCGTTTTCGCACTTTCGCCTCGTCAACACCTTTTGGAACACCCACCGTGTTCAGGGTCGCAATTCGGTGCGCTTCCGGAACGTGCATGCGCAGACCCATCGCTTCTATGCCCTTGACAAAGGACTTATGGCAAGCGCGATGCCGCTCCCAGCGGTTCTCGATTCCTTCCTCGGCGATGACCATGAGCGCCTCGCGTAGCGCGTAGAACATGGAAATCGGCGCCGTGTGATGATAGCGGTGCGAGACCGTGGAGTAGTCGTAAATCAGCTTGAGGTCAAAATACCAACTGCGCACCGGAGAAGTCCGAGCGCGCAACCAGTCCATGGCCCGCGGTGAAATCGCCATCGGAGACAAACCCGGTGGACAGCTTAGCCCTTTTTGCGTGCAACTGTAGGCGACATCGATACCGGTTTGGTCGAACTCCACCGGAACTCCGCCGAGCGAGGTAACGCAATCCGCGATCACCAGAGCGCCGGCCTCGTGAGCGGCGGCACAGATGGCATGGCCCGATTGCAAGGCTCCGCTCGACGTCTCGGCCTGGACATAAGCCACAACCTTGGGCTTTTCGCGACGGATGAACTCTCTCGCTTCATCCGGCGTGTAGGTCTCGCCCCAAAGCTTCTCGAAGCGTACGACGTTGGCGCCGTGGCGCTTCGCCATCTCCGCGAGCCGATCGGAGAAAAACCCATTGGCGAACACCGCGAACTTGGCTCCAGGTTCCACGAAGTTAGCAACGGCAGCTTCCATGCCCGCGCTGCCGGTGCCGGAAATCACTAGTGTGGCGCCGTCCTTGGTTCCGAAGGGCGTTTTGAGCAATTGCTGGACGTCTCCCATCACCTGGATGAAGTAGGGGTCGAGGTGGCCGACAATCGGCTTCGACAGCGCCTCGTAGACCCGCGGGTGAACCATGCTGGGACCTGGCCCGAACAAATAGCGGCGAGGCGGTTCGAGGGCGGGGAAATGATGTGCAGTATTTTCCTGTTCTATGACGCTCATAGTCCTCGTTTCTCTTCCGAGTTTCTCTTTGGAGATAGTTAGATTTTACGGCACGGAGCGGACAATCTCCAGAACCCCGCCCGAAATGTGACGTTCAAGATGCGATGCAGTTTGGAAGGGAAGCACCGATGACGCAAGTGCGCCGGTTTAGGCGGACCGGACTTTGGGCCGAAGAATTCGAGTTGCAAAAAAAACTTGTAACCAGAAACCGATCGAACTGGTCAACAGAATTAATTTATCAGGTGCGCGCCAGGTCCGGCGCAACTGAACCCTAATGCAAATCTTTGACTTTCTTTCTCAATGCTGGGAGCAGTGGCGGAGGCAGCGCGGCATAGCCTTCCTGGGCGGCAAACTGCTGGCCATCCGTGTACATCCAATCCAAGAAATCGCTTAACGCGGCCGCACGAGCGGGTTCAGACGATAGGGATCGCAGGTAAATCCAAGAGAAACTGGTAATGGGAAAAGCATCCGCTCCGGGTGTGTTGATCAACGAGGCGGAGAAGCTCTTCCAGCCTGGCGCCTCGGCCGCCTGGCATGCCGCGGTCATGGTTTCGATGGAAGCTTTAACAAACTTACCGGCGCGGTTCTGCACCGCAGCTTGGGGAATATTGCCCTTCACCGCATATTGATACTCCACGTAGCCAATGGAGCCGGGGCTGTTTTTCACCTTGTCTGCCATATCGGAACTGCGTTCCGCCCACACCCCAACCGGCCACTTGGGTGAAGGCGTGACTCCAATTTGGGCCCGAAACTTGGCACTCGCTTTGGAGAGAAAGTCCGTAAAAACGTAGTTCGATCCCTTTCCGGCGGGGCGGTTGACCACTTGGATCGGAAGATCCGGCAAAGTGATCCCGGGATTGAGCTTCACGATTTGTGGCGCATTCCACGTCTTCACATCGCCGAGGTAGATCCCGGCCAGCACTTCCCCCGAAAGCCGCAGCTCCTGCCGGATATCGGGAAGATTGTAGATGGGAACGATCCCGATGATCACCACCGGCAGTTCGATCAAGCTGCCCTCTTTCCGCTCCTTCTCTGTAAGCTGAGCTTCCCCGGCGGCAAAGTCGCCCGCACCATGCGAGATCTGCTTGATCCCTTCGCTGGTGCCGACCGGGAGGTATCGCATCTGCAGGTTGGGATTGCGCTTGTACTCCTGGGTCCACCGGCTTGAAAAGAGGCGCCGGGACGGTCGATCCGGACCCCACCAGGACAACCACGTTTTGGGCTTGGGCAGGAGCAGAGCGCTGCACAGCCCGAGAACAAGAAGGGACAACAGCCAGATATGCGAGAGCCAACCGCGATTAGAACCTCGCTGCGCAATGCTCGACGCCGAAAATCTTGCGGGTATCTTCATCGTGTTCCTCCTGAATTGTGGCCGGACTGTCAAACGCACCCATCCCCCTGGCCACAGTACTACTGAGACTAGTTGATGACTGTAAATTACCACCGCTTTTGAGTGAACCCAACTGTCGCGTAACGATTAGCTGTTGTCAGACTAGGAACGGCCATGCTCCCAACCCCCGCAAGCGAGCATTCACCGGGCATTGAGTTTCTACCGCGAGTGCGAGCTAGCAGCCCGAGGTGAAAGTCTGATTTGATCAGGCACGCCTTCAGGCGTGCCGTAAGGGCCATGTTCGAATGCGCCTTCAGGCGCTGGTTCTTGGCTCTGGAGTCTCACCACAGGCTGCTAGGGAGGGACGTGCCGACCAATGGCTGGTGTTAAGATGCTGAACGTCTGGACTCCGAAAGCCGAACCGACTGTCGACAAGTCGAACAATTATGTCGCACAATAGAAGTTGAATCCTTAGCGCGTGAGCTGCTGTCCGCATATGAGACGGGCGCGATGGTCGCTATCCCTCCCTCGGGGCGCCCCGGTTTCGACCTCAACACGGCTTATGAGGTTGAATCAACCCTCAAGCAGTTCCGCGAAGCTGGTGGACACAGAGCCGTCGGCCGCAAGGTCGGTTATGCCAATAAAGCCATGTGGCGTGCGCTCAAACTTGAAACTCTGGTCTGGGCCCACATGTACGACGACACGGTGCATTACAGTGACCACAACTCCGCCACGCTGACCATCGCACATCCCCGTTCGCTGAAGATCGAGCCCGAGATCGTTTTCGGTTTGAAACAACCGATCGTTACTGAGGGCGCTGCAGCCCCCGATGCCGCCGCTGCGCTCGCATCCACGGATTGGCTGGCGGTGGGATTCGAAATCATCGATTGTCCCTTTCCGGAATGGCAGTTTCAGCCCAGTGATTTCGTTGCCTCCTTCGGACTCCATGCTGCACTCGTGGTCGGAGAGCGGGTGAGGTAACGGCCCGACGGCATCGCCGCGCTGCGTGGACGAACTGCCGCGATTTAAGGTGCGCATGTCGAAAAAGGGAGAGTTTGTGGAAGAAGGATCCGGCAGGAACTCCTTGAGGAGCCCCGCCTTGTGCCTCGCGGAACTCAGCGCAGCCATCGTGCGGCGGTTCCCAACCGAGCCGTTGAGCGCGGGGGAAATCGTCAGTTCCGGAACGCTCACGTCCGGACATCCAACCGACAGAGGCGATCTCTGGACAGTTGAGGTCGAGGGACTGTCACTGCCGCCGCTGACACTGCGCCTCACTTGATCTATCTTTAATCTCGTCGGAAAAACAAAAATCCATTGCAGAGGAAGGCACGGATGGACTGGCTTCTTACGGGGCGTGAACTCCCTGAAGTTCACCTTGTCCGTTTGCGCTCGTAAAACGGGCATTTCAGGTAAAATTGGCTTGTCGCTCGACACAAAGTAAGCGCCGGGCTGGTTCAAGTTGGCTTTGAGAACGTCTTAACCCTGCTTCGTGTGAAACAGAACACGCAACGCAACCACATCCGAACGGCAATATCACTGATGGAGCGATCGAGCGATAAAGCGATAGAGCGACGAACGCCATCATCCCTGGAGGCGGAAAATGTTAGTCAGCACTGAAAGCCAGGAACCGACAATCACGACAATGACGACGTTCGACCAGCAGGTCGAGGCCGCCAGGCAATGGTTCACCAGCCCACGGTTCGACGGGATCGTCCGTCTCTACTCCCCGCGCCAGGTGGCCGAGCAGCAGGGCACGATTTCCGGCGACTACTCCGTAGCGCGACAGGCAGCCGAGGAGTTCTACCCACGGTTGCGCGAGCTTTTCGAACAGCGCAAGCAGATCACTACCTTCGGTCCCTATTCCCCAGGCCAGGCGGTGATGATGAAGCGTATGGGAATGGAAGGCATTTACCTCGGCGGCTGGGCCGTGTCCGCCCGGGGATCGCTGGCCGAGGATCCGGGTCCGGACCTGGCCAGCTATCCGCTCAGCCAGGTGCCAGACGAGGCCGCCGGACTGGTGCGGGCGCTTCTCACCGCCGACAAGAACCAACACTTCGCGCGCATGAGGATGACCGAAGAACAGCGCAAGGCAACCCCGGTCATCGACTTTCGGCCTTTCATCATCGCCGACGCCGACACCGGTCACGGTGGGGACGCGCATGTACGCAATCTGATCCGCCGCATGGTCGAGGCCGGGGTGCCCGGCTACCACATCGAAGACCAGAAGCCGGGAGCGAAGAAGTGCGGCCACCAGGGCGGTAAGGTGGTGGTGGCCGAGGACGAGCAGATCAAGCGCCTCAACGCTGCCCGCCTGCAGCTCGACATCATGCGGGTCCCGGGCATCATTGTGGCCCGAACCGATGCCGAGTCCGCGACCTTCATCGAGAGCCGGAGCGACGAGCGCGACCAGCCCTTCATCCTCGGCGCCACCAGCGTTGGCCTACCCAGCTACAAGGCTGGTTATCTAGCGATGTTGCGGAAACTCTTTGAACTGGGCGTCGAAGAGGTCCGCGGTCACTTGCTTTTTGCCCTGTCCGAGGCCGAGTACGCGGCGGCCTTCGCTTGGCTCGAGCGCGTCGGAATTATGTCGATGATCGTCGAGAGTGCCCCAGCTCTCAGGGACGCGTCGGCGACCGAACTAGACGCAGCACTCGACAGGATCGACACGCGCTATGTGGACATCTGGCGGGCGGAAGCCGGGCTGATGACCTTTGGGCTGGCGGTCGCCGAGGTGCTGGAGTTCCGCGCCGCCGAGGGCGATCGTTTCGACATGACCGTCGAGCAATGGCTGGCGTTCTCAAAACGCGCGTCTTTCTACGAGGTGCGCGAGCGAGCCAAGGCGATGGGCATCCGGGTGATCTGGGATTGCGAGCTGCCCAAAACTCCCGAAGGCTTCTATCACATCCAGGCCGGGATCGATTACGCCATCGCCAAGTCGCTGGCGGTGGCGCCCTTCGCCGACATACTGTGGATGGAAACCAAGACGGCCGATCTCGAGGAGGCCAGGAAGTTCGCACACGCCATCCACGCCCAGTATCCCGACAAGATGCTGGCCTACAACCTCTCGCCGTCGTTCAGCTGGGATACCACCGGGATGAGCGACGAGGAGATGAAGCGCTTCCCCGAGGAACTCGGCAAACTCGGCTACGTCTTCAACTTCATCACCTACGGTGGCCACCAGATCGACGGCTTGGCGGCCGAGGAGTTCGCGACCGCATTGAAGCAGGACGGGATGCTGGCGCTGGCGCGCTTGCAGCGCAAGTTCAGACTGCTGGAGTCGCCCTATCGGACGCCGCAGACCCTAGTCGGAGGACCACGTCTGGACGCCGCCTTGATGGCGTCGTCGGGACGCACCGCGGCGACCAAGGCGATGGGCAAGGGATCGACGCAGTTCCAGCATTTGGTTCAGACCGAGGTCCCCACCAAGCTGTTGGAGGAGTGGCTCGCGGAGTGGAGAAAGTACAGCGACTATCCGGCGAAAATTCGCGTCCAGTTGCGTCCGCACACGGCCGGTTCGGAACTGTTGGAGTTGTGCCTGCTGGACGAGCCCAGCGGGGAAAAGCTGGCCAACGTAATCTTCGCCAACATCCAGGATCGTCGCGGCCGCAACATCCTCTCGGTTCGCGACCAGAACACCCTCGAGCCGCTCCGCAAGAAGCGGCTGATGACGCTCAGTCAACTGTTCCTGATCCACCGCTACAATGCCAGCTCGGTGCACTACGTCACTCCGACCGAGGACAACCAGTTCCAGGCGCAGAAGATGAAGACCCTGGGGATCTTCTCGAACGTGAGCACCGAGATTGGTCAAATCATCGTCGCGAACGTCAGCCAGGAACGCGTCGCCGAACTGCTCAAGCCTGACCGGGTACTGCTCTTGGAGATGATCAGTAAGGCGTCGCCGGCATTGCAAGTCCAGACTTAG
>CAVRYC010000028.1:0-27983 GCA_963725245.1 uncultured Acidobacteriaceae bacterium | reverse complement strand
CGCACGTAGTCCCAACTTGCTGGATATCTGGTCGGTTCGCAGTAAGGCCCGCTGCTGCTAAAATTCGTGTTATGGCCTTCCCCACTACCCGCATGCGCCGTTTGCGGCGCACTGAAACGCTGCGCACCATGGTCCGCGAGACCCGGCTGACGCCAGAATCCTTCGTGTATCCACTATTTATTTGCCCTGGAACCGGAATCCGGAAAGAAGTGCGCTCGATGCCCGGAGTCTTCAACCTCTCGGTCGACGAGGCCGTGAAGGAAGTGCGCGCCACGCGTGCGCTCGGAGTGTTGTCGGTCATCCTGTTGGGCTGCCCGAGAAAAAGGATGAAGTCGCCACCGGCGCCTGGGCCGAGGATGGCATCGTGCAGAAAGCCGCGCGCGCCATCAAGCGTGAAGTGCGTGACGTGTTGGTGATGGGCGATGTTTGCCTGTGAGTACATGTCGCATGGGCATTGCGGAATCGTAAAAGCGGAACCGCAGTCCCTGGGCGCGGCCGCCGCGGCGCCACCGGCTACCGCGGAGTACGAGATCGTGAATGACGCAAGCCTGGAGTTGCTGGCGCGCACCTCAGTTTCGCTGGCCCGCTCGGGCGTGGACATCATCGCGCCCTCGGACATGATGGATGGAAGGGTCGGGGCGATTCGCACGGCGCTAGACGGCGCGGGCTTCGAAAATACGCCGATTCTTTCCTATGCGGCGAAGTTCTCTTCCGGTTTCTATGGCCCGTTCCGCGAGGCGGCCGATTCTGCGCCGCAGTTCGGAGACCGCCGTTCCTACCAGATGGACCCGGCCAACATTCGCGAGGCGATGCGGGAGATCGAGTTGGATATTGAAGAGGGCGCGGACATGATCATGGTGAAACCTGCCATGCCCTACCTCGACGTGATTGCCGCGGCCCGCAACCGTTTCGACCTGCCGCTGGCCGCCTATCAGGTATCAGGCGAGTACGCGATGATCGAAGCCGCCGCCCGCAACCAGTGGATCGACCGGGAGCGCGTGATGATGGAAGCGCTCGTCTCGATCCGCCGCGCCGGGGCAAGCATAATACTGACTTACTACGCCAAGGAAGCGGCGAGACTGCTCGCCTAGCAGGCTGCTGAAAAACTTTGCCTTGTATCAGATATCCAGCCCGGGACATATTAAAGGGCTGGGGCGCGAAGTTAGACTTTTTCCGCAAGCACTTGAAGAGCTGGGAAAAGTGGAAGTAATGATTCAAGTCCCGGAGAGCCTGCCCTTAGCGAAGTCGAAGGGATCCAGTTCTCACGCCGACACTTCAGCTCACAACGTCCGAAACCACCAATGCCGCTGCCTCAGCCGCCTTCTCTATTTTCTTTTTCCCGACTGTGTTCACCATCACCACGCCGCCTAGCGCCACCGCGCCGCCGGCCAGTGAGATCAGCCTCGGCACTTCGCCCAGCCATATCCATGCAATGCCGATGGCCGCGATCGGAATCACGTACAGCAGCGTCGCAGTGCGTCCGGCGGCGCCGTGTGAAAGCACGTAGGCCCAAGCAACATAGGCGAGCGCACCCGGAAAAATACCCAGATAGACGACCGCCAGCGTCGCCGACGCGGGAGCGGCGCGGAATGTGTGCAGCAGACCATTACCGAAGGGCAGCATCATCGCCGTCCCGAACCACATCGCGTAAGCCGTAAATTCCAGTGCGCTGTACCTGCCCAAATAATGCTTCTGCAGAATGATGTAGAGCCCGTTGGCAACCGCGGCGGCGAGAATGATCAGCGCCTGCAGTGAGAATGACAAGCGGATCCCTCCGCCTTCTCCGCTCGGCAATCAGCGCGACTCCCGCGAAGCTCACAAACACTCCACACCATCCGATCGCAGTCAGTTTCTCGTGCAGCCATAATCGGGCCCCGAGAGCCGTCCAGATCGGCGTGGAAGCAATCAGCAAGCTGGCTGCGCCCGCAGTCACGCGAGTCTCTCCGTAATTGAGTGCCAGGTTGTAAAAGGTGATTCCAATGGCGCCGGTCAGGACCAGCCCGGGAATGTCGCCCAACAGCGGACGGCGGAAGTGCGCGACCCCAGCATAGATGGCGAGCACCAGAGACGCGACCAGAAAACGCAGAATCAGCGAGATTCGCGAGGCGAATAAGCGCGCAGGCCGGCGCGAATGCCGGCAAAAGCAGAGCCCCAAATCACCAGGGCGAACGCCAGCACGACAAAAGTGCGAGATGTAAACCGTGGCATCGCGGGGCCTCTTCCAGGAAGAATTTCTGTTGCTGCGGAAAAACCCGGGTTCTCGCATCAGCGCATCGCTCTGACGACGCAGGATTCGTATCAGGGTATCGCTTTAGCGATACCGTAAGTTCTTCGAAATTAAATGCCCCTTTAGGGGCTGGGCACCGAAATCGGTCCGCACGCAAGCGCAGAGACACGGCAAGCCGCGTCTCTACGCGATGACGCTAACCTCGTCGCCGACGCGAATCGTCCCCGGCGTGAGAATCTGAGCCCGCAATCCCCCGCGGTGCAGCAGGCCCTTGATCACCGGCTTCCCAGTTATTTTCTGCAAGTGATCGCAAGGTTCGCACAGGCGGATGCCGCGAATGCGCACATCGCCGATGGCAAACTCCCTCCCTACCAGGTGATTCAGCGGCACGTTGCGAGTCACGATGTTGCGGCGAGCATCGCCGGCAGCAAGCTCGACCTGATAGTCGCGCCGCAGCGCCTCAATCGCCTCCGCCTCAATCAGCGTGAGTTCGTAATCCGGCTTGGGCTTGTAGAAGGTGCCCAGCTTCAGCGCGTATCGATCACCCTCAAGCCCCGCGCCCGGAATCGCCGCCGCCTGAGCAACCGATTCCATCGGCCCTTGGGCGGCGGAGGCAAGATGAATCGATTCCACGGTTCCGGTCCGCATGGCGCATCTCCGGCGATTACGGTTCTTCTCAGCTTCAATGATCAAAATTTCAACGCTCTAAATTTCAACGCTCTAAGATTTCAACGGGTCGAAGCTTCAACGCTCGCGATCGACTCTTCCAGCGCATCCATGGCAACGTCGGCTTCGTCCTTGGTGACAATGAGCGGCGGCGCAATGCGAATCGTGCTCGGACCGCAGCCTAGAAACAGAATGCCGCGCTCGAACGCCCGCTGCACGATCGCGATCGCGCTCGCTGGCGCCATACTCGCGGGTCGTCTGGTCTTTCACGATCTCGACGCCGATCATCAAGCCGCGTCCGCGGACGTCGCCCACAATCTTATGCTTCTTCGGCCAGCTCGCCATGCGCTTCAGCATGTGGTCGCCGACTTCCTGCGAGTTCCGCAGCAGCCCTTCTTTCTCGATCACATCCAGCGTGGCCAGCGCGGCGGCAATGCAGACCGGGTTGCCGCCGAAAGTCGACGCGTGCGAGCCGGGGACCCAATCCATGATGTCGGCCTTGCTCATGGTGATGCCGAGCGGCATCCCGGAGGCGATGCCCTTCGCGATGCAAACAATGTCGGGATGCACGCCCGTGTGTTCGACCGCAAACCATTTGCCCGTGCGGCCCATGCCACTCTGCACTTCGTCCACCACCAGCAGGATGCCGTGCTGGTCGCAGATGCGGCGCAGTTCCTGCATGAAGATCGTCGGAGCGATGACGTATCCGCCTTCGCCCTGGATCGGCTCGACAAAAATGGCCGCGACTTCTTCCGGCGCGAGCACGGTCTTAAACAGTTTGTCTTCGATGAAGCGCGCGCAACCGAGAGCCAATCTCTCGGAATCCTGCGGACCGCCCGCACAGCCCCGATACACATCGGGATAGCGCACGTGCGTAACCCCAGGCACGAGCGGCGAGAAGCGGCGCTTCTGCTGCGGCTTCGAGGCCGTCAGCGAGAGCGCGCCCATGGTCCGTCCGTGGAAAGCGCCGAAGAAGGCGATGACCTGCTGCCGCTTGGTGTGATAGCGCGCCAGCTTCAAGGCGCACTCGATGGCTTCGGCGCCGGAGTTTCCGTAATAAAACTTGTGCGGCCCCGGCATAGGCGCGATCTTCGACAGCCGCTCGGCCAGCGTCACCATGCCCTCGTAATAGAAGTCGGTGCCCGACATGTGGATCAGTTCGCCCGCCTGCTTCCGAATGGCCGCAACCACCTCCGGATGGCAATGGCCGGTCGAGGTCACGGCAATCCCAGCGGAAAAATCGAAGAACTCATTGCCATCCACGTCTTCGACCACAATCCCGCGCCCGCGCTTGGCAACCATCGGATAAGAGCGCGTGTAGGAAGGCGAAATGTATTTTTCATCGCCCGCGAGAACGCGCAGGGCATTAGGGCCAGGAATCGCAGTCATGAGCTTGGGGCCGACGGTCAAAGTCTTGGTGGTCATGGAGTCCTCCAAATTAGTTCCCGGTTCTCAGTTCCCGGTCTAGTTCTCAGTGGTTTTTCGGGCCGGATTCGAGCAGCGACCACGGAGATAGGCTGCTTGCATAAGAGCTAAAAGCCAAAGCGCATAGGCCAAAGCGATTAGCTGAGCAAAGAAGGGAAGAAATTAGTCGCAGCCAAAGAGATTGGCGCGCACGTGCGAAGGCAGCACGGAAAGGTACCGGCGAGGACAAGCGCGTCCCTCGATCCAGCACGCCCCAACAAGCGAAATGTAGCCGTTCGAGCGCATAGCAGCTATGAACAGTATATCCCGGGTTTGATCGCGGCGTAACCCCCAAAAGGACAAGCCCTACAGGTCGCCTAGTTCAGCGCAAATCATGGACGCCCGTCCCTCGGGCCACAGCCACGAACGAGCTGGGCAGTTGAAGGGAGGGCACGGCTCGGAGCATCCCACACGCCATAACTTTTTACGGATTGTCATCCCGAACGAAGTGAGGGATCTGCATTTTGCCGCGAACTGCAGATCCCTCACTTCGTTCGGGATGACAAAAGGCCGACGAGTTGAGCGGTGTGATCGCGCAGCTTTCACGCCCGCGAGGTAGAGATCGGGGCTGGATCAGCCTCTGCCTCGAACACAAACCGGTCGCTGAGCAGGAAATTCACCAGCGAACAAACGACGATCGCAATAACATTCGAAGCAACATAGTTGAACTTAACCTCGCCGACCAGCAGCCGCATCAGCAGCCAGGTTCCCGGCAATCGAAACCGCCCCGTTGCTGGCGTTGAATTTGGCCAGCCTAAGCAGCGAGTGCACCCGCCGCGGAGCCGGCCGATCCGCCCAGGTGAAGCGCGCATGCCACAAAAAGTTGTGGATCACCGCAATCTCGACCGCCAGCCCCGTAGCCAAAAGATAATCCAGCTTCATCCAGGAACGAAAAATGGCCAGCGCAGCCAACTGCACGCCGATGCCGATCGCCGCCAACGGCATTGAACTTAATCCAGCGGAGAAAAGTCCGACGATCCCACTGAGAACTGAGAACCGGGAACTGAGAACTGCTCATAAAATTCTCTCTTCCCGGTAAAGCCGCACCGTATTCTTCAGGGTGACGACCACCAGCATCAGCAGCATCCCGGCCAATCCAATCGCGCCGCCAATATCAAATAGCCGATAGCGCCCATGAATCACCCATGCCCAACGAAACAGCGCCAGATTGCCCGCCGCCAGCAGAACGCGCAACTCGGTCGGCCCGAAGCGCCACAACGAAAGATGAAATTCGCCAAGCGTATAGGTCGCCAGATACGACTGGATGGAAAGCAACAGAAACGCAATCAGCAACCCAGTCGCAATCACCGGATGCATGTATCCGGAAAGCGCCAGCCCGCCCATCATCGCCACCGCGCCGATGGAATCGATGATGTGGTCCACGTAGAAGCCGTAACGAGGCCGCTGCTGCTGGCGCACGCGCGCCAAAGTTCCGTCCAGGCTGTCGCCGAACCAGTTCACCGCGAGACACACAATGGCCGCAAGCAGCATGCGGCGGTCATGGGCAGCCAAGGCGTAGCAAACGCCAGTCGCGATCTGGGCGGCAAAGCCGAGCACGGTCAGGTGGTCGGAATTGACCCAGACAGGCATGCGCTCGGCCATCCAGACGAGAGCCCGCTTCTCGGCGGCAGCCAGAAAACTTCCGTGGACCCGCGTAGCCTGCCGGAACCCGGCGCGCCGAGCCTCGGCCAAAGTCTTAGGGTTAGTCTGCTCCGCAAAATCTGCAAATGAAGTAGCCATAGTGCCTCCGTTTCTGCGGGCACTATGTGGCTTACGCGGCGGGATGACAATGCACAACAGGTAAAACGAATATCAACAGGCAAGTCTAGATATTTCAAATATGTAGAGGATGGTCTCTTCTGGAATCGTGTGGACGCGGGCGCCTCGCCCGCGAAGAGCCGGCGCTCGGCAGCGAGTCTAAACTCGCTGTGATCCCCGACGGCTGCCGAGCTTCGCTCGACTTGGACCCTTCGACTTCGCTCAGGGCAGGCTCGCGAGGACGCCCGTCCCTACACGAACAGCCGCCAGATGCGTTAATCTGCGAAGGATGCGTCTGCTCCGCTTCTTCCGCCCATCGCACCAGCACACCGCCTTCTCGGCAACGCTGCTGATGATGACGACCATCACGCTCTCGCGCGTGATCGGATACATCCGCGAGGCCTACATCGCCTACGCCTTCGGCGCCGGACAGCAGACCGACGCCTACGTCGCCGCTTTCACCCTGCCCGACTGGCTCAACTACATCGTCGCCGGCGGCACCGCCTCCATCACATTCATCTCCATCTATACCCGGTTTCTGGCGGAAAAGCGCGAGCAGGATGCCCAGAAAACCTTCTCCATCATCATTACCGTGATGACCACGGTGCTGATCGCCGGCACCATCCTCGCCGAGATCTTCACCCCGCAGTTCGCCGGTTGGATGTTCCACGGCTTCACGCCCGAGCAACTGCGACTCTGCGTTCATCTCACGCGCATTCTTCTACCGGCGCAGATCTTCTTTTATGTAGGGGGAGTCGTTTCGGCGGTGTTGCTCTCGCACCGTCTATTCTTGTTGCCGGCATTCGGTCCGCTGATCTACAACGTGTTCATCATCGGCGGTGGAGTGATCGCAGGACGCCAGATGGGAATCGCCTCCCTAGCCTTCGGCGCGCTCGCCGGCAGCATTGCCGGACCATTTCTGATCAACGCTCTCGGAGCAGCCAAGATCGGCACCGGCTACCGCCCTTCGTTCGATGTGGAGAATCCCGCCTTCCGCGAGTGGGTGCGCCTCTCCATCCCGCTGATGCTGGGCGTCTCGCTGGTCACCGCCGACGACTGGATCCTCCGCTACTTCGCCTCCAGCGGAATCGGCGACATCGCAAGGCTGAACTACGCCAAGCGTCTCTTCGCGGTTCCCATCGCCATTCTCGGACAAGCCGTCGGCCAGGCGTCGCTCCCCTTTTTCTCCCGCCTGTTCGGAGAAAAAAAGTTCGAGGAATTCGCCGCCACCGTGAATGCTTCCGTCTATCGCATCACGGCTGCGTCGCTGCTGATCACCGGATGGATGATGGCCATCGCCGTCCCGCTCATCGATCTCGTCTATCGCCGCGGGCATTTCACCTTTGCGGATTCCGAATCCACCGCCATCTACTTTTTCTGGTTTTCGCTCTCGCTGGCTTTGTGGTCCAGTCAGGCGCTCTATGCCCGCGCGTTTTATGCTTCGGGCAATACCCTGACTCCGATGATCGCCACCAGCCTGATCACCGTCGCCTCTCTACCCATGTACGCGCTGTTTTTTCGGACGCTGTCCGTCACCGGACTAGCCATCGCCTCCGACCTGGGCATCACCGCCAACGCCCTGGCCATAGCCCTGCTCCTGCATATTCGCGGCATGGTGCCGCTCGGCGGATTGAACTGGAAAGAATTAGGCAAGGCGGCGCTGGTGGGCGCCGTTTCCGGCGGATTGAGTTATGAAGTCATGCGCACCATCGCGCTCGATGGCAGCCGCCGCGCCGATCTTCTCGCCCTCGCGCTCGGCTCCTTAACCTGGGCCGCAGCCGTCGCCGCAGGACTCTGGTTGTTGCGTTCGGAATTGCCGGCAGACCTGCGCAGGAAAAGATCCGCTGCTTTCCCAGGCGTCGCCGCGAGCGAAACCGCGGAAACGATGGCGACCGGCAAGGAGCCATAGGGAGCCGTGTTTAAAAGTCACCGCATTCGCAATCAGCAGGTCCAGCCGTGTCTTACCGGCCCCTTCGGACAAGTTGATTATGAAGGGTGATGCGCCCAAGCATCTAGGACTTGCTTCTCTTTGTCCGCAGAAAGATAGTCAGTCCAGTCCAAGGTCTCACTCCGCGAACGGAATGAAGTCAAACAATCGCAGGCAGTCTCCTCAAAAGCTCTCGTTCGCCATCCTGCGCGAAAAGCTTTTTCGCTGCTGACTTGGTAGAGGCCCGGTTTAGCCCCGGCGGGGCGCCAGAAGGGGAAATTTCCGGCGAATAAGCCCAAGACGGAGTCCGTTTCAAGCTGATGCTGATGCAAGAAGTCTTGCGGGATCCACACGAATTCGGCGTCAGATCGAGTCGCCGCCTTGCAGGCATCCAGGAATTCGCGGAAAGTCAAGGCTCTTCCCGTCACATTGAAGGTGCCATAGAGGGAGCGGTCAATCGCAAGCGCCAGGAATCGCGCTACATCCTTCACATCCACCATTTCAACCGGGTCGCGACCGTCTCCGGGGGCGATGTGGCGTCCTCCGTTTTGCGCACGGATCAGCCATGCGAGTAAGTCCGGAGTATCGTCGCGATCTCCCTTGATCGGACCGGGCCGCACGATGGTGAGTCTCTCGCCGAGTATTGCGCGGAGCCGTCTTTCGCTTTCTGCTTTACCCCGGTTGTATTTCCGCCCGTGACCGTTCCAATCTTCCAGCGGAGCATTCTCCTCGATACCGGCCCTGTCGAACTCTTTGGTGTCGTATGCAGCAACCGAGGAGACATACAGATAATGCGGGGCTCGGTCCTTAAGGAATTCCGCTGCCGAGGCTACGATGGCAGGGTCGTTCGGCCATACGTCCACCACTACGTCGAAGTGTCTCCGGGCCAGCGAAGACAAGTCCTGGTCTCCGGCATCGCTACTGCGGAACCCTCTGAGCTTCTCAAGGTGCGGAAACAGATCTGGATTGGTAATGCCACGATTGAACAGCGTAACCGTATGTCCCTCCAACACTGCAGCCTCAACCAGTGCGGGGCCTAAGAAGAACGTGCCCCCGAGGACCAAAATGCGCTTGGGAGTAGCGCTCGCCAGTGCCGGAAGTGGGAACAAGGACGAACACGCGGAAACAGCGGTTGCCATGAATGAACGCTTTATAAAATCCCTGCGGTCCATGGAACTCCTCCTTGCTCAGAACAGACGTATCTAACGTCGAAAGGTTTCACCGATCCTTTAATCACTGCGCCAACGGGGCACAATCTCCAAAACAAAAGGGCACCCTCAAAACTTGAGGATGCCCTTTCCGTCAAACTCGTTCACCGGCTGAACCGAAATCCGAGCGCCCGGGAGCTGATGCCTACGCGCGCGCCGCCATCGATGGTTCCGGCGACGCAGTCGCGGGACTCTTCGCCACTTCTTCCGGCTTCGAGTCGGTCTTCGCTCCCGCTGTTCCCGCTTTGCGGATGTCGATGCCGCCCTTGAAGAACGCGCCGTCTTCAATCGAGATGCGCGCCGCCACGACGTCGCCGGTCAGCGAACCGTCACTGCGGATATCCACCCGGTCGCTCGCCGTCAGGTTACCCCGCACCTTGCCGAGCACCACGATTTCTCGCGCGCTGATGTTTGCCGCCACCACTCCATTGCGGCCGATGGTTACGCGATTGCCGGAGAGGTTGATCGATCCCTCCACCCGGCCATCGATATACAGAGACTCGGAACCGGTCACTTCACCTTTAATTACCAGCGACTTACCGATCGTGGCTTGGTCCGAAGTGGTGGTCGTAACTGGGCGCGGCACAGTCGCGGGCTCGTTCGTGCTCATAAGCGGTGCCGTCGTCGCAGTGGTCGTGCTCGGACGCTCCGGCTCACTTGGCCGGGAGGGCGTCGCAGGTTGATTCGTGGGCTTCCACATTGTCGTCGAAATCCTTTCCTTATATTAACGGATTTTGGATCACCGCCGCATTTCGGGGGCCAAAGCGAATTGTACTCCCGAGTGACCCCTATGCTTGTGGAAATCCAGCATTCTTATTGATTTTCATATTTCCCCTTGTGGTTCGCCTCTCAGAATTGCACCTTCGACCATGCATCGATCATGTAACCCCTGCCAGCCAACGGTAATTCTTCTATCGCAATACTTGCGTCGCGATCATGTCGCGATAGTATGGAGCCGTGGGGCACAGCTAAACGGCGTGCGGACATACTCGGATTTGATCTGTTTTGAAGGGGCGCGGCTTTAGCCGCTGCGGGCTGCACAAGAATGCAATCCGACTTTTCCGCAAGCTCTAAAATCGAGTGCCATCCCTGCGAGGAATCAGACTTCAACTCAAACGACTCAACCGCGACCGTCCGGCCCCAGCCCGGAGAATACTCTCCCTACCACGATCACTACATCTCCCTGGTCAAGGACAACGACGTGCTCGCCGCGCTCGAGGACCAGCGCCGCCAGATGGTTCTCCTTCTCTCCGGACGCACCGAGGCCGACGGCGATCTCCGCTACGCGCCCGACAAGTGGAGCCTGAAGGAAGTGCTCGGCCACATCAACGATACCGAGCGCATCATGAGCTACCGCGCCCTGCGCATTTCGCGTGGTGACCAGACTCCGATCGAAGGCTTCGAGCAGGACGACTACGTCCGCAACGCCCCATTCGCGCGCCGTTCGCTGGCCGACTTGATCGAGGACTACATCGCCGTCCGACGCGCTACCATCTCCCTGTTTCGCAATCTCGACGAGCCCGCCTGGACCCGACGAGGCGTGGCCAACAAGAACGAAGTAACGGTGCGCGCCCTGGCCTTCATAATCGCCGGACACGAGCTGCATCACCGGAGAATTCTGGAAGAGAAGTACCTGCGCTGATTTTAGTTCTCGGTTCCCAGTTCTCAGTTCTCAGTAACTGAGCCAAAGACTGAGAACTGAGAACTGGGAACTGAGAACTGATGCCCAAGGGACGCAACCTGCTCGTAGGCCGCCTGACCATGCATCGCGACGGCTTCGGCTTCGTGATTCCCGAAGCCACTTCGCTCGATGCCAGTCTCAAGGCCCGCCTCGCCGGCGATGTCTTCATTCCTCCGCATGCCATCGGGTCCTCCATGCACGGCGACCGCGTCCTGGTCGAAGTCTCCGCCGTCCGCACCGACGGCCGCGCCGAAGGCCGTATCGTCCGCTCCCTGTCACGTGCGCACCCGACCGTGGTCGGCATCTTCCACTACGGACACCGCCACAACTACGTCAAGCCCATCGACGAAAAAGTAACGCAGGAAATCGTAATTCCGCCAGGGATGGAAATCCGCACGTCCCCGCCTCTGTGGCCGCCTGAGGTTGCTCTCGACAGCGAGCGCAGCAGAGGCAACCACAGGGAGCAAGTCGTGGCACAGATCAAAAGTCGCAAGACCGCGTCATCGGCGAAGAAGCCACAGTCCACACCGACTGGCAGGATCTAGAAGGCGTAGTAGTCGACGTGGAAATCACCGACTGGCCCAGCGCCACGCAGCAACCGCGCGGCCGCGTGATCGAAATTCTCGGCGAAGAAGACGACTTCGGAGTCGACGTCGAGATCATGATCCGCAAGTTTCACCTGCCCCACCGCTTCCCGCCCGAAGTGATCGAAGAAGCCCAAGCGATCCAATCTGGCAGCGAATCCGAAATTCCCGCCGACGCCCTGCGCCACCGCCGCGACTACCGCGAGCTTCCCATAGTCACCATCGATGGCGAAACCGCGCGCGATTTCGACGACGCCGTCCACGTCCGCCAACTCGAAAACGGCAACTACGAACTGCAAGTCCACATCGCCGACGTCGCCCAATACGTAACCCCCAACTCGCCGCTCGATCAGGAAGCCCGTCTGCGCGGCACCAGCGTCTATTTCCCCGACCGCGCCGTCCCCATGCTGCCGTTAGAACTCTCGACCGACATTTGCAGCCTGCGCCCCGAAGTCGACCGCCTCGTTCTCTCCTGCACCATGGAGATTGACCACCACGGCGAGATCGTCGGCTATGAAATCAATGAAGGCGTAATCCGCTCCGCTGCGAGAATGACCTACACCGCCGTGAATGCCGTAATCGAAGGAGAAGCCGAAGCCCGCCGCGAATACGCCGCCCAAGTCGAGCACTTCGAACGCATGCGCGATCTGGCCATGATCCTGAACCGCAAGCGCAAACGCCGAGGATCGATCGATTTCGATCTCCCCGAGCCAGTCATCGAGTTCGACGAACTCGGAATGATGAAGAGCATCACGCGATCCGAGCGCAACATCGCCCACCGCCTAATCGAAGAATTCATGCTCTCGGCGAACGAATCCGTAGCGCACTATCTGGAAAACAAACGCATCGCCTCGCTCTACCGCATCCACGAAAAGCCCGACGCCAAACGCGTCTACGACTTCGAAGTCATCGCCGCCACTTTCGGATACTCGCTAGGAGTAGGCGCGCTGCCCATCCAGCGCGTGCAACTAAAAGCCGACCGCCGCGAAGCCCGAGGCACCGGCAAGCGCGTCCGCGAAATCGAAGTGCCCAAAGAAGTCCACATCACCCCGCGCATGTATCAGAAGCTCACGGAGAAGATCGCCGGCAAGCCGGAAGAAAGAATCCTGAGCTTCCTCATGTTGCGCTCGCTGAAACAGGCCCGCTACTCCGAAGAAAATCGCGGACACTTCGCCTTAGCCGCCACCACCTACACCCATTTCACCTCGCCCATCCGCCGCTATCCCGACCTGATCGTGCACCGCATCCTGAAAGAAGTGCTGCGAGAATCGGCCGAGAAGTTGGATGGAGAAGTCCCGTGGGGATATCGTCATGCCCCGCAAGTTTGTCATCCTGAGCGAAGCGGAACGACGAGCGAAGCGAATGCGTCTTGCACACGTCAGAAGAACCCCTACCTTGCCCGCGACCGCAGCGGCGGAGCCGCCATCCCCCTGGTCCAAGCGCCGCGACCGCGACGCCCATCAGCAAGCGCTCACGCCTCTCGGCGGCCCCATCGCGCCCGAAGAACTCCACAACATCGCCGACGAATCCAGCCAATCCGAACGCCGTGCCGACGAAGCCGAACGCGGCCTGATGGAATGGAAAAAAATGAAATTCATGGAAAGCCGCATCGGCGAAGACTTCGACGGCCTAATCATCAGCGTAACCAAATTCGGATTCTTCGTAGAACTAACCGACCTCTTCGTAGAAGGCCTCGTCCCCCTAAACACGCTAACCGATGGCGATAAGAATGACCGCTACACCTACCACGAAGACACGCGCCAAATCATCGGCCAGCGCTCGCGCAAAACCTACAGTCTGGGCGATCGCGTGCGCGTGCTGGTAGACCGCATCGATCCGGTGGAGAAGAAAATCCAGTTCGCGGTGCTGGAAGAGCAGCCAAAGCCGTCAGGGAAAAGCCGGCGTAAGTGATCGTGTGGGGACGGGGCGGAGCCTGTCCTGAGCGGAGCCGAAGGACCCCGTCCAAGCCGAGCGCAGCTCGGCAGCCCATCGCGCATCGGGGCATCCGATCTCCCGTAGAGACACGGCTTGCCGCGTCTCGGCGCCAGAAGACGGGGCAAGCCCGCTCTACAGGCGGAAGATTGCCAAGCCCTGCAGCAGCGTCGCCGATCCCATATAGAATTGAAGTTGTACCGGGGAGCAAATAACCATGCCAACACCGAGCGAACCGAAGCCCGAGCAAGATCCAGTCCAGGCGGCAGAGCACGTCGCCAGTGCCCACAAGATTCTGAAGGAACTGCAGCAGAAGCTCGGAAATCATCCCGAACTCGGCGAGGCCATCACGAAACTGGAGATGGCGCTCAACACCTTGGCGATAAAGACCGGCGGGCTGCTGTAGCCGCAAGCACGTACCGCGACCTCCGACCTGCTAGAATTCCCCGTCACCACTCTTGGCGCCTGCCTAGGAAGTCAGTTCCATGTCCACCAGCTTAAACTCCAGCAATCCCACTCCAACCGCACGCACGCGCGTAGTGCGCGAACCGCAGCGGGCGGTGTACGACCGCGACACCGTCAACCAAATTCTCGACGAAGCTCTCCTCTGCCACGTCGGCTTCGTCGCCAATTCCAATTCCGACTCCAGCCCTTCGTCATCCCCATGTCTTACGGCCGCGACGGAGACGTGCTCTACATCCACGGCTCGCCCGCCAGCCGCATGATGCGCCATCTCGAACAGGGCGTCCCCGTCTGCGTCACGGTCACGCTGGTCGATGGATTAGTGCTCGCCCGCTCCGTCTTCAATCACTCGATGAACTACCGCTCGGTGATGATTCTGGGCACGGCAACGCTGGTTGACGATCCGGCAGAAAAACTCGCAGCCCTGCGCGCGCTGAGCGAGCACATCATTCCCGGATCGCTGGGACGACTCGCGCCAGCCCAACGAAAAAGAGCTGAAGGCAACGTCCGTCCTGCGCCTTCCAATCAATGAATTCTCAGCGAAAGTCCGAGTCGGCCCTCCGGTAGACGACGCTGAGGACTACGCATTCTCGACCTGGGCAGGAGTGATTCCACTAGAGATGAATTCCGGCGCGCCGATCCGAGACGAACGCTGCAAGCAGGAATTGCCCGCCTACCTGAAAAATTATTCAAGAAAGAAAAAACCCTAACCAGGAAAAGCCCGCGTAGGGGCGGACGCCCTCGTCTGCCCCGCCGGACGAAGTCCGGCAAATCGCGGAGAGGATGGTGTGCGACGTGATTTTGGGTGGCGCAGCGGTTTCACCGCTGCGATAATAGGCCGCTCTCAGAATCGGCTTTGCAGAGTGCTGAAAAACTCGGGTTTGTGACTTCGTTTTGAAGGGGCGCAGCTTCAGCCGCGCCGCAAGTGCCGCAAATTCAACGACGGCTTTAGCCGCTGAGGAACCCGCGGCGCGCGCAAGGCGTTTTTCAGCAATCTGTTCCACTGAGGTAGAGCACAGCCATTTATCCAAGACGTAAGCGCGGGCAAGCCAAGAACTACTTCCCTGCCAGCAATTCCCGGAGAATCCCATTGCACTCCCGCCAAGACACGCTTTCGCTATGCGGGCTATGCCGCCCATTCTCGATAAAACGCATCTCCGCGCCAGCAATCATTCCGTGCGCTCGCTCCATCTCTCCCGGCTCGGTTCGCGGATCGCCTCTCCCGTGCATAAATGTCACCGGCACTTTCAACTCGCTCAGCCGCCCGTCATATAGATCCTCGCCCAGCCGCTCACTCTGGGCCGCCAATTTCAACCAGACCCGGCAATTCCGCTGTACCACCTTCCTCCATTGCTCCGCGCCATGATCCGCCACCAGCAACTCTTTTACCTTTTCACTTACCTCCTCCGGATGAGTAGCAAATCGCGTGAAGAAACTGCGCGAGCTGGGCTTGTTCCGATAGAAATGAAATGCTTCCAGAATCAGCCGGGCGCACCGCTCGGGCGCCGACAGCCCGATCATCGCGGCTATAACCGCTCCATCGCTGTGTCCCCAGAGAACTGCGCGCTCGATCCCCAGCGCATCCAATACCAGCAGCGTCTCCTCCGCTGCCCGGCGATGAAAGTCCGTCGGCATCTGCCGCGACAATCGCACCGAACGCCCGAAGCCCGACCGATCCGGAATTACAAAGCGGACGTGCTCCCCCAATGCCTCGATCTGCCGGTCCTCAATTTGAATTTGAATTTGCGATCGATGGGATACACCCCATAACCCCACCCACCATGTAAGAACACCACCGGCCGCCCGCTACCCACATCTCTGTAATGAATCTGAACCGGCCGGACGGAAGGCGCATGCGGCGAGTTTTTCAATTCCACAAACGGCATGTGATCTTACAGGTTTCGTATCAGGGCATCGCTTTGGCGATGCCGCAAATCGCGGCTGATTCGTCATCCACGTCGCTGCCCAAATTCCTGTTCGACCATTCCACTGGCGAATGGCGCGAGTCACGGCAGCAGCAGCAACTTCCCCGTAGTCTTCCGCCCTTCAAGATCCCGGTGCGCCTGCTGCACCTGCGCCAGCGGATACAGGTGTTCGATCCGCAACTTGAGCTTGCCGTCGCGAATCATGCCGAACACCGCCGCGGCACGCTGCTGCAATCTCCTGCGCGCTGACGATGTAATGCGCCAGCATAGGCCGCGTCAAAAAGATTGATCCCTTCTGCGTCAGCACCATCGGATCAATCGGCGCGACCACCCCACCCGAACTTCCGAACAGCACCATCATGCCCCGCAGACGCAGCAGGTTCAGACCCTTCTCGAACGTCGTCTTCCCCACCGAGTCATACACCACATCCACGCCTTTGCCGCCGGTCAGCCGTTTCGTCTCCGCCTCAAAATCAGCCTGCGCATAAAAAATGACCTCGTCCGCTCCCGCCCCTCGCGCCAGCTTGGCTTTCTCTTCGGTCGAAACCGTCGCAATCACCCGCGCCCCTATGTTGTGCGCCATCTGCACCAGCAGCAACCCCACTCCGCCGGCAGCGGCATGAATCAACGCCGTCTCGCCTTTCTTCAGCGGATAAGTATCGTGAGACAGGTAGTGCGCCGTCATCCCCTGCAGCATGGCGGCCGCAGCCTCGCGCTCTCCCACTCCAGCCGGAATCTTCACCAGACGGTCGGCTGGCACCGCAGCGTACTCCGCATAGCTCCCAAGCACTGAGCAGTAAGCCACCCGATCGCCGACAGCGACCTCCCGCGCGTCGGAGCCCACCGCCGAAACCACGCCCGCCGCCTCCTGTCCCAAAACAAACGGCAGCGGCGCCTTGTAACGCCCTTCGCGGTTATAGACGTCGATATAGTTGACGCCCGCCGCCTGTATCTTCACGACGGCCTCGTTCGATTTCGGTTGCGGAACCGGCAAGTCCACCAGTTCCATCACTTCCGGCCCACCTGTTTGCTTAATCTGTATGGCTTTCATATCCGCTTTCGATGAATCGGGAATCGCAAAAGACTCGACGGCGGCAACCGATTCTCTTCAAGCCTCAGGGAAAAAGTCCGACGCCCCTCCCGCCCCGCCCTCACTGCCCCGTTGCATCCCCTGCCAGCCTCGGGTAACATGGCCCTCCAGTCCCCAAAGTAACGGGGTACATATGTCTTTTGTAGTGTTGACCCAACGAATTTTGCGATAGTACCATCTCATACTACTGAGCCATACTACTGAGGTACGCTGGATTGCGCCCGAGAGCGTTGCGGTAAGTTTTTGAAATATGAGGCTTTATTCTAACTCGTATCTGGCGATCATTCTCTCCGCCCCATTGGCGGCGACCCTCGCCTGCCAGAGTGCCCAGAAGCCGTCATCTTTCATGCCTCCCGCTCAGGCCCAGGCTCCAGCCGTGATTGCGGCCAGCCGCCCGCCTGCTCCGCATCAGCAGAAGCCCGCCACAGCCGCGGCTGAGCCCCAATCGAAGCCGCAGGTTCCGCAAGCGCTCGAGGTCGATCCCGTTGGCGACCTGATCGCCCGCGTCGAAAAAGAATACCAGGCAGGGCAGGATAACTATCGCGCCGGCCACCTCGAAGCGGCGAAACAGAATTTCGACTCCGCCTTCAACCAACTGCTGGGCAGCGGATTCGATCTCCGCTCCGATCTTCAATCATCCGATCATCCATCGTCCGATCGTCCATCAGACGACCGCCTGCAGCGCGAACTCGACCGCATTCTCGACGGCATCAACAGCCTCGAACTCGCCGCCCTGCAGCAAGGCGATGGTTTTGCCGAGCAAAAGTCGGAACCGGCCCCGATCGACGAGGCCAACGAACTCACTCCCACCGTCGACCAAAACGTCAAAGCAAAAGCCGAGGCCGAACTTAAATCCACCCATTCCGACCTGCCGCTAGCCATGACCGACCAGGTCGCCGGCTACATCAATTACTTCTCCAGCCGCGGACGCGGCACACTGGAACGCGCTCTGGCCCGCTCCGGACGCTACGAGGACATGATCCGCCGCACCCTCCGCGAAGAGGGAGTGCCGCAAGACCTGATCTACCTGGCGCAGGCGGAATCGGGCTTCCATCCCCTGGCGGTTTCCCGAGCCGGCGCTCGCGGCATGTGGCAGTTCATGGGCAGCCGCGCCCACGGCTACGGACTAGAGCGCAACTGGTGGGTCGATGACCGCCAGGATCCCGAAAAGGCGACCCGCGCCGCCGCGCACCATCTGAAAGATCTCTACAACGAGTTCGGAGACTGGTACCTGGCCATGGCCGCCTACAACTCCGGACCGGGCACCGTCCAGAGCGCGGTCAAGCGCACCGGCTACGCCGATTTCTGGGAACTCTACCGCCGCAACGTGCTGCCCAAGGAAACCCGCAACTACGTCCCCATCATCGTGGCCGTAACCATCATGGCCAAGAATCCCGCGCAATACGGACTGGATTCGGTGGTGAAGGAAAAGCCCGTTCCCTACGACACCATCAAGATCGACTATCCCATCGATCTCCGCCTAGCCGCGGAGTGCGTGGATGCCACCGCCTCCGACTTGCTCGACCTGAACCCCAGCCTGCTCCGCCTAACCACCCCGAAATTGCCCGGCAAAGAAGGAGATTTCGAGCTCCACGTGCCCGCCGGAACCGCCGCCAAGTTTCAAACCGCGGTCGCCGCGATTCCAGTCGACAAGCGCGTCTCCTGGCGTTATCACAAAGTGCAAGGCGGAGAAACCCTGGCCTCAATAGCCCGCACCTATCACACCACGCCAACCGCCATAGCCGAAGCCAATGACCTGAGCGATAGTTCGGAGTCTGGTTCGAAGGCGGGTTCGAGCGTGAGTTCGAATGCTGGTTCGAAGGCTGGCCTGAAAGTCGTTTCGAATCGGGGTTCGTACGGGGGTTCGTATGGGGTCTTCCTACAACGAAGCGCTCGCGCCCGAGAGCCGTCTGATCATCCCCATCGCGCCCAGCAAACAGACGCGATACCAGCACCTACGCCCACGCGACCATGCGCTACCAGGTGCGCAAAGGCGATACGGTGGAGTCGGTAGCCGAGAATTTCGGCGTCTCCGCCAAAATGCTTCGCGGATGGAACCACCTCAAAGGCAGCAGCCTGGCCGGAAGAAAGGTCTTGTACGTTCACCTGCCCGTTGCGCCCGGAGCGCGAGAAACGCAGGTAGCCAGCAGAAGTTCAAGCCGAAAGAGTTGTAGAGACGGGGCCTGCCCCGTCTCCGGAGCCAACCGACCGCGTCACCCCGCCGGAACCCAAACTGCGTCGTCCAGCGCAGCCGTCCATGCCGCCGTGAAGCATCACAAGGTCAAGCAAGGCGAAACCCTGTATTCGATCGCCAACTCGTACAACACCACCGTCTCCGCCCTAAAGAAATACAACCGGAATATCGCAGCCCTGCGGCCGGGAATGATTCTGATCGTCCGCGACGGGCACTAGAGCCGACAATCCGGCAGCGTCAAATTGTACGTACAGTGTTCCACGTGGAACACTTGTGCAGGTGTAATTGTACGTACATACGAGGCTGGACGTGATCCGCAGTCACAATTATCGCGCCCGGGTTAGTTGCAAGTCATTGATAATGCTCGGTGTCGGTTGTGGTTAAATAGACACAGTCGGATACTTATTACACTGTAATTATTACAAAACTCATTTTCTTAGTGGGGCGGGCACGCCGTCTCCCGGACGCGGCAATCGGTCCGCCCGCCAACCCAAAAGCGAAACTGCTTCAGGAATGTGTGCTTCTTATGCTCGCGGGGTTGGGGAAATCAAAATCAACACCAAAATCAACATCCAACATCGAAATCGACACCAAGATCAACGGCGGCGGACAGGAGTGTCCGCCCTACACGTCCTCAACCGCCTTTTGCAGGGCTCGCGCGATTTCTTCGGGGTTGGTTTCTGGGGGGAACTGCATGGGCTTGCCGATGCGCACTTGAATCTTTCCGGGCGCGGCATATTTTTTTCCGGCGTTCTTGATTTCAAACAAACCATCGATCCGCATCGGCAGGATGGGGATGCGCAGATTGTTGGCGAGCAGGCCGACTCCGGTGCGGAAGGGGCAGAGTTTGCCGTCTTCGGTGTGCTTTCCTTCCGGGAAGACGAGCACGCTGTAGCCGCGATCTACGGCCTCTCCGGCGTAGGCGAAGCTCTTGCGGAAGCCGGACTGGCGCGGCAGCGGGAACAGGTTTAGCAGGGCGACGCCGAGCGTCCACTGCAGGCGGTCGTAGATGCGGCGGAGCCACGGGCGATTCGGACCGGGCGAGCGCAGCATTTCGAGCGCCTCGCCGCGGGTTGCGGTCGCCAGTTTGTGGCGGATGCGCGCGGGCAGCGCAAACTGGATGAAGCCGACATCGACATCGGCAACATGGTTCGAGATGACCAGCAGCGGCCCGCGAACGCCGCGCAAGTTCTCGCGCCCGGTCACGCGGGGCCATCCCAGAAGAAGCACGGCCGGGCGCGCCAGCAGATAATGCGACGCCAGGCGCAGCCACGTGGTCGGCCAGCGCAGGGCCCAGCGGGGATAGTGAAAAGCGGAGAGGCTGTCAGTCGTTGGTCGTCAGTCGCTGGTCGTTCGGAGGGTTTGCCAACGACTAACGACTGACGACTAGCGACTGACCTGCTACTCTGCAGCAGTTTTTCCAGATCGCCGACGGTCGCTGCATTGGCGAACTTCGTTTCGCTCAGGTCGACCTGGTAGCGGTCTTCGAGCGCGCTGAGCAGTTCGACTCGCTCCAGTGAGCTTAGCCCCAGCCCGCTTTCGAGGTTTGCGTCCGGCGTCAGGTTGTGCATGTTCTGAACGTTGCGGCCGGTGATTCGCGTCAGCAGTTCGGAGAGCGGGCTGGCGGCGTTTGCGGGCGCTTGTCCGCGGAGGGCGGCCTCGACCGCATCGCGAATCACGTTGCGGCGCGGCTTCTGCGTGGAGCTGCGCGGGAAATCTTCTTCGGGCCAGACGAACCAGGTGCGCATGCGTTGATATTCGGCCAGCGTTTCGTTGGCGCGCTCGACGATGGCCTGCACGACATCGCTTGGGACAACGCTCGGGACATCGCTCGGGACTGCGCTTGGGACAGCGCTCGGGAAAACGGCCGACGCGTCCGGCGTGCGGTCGCGCAGAATCAGAACCGCGCAGGGCTCGGCATTTCCGCCGCGTTCGAGGCCGACGACCACGCAATCTTGAACCTCTTTCTGACTTCGTAACGCCGCTTCGAGGTCCTCGGGATAAATGTTCATGCCCGCGGGCGTGACGATCACTTCTTTTTTGCGTCCCTTGAAAAAAAGATTGCCTTGCTCATCGAGCGCGCCCAGGTCGCCGGTGCGATACCAGCCTTCATCGGCTTCACGTGCGACCGGTTGCAGTTCGCGTCCGTTCCAGTAGCCGCTGGCGACGCCGCTGCCGCGCACGAGAATTTCTCCGTCTTCCGCCAGCTTGATTTCGCGCCCGGGCAGAACTTTGCCGATGGAGCCGCGGCTGGTGTGGAAGGGATGGTTCAAGCTGATCAGCGAAGTGGTTTCGGTCAATCCGTATCCCTGGACCACGGCGTATCCCAGGCGATGCCAGAATTCTTCGGTCTCGCGATCGAGGGCGGCGCCGCCGCTGATCATGGCCCAAAACTTCCATCCGAAGCGGCGGCGCAGGTCGCGGAAGGTCCACCAGCGCCGCAGAAAGTGCTGGCGCTCGGCGGCGGCGTAGCGCGCGGCAAAATTCTCGCGACCGCGACCGCCATCGGCGCTGTCGTCGCTATGGACATCGAGATCGCGTTCGATTTTCTGCTTCAGCGACTCGATCATGCGCGGGACGGCCACCAGCACCGAAACGCGTTCCCGGCGGATCGTCGCCATGACTTCGGTTGGGTTGAATGTGTTTTCGAACACGACGGTCGCGCCCAGCAGCGGGGGAAGAAAAATCCCCAGGAATTGTCCGAAGACGTGGCTCAGCGGCAGCAGGTTCAGGAAGCGAATGGGATGCACGAGCCGCTCGTACTTCAGGTATTTCTTGATCTCGGTTTCGATCGGGGCGATGTTGCCGACCACATTGGCGTGGGTGAGCACGACTCCCTTGGGCTCGGCGGTGGTGCCGGAAGTGAAAACGATTTCGAGGGGATCGGAAGGCTGAATCTGCGCTGGACGAAAACGTTCGGCCGGGCGTTCTGCGACTGCGGCCGCCAGATCGACGGGATCGATGGTTAGCGATACCCTCGACTTTTTCGAAGAGCGGTGCGCGCTCGCGCGGACACAACACCAGCCTGGTTCGCACCTGCGCGCTGATTCGCTGGGCAAAATCGGGGCTGGCGGCATCGTCTACGGGGACGGCAATGACTCCGCAAAGCGCGCAGCCGAGGAACGCCGCTACCCACTCGGCACAGTTCGGGCTCCACAACAGCACGGCATCGCCCTTGACGATGTTGCGGGCCTCGAGCTCGCGGGCAAACTGATACGCCACTCCGGCGACGCGCTGGTAGCTCCAACGCTCGCGCCGGTATCCTCGCGGAAACACGTAGGCGCAGGCATCGTCGTCTTTCTTTGCCCCAGCGCTCGAAATCGTCCAGCGAATCCAAAAGACTTGCCCGCACACCCTGTTTAGTAGCACAATTCCCAGAACTTTACAGGTCTGACTGGGCTCGGTGGGGTAGTTTGGGGCTGGATGACAAAGTTTTCTCTAGTTCGCGGCGCCATAGCTCGGGTCACAGCTCGTGCCGTTTTCGCGCTGGGGACGTGCGGGCTGATCGCGTGCTCGCAGCCCGCCTCCACGAATGGAGCGAGTTCGGTGGCGATCTTCCGCTGCTGGTTCTGCCGGCTTTCGGGTTGAGAGCCACCCGACGAGTGGCCCCGTGCGCGACCTCAGCCAGGACGAGGCTGCCGGCGGACACATTCTGCGCAAGCATGTGGGACAGACTGATGACGAACTGCGCGAGCGCCTGGAGCGGGAACGCGGTATTACCGGCGCGTCGACATACACCAATCGCTCGGTTGCCGAGCATGCCGTGGGGGCAGCGATCGCAGAATCGCACGACCGAATCGAGCGCTGGCTCAGCCGCTCGGGGGGACATCCGAACCTGGTGCTGGACTACGATAGCGAGACCCGATTGGCCGCACCATCAATCGTGGCGAGAGCCAGTCGCGTCCGTGCGCGCACGCGCTGGTCGTACTGAAATACGTTGGGCCCAACAACTACTATGTTTTGACTTCTTATCCGGAGTGCCGCTGATGAACCCGAAACCGGAAATCACCGCCGCCAACTTTCCTGCGCTGCATACGTTCCTGCGAGGCTACTTCCATGAGGATGTCGCCGACGAATACGGAACTCCTCCGGAAGCGGCCGATCAGTTTTGCGATGACGCCGAAACCGACGAGCGCATTCCGGTTGCCCGGGAGTGGCAGCAGGTGCTGGAAGTGACCCACGGACATCCCGCCGCTCTGAATGCGGCGTTGAAGAAACTGGGCAGCGCGATTCAGTTGACTGAAGAGGAGATCCCGCAGGTCTCGGCGATCTTCGCCCGTTGCCTGGCCGTGAAATCGCACCGCCGGGTGGCCAACGAGTAAGGGCCTTACGCAATCGGTGCGCGGTGCTGTAGCATTATGAGTCGCCGGGGATGCGTCAGCAAACATTCCTTTGTGACGCAGACTACAGCGTTCCCGCGCCGGCGGTCGATACCATTTGCTGCGGGAGCATCGTCCCGCGCTAGACTCTTTCACTTGCTATCGTTCTCAGGAGGGTTTGAATGCCGCAAGATACCGTAACGATCACCGACAACCGCACCGGGCAGAGCTACACGCTTCCGGTCGAAAACGGAACCATCCGCGCGATGGATCTGCGCAAGATCAAGACGGGCCCCGAAGATTTCGGCTTGATGACCTATGACCCCGCCTTTATGAATACCGCGTCCTGCCGCAGCGCGATCACCTTCATTGACGGCGATAAGGGAATCCTGCGCTATCGCGGTTATCCCATCGACGTTCTCGCCGAACACTGTACCTATCTCGAAGTCGCCTACCTGCTCCTGTTCGGCGAACTGCCCAACGCCAGTGAATTGCACAGCTGGGTGGATGACATCACGCACCACACCATGCTCCATGAAACCACCAAGAAGTTCATGGAAGGTTTCCGCGATAACGCGCACCCCATGGCGATGCTGGTGAGCACGGTGGCGGCGCTGTCGACGGTGTATCCGGAATCGAAGAACGTTCACGACCCCGCGACCCGGCTGCTGCAGATCAAGCGCCTGATCGGCAAGATGCCCTCGATCGCGGCCATGTCGTATCGCCACAGTGTGGGATTCCCGTACGTCTATCCTGACAATGACCTCACCTATCCCGAAAACTTCATGAACATGCTGTGGAAGATGGTCGAGCCGAAGTATGTTGCCAATCCGGTGATTGCACGGGCGCTCGACATCCTATTTATTCTGCACGCCGACCACGAGCAGAACTGCAGCACGAATGCCATGCGCGCCGTGGGCAGCTCGCAGAGCGACCCGTATCTGGCCACGGCGGCGGCGGCGGCCGCTCTTTCCGGACCCCTGCACGGCGGGGCGAACGAAGAAGTGCTGCGCATGCTGGATGAGATCGGTTCCAAGAATAATATTTCCGCATACATCAAGAAGATCAAGGAAGGCAAAGGCAAGCTGATGGGCTTCGGGCACCGGGTTTACAAGAACTACGATCCGCGAGCCAAGATCATCAAGTGGGCGGCCGACCAATTGTTCGAAGTTACCGGACGCAATGCCAAACTGGAGATTGCTCTGGAACTGGAGCGCATCGCGCTGGAAGACGAATATTTCGTGCAGCGCAAGCTCTATCCGAACGTGGACTTCTACTCCGGCATCATGTACCAGGCGATGGGCTTCAATCCGGAGATGTTTACGGTGCTGTTCGCGATTCCGCGCACCATCGGCTGGCTGTCGCAGTGGCAGGAAATGCTGACCGACCCCGAACAGAAGATCGCGCGCCCGCGCCAGGTGTGGATCGGGCACGACACGCGGGAATTAGTGCCGATCGAGAAGCGGGGGAAATAGATGTGGAGAGGTGTGTGGTGACGCGGGCGGAGCCTGTCCTGAGCGGAGCCGAAGGACCCCGTCCCAGCCGAGTGCAGTCCGGCAGACGCCGCAAGAGTCGCGGGAAAATCTTGTCAAGCCCCTGTTTTGACGATTTTCCCGCTAAGTCGATGAATAGGCGAGGAAAATAAAGTCGGAAAAGTTGGCGGTACAGGCGGGTCGAAATTGATATAATAGAACTATAAGGAGCAAAACCGAGATCAAAGGGTGCGGGATAAACTCCCCCACCCTTTTTCATTTTGGGAACGAACGGATCGCTAAGTTCTTATTCCGTAATATTTTAGCTGTAAGTCCTTTAAACTCAAAGATTTTGCGGGAATTTTTCTCTAAAGGTATAAATATAGGTGGCTGACCATTGCCGATGTTCAGCAATGTACTGCGGTGTCGTGTCATGCAGGGCCATGCGGTATATATACGCTAATTTTGAGCTATGATGATGATGAACTTACGTGTATCTTTCCGGCATCGGGGGATACCCGTTACCGCCCCCCCGGAATCGACCAAAGGCTTATGACTGACCGTCAAGAAACTTCGCAGAGTCCTGAATGGCAACGATTCGAGTCTGCCATGCGGCAGATCGTTTCAGTGCCACATACTGAAATCAAGGCGCACTTGGATGCGGAGAAGGAAGCGAAAAAACTCAAACGGACTCGGAAGTCAAAATATGCCGCGTTCCGTAAAGTAAACCGCGCGACAACCGATCATTAAAAGTGTAAGTCTCCCCCCTTTTAAACGAAAGAATTGACTGGCGAGAAGGACTAAAGGTTCTTAGGCGTTAGCGACGGAGAAAGCGGCAGGGAAACGCATGAGTGTAGCAGTCCTGATCGGTGTTCATGACGGCGTGGTGTTAGCAGCAGACAGCGCGTCAACTTTGTCCATTCCTGCGCCGCCCGGCGTTGTGCTTCCACCCGGAGTATCGGGCAACTTTGTCGTTAATGTATATGACAATGCGAACAAGATTTTCAATTTAGTGAAGGGCCTGCCCATCGGCTGCATTACTTTCGGAAGTGGCAATATCGGTAACGCTTCAGTCGGTACGTTGATAAAGGACCTTCGAAAAAAGTTGACAGAAAGCCCTAAAGAGATGGAGTTTAATGCCGATGCATACACGATGGAGAAGATCGCTACGATCTTGGCGAAGTTCTTAGGTGATGAGTGTGCAAAGCTGGAACCACCAGCAAAGCTCAATACGAGTATGGGAATTTTGTTGGGTGGTTATTCAAAGCCGGGGGACCTCGGCGAATCGTGGTCAGTCGGAATAGAGAAAGGAATCTCCCAACCACCAAAAAGATTAAGGGCGAATCATGAAGTGGGACTTAGCTGGGGCGGTATGACTGAAGTATTGCAGCGTATTATCGTTGGTTTCAGCCCAATGCTTTTTCCAGTCATGGCGCAAGTCATTCAGCCAACACAAAATCCGACGGTCCTCGCTAGCCAGCTTGGACCAGTGTTGGCCGCACGATTGCAAGCGCCACTAGTATCTGCACCAATGCCGATTCAGGATGTCATTGATCTTGCCCGGTTCTTGGTGCATTCGGCGATCATGTACCAGCGCTTCCTGCCGGGACCAAATATTGTCGGCGGCCCTATTGAGATCGCTGCGATCACAAAACACGAGAGTTTTAAGTGGATCAGCCGAAAACACTACTACGACCAACCATTGAATAAGGAGCCGTTCCATGTCGTTGTCGATAACTATAAATAAAGCCAAAGTCGAAGAATTGTTGAATTCCAGCGGCAACAGATACGTGGTTTCTACCTCTGATGTGCCAACGGCGGAGCCAACGATGGAGAATTGCAGTGTCGTCTATCCATCGTCTGAAGTTTCTGGGACAGTCTACGTCGCTCCTGTGGTTGTCGCGCCGGAAACAAGAGATGGCTTGATGTCGGCGCGTCGCAAGATAGAAGAATCCGGTGTCCCATTGAAGAGCGCTGATGAGTTAAGTAATGAAATCGAGAAAATGAGGGGCCGGAGCGGATAGCTCAGCCTTGTGCATCATTGACGCTCACCTACGTGGATTCAGGCGTGCTGATATTTGCGGCGAAAGGAACACACGAAGTAGCCGCCTTAGCATTGCCGTTTCTACAGGATGCGAATCGTGAGTTTGTTACTAGCGAATACGTTCGCCTAGAGGTTCTCCCCAAGCCAATCCATTTCCACAATGAAGGTGAAGTGGAATTCTATAACGCATTCTTTCGTCTAAACACACGCACGATACCAACCAGTGTGGCTCTTCTGGAGTTTGCAATGGAAGAGGCTTGTAGAACTGGTCTGAGTGCTATAGATGCCATCCATATTGCCTGTGCTGTGTTTGGCGGTGCTGAAGAGATCGTGACATCTGAAAAGACCACCAAACCAATGCATCGCACTCAATTAGTCAAGGTAGTCTCAATATTCCCACCAGAACCAGCGCCAGCGCCTAATGCCGAGGCACTGAAGTGAGGGAACAATCGTCACCGCTTTCCACGCCGTGAATAGTAAGGGTTATTGGAGGCGCTCCGCATTCTTTCCGGTCAGTTCATCATAATTGGAAGTGAGCGCTGCTGTAATCTGTCGGACGACTTCCAGTACGCTCGTCGCAACCACTCCGGCATGGGTGCCGGCAGAGTGCAACCTGCGCCTCCGTCCACCCTGGACGCTCTCGCCGAATGCGCTCGCGGGATAGTACCCGGGCAAACATACTCATTTCAAACGCCAGGAGGAGGCGTCGTTCTCCTGACATAGATCGCCGCACCTGTAGCTGAACAGCTTGAGCGGAAGAGCTTGTGTCGGTGATGGGCACGGCCAAAATGTTATCACGTGGCCTTTCGCTACGATCTCGTTCTTCAACCTCCTCCAGCAAAGCTTAGCCGCCAGCAATGGCTCCGATGACAATAAAGGGCTCCGCTCCGGAGGCGACCGCGTCGGGCAGTGGTGCGTCCGGCGGCTCATGGGATAGATCCTGCTCGCAGGCAAAGAAGCGCAGGAACGCTCGCCGCTGCTGCGTGACTTGGTCGCGGATGGTGCCGCGCAGCATTGGATAGCGGGCCTC
>CAVRYC010000027.1:0-46207 GCA_963725245.1 uncultured Acidobacteriaceae bacterium | reverse complement strand
CTCGCAGCGATCTTGGTATACTATTTTAGGTCGGGTCGCCCCACCAAGTTACCTCCCGGACGGCAATCGACGTTCCACTTTGACGACATGGTTCGACAAACTCCGAGCAATCGCGCCCCCCTTTTTAACCGCGAAGCATCGTGGCTGAAATTTAATTGGCGCGTGCTCGAAGAAGCCGGAGATCTCCGCAATCCGCTGCTCGAACGCGTGAAATTTCTGGCCATTTCCGCCAGCAATCTGGACGAATTCTTTGAGGTCCGGGTCGGCGGCCTGTTGCAGCAACTCGAAGACGGCCACAACTCCACCACTCCCGACGGCCTCACCATGGTGGAGGAGCGGGAACTGATCAAAGACGCAACCCACGAGTTCGTCGAAGAACAATATTCCTGCTGGAACGAGCGCCTGCGGCCGGAACTGGCGGAGCAGGGAATTCGCGTCCTCGGCATCGACGAACTGGATGAGGCGGCATTGGCGTTCGTGGACGACTACTGCGAGCGGGAACTCGATCCGCTGCTCACCCCGGTCACGGTGGACCCGGCGCATCCCTTTCCTCGTGTGATCAACAAAGCGCTGTGCGTGGCGCTGTTGCTGCGGCGCCGCCGCCGCTCTTCGCTCACCTATACCGGAGTCGTCACCGTTCCCCGGGCGCTACCGCGATTGGTCCGCCTGCCGTCGCAGGGGACCATCGATTTCATTTTTCTTGCCGACCTGGTCGTCCATCATGCCGCGCGCATGTATCAGGGCTACGACATCGTTTCTTCCGCCGCCTTCCGCGTCACCCGCAACAGCAACCTCTACCTGCAGGAAGAAGAATCGCGCAATCTGCTGGAATCGGTGCGCGCCGAATTGCACAACCGGCGCAAGGGAGACGCGGTGCGGATGGAGATCGAGTCCGAGGCCGACCCGGAGATCATCGAGCGCCTGGGCACGGTGTTTGAGCTTGACCGCTGGCAGATTTTCCCGGTCAACGGCCCGGTGAATCTTTCGCGCCTGTTCAATATTTACGACGAAGCGGCGCGGCCGGACTTGAAGTTCCGCCCCTATGTGCCGCGGGAGTTGCGGCTGACCGCGAAGTCCCACGATCTGTTTGAAGAATTGCGGCGCCACGACATTCTGCTGCACCATCCCTACGATTCTTACGATGCGGTTCTGTCGTTCATCCAGTCGGCCGCCGAAGACGAGCGCGTGCTCTCCATCAAGCAGACGCTTTACCGCACCAGCGAGCATTCGCTGATTGTTCCTTCTCTGATGGCCGCCGCGGAACACAAGGAAGTCACCGCCGTGGTGGAACTGAAAGCGCGCTTCGATGAAGCGTCGAACATCCGCTGGGCGCGCGATATGGAAGATGCCGGCGTGCAGGTCTTCCACGGGCTGGTCGGTCTGAAGACGCACTGCAAACTTTGTCTGCTGGTGCGGCGCGATCCCGACGGCGTCACCCGCCAGTACGCGCACCTGGGCACCGGCAACTACAACGCGACCACGGCCCGCATCTATACCGATCTCAGCCTGCTCACCGCCGACCCGGAGATTACCAGCGCGGTGCACGATGTTTTCAGTTTTCTGACCGCCTACGCCGAGCACCCCGGCTACGGGCCGCTGCTGGTAGCGCCTCTGGATTTGGCCGAAAAGTGCATGAGCCTGATTGAGCGCGAGGCTGAACATGCCCGCCAGGGGCGTCCGGCGCGCATTATCGCCAAGATGAACGCGCTGCTTGACGTGAATATTATCCAGGCTCTGTACCGCGCTTCGCAGGCCGGAGTGGACATTGAGCTGCTGGTGCGCGGCATGTGCGCGCTGCGGCCGGGGATTCGTGGCCTCAGCGACCGCATCCGCGTGCGCAGCATCGTGGGCCGGTTCCTGGAGCACAGCCGCATCTTTTACTTCGAGAACGGCGGCGAGCCCGAAGTCTACCTCGGCAGCGCCGATTGGATGAATCGCAATCTGCACGAGCGCGTCGAAGTCCTGTTCCCGCTGAAAAACCCGCTGCTGCGCGACCGCGTGGTGCATGAGATTCTGGCCGCGTACCTCGCCGACAATGTGAAATCAAGATTTCTGCAAAAGGACGGCCGCTACCTGCGTCCCTGGCAATCGCCGCGCGGACGCAGCAAGCGACCTCCGCGAGGCTCTGCCGCTTTCAGTTCCCAGGATTTTCTAGTCGGTCTGGCGGAAGGCACGAAGACGCCAGAGGAGATTCCGGCGGCTATTCCGCGGCGCTCTTCTCGAGCACGGACATCTCTCGGCCGAGCCTTGATCGGCCGAGCTTCGATCGGAAAGGAATAATCACTCCGAAATGTTTCTCTATTTTTTGCGCCACGCCAGTGCCGGACAACCGTTGAGCAGCGCGAAGAAAGACGAAAAGCGCGGCCTCGATAAAGACGGCATCGAGCAATGCGGATACATCGGCCGCGCCCTGGCCGCCCTCGGCGTACAGGTGGAAATCATCGTCTCCAGCCCGCTAAAGCGATCCACGCAAACCGCGGCTTTGGTGGGCAATGAAATGGGGCACGAAGGCAAACTGGTGATCGAGAACGCGCTGCGTCCGCAGGCCAGCTTCGCGGATTTTCAGAAGATGCTGGAAAAATATGCGCGCCAGGATTCCATGCTGCTGGTGGGGCATAACCCGAACCTGCAGGAATTTCTCGGACGCGTCATCAGCGACACTGGATGCGAAGCCGTGGTTGAGCTGAAGAAGGGCGCGGTGGCCAAAGTCGAAATGCGGCGTAATTCCGGATCGCTGAGCTGGTGCATCACGCCCCGCATCCTGCGCGCGCTTCACGCCGCGGCTACCGAAAGTTCGCGCCCGAAGACTTCGCGGAAGTAGGATCGATCCTTCTCAATCGACCATACCTCCAGGTCGACGCTTGCCTTTCCGCGTGGAGTCAGTTTCAACGAGACCCTGCCGCTCCGCGCCGAGACTCCAACTTTACCCACCGATTGATTCCTTCCCAAATTCAAAGCGCGCGCCATCCGGAGCAGCACCGACGCTTTCTTCACATTCTCCTGCTCCTCGGGGCTCAAGGTACTCATCGGACCCTCTCCCGGCGTGGGGCGCGACTTTCCCAGGTAGCGCGCGATCGAGCCAATGATCCGCCGTTGCTGCGGCGTGTATCCCAGAATTTCCGAGTTCGCGATGATGTAATAAGTATGGCGGTGGTGTCCGTTGCGGTTCACGTAGTCGCCCACTTCGTACAGCATGGCCGCGGCCGAAAGCCATTCGCGATACTCCGCCGGCAGCTGATGCACCGACTTCAACGAGGAAAATAGCAGCAATGCCGCCTCGCGCACATGCAAAGCATGATGCAGGTCGACCCGGTAATGTTCCACCGCCCGCTTGATCGACTCCCAGCGTTCCGATTCAATGGCGCGGCCCGATCTCGTGCTGCGATCGTAGTCCGCCGCCATCTGCGCCAGGATGCCATCGCGCAGCCCCAGCGCCGAGTAGCGAAAGCCGGGAAGATGGCAGCGCTCCAGCAACTCCGCATACGCCATTGCGCCGGCACAAATGATTTCAGCGCGGCGCGGACCGATCCCGGGAACCTTCCGCCGCTGCTCCAACGGCAAGCTGCGAAATTTGTTTGGCGATGCGGCGTATCATCTCGCGTGTAGCGTAAGTCGCCGGCACGGCGCTTCCTGGGGCGCGCCAAGTGGCTGGCGACGCCCACCAGTGCAGCGGCTGTGCCCGAGGTGGCGATCACTGCGCCCACCCGTGCGGCCTTGATTCGATCCTGAATGCGCGCAATCTCCCGCGCCACAAATTCCTGGAGCCGCTTCAGTTCGCTCTTGCGCGGCGGGTCGTGCTGAAGAAATTCGCCGGTCAGGCGCACGGCCCCGAGCGGCAAGCTCACCGTATCCCGGATTTGTCCCTCGCGCGAAAGCGTGAGCTCGCAGCTGCCGCCGCCGAGGTCCATCAGCAGAACGCTGTGAGCGCCCACGCGGCCAGCCGAGATAATGCCCAGATGAATGAGGCGGGCCTCTTCCAGTCCGGAAATGATTTCGATCGTCCAGCCCGTCGTCGAGCGTACCCACTCCAGAAATATGCGCGAATTGCGGGCATCGCGCAGCGCCGCCGTTGCCACCACCTTTACCGAATCCGTCCCGCATTCCTGTATGGCACGATTGAAGCGCCGCAACACGCGCACCGTTTCCGACATCGCCTCCGGCGAAAGCAGTCCGCCGCTGAAGACGCCTTCCCCCAATCGAGTGACTTCGCGGTCTTCGTGGATTTCCTTCAGCCGCCCGGCTTGCAGGCGCGAAATTTTCAGACGAACGGAATTCGATCCGATGTCGATGGCGGCAAAGGTGGGCATGGAGTGACGATCGATGGTGAACCATCAGTATTCTCACACACGGGTCGGTTCGCGCAAGCTGGTACGCTTCCCGCTAGTGGGTCAGATCGAAACTGACCGCTGGCCTGCCGGTTTTCGACAAATGGCGGTTACGACCGGCCCGGTGTTTCTCCTTAGGTATTGGTACCACCGGCCGGGTACCCCCTCCCCCACTATATCTTTTGATGTCATTAGAATCATGGGGTTAGGGGCCAAAATATTCGATTGCAAAGGACTTATATGTCAAAGTATTCCGGAATAAGGACTTAACGGAAAATAGCTTTGCCGCGCTCCCAATTTGGGAACAGGTGGAGAGCTTTTGGGTGCTATCTGGGTTTTCAAAGAGCGCTGGCAAATGGCTCTCGTGCGGCATCAAGGTCCGTCTCTGGAGACGGGCACAGTTCTGCCTTGGCCAATCCGATTTCATTATTGCGGATGGCGCGCGGGATGTCTGTGAGGGGGATCACTCGCTGAATGTGATGAATCAGTGGGGAGCGCTTACGATGAAGATCCGGTGTCGGCGGTTCGGAGAATCCCGCCCTTCGCTTCGCGATGGGACGGGCCACGCGCCCGCGACCGGGGCGACTATCCTATCGGTGCGGTCATCACGCGTCTCATGTTAGAGACGCGATATTGCCCCGCTTTCTCACTATCTGAGATTCGAAGGCCACAGGTATTCGGTGAAGAAGTCCCGCGTCTCAACGGCCAGGCGCCTGCGCGCTTCCGGCGTCTGAAGGGTGTGGGCGTCTTCGACTTTTACGAACTTTACCGGAACGTGCGCCTCCTTCAGTTTGTTTGCGAATTCCTCGGCCTGCGCAATTGGAACGCTTTCGTCGTGCGTGCCGTGAAAAATAAGGAAAGGCGCAGACTTCTTGGAGACGTGAAATACGGGCGATGCGTCCTGCCAGATTTCTGGATGATGGGCATAGTCTCCGCCAAAGAAAGTGGTCAGAAAGGCGTCATCATCGGGATCATGATGGGTGGTGAAATCGGTGGGTCCGCTGAAATCGACCACGGCCTGTACCTTGCTGGAGTATTTGGCCAGGGCCGCATCGGAATTGTCGCGAGTATCTTCCATCCCCAGCAGCGCCGCCAACTGCGCCCCCGCCGAGTAACCGAATGCGCCGATATGATTAGGACTCACGCCGTATTTTGCGGCATTGGCACGAATCCAGCGCACTGCCCGCTGTACGTCATCGAGCTGGGCTGGCCACAGATTCTCGCTGCCATGCGTCAGCCGGTAATCGACTGCGAACGCGACAAAACCTGAGTGGGCAAGAAACGATCCCATGCCGCTCATGGGTCCTTTGTCAAAGCTGGTCCAGCCTCCGCCGTGAAGCAGGACCACCGCCGGACGCAACTCGGAAGAGCGTTCACTGGGCTCGTACACGTCAAGCAGCAGGGTATGGCCGCCCACTGTGCCATAGGGGACATCTGCGTGAACCGAAGTTGGCGAGTCCTGGGGTGGAGTCCTCGGCAGTTGCGCCGACGGCTGGGACGGCGCGCTCCTGGGCATTTGCCCCCGAACCGCCGGAGTAATTGCGAGGACGGCAAGAGCCAGGAAAAGGACTCGCGGAGTCATAGACTGGGATCTACTTTTTTGGTTCAAGGAACGGGCAAATCTTATACCCATGCGCCCGTTCTCGACATTGTGAAACCAAGATTGCATAGAATGTTCACAAAAGAAGCGCCCAGCGGCCTGAGATCTGTGTATTGCAATGCGGGCATCGGCCCTGTCGCACATGATTGAAATGTAGAGTGCGGGTGCATTCAGGGCAGATAAATGTCATCGGTTTCAGGTGTGCAAGCGTTGGATTTTCAGATAGCTAAAGGCGCAGTCTACTCCTATTCTTGCGCCAGCTTCCACCATAACTGTTGTTGACAGGCAATAGCGCTCACAACCCAGGCTGGCCGGTTTCGGAGTTCTGGGCAGATGGCGGGCAGCCGGGAAGGGATTCCAGCAGCGCCGCTTTTTAACCGATTTGTAACAACCCTCTGGTAGCCTCAGCACGGAATGTCCAATCAAGCCCTGCCCCGGCCGCGTTTCAACGCTCCCGAACCGGAGCGGGGGTCACCGACAAGGATCAAAGGCCGCCCTGAAAATCGAAGCCAGAACGACGCCGCTGTTGCACGGGAAAGTCAGCGAAATCCCCGACGCTTTGCTTTGGCTGGGCGATGCGTCTTTGCGGCGTTGGCGGTCGTCGCGCTGCTGGGCTTGATCGTTTACCAACTGGTGGTGGGCTCCGCAGCTCTCCTGGCATGCTTTTGGCTGGAAGTTCTTTGGCCAGTCGGACTGGAATCCGGTCGAGGATCAGTACGGCGCGCTGCCGTTCATCTACGGCACGATTGTGTCCTCGCTGCTGGCGCTGGTGATCGCCGTGCCGCTGTCTCTCGGCGTGGCCGTCTTCATCACCGAGATGTGCCCGGTCGGGCTGCGCGGAATTCTTTCCTTCACCACCGAACTTTTGGCCGCCATCCCCAGCGTGGTCTACGGACTTTGGGCGATCTTCGTTCTGGTGCCGCTGCTTCGCGAATATGTCGCAGCCGTTTCTCGCCAAGACGCTCGGCTGGACGGGCCTGTTCAGCGGGCCGCCCTACGGCATCGGCATGTTGGCCGCGGGCGTGATTCTGGCCATCATGATCATTCCCATCATCTCGTCGATCACCCGCGAAGTGCTCACCGTCGTTCCGCAGCACCAGCGGGAAGCGGTGCTGGCGCTGGGCGCGACGCGCTGGGAAATGATCCGCATGGGCGTGCTGCGCAATGCGCGGGCCGGAATCGTGGGCGCCATCATTCTGGGCCTGGGCCGCGCGCTCGGCGAAACCATGGCGGTCACCATGGTGATCGGCAACCGTCCGGAGATTGCCAAGTCGCTGTTTGCTCCCGGATACACCATGGCCAGCGTACTCGCCAACGAATTCACCGAAGCGACCGGCGATCTGTATCTTTCCGCATTGATCGAGATTGGCTTGGCGCTGTTCTTTGTCACCATTGTGGTCAACGCGCTGGCACGGCTCATGGTGTGGAGCGTTACTCGAGGCCAACCGGCAAGAAGCATTGCCTGAATTACGATGCCCGATACGAACTCCAATTCGACGGCGTCCCATCAGCGTCAGCATTCCGCCCATCAGCTTGCGGCGGCGTGTGATGGACCACGTGATGACCGGCGTCGCCGTGCTCACCGTCCTCCTCGTGCTTTTGCCGCTCTTCGCCATCTTTGCCTATCTGGTTTACAAGGGCATCGGCTCGATCAATCTTGCCTTCCTGACCCAGACCCCAAAGCCGGTGGGCGAACCCGGCGGCGGCATGGCGAACGCCATCGTCGGCTCGATGGTCATTCTTGCGATTGCCAGTCTGCTCGGCGTGCCGCTCGGAATCGGCGCGGGCATCTTTCTCTCCGAGTACGGACGCAACCGCTATGGCGATATCGTGCGCTTTGTCTCCGATGTGCTTGAACGGCGTGCCCTCGATCGTGATCGGCATTGTGGCCTACGGGCTGGTCGTGATGCGCCAGAAACACTTCTCGGCGCTGGCTGGCGGCGTGGCGCTGGCCATCATGATGATTCCGACCATCGCGCGCACCACCGAGCAGATGCTGCTGCTGGTGCCGCAGGCCATCCGCGAAGCCGCTTACGGCCTGGGCGTTTCGCGCTGGCGCACCACGCTCTCGATTACGCTGCGCACGGCCACCTCCGGAGTCATCACCGGCGTCATGCTGGCCTTCGCCCGCGTTGCCGGAGAAACCGCGCCGCTGCTGTTCACCGCCTTTGGAAACCAGTTCTGGAATTGGAAGACGGACCAGCCGACCGCCGCCCTGTCGCTGCAAATTTTCACCTATGCCATCTCGCCCTTCGACGAATGGCACCGGCAGGCATGGGCGGGCGCGCTGGTTTTGATTATCCTGATCGTCGGCGCGGTCGCCGCGGTTCGCATCGCAGTACGGCACGGAACGTTGGCGGGAGCATAAGCGAGTTATGGGCGTCGGAATTACAGTCGAGCACCTGAATGCGTTTTATGGCAAGACGCAGGCCTTGTTCGACATCAATATCACCGTGCTCGCCAACCACGCGACCGCGCTGATCGGCCCTTCGGGCTGCGGGAAATCCACGTTCATTCGCTGTCTGAACCGCATGCACGAAACCATTCCCGAGGCGCGCGTCGAGGGCAAGGTGCATATCGGCGACCTCAGCGTTTATAACGGAACCTCGGCCACCCAACTGCGCCGCCGCGTGGGCATGGTGTTTCAGAAGCCGAATCCGTTCCCGACCATGTCCATCTATGACAACGTGGCCGCCGGGCTCAAGCTGAACGGCTTTCGCAACCGCAAACAACTCGATGAGGTCGTCCATAAATCTCTGCACAGCCTCGGCGCTGTGGGACGAAGTAAAAGATCATCTCCACAAGAAATCCGGCGCCAGCCTCTCCGGCGGCCAGCAGCAGCGCCTCTGCATCGCCCGCGCTCTCGCCGTGCAACCGGAAGTTCTGCTCATGGATGAGCCCTGCTCGGCGCTCGACCCGATCTCCACCGGCAAGATCGAAGAGCTGATTTTTCAATTAAAAGAGCAATACACCATCGTGATTGTGACGCATAATATGCAGCAGGCAGCCCGGGTGGCCGAGTTCACCGGCTTTTTTCTTCTCGGCAAGATGATCGAGTTCGACAAGACGGAAAAGATATTCACCAATCCTTCCGACAAACGGACGGAAGACTACGTCACCGGCAGATTCGGATAGGAATGAGGTCAGAAGTTAGAGGTCAGATTGCAGAGGTTAAAAGCCGACGCACAAATTCGTGGCGGTCTCGGGTTTTCACCTCTGCAATCTGACCTCTAACCTCTGACCTTACGAGAGGAGGTTCGGATGATGCGCACGCGCTTTCAACAGCAGATGGAGGACCTCCGGGAGAAACTGCTCCGCATGGGCGGTCTCGCGGAACTGGCGGTTGATCGCGCCACCCAGGCATACACCGAGCGCGATCTCACCCGCTGCCAGCTGGTCCTCGAAAACGAGAGCCTCATCAACGCCGCCGAGCGCGAGATCGATGAACTGGCCTTCGACATCCTGGCCACGCAGCAACCGGCGGCCACGGATCTGCGCTTCATTCTCGCGGTCACCAAGATCAACGCCGACCTCGAGCGCGTGGGCGATCAGGCGGTCAACATTGCCGAGCGCGTCATGGACCTGATTGAACTTGCCGGCCGTCGAGTTGCCGGTCGATATCGCGCGCATGGCCACCGCCGTCAGCGCCATGGTGCGGCGCGCCCTGGAGTCGTTCGTGGAAGGCAAAGCCGAACTCGCCCAGGCCGTGCTGGAAATGGATCACGTCGTCGACCGGATGCGCGACGAAGCTTTTATCAGTGCTCGTGCGAAAGATGAACGAAGAGCCGCAAGTGACTCAGCAGGCGCTAGATGCACTGCTGGTGGCACGCAATCTCGAACGCGTCGCCGACCACGCCACCAACATTTCCGAAGATGTCATTTTCTGGGTTCTCGGAGCCGATGTCCGCCATCATGCGCAAGCAGCGTCCGCCGCTCCAGCGCCCGGAAAGACGCGAACAATAGACGCGAACGTGCTTGTACGGAGACGTGGCTTCGCCACGTCCAAGTTAGCGGCAGTACGGGCGACTGCGAGATGCATCGGAGTGACGGGCATCTCGGCCGTCCTAGCGATTGCGCGGTCGCGGTCGCCGACGCCCGGTTAGCCACACATCCGGCCTGCGATACACTGTTCGAGCCCATGAGCCAGAGAATCCGCGTTTTTGCCACCTGCGACATCGGAGACGCCCTCAACATTCTTGACCACAAGGGATACGACCTCGAAGTCTATCCCAAGCCCGAAGCTCCGCCGAAAAGCTTGATCGTCGAAAAGGTGAAGTCCGGCGTGGATGGCCTGATCACCACCCTGCGCGATCCGATCGACGCCGAGGTTTTCGCCGCCGGAAAAGGCACGCTAAAAGTGGTCGCACAGTACGCCGTCGGCTTTGACAACATCAACCGCGCGCGATGCCAACAAGTACAAAATCCCATTCACGAATACCGCCGACGTCCTGACCGAAGCGACCGCCGAGTTTGCCTTCTTCCTGATGGGCGCGCTCGCCCGCAAACTCTGGCCCGCCGAACATCTGACCCGCGAAAATCGCTGGGGCTACTGGCATCCCGTACCTGCCATTTCTGGGCGACGAAGTCACCGGAAAAACCGTCGCCGTCATCGGCACCGGACGCATCGGCCTCGCCTTCATCAAGAAGTGCGCGGGATTCGACATGAACATCCTGTGCTTCGATCCCGCCTATGAGAACCACGACTACATCAAGGCCATACAGGAAGTGAAGGACCTGCGCTTCAAGCGCGGCATCAGCCGCGAGCGAGCCACCATTCGCTACACCACATTGCACGAAGCGTTGAGCAGCGCGGATTTCATCAGCCTGCACGTTCCGCTGCTGCGCGAGGGCGAGAGCGCCACGCCCACCTATCACCTGATCAACGAAACCACGCTGCGCATGATGAAGCCCACCGCCATGATCGTCAACACGTCGCGTGGTCCGGTGGTGGACGAGACTGGCCCTGGCGCGCGCTTTGCGCGAGAACTGGATCGCCGGCGCCGCTCTCGATGTTTACGAGACGGAACCTCTGCCCGCCGATTCGCCACTGCGCGATCCCGCCATCGCCGACCGCTGCCGCCTGACGCCGCATTTCGCCAGCGCCGCGCGCATCACGCGCCTGTCCCCCGATCCCAACAAAGGCATGGCCGGCCGCTGCGTGCAGGGACTGATTGACGTGCTGGAAGGGAACTACGGCGGCGACATCACCAAGATGCCGTACGTGGTAAACAAAGAAGCATTCGCGAAGTAGACAGCGTCGACTCTAGACCCAGGTCCCATTTATCCAAGCCGTTGACCGGCACCGCTCTCCTGCATTTCTGGGATCATGGCGGGCAGCGTCATAGCCCATATGATCGACACTGTCGAAGACGCCACTACCAGTAGCCAGGGTACAGCGCGGCCGATCATCATCAGGCGAAAGCCGAATCGCCCAATCACAAGCCAGGCCAGGAACAGCGCGCACCCGCACACCGCCGGAAGCCATCTTCGCCGGTCCCGGATGCTCACCGTACGTGCCATCCATGCTTGCATCCACAACGTAAACGGCAAAGCAACGACCAGGTCAAAGAGGTAGTGTTCTCCACTAGCCAAGGTATCGAACACGGTGGCCAATACGAGCGCCAGAGCCGCCAGTCGAGCCCACTGCGGCAGGCTTCGAGTGTTTAGCCAGATCAGTAGCGCCCATGTCATGTGCAGGGACGGCACGCCATTGCGAGGAAAAAGCCATGACACTGGGACCTTCTCCAAGGCCAACTGATGAAACGCCGCGTAGGGAACGACCATGTCCGGGAAGTCCCGCCCAAAGGCATAGCGCGGGCCGCATACCGGAAAAATGCTGAAGAAAGCATAGCCAATCATCGCCGAGGCAAACAGCACTTCGATGATTTCCCAGATCGGCCGGTCCCGGCGCCGCATGAAGCCAGCATACAGCGCCGCCATGGCCAAGAGAATGCCCTCGTAGCTCATCTGCAAGAACGGAAACAGCCGGGGTTCGGAATTCAACAATCGTCCCAGGACAAAGCTGGGTTCAAAGCCAAGACTGCCATCGAATGCGAAAGCGTAAAGATCAAAAGTCTTGTGGTGCAGGAACGAAGCCATGTTCAGCGAGTACTGCGCCGCCAGGACCAGAAACGCCAGCACGATCGCTGGCAAGAGCGCCCGGTGAGCGGCGGGTTCGCGATCACGTCCATTCCAAAGAACCGTGCAACTCAACAGGAGCAAGCTGGCGAGGCCGAACGCGCCCATGACTTGCACCAGCAGCGCCGTCAAGTCCTGGTAGCGTCCCCAAACCACCCAGGCTGTAAGCAACGCGCCTACGGCTCCGAGCATCGCCATGCGCTTGGGGGACAGGTCAGCGGCTATAACAAGGAGGAAGGCGCCCCCGAACCCGTATCCGATGAAAGGCTGCCTGAAATCCAAGTGCGTGCCCGCGGTCAGGACGAGCACGCCGAGCAGAGCGCACAAGGGGACTCGAATCACAAAGGGCAAACCTGCTTCGCGGGTTGTGATGGACATAGCCTGAGAAATCCCAACCTATCACGGCAATTGAACCGTCACAATTGCGCGCCGGGGTACACCTGGCGGCGTCCGACAGCGTCCGGCGACAACTTGCCGCGTCTCAATCTCACCTGCTACTCTCGCCATTCACTCGCTCATGTTCTCCCACCGCACAAACTGGCGGCGCAGTCCCAACGCTCTAACGCGCGCAATCGAAGAAGCGCGCGCGTCGGGACAGAAACTTCTCGACCTCACGATCTCGAACCCGACCGAAGCCGGCGTCCGCCCCGATCCTGAAATCGTGCTCGCCGCGCTGGCGAATCCTGAAGCGATGCATTACGACCCTCAGCCCCGCGGACTGCTCGAAGCGCGCCAAGCCGTGTGCCGCTACTACCGCGAGTCGCACGAAGTTTTCGATCTTGATCCCGAGCGCCTGATTCTGACCACCAGCACCAGCGAAGCCTACTCCCACGTCTTCCGTCTGCTCGCGAATCCCGGCGAAGAGATCCTGGTACCCAAACCAAGCTACCCGCTCTTCGAGTTTCTCGCCGATCTCGCCGACGTCAAAGCTCGTTCCGTATCCGCTGCTCTACGATCACGGATGGCAAATCGATTTCGATTCGCTCTACAAAGCAGCCACCGCCCAGGTCGCGAGCTGTGATTCTCGTCCATCCCAACAACCCAACCGGCTCCTACGTTTCGGCTGCGGAGACCTCGGCGCTCAATGCTTTCTGCCGCGACTACGGGCTGGCGCTGATCGTGGATGAAGTTTTTCTCGATTATGGGCACGACGGCGTGCCGCGCAGCAGCTTTGTCACGAACGCCGACGCGCTCACCTTCACACTCAGCGGAGTTTCCAAGATTTCCGCGCTCCCGCAGATGAAGCTTGCATGGGTAGCCACCAGCGGCCCGGAAGAAATGGTCGCGGAAGCAGGCGCGCGCCTCGAAATCATCGCCGACACCTATCTCTCGATGAACGCTCCCATCCAGCTTGCCGCCCCGGTGCTGCTCGACCAGCGCAAACAGATCCAGCCCATTCTTCTCGACCGCGTGCGCGTCAATCTTGCGGAACTCGATGCCCAACTCGCCGCGCCGTCCCTCGTGCGCAAGATTGCAAGTCGAAGGCGGATGGTATGTGGTTGTGCGCGTCCCAGTCCTTGAGAGTGACGAAGATCTAGCCATCGATCTCTTGCGCAAGATGAGTGTCATCGTGCACCCGGGCCACTTCTACGATTTTCCAAACGAAGGCCATCTCGTGCTGAGCCTAATCGCCGAATCGGCCAATTTTCGCGAAGGCGTCATGCGCCTATTGCAGGTAGTGGAGTAACGGGCGTCCCGCCGGCCCGGCCAAAGCCGCCCTCGTTGACGGAGGACTCGGTTTAGGTGAAATCGCGGCCGTGTGGAGGCGGGGCTTCGCCCCGCCTGGACGGGGCAGAGCCCCTGTCCCCACACTTGCCCTCTTCCCAGCGGGTGTACAATTTTCTTGTAAGGACCGCCGCTTCACGGGGATCTACCCCAGCGTTCGAGGCTCGAAGATGAACGTTCACGTCAGTTACAAGGTCCACAAAACTCCCGACATCGAAAAAGAAATCAGCCACCAGATCGAGAAAATCCAGAAGCGCCTTCAGGTCTTCCGGCCCGATTTGCTCGATCTGAAAGCGGTTATTGAGGAGAATTCAGCGCGCGAGGGAACGATCGTCTCGTTGAATCTGCACTTGCCATCGGGACAACTTGACCGCCCAGGCGAAAGCTCCCAGCCCAACCGCGGCCATCAAAGCTGCCTTTGACGAACTCATCCAGCAGATCGGCCGGCATAAGGATCTGCTCCGCTCCAGCCATAAATGGCGTCGCTGGCGCGGAGGGCCCCAGGAATCTCCCGAGCCCGGCGTTCCCTTCGAGCAGACGCTGGCAGCGGTTTTGCCGCCCACCATTTCCGCCGACGACATCGGCTCCTATGTGAATGCGAATCTCTCCCGGCTCGAACGCTTCGTGGACCGCGAACTCTATTTCCGCCGCGCCGACGAGGAGATTCCATTCGAGGACGGCCTCTCCACCCCCGAGGTCGTGAACGAAGTCATCGCCCGAGCTCTCGGCGACCACGACCGTCCGGAAAAATTGTCGCTCGAACCCTGGCTTTACCGCCTTGCCCTGCAAGCCATGAACGAGATGACGGCGCGCCTCCACGAACTGGAGTCTCCCGTTGCATCTCGAAGACAGCCGCCGCCGGCAAAATGTTGAAGCCTCCGACGAACCCAGTCTCCAGTTCCATCAGCCCGACGAGGGTTGGACGCGCGAAAGCGCCATCCCCGATCGCCGCGTGTCCACTCCTGAACAGGCTGCCTACTCCGACGAAATGATCGCCTTGGTGCAGGCCGCACTCCGCGGCGTCGACCGCACTGACCGCGAAACTTTCCTGCTCTATGGCATCGAGGGCTTTTCCCTCGGCGAAATTGCCGCCATCACCGGCCTGCATCCGGAGGCCGTGCGCGAGTCCGTTCAGCGGGCGCGCGACTGCGTTCGCAGCGCGCCTTCCATAGCCAGCGAATTCCACCAGGCACTCTTAGTCAAAACTCGAATCTAAAACTATTACAAGGAGCATCGAGATGATGACCCGAGACGAAATCCGTGAGTTGGCGGCTTTTCAGGCGGACGAAACCAAAGGGGCGTGCGCCCTGAGTTTTTACTTTCAACCCGATCCTCCGCAGGATCGTTCCCATCGCCGCGAGGCGATCGTCGCCAAGGATGTCGTGAAGCAGGCCCTGAAAAGTTCTGCCGCGACCGGTAAGAACGGATCGCTTCATGCCGACCTCGATCGCGTGCTCGATCTGGCCACCAACCTGCGCGGCCATGCCCGGGGAAGGGCAGTCTTCGCCTGCTCCGCTCAGAATTTCTGGAAGGAGTACGAACTGCCCCCGCATCTCGTGTCTACCCAGATTTATCTCCAGCCGCGCTTTCAGTTGAAACCGCTGGCCGCTTTGCTGGGAGCCCAGCCCGCTCTCTGCGTTGCCATGGTCGACCGCCAGCGCGCCCGTTTCTTCGATCTTCGCCTCGACGACCTGCACGAGCGCGGAGCCATTGTCCACATGCTCTCGCGCAACGCCTCCAGCCAAGGCTACAACGGCTACGAAGGCGGCCATGCCGAACGCCGCGTATCCGAGGAAGCGCTGCAACACTTCAAGGCAGTTTCCGAACGGCTGCGGACCGACTTCGAGAAAGGTATCTGGGAGCGGCTCATCGTCGGTTGCCAGGATGCCAACTGGTCCGAGTTCGAATCCCACCTTCACCCTTACGTCAAACAGCGCCTGATTGGCCGATTCTCAGCCGACGTTGCCAGCGTCTCGAATGAAGAGATTCGCGATCGCGCCGGCGCCGTCCTCAATCAATGGATCGCGAAACGCGCCTCGACCAAAGTCAGCGAAGCGCTGGATTTCGCCAAGTCCAACGGACGTGGTGTCACCGGCCTCCGCCGCGTGCTGCAGGCGCTGGAGACCGGGGAAGTGCAGACCATCTTCCTCACCGAAAACTATTCTGCTCGAGCGGTCGAGTGCCCGCACTGCGGTCACCTCGACGCCCACTTGGTCCCGTCGTGCGTCGCTTGCGGAAAGCCCACTCGCGAACTCACCGACGTCTGCGATGCCATCATCCCGATCGCCATCCGCCGCGACATCGAATTGTTCTATCTCAAGGAGCACACCGATCTGGATCGCGCCGGCAATATCGCAGCGCTCCTGCGCTTCCGCTCCGATCAGACAACAGGACAGATCGCGACGGCTTCGTAGCTGCCCTCGGGGGCCGGGGGTGCGCCACTTCTCGCGCTTTGAAGCTGTGAAAAAACCATCCAGCGAGTTAATTGACAGAAGCATAAAGGGGGGTCAGCTCTGGGCATGAGCGAACCCTTACTCCGCAGGATCATTCGTGAGCAGATGATGTGGCGGGCCGTCGACGTGGAACAACTGATCGGGGAAGATCACGTGGCGCGGGCGATCTGGGATCTGGTGGGGCGACTGCATCTGGATGGTTTCTATCAAGGGATTGAGTGCAGTGAAGAAGAAGGTGGGCGGCCCGCGTACCATCCACGGCTGCTGATTAGTTTATGGATATACGCCTACAGCCAGGGGATCGGATCGGCGCGGGAAGTGGCGCGGCGCTGCGAGTGGGAACCGGCGCTGCAGTGGCTGACGGGGTGCGAAACCGTGAACTATCACACGCTGTCCAGTTTCCGGGTGGAGTATCGGGCGGAGTTAGACGAGTTGTTCACGCAAGTGTTCGGGCTGATGAGCACGGAAGGGCTGATCACGCTGGAGCAGGTGGTGCAGGACGGAACCAAAATCAAGGCGCAGGCGGCGAGCGACAGTTTTCAAGGCGAGGCGAAGATTGCGGAGCATCTGGAGCGGGCACGGCGGCGGGTGCGGGAGATGGGGGAACCGGACAGGGAAGCAGGACCGAGCCGAGTGGAACAGGCACGACGGCGAGCGCGACGCGAGCGGCAACAGCGGCTGGAGCGAGGACTCGACGAACTGCAGAAACTGCGTCCCAGCAAACCGCGGGCGCGGGTCAGCGTGAGTGAACCGGAAGCGCGCCGGATGCGGCAATCCGATGGCGGCATCGCACCCAACTACAACGTGCAGATCGCAGCCGATGCCGCGCAGTCGCTGATCGTGGACGTGAAAGTGACGCAAGCCCCGAATGACAGCGAACAACTGGCGCCCGCCGTCGGACGCATCGCGGCGCGCTTGGGCCGCAAGCCGTGCCAGATGCTGGCCGACGCCGATTTCACCAATCGCCGCAGCATCGAAGCGATGGCGGAGTTGGAGGTCGATTACGTGGGCAGCCTGCGCAAAGGCGGCACGGAGAAAGACAACACCGGCACGGGACGCTTTACCGCCGCCGTCTTCGTCTATGATCCCGAACACGATCGCTACTCTTGTCCGGGAGGCCAGCATCTCAGCTACGAAGGCCGGCATCCGCACAAGTCGGGACACATTTTCTACCGCTATGAAGCCCCTGCCCAGGATTGCCAGAACTGTCCGCTGAAGCCGCAATGCTGTCCGAGCAATCAGCATCGTGGCCGCGGCTTGCTGCGCACGGAAGAAACCGCGGCCATGATTGCTTTCCGTCAGAAGATGGCCACTCCCGAAGCGCAGAAGCAGTATCGCCGCCGCAGCCGGGTGATCGAGTTCTGCCACGCCTGGATCAAAAGCAAACTCGGACTGCGCCAGTTCCACCTGCGCGGTCTGGCCAAGGTGCAAACGGAAATGCTCTGGGCCTGCCTCACCTACAACCTGCAACAATGGATCCGACTGCGCCAACTGCAAGCCGCAACCGCTTAACCACGCTGCGGCGAGCTAGAAATCGAGAAGCTCCTCGCGCCAGCCAAACTACACTTCCAGGGTTCGCAACCCCTTCAGCAACCCTCGCTGATTCTTCGTGCGCAATCTCGAAGATGGTTTTTTCACAGCTTCGCTTTTCGAGAAGTGGGCTCGCCGAACATCCGGGTAGCGCGCCCTTCGGCGTTTCGCTACTGTTTCACGCTGTCGAGCAACTTCTTTTCCGCAGCGCTCGGCGGCTCATGCCTGCCGCCCAGATACTTCGCCAGGAACTCTTCCGCCGCGGCATTGAAGGCCATGCGGTTTTCCGGCCGGGCGAAACCGTGCCCTTCGTCCGGGAAGACGAAGTATTCGACCGGCTTGTTGTTCTTGCGCATGGCGGCGACGATCTGGTCGCTTTCCGCCTTGTTGACGCGCGGATCGTTCGCCCCCTGCCCGATCAGCAAAGGCGCCTTGATCTGGTCGGCTTTGAAAAGCGGCGATTGCGATTTCAGAAATTCTTCGTTGTCTCCCATGCGTTTGTGGAAGATGGAGACCATCGTGGACCAATAGGGCGGAATCGTCTTCAGCAGCGTGTTGAGGTTGGAAGGGCCAACGATGTCAACGCCGCAAGCGAAGGCATCGGGCGCAAAGGCGACGCCGGCGAGCGTGGCGTAACCGCCGTAGCTGCCGCCCATGATGCAGACTTTCGCGGGATCGGCTATGCCTTGCTTCACCGCCCAGTCTTTGCCGTCGAGCAGATCGGTGCGCATGGTGCCAGCCCATTGCGCGATCGCCGGCGTTAAGGTACTGCTTGCCATAGCCGGTGGAAGCTCGGAAATTCGGCTGCAGGACGGCATAGCCGCGATTGGCGAGCCACTGCGCGTAGGGATCGTATCCCCAGAGGTCGCGTGCCCAGGGACCTCCGTGCGGGAAAATGACCATGGACAGGTTCTTCGGCGCGACTCCCGCCGGAGTCGTGACATATCCGTAAATCGTCATGCCATCGCGGGCCTTGTACTGGATCGGTTTCACTTTCGCCAGTTTGAAGTTTTCGAGCGCCGGCCGATTGCTGAACAGCACGGTTGCCGTCCGGCTGGCGCGGTCGTAGAGGTAGTAGTAGATGGGAGCGTCGTCCCCCTGAAAGGCCACCACCCACTTGTCATCGGCCAGGTCGCGGCTGATGTTACTGATGTCGGCATCGCGCACTTTCCTGAGGGCGTCGAAATCAGGCTGTAGCGAAGGATCGAGAATCTGGAAATCGCGGCGCTCGCGCAGGAATACCACCGCCTGGAGTTTGTTGGTTCGCGGATGCGTGACCGTAAACGAGACGTCGAATTGCGGGTCTTCAGCAATGACTGTGCTCTTGCCGGTAGCGACGTCGACCGAAAGGAGGCGGGCAGCGTTGGCATCCAGCGAGGTCATGACCAACAAAGCCTTGTTGTCCGCAGAAAAGCTGTCGATGTTGCCCAAGGTCTCTTCCGGGCCCCACTTCATCAACTCGCGCCAGGGCGATTTAGCATTGTCCCGCACCCGGATCACGGTGCCCCCGTCGGGAGTCGTCACCTGCGCCGCCCGAACCTGTAGATCGTGATCGGGCTGATAACCGGCGACATCGCCCGGGTTTTCCGTATCGAGAGTCAGTTCGCCGCTCTGCAGATTCACCCGATAGATGTCGAAAAGCTTGGGATCGCGCTTGTTCAACTGAATGAGGGCAGTCTCCGGATGGGCAGGCTCCAGCGCGACGATGTCGGCGCGCACTTTCTCGAAAGGAGTAAGGTCGCGCGTCTGTTTGGTGGCGATGTTGGTCTGATAGACGCGCCAGTTCTCATCGCCATTCTGATCCTGGGCATAGAGGATGTTCTTCGAGTCGTATTGCCAAAACAGATTTCGGATGCCGCGCTTGCGATCGTTAGTGATGGCGCGATCGTCCGTTTTGCCCAGAGTGCGTACCCAGATATTGAGCACTCCCTGATCGGGGGCAAGATAGGCAAGCATGGAGCCGTCGGGCGAAATTTGTGGAGAAGAGCGTTCAGGATTGCCAAACAAAACGCTGCGCGGAATCAATTGCGTCTGAGTTTGGGCAAATGCCCCAAGGGCAAGCAAAAGAAAAACAGCAAAGCAAGCGCAACGGAACCGGCTAAAGGCGCTCATGAAATAACCTCCACGGTCGGCAGAATTGTACGTAAACAAAGATACGACGAACAACTGGGTTTGGTTCCGTGAAATCTTCACTCTAAATTCGTGGGGTGGTGGAATCCAGCGGTCTGAGCGAAAATCAGATCATGATCCACAAGATCCTTCCCGTTGGCCCGCTGCAATGTAACTGCTCCGTCATCGGCGATGAGACCACGCACCAAGCCATGGTCATCGATCCTGGCGATGACATTGAAGACGTTCTCGCCATCGTCCGCCAGCACAAGTTGGAAGTGAAGCAGATCGTCATCACCCACGCCCACATCGATCACGTAGGCGGAGCCATGAAGCTGCGCGCGCTGACGGGCGCGCCAATCCTGCTCAACCAGAATGACTACGCGCTGCTGAAAATGCTCGACGTACAGGCGTCCTGGCTCGGCATGGCCGCGCCGGGCGCGGTTGCCATCGAAGCGAGCATCGCAGATGGCGAATCGTTGCGGACGGGTAACCTCACAGCGAACGTTCTCCACACTCCCGGCCACACCGAGGGCAGCGTCTGCCTCTATTTCCCCGCGGAAAAATTACTGATCGCCGGCGATACCCTGTTCGCCCGCAGCATCGGACGCACCGATCTCCCCGGAGGATCCTTCGAGAAAATCATGCGCTCCCTGCACGACCGCGTCCTGACGCTGCCCGATGATACCGTCGTCATTCCAGGCCACGGCCCCCGAACCACCATAGGAGAAGAAAGGGAAGAGAATCCCTTCCTGGTAGGGTGACCGCGTGGTGAGTCCGGTGGAGCGACGCGTCTGGCGAGTCCTAGCCGATGCGAGGACGCGCGGCTCTCCACCAGCAAATTATTTCTGTGTCGGCGCTTGGTTTTGTGGAACGGTCGGCGGTGCGGACGGCGCGACCGGAGTCGCGGGCTGAGACTTCGTCTGCGTCGGCTTTACTCCCGAAAGCACGGACGATGGCCCCGTTCGCCGCGCTGCAAAAATCGACAGCGTGATCGACGTGAGCATGAAGATGATTGCGGACCAGGTCGTCGCCCGGGAAAGAACCGAAGCCGCGCCCCGCGGACCAAACGCTGTCTGGCTGCCCTGACCGCCGAAAGCCGCGGCCAGGTCGCCGCTCTTTCCGCTCTGCAGCAACACGACCGCAATCAAAAAGAAACAAACGATAACATGAACCAAGGTAATCAAAATCGTCATTGAAAACAAACTCCCCTTGAAGATGATGAAATATCTTCCTTGCCCAACAAGGAGTTTGACATCCGCCCTTCCCATCGGTCAAGGCCACCGGGTTGACTCTTTGAGTGTGATCATGAGAACCGACGGTTATCGGTCTCATGAGACTAATTGCTAAAAGAAACTCCGATGCAGAACAGAAAAACTATGCGTTAGACGCGCGCTGGTTGGACCGCTAAGGTCAACTTGGTGACTCGGAAGCGCACGGTCATCCGTTGCACGCACGTATGAGAGAAAACGAGTAACAAAATCAGAAGCAAACCCTTCAAGACCGTGTGACCATGACGACGATCGCATGACGTCACGAACAGTTGAGCACGGTGAAGCCTGGCCGCCGCAGGGTTGCCAGGCTTCCGGTTGTCAGTAAGAATTAGACGTTGGGAACTGGCCATCGCCGGCGATAGGGCCGCGTAGGTCTCTATCCGCACAGTTCGCTCTTCTATGTTGGATCTTGAATTCGCGGAGCTCTCCGATGTGGGTCGCGTACGCGCGGGGAACGAGGACTATGTTGGGCATGTAGTCCCCGGTTCGCCGGCGCGCGCCCGTTCGCATGGCTGGCTGTTTGCCCTGGCCGACGGCGTCGGCGGACAGCGCCAGGGAGAAGTGGCATCGCGGGCCGCCGTGCAGGAGGTGGTGGGGGGCTTCCAGCGCGCGAAAGAGACGGCACAGCAGAAGGAACTGCTGAACCAACTGGTGCAAGCCGCGAATGCGCGCGTCTGCGAAACCGGAGCGCTCGCGGGCCCTTCTGGTGCCGGGATGGCCTCGACGATCGTAGTTTGCGGCGTGCGCTTCGATCGGGCCACCATCGCTTACGTTGGCGACTCCCGATGCTATCTGATCCGGACCGGCGATGCCAAGCCCATCACCCGCGATCACACCGTCGCTGCCGACCAGGAGCGCCTTGGCTTGGTCTCCGCCGAAGAGGCCGCCGAGTCTTCCGCCCGCCACGTGCTCAGCCGCTCTCTCGGGATGAACCTTTTCGTAAACGTCGATATCGATGAGGTCCAACTGTTGGCCGGCGATGTACTGCTGCTCTGCTCCGACGGACTGCACGGCGCGGTCAGTGCGCCGGAAATGGCTCAGACGGTGGGCCGGCACCGGGACCTAAACGCCGCTGCCCGCGAACTCGTCGCCAGCGCCAACGAGAAGGACGGAAGCGACAACGTTAGTATCCAGTTGATCCGCATTCGCAGCGTCGAACGCATGGGAATGTACCGGGGTCGCCCTTATAAACTGCGTTGATCGGGGAAGGTTCTCTTCTCGGTGCCGCTAGTCCTTCGCGAATGTGAGGCGTGATTTTCGGCCTCCTGCTCTATGTAGCCTTCCACAGCTAGTCTAGATACGCTAACAATTCGCCAATCGATTCTCACCGCGGAAGGAACTCGTCGCCATGGATGTCAAACTCCGGATACGCTCCCGCACCTAGCTCGTACAGATCCATCCCCTGCAACTCGCCTTCCCGCTGCGCGCGTTGCGGATAGACACGATCCAGCAGCCAGTTCAATCCATAGGACAGCGGCAAGACAAAGCCCAGCAGCGTTGCCATTCCCACCAGCTGCGCCAGCCACTGCCCGCCCGATCTCCCGGGCGCGCCCGGCATCGGTTAGCAGCGCTACCGCCAGCAACCCCCAGAGGCCGCCGACAGCATGCACGGAAATGGCGCCGCCGGGGTCGTCAATCGCAAGTTGGAATTCAAGCAAATCGGCAACCAACGGAACCACGATTCCCGCAACCCCACCCACGATGATCGCGGCTGCTGGTTTCATGAACGCCGCCGCTGCACTGCTGGCCACCAACCCGGCCACCCACCCATTGGCGCTCAGCGACGCGTCGGGCCGTCCAAACCGGACGCGCGTCACCACCACCGTCGTCAACCCGGAAGCCGCCGCGCACAATGTAGTATTGACGGCGATCAATACAACGCGCGCCGGCTCCACGCCCAAGAACAGAATCGCGCCGCCAGAGTTCAACCCCATCCATCCGATCCACGCGAACAGGCAGCCGACGAGAACCAGCACCGCGCTGTGCCCGGGAAGCGCGGCGGGCAGTCCCTCGGCGGAAAACTTTCCCCGCCGGGGGCGGAGAATCCAGGTGATCGATAGTGCGGTTAGTCCACCCGTCACTTGAATCGCGCCCGAGCCCCCGCCGTCGAGGAAGCCCCGGCCGAGTCCGCAATTGACACCGAGTTGCGCCAGCCATCCGCCGCCCCATGCCCAGTGTGCGAACAGCGGATAGGTGAAGCCCGCCAGCAGCGCAGTCGAGGCGCACGTCGCGCCTAGCCGCCAGCGGTCCGCGCCCGAGCTGAGTGGAATCAGCCCCGCCAGCCCGACGCTGAAGAGCTGCAGCAATACCACCAGCGCCGCCGGAGAAAGGTCGAGCCGCAGCCCGCGCAGGAAGAACGGTTCCGCCGCAATCCATCCCCACGCCTTTCCTCCGGCGATAAGGACGTGTTCCGGCCGGCCGGCCGCTCCTTGCCACGCGAAACCAACGATCACATACACAATGGCCGCTACCGCCGTCACCGAGAGCGCCGCCAGCATGGCGTGGGCTGCGCTGCGCGCTCGCCCCAGGCCGCAGTTGATCAGCGCCAGCCCGACGCCCGCGAACGGTACAAGAAGGATGAGGAGAAAGCAGAGCAGCGCTGAGACTTCCGAGAGAGAGACAAGAGAAGGAGCCACGAAAAGGGTCACTCTCCTTCCGCTTCCAGCACAAGATGAGAACGGACCGCGAGCGCGAGGCCGAGCAACTCCACCGCCATGCCGGCGAGCGCGAACGCGGTGCGCGGACCCGCCGAAGGCAGCAAGGCAAGGGCGCAAACCACAATCGCCCATCCTGCAACCAGCAATAAGAAACCGGCGAGCTTCATACCCTTCCGTCCCTCGAACTGTTGCGCTCTGGGATTGTCATCCAGGAACGATTCCGCCCCAACCAGTGAGGCTAATGCGCCGTAGTCGCACCGTCCAATCGAATTTTCTTATTGTACCTAGAAACGGAAAGCACCCGACGAAGCCGCCTTTCCTGCTAGGATGGCGAGACGCCTGCGTCTATGAGAGACCTACTCAATCACATCGTCGCGCACCGCAGTGGTGCGCTCTTCCTTCTGGCGATCGCCGCGTTCCTGGAAGCTTACGGCGACTCGTGCTTTCAGTCCGCGCTCTATCGTGCTTCCGGGATGAGCCGCGCCTTCGCCTTTGTGGGGGGAGCGGTGTCGCTCGCCGCTTATGGGCTGGTCGTCAACGCCCCACGCTGGGAGTTCGGCAAACTGATTGGCGTCTATGTCGTGCTTTTCTTCCTGCTGGCACAGATCGTAGCCCGCGTAAAATTCGGGCAGGCGCCCACGCTCCCGATTCTGATCGGCGGCGCACTCATCGTCGCCGGGGGCGTAACCATCACGTTGGGTGGATAGTCGTCGGTGGCAAAATTGGTGCGGAAGGGGGGATTCAATCTCGCTTATTTTCAATAAGTTGCATGTATTCTTACCCTTAATAGTTCAAGCAATGCTTATGTGGGTTCCGACAAGATTGGGATCTTAGGCTACAGTTTCTATAGTTTCTCTAGGATGCCCTATTTCCACCAAAAACGGTAGCACGGTAGCAGTGTCGGGCAGGGAAGGCACGCTTCCGCGCTTCGGGAATTTTGACCCCCATGAAATCTGCCTTCGGCTTTGGCGCGGAAGGTTTGATACCGTTTCCTCAGCGAGTCGGGAAGTCGGATTGAATTTCCCCGCTTGCTGGTGCAACGCCTCTACAGCAGGCGGATCACGTTGCCTCTAGTGCGCCATCACAAATGATCTTTTTCTTTGGACTGGGAGCGACATTTAAGGGTTGAAGCGTAGAGCGGAGCCGCTTCAAGCAGCAGTGCTGCGCGAACTATCGCCTTGCAAGATTCGTTTTGCGTGGCAGTCTGTATGGACGGCCTTTCCGTTTTCATCAACGCATGTATCCTCATGCGGTGTCACTCGCATGCCGCAGATTGAGCAGCAGGTTTCTAGCTGTGGCTTATCCATGACGCTCCAAGTACCCTGAAAATCCTAATCCGAGGATGACATTCTCATCAAGTATGTTGTATTTCCGATAGCGTACATTTGGGCGGATCGTTTGATCTCCCCTGTACATTCGCCCGCCTTCGTTGACTTCGCCTTCCAGCACACTTAATATTGCACCCTGAGTTCTGCGCCCACCCATGATCGGCCAAACCATCTCGCACTACCGCATCGTAGAAAAACTAGGTGGTGGCGGCATGGGTGTGGTCTACAAAGCCGAGGACGTAACCCTCCATCGTTTTGTTGCTCTGAAGTTCCTGCCTGACGAGGTCGCCAGAGACCCCCAAGCATTGGCCCGTTTCCAGCGAGAAGCTCAAGCTGCTTCTGCACTGAACCATCCTAATATCTGCACCATCTATGAGATCGGGCAGCAGGATGGGCAGTCCTTCATCGTCATGGAGTTTTTAGACGGGCTGACGCTGAAGCACCGTATTGCGGGCCGACCGATGGAAACCGAACCGATCCTGTCTCTCGCTATCGAGATTGCGGACGCACTGGATGCGGCTCACTCCGAGGGCATCGTCCATCGCGACATCAAGCCCGCCAACATTTTTGTCACCAAGCGCGGACACGCCAAGATTCTTGACTTTGGATTGGCGAAGGTCAGTCTGGCTGGCAGTTCTTCGAGCAAGATTGCCTCTCTTAACACGCAGACGGTGGACGCGGAACATCTGACCAGTCCCGGTTCCGCGCTCGGCACCGTCGCTTATATGTCGCCGGAGCAGGCGCGGGCGAAGGAACTGGATGAGCGTAGCGATTTGTTCTCCTTCGGCGCTGTGCTGTACGAGATGGCAACTGGGATGTTGCCTTTCCGTGGAGAGAGTTCTGCGGTTATCTTCCGCGAGATTCTGGATCGCACTCCAGTTGCCGCCGTGCGACTGAATCCCGACGTGCCCCCCGAACTGGAACACATCATCAACCGGGCGCTGGAGAAGGATCGAGAACTCCGTTATCAACACGCCTCCGACATGCGTTCCGAGTTGCAACGCCTGAAGCGGGATACAGAGACGGGCCGAGCCATAGCTGCGAGTTCCGGCACGGTGGCGGTCGCACAGGAAAGCGGCTCCCACGTCGCCCAACCGCCGTCGCCGGCATCCAGTTCTTCCCCTGCGCTTGCCCCCTCTCTGTCATCGAGCAGGGTAAAGGTCGCCGAAGTTCCCGTCGCTGGCAGGAAGCTCTGGAAAGTTCTTGTTCCCGTTGCTGTGATAGTTCTCGCTGCTGCAGTCGCGGGAATGTTCTATTTCCGCTCCCGCCAGACCACACACCACCTGACCGAGAAGGACACCATCGTTCTCGCCGAGTTCACCAACACTACCGGCGACCCGATTTTCGACGGCACGCTGCGTCAGGGGCTTTCGGCACAACTGGAGCAGTCGCCATTTCTGAACTTGCTCTCCGATGAGCGCGTGGCGCAGACGCTGGCTCTGATGGCCCAGCCTAAAGACGCGCGGCTCACGCGCGAGTTGGCCCGCGAGGTCTGCCAGCGCACCGCTAGCGCAGCCAGCCTCGAAGGTTCGATTTCTAGTTTGGGCACGCAATATGTCGTAGGGCTAAAAGCTGTGAACTGCCGCAGCGGCGATGTACTGGCGAACGAGCAAGCCACGGCTGGCGGCAAAGAGCAAGTGCTGAAGGCGCTGGGCGAGGCGGCGACGAAAATACGCGAGAAGCTGGGCGAATCGCTGGCCTCGGTGCAGAAGTATGACGAGCCAGCGGAAAACGTGACCACACCATCGCTGGAGGCCCTGCAGGCCTATACCCTCGGCTACCAGGTGGCGATTGTGAAAAACGAAAACGCTGACGCTGTTGCATTCTTCCAGCGGGCCATCAGCCTGGATCCCAACTTTGCCATGGGCTACGCGCGGCTAGGGAACACCTACATGAACCTGGGCCAAACCGCCCGCGCCTCCGAGAATACCCGCAAGGCGTACGAACTGCGCGAACGGGTAGGCGAGCGTGAAAAGCTCTACATCGCCTCGCATTATGAAACTAACGCCACCGGGAACCTGGAGGCAGCCCGCAAGACCTGTGAGTTGTGGGCGCAGACCTATCCGCATGACGCCATTCCGCCCGCTGTCCTGAGCGCCATCTACGGCTATCTGGGCGACTACGATAAGGGCCTCGCTGCGTCGCAGGAGTGTCTAAAGCGCAATCCCGGAAGTGGGCTTGGCTACGGGAACCTCGTCAGCAGCTATTTGAACGTTAACCGCCTGGATGAAGCCCGGACGACCGCCCAGGAGGCGCAGGCCCACAATCTGGATAGCCCCGGTATTCACGTCACCCTTTACATCGTTGATTTCCTGCAGCACGACGCAGCGGGGATGGAACGTGAGGCGGCAGGGCTGATGGGAAAGCCCGGATTCGAAGACGTTATGCTCGGCAGCGAATCCGACACCGCCGCTTATGGTGGGCAGTTTGCCAAAGCGCGGGAGCTAACGCGACGCGCTTCCGACTCGGCCCAACGCGCCGATGAAAAAGAAACGGCGGCGGACTACCAGGCGGAAGCTGCAGTGCGCGAGGCGTTGGTGGGCAACATGAGTACGGCAAAGCAGCAAGCACAGGCCGCACTCGCTCTCTCGACCGGCAGAGACGTTGAGGCGATATCGGCGATCGCGCTGGGTATGGCGGGTGACGCCCCTCAAGCTACGCGGCTGGCTGACGATCTGGCCAAACGTTTCCCAGAAGACACGATCGTGAAGTTCGAGTACCAGCCGATGATCCACGCGGCGGCTGCTCTTCAAGCAGGCAACGCCACCAAAGCAATCGACGCGCTCGCCCCGGCTGCCCCCTATGAACTCGGTACTACTGCTCAAAACTTGAATTTCGCTCTCTACCCCGTTTACTTGCGTGGCGAAGTGTATGTGGCAGCGCACCAAGGCAGCGGAGCCGCATCCGAGTTCCAGAAAATTCTCGACCATCCCGGCGTCGTCGTGAACGAGCCAATCGGCGCGCTGGCGCATTTGGGCCTCGCCCGTGCCTATGCCATCTCCGGTGACGCCTCCAAAGCGAAAACGGCATACCAGGATTTCTTCGCCCTCTGGAAAGACGCCGACCCCGACATCCCAATCTTGAAGGAAGCAAAAGCGGAGTATGCAAAGCTGCAATAGCTAGAATCTGAAGCTTTGCATGGACTCAAGATTTCAGTGACTCGTTTAAGGGCAGCCAGTTCACTCCTTTGCGCCCGCTGGTGCAACGCCTCTACAGCAAGCGTATCGCGTTGCCCCGCGTCCGCCGTTCGTCGCTAGGCGGATTGCGTGTACCGATACACGGGGCACAGACGGGATATTGAAACGGACACCAAACGGACGGTGTACGGACAACGGGCGGAATGCGATGGAACGCATTGGAAGACTCACTTCTTCGGCGCAGGCCCAGATGGAGGCGTGGGCTGGTTTGATGCAACCTGACGTGCGCAAATGGCATTCTAAAATTATTGCGCTAGGCGGGCTCCTGTAGGGAGGTTGCCAGACGTGGCACGCCCTCGCCCAACAGGTCTCGCCCAGCGCTGGCCATCGCGATTCTGGGATTCAACGCACTCCTAGAACGCTACCCCGCCGTGATTTTAATCTTCCTGTCACATTCGCTGTGCTACCTTATCGACCAAATTTCGTAGAGGTGCACGATGACCACCCCAGCCAGTGCCATCAAGGATGAAGTCCGTGTGCTGATTGACGTTCAAATCGAGACATTCGGACAACCAGCACCCTTAACATCTTCTCAACTCCACGAATTCCACTACCGCTGTGAGAGGATCGGTACGCTATGCCAAGAACTGGATCGGATTGGCAGAAGGAGCGTTATAGAACGGCGGTTGGAGAGGGCGGCTTAGCTCCGGGTGAAGCCCTACGATGCCCGGCTGATGCGGTGCCATCCCGTGAGCACGCGGATCAACCGCGCGGCGAACGACGACGAGGAATGCTCCGCAGCCGTGGAACTCGCCGAGATTCCGAATCGGCTCTTCTTCTGAGAGCCGATTGATTATCCTGGGACGCTAGGCTTGTACCCCGCTAAACAGAGGTTTCTCCCCCTCAGTGGACCTGTTCCGACATGTGGTCCGCTTCCCCCGTTTCGTAGGCTGCTACAGCCTTTTTGACCATGCTGGGTTGCGCATGGTGGTGCTGGTTGATCCACTGATTAGGAGTTAACAAATACGCATCAGTACGGTCTTGGCAATCATACTTCTGAATCAATCACTTACCCACAGCCAAGCCCGCACCGAAACCCTCGACTGAAGTATTAAAAAAGCCCGTTGCGCATACCGGCTCGAAGCGTATGGTACATTCTGCGACACACCTGGGATCCCTAGAACCCACCGCTCATAACCTCGCGTTGAGTCAGGCTGAAAAGCAGTCGGCTCAACCACGTGGTCAACGACGACGAAGAATGCTCCGCGCCCGCGGAACTCGCCCAGATGCAGAGTCGGCTCTTCTTGTAGTGGGATTGCGGGGCTCACCTAAGCGTGGATCGGTGAGGTTCCGTCTAACTGGAGAGCCAAGCGCCTGAAGTCTCTGCTTGCCGAGGGTCTCAAACTTCTCAAACGTTATAAGCGCGGATCTCCAATCCAAAGCCAAACTCGTGCGGCTCAAACTTTTTTAGCGCGGATTAAGCTTTGGCGAAGGACAGGGGATCGGGGGGTGTAGCCTTTACGGCGTGGGAGAGAGATCCCTTTTCCACATACTGCGCAACGCGCCGAGCGTGATGGGCAGGGCGCCGGCGAAGAGGAAGACCACATCCCCCACCATGCGCAGCCATTCCAGCTTGTGGTAGGTGCCGCCCATCAGGAATGTCAGGCGGCGCGCGTGCCAATACCCGTTGGCGATGGAATCCCAGAGCTGGATTACTCCTCCGGGGAACAGATCCAGGATGATCATGAGCGCGAGGCCCACATTAGCACCCCAGAAGCCCACCCGGACGAACTTCTCCGTCTCCTTCCATGTGGTGTCGGATTGCATGGCCCTCAAGCAGAAGACCAGGACTGCTAAGGCCAACATCCCAAAGACACCAAACAGTGCGGCGTGTGCGTGATTGGCGGTGAGCGACGTGCCCACCTCGAAGTAGGACACGATCGGCAGGTTGATCAGGAAACCGAAGACCCCTGCGCCGACGAAGTTCCAGACACCCACGGCCATGAGGAAGTAGATGGACCACTTCTGGCTCCAGGCCAGATCGTGGCCGCACGCGGAACACTGCGCCTTCCTCAGCTTGATGAAATCCCAGGCGTCCAGAGTCAGAAGCGTTAGAGGCACAACTTCCAGAGCGGAGAAGCACGACGCCAGGCCCATGTTGAGCGTTCCCTGGCCTGTGAAGTACCAATGGTGGCCTGTGCCGATGATCCCGCCGCTGAGATACAGGATGGCATCCAGGTAGATCAGGCGCGTGGCGGTCTTGGTGCTGACCACGCCCATCTGGTGGAACATGATGGCCACCAGCACCGTCGCGAAGAGTTCGAAGAATCCCTCCACCCAAAGATGGATGATCCAGAAGCGCCAGTTGTCGATGACGGCGAAGTTGGTGTGAGGGCCATAGAAAAGGGCGGGCAGGTAGAAGACAGGGATGGCCACGGCCGCGTACAGAAAGAGTGAGGACAGTTCGCGCTTGTCAGGGCTTTTGAAGGCGGGCCTGAGCGCCCGAAACATCAGAAACAGCCAGAAGAGGAGGCCAACTGCCAGCAGGAACTGCCAGAGCCGCCCGAGGTCCAGGTACTCGGAACCCTGGTGACCGAACCAGAACCAGAGCTGCCCCAGCTTGTCGTTGATGCCGAGGGACTCGCCTGCCAGGCTGCCGACGACGACCACCACCAGCGCCCCGAGGAGTGCGTAGACGCCGGTCCTCTGGTGTCTGGGCTCCTCGCCACCGACCCACGACGCCAGGAAAAGGCCGCCGCCCACCCAGGCCGTCGCGATCCAGAAGATGGCGAGTTGGAGGTGCCAGGTGCGCGCCAGGTTGTAGGGCAGCCAGCGGGCGATGTCGAGCCCGTAAAAGGCTCCTGTCTCCACCCGATAGTGGGCGAGCACGCCTCCCAGGAATGATTGCGCCAGGAACAGGAGGGCCACGATGCCGAAGAACCATCCCGTAGCCCACTGGCTGGGCGTGAGCTTCAAAGCAGGGGGAGCAGAGTGCATAATATGGGAGCCAGCGCCCTCGCCCTTCCAGCCCAAGTAGTCGAACTTGCCGACGACGAAGAGGATCAAACCCAGCCCTGACAGGAGGGTGATGAGACTCAAGGCGCTCCAAACATAGGCCTCGGTGGAAGGACGGTTTCCCGCGATGGGCTCGTAGGGCCAGTTGTTGGTGTATGAGTAATCCTTCCCAGGGCGATTCGCCGTTGTGGCCCAGGCCGCCCAAGCGAAGTAGGCGGTCAGAGCTTTCAGCTCCCCGGGGTTCTGAATATAGTTGGCTGGTAGCCCGGGAGCGGCGTCCTTCCTGGTGAAGTAGTCGCTCCATTCGCGAAGCTGTGTGCGGTAGGCAGCCACCTCGCCTGACGAGAGCCGGAGAGTTCGCGAGGCTGGTTCGTACCGGTTTTCCTTGAGCACCGTCATCGTCCGCGCAGATGCGACGCTCTGCTCGTCCGGCGAAAGCTGCGCAAAGAGTTTGCCGTACTTTTCGGTCGCGATCGTGTCCCGGGTCACCTCGCTGAGCCGATGCAGGTACTCCGCACTGTAATCAGGACCTAGGTAAGCCCCATGGCCCCACAGGGTCCCGTGCTCCATGAGACCGTACTTGAGGAACACCTCCTGGCCCATTTGGATGTCGGCTCCGGTAAACACCACAGTTCCCGTTGCATCCGCGGCCTGCTCGGGGATCGGTGGAGCGTTCGTGTAGGTCAGGACCGTGACAAAGGATAGAACCGAGAAGCCAGCGATCATTACGAGGATGGCCGAGTGTCTCCACCACGGAGAGAGACTCGTAGCGTCGGCAGACGTGTCGATCATGATATGCCCCCTTCAATTCCTACCAGGATTTCCAGGTTTTGAATCGATTCCGGATACCTTCCGCTCGACCGTGGGCGGTAACGTGAAGTCGTTCATCACGTGCACAATCTCCTCGCACGCCTCTCTCAGCTCCAGCCAGCGTGTGGGTAAATCATAAGCCCGGGCAAATGCTTCCAGGGTCATTCCACTGCCTCGGTTCGGAGAGAAGTTCACCATTGCTGTCCTTTCGTTCATTTGGCAATACAAGACGACTTTCCATCACGTCTTCAAGCACTCGACAATAACGACCCAATGTGCCGAGGAAAACAGGTCATCTTGCGAGGGAACGATCGACTGATCCTCGCTAGCCAAATCGCGTAATGAGATTCATTGGACTCCGCCGCCTCTCTCTGACCCGGAACAATCAACGTGGGTCGAGCAGTAGCTCGGAACCAGCCGGCGGATCTCATCCAACACTGCGTTCGGATCAAACGGCCCCATCCGCGGCTCCAAATTCTGCCTTTGCATCCACACCGCCTGACGGTCCACCTCTCCAGACTGAACCCCTCGCGACTGCCCGGTGTCAGCGCGGACACCTTCTCCGCGCGTGACGAGTTTTCCTATTGGGTAGCCCATGTCGTGGCCCAGGCGAGCTATTATCTCCAGGTCACTCTTAGGGCCAACCACTTCTGCGGCTTTTGTCAACCTCTGGAGATCACCGCAGGTGTTCGTAAAGGTCCCGGACTTCTCATAAGCACCTGTGGCAGGAAGCACGACATCCGCCAGTTGAGCCGTCTCCGTCAAGAACAGATCCTGCACTACCAGGAAAGGTGCTTGCAGGAGAAATGGGTCGACGTGGCAGCGAGCGACGGGATTCGAACCAACGACATACAACGCCTTCAGCCTGCCCTCTTTCGCTGCTTCTATCATCTGCAGGAGATTGAGTCCTGGCTGCGTGGGGAACCCTGCGTCCCAAGCTTCGCGAAATGCTGCGCCCTCCGAAAGCGGTGTGTATCCAGGCAACAGGTCTGGGTAGAGCCCCATATCGGCAGCGCCGCGCGAGTTCGCGTAGTCACCCAGACAAACCAACTTGCCATCGGAAATTGCAGCGCAACACCGCACGAGCACAGCGATGTTCTTTCCACGCAACTCAGAGCCGAAAACAATGACGAGCTCCTTCTCTGTGCGTAGTTTGTCTCTCAGAGCGGTGAGTTTATTCCGACCAGATTGGTCCGTTGTGCACTGTTCGCGAGCACTATCGTCCCCGGCCAGGAAAGCCACTGCCGTGCCTTCGTTGCCCTCATCAACCTGTACGAATTGGGTTGCTTGTCGCGTCAACTTGATCGAACGTCCATTGATCAGATACAGCCGGGCGTGGTGTAGGCGCACATTGTTCCGGATCTGCCACGCCAACAGCGGATGTTGATATGTGGGATCGCCTCCGATAAGCAGGATGGCGGGAGCGTTGAAAACATCTTTCATGCTGGCGGTGGTGTTTGGTTGGCCCGCCAGTACGCGAGAAAGAGTTGGAAAATCTGCTGTCCGATGATGATCGATGTTGTTGGTGTGGAGAACGATCCGTGCAACTTTCTGCAGCAAGTAGCTCTCTTCGTTGGTCGTGCGCGTCGAACCAATCACTCCGATTGAGTCGCCGCCGGAGGTCTCCCGAGCTTCGCGGAAGCGTCCAGCGACGGTCGACAGAGCGTCCTCCCATGAAGCAGGAAGGAGCCGACCATTGCTGCGGATTAGCGGCTGCTTGAGCCGTTTCGGATGGGCGGTGAAATCGAACGCATAGCGCCCCTTGATGCACAGGAAATCGCCATTGATGCCGTTCTTGTCCCTGTTTGAGCCGCGGACGATCTCCATTCCAGTCTCGCTGGGGCGCACGCCCAAGGTCGTCGTGCACCCGTCGCCGCAGTGCGTGCAGATGGTTGCCACATGCTTCATCTCCCAGGGACGTGTCTTGTAGCGGTAGGGACCAGACGTCAGTGCCCCGACGGGACAGATGTCAATACACATGCCGCACTCTTCACATTCAAGATAGTCGCCCTTGTTGGGAACAATCAGCTGGGATGAATTGCGATTGGCAATCCCAAGAGCCCAGACATCCATGCCCTCACCACAGACGCGCACGCAGCGGTAGCACATGATGCACCGCGGCCGGTCAAAGTAAACAACTGGAGACCACTGCTGCTCGTCTTTGTGGTTCTTGGAATCAATCAGCTTGGACTCTCCTGGTCCGTAACTCAGGGTTGCATCCTGCAGTTCGCATTGCCCGCCCGCATCGCATACTGGGCAGTCCAAGGGGTGGTTCTGTAACACAAATTCCAGCATGGCTTTGCGAGCCTGCTTGACCGTCTCACTTTGGGTCGTGACCGTCATGCCCTCGCTGATGAACGTGGTGCAGGCCGTCTGCAGCTTCGGCATCTTTGCAATTTCCACGAGGCACATGCGACAGGCACCCTGCAGCGATAAGCCTGGGTAGTAGCAAAAGGATGGGATCTCAATCCCAGCACTCTTGCAAGCCTCGATCAATAGTGTTCCGGCGGGTTGAGTTATCTTCTTCCCGTCCACCGTTATGTTTACGTCGGGCATAGCCAACCTGCATCATTTCCGCGCGCAGAAGCACAATTCAGCTCGCATCGTGCCGCTCTTCCGTTGTGCCTCCCGGCCAGGAGATCGTAATCAGAAAAGCACTCTCCTCCACCGCCTCGACATCGTGAGGTATGCCATGGTCGAGTGCCATCAATTCCCCGGCGGGAAGTTCGACCTCTTGACCTGGCAGATGAATGCGAATCTTACCTTGCAGCGAATGGATCGAGATTCTGGCATCGGCATGGTGCTCCTTCATCTGCGTGTTGGCCTTCATGAGAACCAGGACAATCCGGAAGTCCTGGTACTTGGCGAGCGTCTTGGAACTACGCCCGGTTTCTCGCTGCCACGAGTCCTCATTCCGGAGCTGCCGGAGTTCCTCCGACAGATTGAATCGCAGGAGTGGGTTGGCTAGATGGGGCAACCTGCTTAGAAACTTACTACCCTGATCAGGCTTTTGGGTCGTTAGATTTCTCGCCATTGTCTTGTCCTCCTCCGACTGAGACCCTTCGTTATTTCGCGTCACGATATACACAACAAGTACGCTTCAAATCGGTAACCGCTGCCCGGTGATATATCGGCGATAGCTTTCTCCTTCGGGAAGTACGGCTACAACACAAATCCGACTTGCCATGAACTGCTAGACACCAATCTGGTAACGACAAGAAGAGTGCGTCTTGGGCCTATGAGCGGATCATGGTCAGGATCATCTTGAAGCGTGTGGTCGCCTTGACAGCATGCGGCTGTTTAGCCGGCAACAGGACGACTTCGCTTGCCTTCACGGTTAGTGGTTTGCCAGCAACTGTAACCTCTGCTTCTCCTTCAATGGCCTGCACGAGCGCATCGAACGGGGCGGTGTGTTCGCTCAGCCCCTGCCCCTCGTCGAACGCGAAGATCGTGACATTCCCCTTCTCCCGTTTAAGGATGACCCGGCTCACAATGGATCCCTCCTGATAATTGACCAAATCCAGCAAGGGCAAAGCTTGTGCTCCGACAATCTCTGAACCTGTTGTGGTAGTGGAACTCATTTTGTATCTCCTATCCTCATTCCATTGAAAAAACTCTATTGCACTTCCTCTGCCAACAGCATGGCAAACGAGTGCGCTCATCGTGCTGGTATCGGGAAGGGTGCCGTGAGCAATTTCGTACGACTTTTCTTCGCCACGTTCATCGTGCGCCACAGCTCAACTCCCCACCAGAGCAGGGCGGTCAATTCGATGAAACCAGTGACCCCAACTGGCGGATAAGCGACGTTGGGCACGAAGTCTGTGAGCACCTGCAACAGCACGCGACATGCGCAGCCGACGTTGAGAAGAAAAAAGGGTCCCATAGCGAATTCATTAGCTTCGAGTCGACCCCCGCCAGGATGGGCACCACTCGGGACGACACTCCCAGGATCATCATGCTGATGAAGCCTATGGTGAATGCGTGGCGGTGAGAGCCCATACCCTTTTCCCCAGACTGTAAGGATCATAGGAGCCTGCCAAAAGCGTGACGATGACTTATGTCACGGTTCCCAAACCGACCGACAAAGCGGGCTTGGTGATTAAAAGATCCTTCCTCTCGCACATTGCGCCTGCTGGTTGGGCACGAACCTCAATATTCGGGAGGCAGGCTCTCGTCGGAATCGGAAATTGATGGTCTTCACTGGTTGTACTTCTTCTTATAAAAATCGAGTTGTTGTTGAAGCTGCTCTTTGCTCAGGCCTTTTGTCCACTGGTGGTAAGGGCTGTTCATAACGTCTGCGGTCACGCCGGGCAGAAGCGTCTCAGCTTCGGGAATGAATTCCGTATAGAACGTCTTGGCGACTTCGTAGAAGCCGTGCCACTGCGTGTAGTCCGGGCCCATCATTGCCGTGCCCATCCGAGCCCGCCGCCCCTGATGATGCCAGAGCTCATAGTAGGTCCATTCGATCTTTTCATCGAACGGTGTCTTCGTGAGCTTATTGGCGGCATAGAGCTTATCCATGATCGCTTTGGCTGGCTTGGCAAACTTCTCGTTATAGAGATCGACCGTGTTCTCGTATTGCTTATAGAAGTTCTCTACCCAGCCGGTCGCGTGGCAGTTCGAGCAGACATCCTGCATGGCGGCACGACGCTTCTCCCAGTTCTCCAGCTTGAAGCTGACGACTGGCCGAAGTGTGAAGCTGATACGGTCGCCCACATCGTGCGTCACCGGCTGATTGCTGGTCGCGCTCATGTGACAGGTTGCGCACGTGGGCGCAGCGGAGTAATCCTTGCCAACCACCCAGGACTTTGCATCCAGGTTCATCTTGGCAATGTTGGCGCGGAACTGAATGCCATGTTTCGATTCGGTGTAGATCTCCATCTGCGGATGATCGGGACCCAGATGACACTTTCCACAGTTCTCGGGCTGGCGAGCAAGTGCTGAACTGAAGGAGTGCCGTCCGTGACAGGCAGCGCAGGAGCCTCGGCTGCCGTCAGGATTCACACGCCCAATACCGCTGTTCGGCCAAGTATCCGCATCAAACTTGCCGTCCTTCAAATACTTGACCTCGCTGCCGTGACACTGGCGGCATCCGTTCGCTGCAGCCGGGCCGCCCTCAACTACCTCGCCCAACATGTTATCCAGAGACCCGATGAATTGTGCTGCCTGAGAATGACGACTTTTTTCGAACTGTTCCGTTTCTTTGCCGTGACAGCGAGCGCAGTAGTTGGGTGTAACAATCACGGCGATGCGCTGGCCGTAGTGCTCAAATGTAGCGGGATCTTTCTCATTGGCACGATGGCACGAGTAGCAATCCACATTCTTCTTGGCGTGGGCGCTTTCTCGCCACTGCTCCACAATGCCCGGCGTGCTAGCTGCTGTGGCAATCTAGACATGCTTGGCCTTCTGCCGACACCTGGGCGCGAGCAACTGTAATCAACGGGAACAGGAGAAAACTGAGAAAAGCTACAAAGCGCATGGAAGCCTCCGCTCCACAATACTCTGCTGAATCATATGCTCAGCTACCTTCGTGCCTGTAGCTGAGAAACTGCATCAGCAACGTCATCATCACTGGGAATCCGGGCGCATTGGTTCTGTCCAGCTTGGCCTTGGCGGTAGGGACCCAGTTCAATAAGTGGCGTTCGAGAAATTCAGTCTCAGCCCTCGCGAGCGAAACAGCAGTGCTCTCTTCGGATGTATGTTCGCAGGTGTAGCGGAGGGCGGCTAGGAACTCCAGCTGGGTGACAAGGTAGTCGGGAACGGCGCGGCCGGGATCCGACTTGAGCCCGAGAACCTCGTAGAAGTAGGTATTCTCCAGCGCGATCTCCTGCGCGGGATGAGTCTTGTCGTGAGCTGATTCGAACAGAGGCACGGGCGGCTCGGGTATGCCGACATCAAAAAGCGCGATATAGGCGGACTCGTACTGCTCGTAACTGGCGAACCATTCGAATCCCGGAAATTCGCCTTCGCACCCCAATTGCTTCCATAGATTTCCTAATGCCTCCGGCAGGCCAGGTTCCGACAGAAGGTCGAAACACTCGCGCGTTGGCGGCGCAAAGACGAAAGCGAAGAAGCGATAGAGATCGTTGTGCTGCCAGTCGATCAAAGAAACCGCGTTCTTGTCTGGAGCAATCATTGGTATCGTTGGCATCGCGACTCCTGTTCTTGAACTTCCGTTTCTACTCCAGTACTTGCCAGACCGAAAAATACTTCCGGCCGTCGCGGTCCTTCTGGCTTCCGTTCCAGACGGCGAACGCCACGGTCGTACCAGCGGGCAGATCGGGCAACTCGAAGATCACATTCCACTGGCCATTTTGATACGTACTATTCGCCGGGAAACTCTGACCAGTGCGCCGCGTGGTGCCGCGTCCCTGGGCTTGCATCACCATCGTCCCGCGCGTGGCGTTCCAGTAGTAGATCTCCACCGGATGCTCGGCATCTCCCATCTGCAGCGAAGGGGCGATCGCACCGGAGCCTGATTTTGCAGGAAACATGACGGCGGCAGCATCGAAGAATCGGTCGTCAGCTTCCGTCTGAACTTTGCGGAAGCGGGTCTCGGGCGGCGTGTTGGGGACTTCCGCGAGTGTTGTCGCATCATACGTCGGATCGCACCAGCTTAGCTGTACCAGCAGCTTTCCGCTCACTCGTGCCAGGCGAACGTCAACGATTGAGATCTCCAGTGCGGCGGGCTCGTCCGTGTCATAGAGCGGAGGCGTGCGGTTGAGAGCAACGTGCTTCGCCGCAATCTGGCCCCACGCGGCAGGGCCGCCATTGAGCAGATTGTCGGCGCTCGCTGACGACGCAGCTACGGACACAGACTGCCCGGCAGCTGGTTTCGCATTGGTCTGCGCCCAGGTGGTGGAGAGCAGCAAACAGGCGGAAGCAACGATTACAAGTTGACGAGTTCTCATGACGTTCTCCTACAACTGGATCTGAACCAACTGCAGCCGGACGTGATAACGCGTTTCGGCGTCACGGCCGATAAGCAGTTGCAGTACCTCGCTGCGTCCACCTTCCTGCGTTTTATTGAGTTCTGCCTCCAGACGAAGAATCACGTCCTTCACTTCCGGCCCGAAGAGGTAGATGAGGTAATCGAGCGGTACCCGTGGATCCTCCTGAATGCTCGTGCCGTAGTTCTCTCGCTTCGGTGGATTGAACGGCGGCACGTAGAACACGTTGGGTTGCGTGCCCTTCTCGGGGAAAAGCGGCAGAGCGATCTTGTGTACTAAAACCAGCTTGTGCACAGGGGATTCGGGATCGTCGAGCAGGCCGACGAAGCGCAGGCGGCCAGGACACTGCGCGGCGCAGGCGTTGACCTGACCTTTCTCAAGCCGCGGATAGCAGAAGATGCACTTCTCGGATTTCCCGGTGACCTCATTGAAGTAGATCTTCTTATACGGGCACGCCTTGATGCAGTAGCGGTATCCTTGGCAGCGATCCTGATCAATCACCACGATGCCATCTTCCTCGCGCTTGTAGATGGCTTTACGCGGGCAGGCCTCTAAGCACGCGGGATGCGTGCAGTGGTTGCAAATACGGGGCAGGTAGAAGAAGTAATTCTCGTCCTCATTCATGCCGCCCACGTCTTCGTCCCAGTTACAGCCGGACTTCGGCTCGGGTGAGGGCATGACCGGTTGCTTCTTGCCTTCATAGAGACGCTGCTCGTAGTTGTATTCCCAGGGATGACCGTAGTCGTCCATCGTAGGCAAAGGGCTGGGCTGGAGCGCGCCGTCTTTCCAGCCGCCACCGATGCGATCCCACTGGCGCGGGTAGCCGAGACCGGGACGGGTCTCGACATTGTTCCAGTACATGTAGCCGGTGCCGTCGCGGTCTGTCCACAGCTTCTTGCAGGCGATGGTGCAGGTCTGGCAGCCCAAGCACTTGTTCAGGTCCATTACCATTGCGTATTGATGTTTTGACATGGCTGCTTCTCCTCAGACCTTCGCCTTCTCAACGTCCACCTTTATGTCACGGTTATTGCCAGTGGGGCCCCAGTAGTTCAGGCGAAAATTGACGTGGCCGTACTTGCCGATGAGTTGCGTCGGCTTGATCTTGATGTAGGTGAGCGACTGCCATCCGCCTTCCTTGAACCCGAGATATTTCTCCCAACCGTGATACATGGTGACGCGGCCGGGCTTTTCGCCGGGCAGTATCTGCAGGCGGCAGACGCAGTGGCCCACCTCGTTATGGATGCGGACCCAGTCGTTGTCTTGCAGTCCGCGCTTGCGGGCATCGTCGGGATGCATGTAGACGATCGGCCCGCCGCGCTGCAGGCGCAGCATGGCGCGGTGGTCGCGCCAGGTGGAGTGGATGGACCACCGGCCGTGTGGCGTGTTCCAGAAGAGCGGGTACTTTTCTTCGACCGGCTCCTTGAATGTTGGGAGGGCTTCGCCGAGTTCGATGTACCAGGGATGATCGATGTAGAACTGTTGGCGGCCGGTGAGCGTGCGCCACGGGCGTTTCTTTTCGAGCTGATGCTTGAAGGGGGTATAGGCAACGCCCTCTTCAATATCGCTGTTCCAGGACTCGGGATCGGTTGCGACAAAGCGCCGCGGCCCTTGCTGAATCAATTGGTACGTCATGCCCTTGGTTTCTTCCGCATTGCCGAGAATGAAGTTGACGGCCTGCTCATCACTTTGAATCGCGCCCTTGCCCGTCCAGTCGTGGCCCAGCTGCGTGAAGTCGCGGGTCCAGTCAAAAGCCTCATCGTGAAACGGCTTCACACCCTTTTTGGTCGCAATTTCGGCGATCTTCTCAGCCAGCGCGCGGAAGATATCCCAGTCGGTCTTGCTTTCAAACAGTGGCTCGCAGGCCTTGCCAAAGGGGTGAATGTAGCTGTGGCAGTCGGTGGTGTTGATGTCCACCTTCTCGTAGTAGCTGGCCGCGGGCAGCACCACGTCGGAGTAGAGTGCCGTGGTGTCCATGCGGTAGTTGATATCTACGATCAGGTCGAGATCTTTCCAAAGTGACGATTCCAGAATCTCGTTGCCTTTGGCCTGGTTCAAGTAGTTCGCGCGCCACACGATGAAGGCCCGTGGCTTTTTGCCGTTTTTCGGCCACAGTGGCATCCATCCGTTCTTTACCGATTCCTGGATGTACCACTCGATCGGCTTGCCGTTGTAGAGATGTGGGTCCTTGTTCGTTGAGTGGACGTAGCTCCAGAGCGTGGTGTTCTGGAAACGTTGCTTCTTGCGGGTCTCGGGGAAGGCGAGCTTGAAGAAGCCCTGCTCCGGCCAGAGGCGTTCCTGCCCGACGTAGTGGTTGAATCCACCGCCGTTCTTACCGGTGTTCCCAGTCAAGGCCACCAACAGGATGAGCGAGCGGTTACTCAGATCGTTGTGGAACCAGTGGTTGGTGCCCGCGCCGTGAATGATCATCGCCGGTTTGCGCGTGCCGAGTTCTTTGGCAAAGAGTTCGATGTCTTTCTCGGGTAGGCCGGTGCGCGTGGCGACTTTATCCACTGTGTATCCGGCCAGTTCCTTCTTCAGGAGTTCGAAGACCGTGGTAACTTCAGCGGTCTTGCCATCGGCCAGTTGCACATGGAACGCGCCAGTCAACGCGGGATCGGCGCCGTTTAACTGGATGGTCTTTTGCTCAGATCCCATCGAACCCGGTGTAGGAACGGCGCGTTGCTTTTTCGTATCCCAAAAATAGAAGATGTCCTCCTTGCCGCCTTTCTTGAGGTCGGATTCACGGAGGAAGCGGTTTGTGCCCGAAAGCACGAGCAGAGGCATGTCGGTTTGTTCTTTGATATACGGCACGTCGATCAGATTTTGGTCGATAAGCAGCTTGGCTACGCCGAGCGCGAGAATGCCGTCGGTGCCAGGGTTGATGCGGAAATAGAGATCGGCGTGCGTGGCGCTCGCGTTGTAATCGGGAGAGATGCAGACAATCTTGGCCCCGTTGTACCGGGCCTCGTAAGCAAAATGCGCGTCCGGAATGCGGGTCTGCGAAATGTTTGATCCCCAGAGCACGATGTATTTCGAGTTGAACCAGTCGGCGCACTCGCAAGCTTCGGTCTGCACGCCCCAGGTTAGTGGCTCTCCGGGCGGGAGGTCACAATACCAATCGTAGAAAGAAAGGAAAACGCCGCCAATGTAGTGGGCAAGGCGGGAACCGGCGCAGAAACTGACCGGGCTCATGGCCGGGATGACGCTAAAGAACGAATTGGTATCAGGACCGTAGTTATAAATGTTGTCGAGCAGCTTTTCGGCAACCATCGTGAGAGCTTCGTCCCAGGTAGCGCGGCGCCACTTGCCTTCGCCGCGTTCCCCGGTGCGAATGAGTGGATAGCGCAGGCGCTGCGGGCTGTATACGTACTCGGTGAAGCAGCCGCCCTTCTGGCAGCCGCGGGGGTTGTAGTCGGGGAGGTCGGCATTGATACGCGGATAATCAGCGGCCTGCTCTTCCCGGACCATCACGCCATTGCGCACGTACACCTTCCATGAACAGGAACCTGTACAGTTCGCGGAATGGGTAGAACGAACCACTTTGTCCCATGTCCAGATCTTGCGGTAGAAGTCCTCCCATCCGCGATAGGGATAGCTGCGCAGCGGATCAAAGTCTCCCGTCAGCGTGCTCAACACAGGCTTCTCTGTGCGCGAGCAGCCGGGCAGGGCGAGGGTGGCGGCCGTCATGGCGGCGGTCTGAATAAAGTCGCGCCGCGAGAAAGGTTTCTGAGGTTTGTTCTTGTCGCTCCTCCTCATCGCTTGCCTCCCGGAGGAGTTCCCGAAATTGCGTTCTGCGCCATCGCTTTCTGACCTTTTGGTTCTCCGAGTGTCCGCAAATAAGCGAGCACGTCGGCGATGTCCTGATCGCTGAACGCCGGCGCATCGTTACGCTGGAAGGCCGGCATCGCGGTTCCGATGCGGCCGTTGCGGATGGTGCGGATGATGAATTCGTCGGTGGCAGCTTGTTGGAATACCGGATTGCCGATCTCGGGGGCCATTCCACCGCGGCCATTCATGCCGTGGCAGCCGGCGCAGTTTCTCAGGAACAGAGAAAACCGATGCTGGCATCCCCGCGCAGAGTCAGCGCCGTCATCGCGGGACCCGCCGCGAGCGCCCGCGCCCGAAGCGCCGGAGCGGAGATATTCGATCACCCCAGTGATTTCTTCGGGAAGCAATCCGCCCGCATGCGGACCCCAGGCGGGCATCTGGGTGCCGGGACGTCCTTGCTCGATGTTGCTTTGGAAGTATTCGCGAGTTGCGGTTGAGATCAGCGAGACGCCGCGAATCGCTGGAATAAAGCGGTTGAATTTCTTGTCCCAGCGAGTGTAGGTGCCATTGCCGTGGCAGGCCGTGCAGTACTGCCGGTAGACCTGCTCACCGGTCAGAGGCACGGGATGGAGCGCCCGGTATTTCTGCTCGATCTTGTCGGGCGCGAGATAGCTTTCCGGCACATCGCGCTTCCACTGCGAGAGCATGTACACGGTCAGGGCCAGCGCTTCCGTCCGGGTGACGGTTGGATTGCGCATCAGGCTGTCGGGAACCTTGCCGCCAGGATCGCGAAAGTGCGCATTCTGCCAATTCCACGTAGTGTGCGGCGGTTCGAGGTTCGTCATGATGAGCTGGTGCTTGGTCTTCGCCCCTTCGTTGTCGAGCGCGGGACCGAGCGCGCCGCCACGTCCGCTGAGCTTGTGGCAGGAGCCACAACTCTTATCCTGATAGAGCTTCATGCCGGTGACCAGCAGCGGGATCTGATCGGGCGGCAATTTTTCCGCGTCGTGACAACTGACACAAGTGGCCTCAGTCATCTCTGGTGGCAGCAGTGGATAGTCCCAGAACACGTCTTCGGCCTTGGCTTCGTTGAAGGACATGGCCGCGCCCTGCCCGTGGTGACATACCGTGCAGCCGAAGCGGTCCACGGGATGCTTGTCGAGGATATGACCGGGATGGGTGCGATGCGGCTGCGGCACATCAGTCATGCGTGGATCGTCAATGCCGTTGTGGCAGGTGACGCAGCGATCCACCGTGCCAAGAGCGGGGATGCTGGCCTGCTTCATTTCCACGCGGAACTTGGCGAGCAGTTCGCGGCCGCGATCGTCGGTGGCTTTCTCGCGGAGAATGGTGCGGTACCCCTGTTGCACCGTCCTCCATTGCGCCAGATAGTTCTCGCGTACCGCTGCGCCTACCAGATAGACGATGGTGACGACGCTCGCCACCAGCAGGAGCCAGCGATAAATCCGGGATGGGTCTTTCATCGCATTCTCCTCAGTGCACCGGCCACTGCGAGGGCCACCAGTAGAAATGCCAATTGGGCCCGCGATGGACCGTCGCGAAGTAGGTCAGCAGAGTGAAGCCGACCAGGAAACAGGTGAATAGCGAGACTGCGGCGAGGCGCACCGAATCTTTGCGCTTCAGGATGAACAGCGACCAAGCGGCAAAGATCAGCACGAGCAGCGAACCGGGGTTAATGGCGATGATCCAGAGCTGGTGGATGTTGGGGAACCAGCTGCGCAGCCAACCGTAGTTGACCGTGAAGGCGAGCATGCCGACGGTCACGGCGCAGGCAAAGAACAAGGATTGCCAGAACACCGAGCGCTCGTGGCTGGTGCCGAACCAGGTGCCTTCGCCTCCGGGACGACGGTCGAGAAACGGAATCAGCGCGAGTCCGACGACGACGATCACCGGAATTAGCATGCCGCCGGTAAACGCCGAGTATGAAACCAATTCCTGAATCCCGAGGAAGTACCAGGGCGCTTTCGCCGGATTCTCCGGAACGGCAGCGTTGGCGAGTTCTTTCAGCGGCGCGTCGTAATAGAAAGACAAAATCAGCGTAACCGCCACCGTAGCCATGAAGACGGAGAGCTCGGCCCAGAACAGGTGCGGCCAACTCATCACCGTGTTCTCTGGCCCCCGATTCACCGGCGGACGGTTGCCTTTACCAGCGCCATCAGGCCATAGGTTTTCGTAGCGAGCGGCTGGAATACTGGGCGCTTTTCTCCGCCCCACTCGGCGAGCCCGCCGGGCGGGTCTTCGGGTTTGGCCAGGCCACCATCCTTGCGGATACGCCAGAAGTGCACGCCGAGCAGGGTGACAAGCGCAAGCGGAAGAATGAAGACGTGGAGCACGTAGAACCGAATCAGCGCGTCCTGCCCGACGTAGTTCGCGCCCAGCAGCAGGCGCTTCTGCAAGCCACCGGGATCAAAGAATTTCGTGATCCCAATTGCATCGGTCAGCTCACGCGGGGAGTTCGCAATATTCGAGCCAATCGTGATCGCCCAGTACGCCAGTTGATCCCAGGGCAGCAGGTAACCGGTGAAGCTCAGGGCCAAAGTGATGACCAGCAGCGCTAGTCCGACCAGCCAGTTGAATTCGCGCAGCTTATTGACTCGCCGTGAAGAAGACCCGCGCCATATGCAGCGGAACCAGCACCATCAACTGTGCGGACCGACGATGAATATTGCGGATGAAGCGTCCGGTCGAGACCGTGAAGTGAATATCCTTGATGGACTGATAAGCCAGATCGGTCGAGGGCTTGTAGTAAACCATCAGAAGAACGCCCGTGATGATGGTGATCAGGAAGCTGGCCGTAGCCATCAAGCCCAGTCCGAAGGTGAGCGTCGGCTTGAGCGTGCGCACGTGTACGCGGACGCTGTGGATATGCAGAAACAAGTTGTGGAATGTGGCCTGAGATTCCTAGCGCTTCCGATTCTGGCTCCTTCCCCAGACGGAAGCAGGCGTCCTTCACCGTCTGGGGGAGTTCGTGCAGGTTGTGCAGAAATTCTCGGGTTGCGGTCTCTGCCACGGTGTTGCCTCCTACACGCGGTAGCGCGTGCCCTCTGGGACTTCGTTGTCGGCATTTACGATCAAGTCGCCGTTGGCCGCGCGGCCGACCTCCAGCCATGGCAACGGACGCGGGGCCGGTCCACCAATCACGTTGCCTTTGCTGTCGAACCGTGAACCATGGCAGGGACAGGCAAACCCATCCTTTGATCGCGCCACGGTGCACCCCAGGTGCGTGCATGTGCTCGAAATCGCGTAGAAGCCTTCGTCGTCGCGAAAGAGCACGAGGTTCTGGTCGGCAAAGGGAGTTTCACTTCCAGCGGAAAACTGCTCCGGCGGCCCGAGTTTGAATCGGCGCACAGGGCCGGGCAGCACCGCC
>CAVRYC010000026.1:0-112266 GCA_963725245.1 uncultured Acidobacteriaceae bacterium | reverse complement strand
GATGCCGAAGCGATACATTCGGATTGCCCAGAGACTTCATCGAGGATGCATGCCGTGATCAAGGCGTCGCCCTTGACAAGGCCGGGTTTTGATCGCTGCGATGGCGGAGCAGCGCGAGCGTGCCCGCGCCTCTTGGAAGGGTGCGGCCAAGCAGACGGCAACCCGCCTACTCAACAGCTCCCGAAATCCGAGCTTCGAAGGCTATCCAGACCCGCTCTGACAACTGCGAAGTCCTACGCCATCATCAAAGCAGAATGCGCGACAGGAACTCAAGCCCGGTCGACACGGCGAAATCATCCTCGACCACACGCCCTTCTACGCCGAATCCGGCGGACAAGTCGGCGACCGCGGATGGCTCTACTCCGACGATCACAACACAGTCGTCGCCGAAGTGACTGGATGCTACTACCCAGTGCAGGGTGTGCGCGCGCATCAGGTCGTCGCCAAGCAGGCATATTCGCGTGGGGCAGAAAGTCGACGCCGTAGTCGACACCGCAATTCGCGAGGCCACCATGCGCAACCACACGGCCACGCATCTGCTCCACGCGGGACTGAGAGAAGTTCTGGGCAAGCATGTGAAGCAGGCGGGGTCGCTGGTCGCGCCCAATCATCTGCGCTTCGATTTCTCGCACTTCACCGGCGTCGAAGACGAAGAGCTGCAGGATATAGAAGACATCATCAACAAAGAAGTTCTGCGCAACGAAAAAGTAGAGATTGTCGAAAATGTCCCGATCGATGTGGCCGTCAACGAATATCACGCCATGGCGCTGTTCGGCGAGAAATACGGCGACCGCGTCCGCGTGATCAAGATCGGCGATTTTTCGACCGAACTGTGCGGCGGCACGCACACCGGCGCGACCGGCGAGATCGGCCTGATCAAGATTTTGAAAGAGGGAAGCGTGTCGTCGGGCGTGCGGCGCATCGAGGCCGTGACCGGCGAAGGCTCGCTGCGCCACTTCCGCAGGGATCACGAACTGGAAAGCGTGGTAGCCAGCTTCGTTGGTCCCACCCTTTCGCAAAAAACGCGAAAGGATGGGGCACCCACGGATGGAGAGGATGCGGCCTCTCCGGCCGAGGCACTGAAGCTGGAACTCGAAAAGAAAGACGCCGAAATCAAGCGTCTGGCGCGCGAACTCGATCAGGCGCGGATGAAGTCGGCATCGTCGAGCACCGCCAACATCGGCGACAAAGTCAAAGAAGTTCGCGGCGTCAAAGTTCTGACCCACCGCGTGGACAATCTGGAGCGCGCGCAGATGCGCACGTTGGTCGATCAGCTTCGCGACAAGCTCGGCTCCGCCGTAGTCGTGCTGGGCTCGGCCTCGAATGGCAACGTCTCGCTGATCGTCGGCGTAACCAAAGACCTCACCAGCCGCATTCAGGCGGGAAAGATTATCGGCCCAGTGGCGCAGAAAGTCGGCGGCAAAGGCGGCGGGCGTCCGGATTTGGCCGAGGCGGGCGGAAAAGACGCAGCCGCGCTGGACGCGGCGCTGAGTGAGGCTTACAGTGTCGTGGAGTCGCTGTTAGGGTAGATTTCCTCTGTGCTCCTCCGTGTCCCCTGTGGTTAAGGCTTTTTTCACCACAGAGGACACAGAGGAACACCGGGAAGACCATGCGGGGTCCGCAATGGATGATCGTATCCAGTTCATCAAGCACCAGGGCAAGCAGATTCTGCTGCTGGACTTTTCGCACGCCAATGCGCATGAGATGCAACTTCTGCTTGAGCATGTGCGGATCACGGTGGCGAAGCACGCGCGCGAGTCGCTGGTCACGCTCGCCGACTACACCGGCGCCACAGTAGATCACACGGTTGCGACCAAGCTTAAAGAAGTGCTGACGCTCGACCGGCCATTTGTGAAGAAAACGGCGTGGGTCGGCACGGAGAGCATCCCACACGCGTTCATGGAAAACTTCCAGAATTTTTCCCAGCGCGAGATTGTGACCTTCAAGACGCGGGAAGAGGCGATGGACTGGCTGGTGAAGGACTAGTTGCCTGGGAACGAAATGATATGGCAAAGCTTCGGGTTGGCATCCTTTTTGGCGGACGCAGCGGCGAGCATGAAGTGTCGTTGCTGTCGGCGGCGTCCGTTCTGAATGCAATCGATAAGACGAAATACGAAGTGGTTCCCATCGGCATTACGAAAGACGGCCGCTGGCTCACCGCAGAACATGCCGAGAGACTGTTGCGGGGCGAAAAGCAGGCCAGTGTCCTCCCCACGCCGGAGAAGCACTTGCGGGCGGGCGATCCGGAAGCGACTCCGGGGGCGGCTGTGCTCGCCACGGGCGAGTCGGTGGTGTTTCCTCCGGAACCGGCGCGGCGCGAAGCTGGGATCGCGCCGTTCCAGACGGATGCTGCGACGCTCCGCCGCGCTTCCGACCGCGCCATTAACGTCGATATCATCTTCCCCGTGCTACACGGAACCTTCGGAGAAGATGGCACGATTCAGGGTTTGCTCGAACTGGCCGACATTGCGTACGTCGGCGCCGGTGTGCTCGGCTCTTCCGCGGGCATGGACAAAGACGTCATGAAGTCTTTGTTCCGCGCGGCTGGATTGCCTATCGTGAAGCACGTGACCGTGTTGCGCAGCCAATTCGATCCCGAGTCGAAGGAAGTGCCGAAAAAAATGCAGAAGCTGATCGAGAGCAAGCTGAAGTATCCCGTGTTCGTGAAGCCGGCGAACTTGGGGTCGTCGGTGGGAATCTCGAAGGCGCACGATCGCAAGGAACTCGGTCCGGCCATCGCGGAAGCCGCAAAGTTCGATCGCAAGATCGTGATTGAGGAAGGCGTAGGCGGAAAAAAGAATAGGGCGCGTGAGATCGAGTGCGCGGTGCTCGGCAACGACGATCCCAAAGCGTCGGTGGCGGGAGAAATCATTCCCTGTAAAGAATTCTATGACTACGACGCAAAGTATCTGGTCGAAGGCTCCGAAGCGGTGATCCCCGCGAAGCTCACGAAAGCGGAGATGAAAACCGTGCAGAGGCTCGCGATCGCGGCGTTTCAAGCGGTCGATTGCACGGGCCTGGCGCGAGTGGATTTTCTCATGGAGCCCAAATCGCGCAAGATTTTCGTCAACGAGATCAACACCATGCCAGGCTTCACCGCGATCAGCATGTATCCGAAGATGTGGGCGGCATCGGGCGTATCGTATCCCGAGTTGATTGACCGCCTGATCCGCCTCGGGATCGAGCGGCACGAAGACAAGAAGCGGAATCAGTACAGCCGCTGAATTGTGCGCGGAGGGCTCGTCTTCGGTTTCCGCCGGCTTCCGTTTGCTCGGCTGTGCGGAAACGACAGCGCGGGCAAGGCTTGCGTCAGCTTGCGACCCTCACATCGTCCCTAACCGACCCAACCGGCTCGTGGATTTCCTGAATAGGAGACGTGACAATCGGCGTGCTGTATGCCGGATGATGAAATTCCAGGTGCATACCGCGACCGATGAAGCGCATCTTGAGCATGGAACCGCCCCAGGTCGAGCCGGCGATGGTCACCTGAACCGGTTCGGGACAGTACTGCGGATGTCCCGAGATCAGCGCCGCACCCTCGCCCAGAAGTAGTGCCGTGTAGAAATGGTGCTGCGTACGAATCTGCAGCACGGTATCCCGCGGCAGGCCTTCAAGGAATACGCCTCCCTCGATTTCGGATTGGATGATATTCCGATTCACTTCGTCGCTGAGGTTGGGATGAGGTACGCCCATTGATTCCACGACCATTGAAATAATGTACCGAGGTTGGCTCCCAATCACAATACAAATATCTCTATTATGTGGGTCGTGCCTTGATTTCGAAATCCGGACCTTGGTCCCAGACCTGCCCCTCAGGCATATAATGTAGCGATTTCGCAGGCTTGATCCCAGCCCCATCGGAGGCCCATTGCTCCTGTCGCTCGACACTCGCGAGGTTGGACGCGTCACCATAGTGCGCTGCAACGGAAGGATTGTTGCCGGTAAGGCCAGCGAATCCCTGCTGGCACATGTTGCCTGGTTGCTGCATACCCGCAGCTCCATCGTCCTCAATCTGGGCCGAGGTCGGATTCATTGACAGCAGCGGCCTCGGCGCCATGGTCCGCGTCCTCGCCAGCACCCGCCAGGCCCGCGGAGACCTGAAGCTCTGCGACGTCCCGGAACAGGTGCGCAAAGTTCTGGAGATGACGCGCCTGACGACGGTGTTCGAAGCCCACGAATCGGAGGAGAAGGCGGTCGCCGCCTTCTACCGCCCCGGAGTCTCTGCCGAGGCCCCTGTCCTCACCGGCCGCAGGGTTCTGTGCCTGGACTCCAATGTCGACGTGCTCGCCTACTTGCGCGAACTGCTGCGCCGTGCCGGATACGACGCCCAGAGCACTTGCCGCGTAAGCGACGCTCTTCTCTTGATGCGCGTCACGCCTTTTGATCTCCTGCTGGTAGGCCCCGACAAGACCGCGTCCGCGGCCTCGCCCGCAATCCTTCCAGGACGCGTGTGCCAGACTTCCAGTGATCGAACTGGGCAGCGAGTTTTCTACCCGCGATGCCGGTGAAGCCGGCGCCGCATTGCTGCAAACGATCGAGGCTCGGCTCCGCCCGAAGACGGCGTGATGCCGGAGCGGGTGCTGAAGTCCTGTCGCTCAAAGGCGAAACAATGAATTCTCCGCGGTTTACCCCGCTTTGGGCGGTTGAAAATCTCGCTTGACAGACCAATCGGTCGGTTGTAGTATCTGATCCCAAGTTTGCTCATTTTTGAGCAAATGGGAATTTCATGCAGAGTGGCTGAGGGACGAGCCCTAGGACGCCACGGCAACCGGATCGGGATCATAAATCTCGACCGTCAGGTGCCAACTCTCGCCCGGTAACGGGGACCATGAGATTCGGGGTGAAAGCGATTTGTTGTTCGCGTATCCCGAGCCTCTTTTCCCATCCGGAAAAGGGGTTTTGTCGTAACTGGGGAATTTTCCCCGGCTCGTCCCGCAGTCACGGAAAGAAGTTGCAAAATGGAGACGAGCACCTACCAGCTCCGCTGCCGCGAATGCGGCAAGACCTGGGGCAACCAGCCCCGCAGTTACTGCGAAGACTGTTTCTCGCCGCTCGAAATCACCTACGATTACGATTCGCTCCGCTCGCGCCTTTCGCGCGAACTGTTCGCCTCGCGCGCGCCGAACATGTGGCGCTATCGCGAACTGCTGCCGTTGCCGGCCGCATTTCAGCCGTCGCTTCCGGTGGGATACACGCCGCTGGTGAGCGCTCCGCGGCTCGGCGAAAAGATCGGATCGCGGCGGCTCTTCGTCAAGAATGATGCGGTCTGCCTGCCCACCTTGAGCTTCAAAGATCGCGTGGTTGCGGTCGCGCTGGCGAATGCGCGCAGCTTCGGGTTCGATACCGTGGCTTGCTCGTCGACCGGCAATCTGGCGAATTCGGTGGCGGCGCAAGCGGCTCGCGAAGGTTTGAAGGCGTGGATTTTTATTCCTTCGGATCTCGAGCCCGCGAAGATTCTGGGCACGCAGGTGTTTGGCGCGGAGGTGGTGCGCATCAACGGCAGCTACGACCATGTCAATCGCCTGTGCTCGCAGATCGCCGAAGAACATCGCTGGGGATTCGTGAACGTCAATCTTCGTCCCTATTACGCCGAAGGCTCGAAGACGGTGGGCTACGAGATCGCCGAGCAACTGGGCTGGCGCTTGCCCGATAACATCGTGGTGCCGATGGCGGGCGGATCGCTGATTACGAAAATCAAGAAAGCGTTCGATGAACTGATTCTTCTGAAACTGGTCGATCCCAAACCGGTGAAGTTTTTTGGCGCGCAAGCGACTGGCTGCTCGCCGATTTCCACCGCGATCAAGCAGTACAGCAACGAGATCGAACCGCAGCGTCCCAAGACGATTGCGCGGTCGCTGGCGATCGGCAATCCGGCCGATGGACATTACGCGGTGAAGGCCATCACCAAAAGCGGCGGATGGTCGGAAGACATTTCCGATCCCGAAGTTGTCAGTGCCATCCAGTTGCTGGCGGAGAGCGAGGGCATCTTCACCGAGACCGCGGGCGGCGTCACCGTGGGAACAGCGCGCAAGCTGATTCATCAGGATCGAATCCTCCCGGATGAAACCACCGTGCTCTGCATCACCGGCAACGGCCTCAAAACCACTGACGTGCTGGCGAACGCGTACGAGGAGGAAGCGCCGATCGCTCCGAAGCTAGTCGAGTTCGAAGCGTACCTGGCGACCAAGGCGGCGAATTTGCCGGCGGCGTTCAGAGAGACGGCATCGGCGGCTGTGGTCGCTGGGCGTTAGTCGTTTCGCTGTGTGGGGACGGGGCTATGCCCCGTTCACAGCGGGGCGAAGCCCCGCTTCCACACAGCTACGACAATTCCATTCGGGCATCTTTTGCCCTGGAGGTTTTTTCATGAGCATCACCGTTCAAATTCCTACGGCTTTGCGGCGGCTAGCGGCCGGGACGCCGCGCGTTGTCTGCTCGGCGGCGAATCTCAGTGAGCTGTTCTCGGAGCTCGACCGGCAGTTCCCCGACTTGAAGCCCCATCTGCGGGATGAAGCGGGAGAGACGCGGCGGTTTCTGAATATTTATGTGAATGAGGAAGACATTCGCTTCCTCGGCGGCGCGTCGTATTCGTTCCAGGACGGCGACGAGGTGCTGCTGGTGCCTTCGATCGCGGGCGGATCGCGATAGACCATACTTGCCCGATTCACTCGCAGGGCCTGAAATTCTCGGTTTAGCGCGAACGCCTGTCGCGCTCTGTATTTGCTGGCCTGCTTAAATCAAACTCCGTGTTCAACACCCGCTCCCGATGTGAAGAGGCTCTGAACAGAAACGCCTTGCGGGAGACGATGCACAGCACTGCCCGTGGGATCGAGTAGCCAGCGACCGTTGGCCGAGCACGGCTTCGCGGAATTTAGCTCAACGACAATTGCGCCAGTCTCAGTCGTCCCGACAACGTCAAAAATTGCATTGCACCTTGCGGTCGCAACGTGGGCGAACTGCTTCTTGAGGTCGATGAGTTGCACTTTGCCGTCAGCAGTGTCGTAATCGAACAGCATCATGATTGGATGCTTGCCGCGTTCCGTGAGCACTCCGAAAACTCGTTTGCCGTTATGCGCGAAGCCATCCAGTCTCACGGATAGGATTCGGTCCCAGTCGTCGTCAGTGGTAAGAAGATCGACAGCTCTTGGCGCACTAGCATCGGCGGGCGTGATTAGAAGTACGTAGTCGGCATTGCATAGATCAGTGTTCTTACCGTGATCGTCAGCGCTGGAAACCTTGAGCATTGCGACCACCCCGCCGGGGCCGCGAAGTGGTTGCGTCTGGGTAGAGGCAATGTGGGAGCCACGGTCAACACACCGCATGGATGCTTGCTGTGAAGGTAGGAGCGATGCAGCGAGGAGAATCGACAGCAACATACTGCAAATTATCTCAGAAAAGAACTAGAAGGCCCCCAGTTTGAATTCCAGTCACCTCCCTGCATAAGTCGGAGGAAATGCCCGTGACGGTAATTGGAAAACTCAGCGTCTGTGCGATCGTGATTGAGCCGTGCTATAATCTAACTAACTGGTTAATTATATGAAGGCATCGGCAGCTGCGCGCCCTCCGGTCGGTCGCGTCGTTCCACCCGCCGCTTTTGACGATCGGACGACTTGACTCCGCGATTGGGAACTCGCGGTCGTCCGGAGGAGAGCCGGGCGGCGATCCTTAAGGCGGCGGTCGCGGAATTTGCCGAGCACGGGATTGCGGGCGCTCGGACCGACGCGATCGCGCGTGCGGCGCACGTCAACAAGGCGCTGCTCTATTACTACTTCAAGGACAAGGATGCATTGTACGAAGCGGTGCTCGACCATGTGTTCAGCGGGATGCGGGCGCGGGTGATGCCGGTGCTCGAAAGCAAACTGCCACCGCGGCAGAAGATGCTGGAGTATCTGGGGGCGTACTTCGATTACATCGCGGCCAATCCGCGGTTTCCGCGGGTGGTGCAGGGGGAATGGATGCGGTCGGGCGCGAAAGGCAGCGCACGGATGCAGCGGGTGGCGAAGAAATATTTCCGTCCGATTTTCGAGAGGCTGGCCGAGGTGTTGCGGGAGGGAATTGAGGCGGGGGAATTCCGGGCGGTGAATGCGATGGACTTTGTCCCGTCGGTGGTGGGCGTAATTATTTTTTATTTCAGCGCGGCGCCGCTGATGAAGACGCTGATGAAGGTGGACCCGTTGTCGGAGGAGCGGATTCGGGAGCGCCGGGCGTTTGTTCTGGATTTTATTTCGGCGGCGCTGTTTCTAGCACCGCTGAGCTCGTCCAGAGCTTTTGGCTTTTAGCTTCGCTCGGTCAAGGATGATGCAACCGAAGGCTAAGAGCCAAAAGCCAAAAGCCTTCCGAGAGTGCTGGATGCTTAGGAGATTTTCGATGAGTGTTCGGAATAAATTTTTGATTCTGTTGGGGGTCATTCTGGCGATTGCTTCGGCGTACTACTTTTTTTCCACGCCGCGGGGGAATGATCTGGTTTTGGTGGGGACAGTGGATGCGAACCAGATCGTGGTGAGTCCCCAAATTCAGGGACGGATTCTGAAGCTCCTGGTGGAAGAAGGAACGCAAGTAAAGCAGGGGGATCTGATCGCGTTGCTGGATCCGTCGGAGTTGGAGGCGGAGGAGCGTGCAGCGGCGGCCACGATTGCGAGTTTGCGGTCGCAGGTGAGCGCGAACGAGTACACGCGGAAGTCGACGAAGGGATCGACGTCCAGCGACGTGTCGAATGCGCAGGCGAAGCTGCAATCGGCGCGCGCGCAACTGGCGCAGGCGGAAGCGATTTGACGCGGGTGGAGAGCGACAGCCGGCGGACCATTGGATTAGCGCAGGCAGGCGTGGCATCGGATCAGGACCGTGTGCAGGCGGAGATGAATTTGAAGGCGCAAGAAGCGAGCGTGCAGTCGCTGAAGGACCAGGTGACCGCGGCGCAGGCGGATCTGAATTCGGCGATGGCGCGCACGAATCAGGCGACGGCGGCGCAAAGTACGGTGGCATCGACGCGAGCGCAGGTGGAGAACGCAGTGGCGCAGTTGAAAGAAGCGGAAGTGCGGCTGGGATACACGAAGATTTATTCGCCGGTGACGGGAACGGTGCTGGTGCGGGCGGCGCGCGAAGGCGAAGTGGTGAACGCGGGGCAGGCGATCGTGACGGTGGTGGATTTCAGCGACACCTGGGTGCTGGCGGCGATTCCGGAGACGGACGCCGATCACATTGGATTGGGGACACGCTGCGGGTGCGGCTGCCGGGAGGCACGGTGATTCCGGGGAAAGTTTTTTATAAGGCGGCGGAGGCGGATTTTGCGACGCAGCGGGATGTGGGACGCCGAAAGCGGGATATTCGGACGATTGCGTTGAAGGTGCGGCTGGACAATCCCAAGGGGGCCTATGTGCCGGGGATGACGGCGGAGGTGTTGGTATCTCCGCAGCAGTTGAAGGGGAGCTGAGTGCAGATTCAAGGTTCAAGGTTTCAGAGGTGCACAGCCATGAGTGAAGACATGAACAAAGCTAACGGCAACACCTGAATGGCACGAGTGTTGCCGCGTCGGAACTGAGCCTGCGGGGCGAAGTTGCGGCAGACGCTCCGAATGCTATTGAAGTCGAACACATCGTGAAACGATATGGCGAGTTCACGGCGGTGGACGACGTTTCGTTTGCGGTGAAGGAGGGAGAGATTTTCGGGCTGCTGGGGCCGAATGGGGCGGGGAAATCGACGTTGATCCGGATGATGACGACGCTGATTCCGATCTCGCCGGGATCGGCGCGGGTGGCGGGGCATGATGTGGCGTCGGATCCGGAAGCGGTGCGGCGGACGATTGGAGTGATTCCGCAGGCTCTGACCAGCGATCTGGATTTGACGGTGGAAGAGAATCTGAATATTTACGCCAAGTTGTATGACGTTCCGACGAAGCGGCGCAAAGAGGCGATTGCGGAGTTACTGGAGACGGTGGACCTTACGAAGTGGCGGGGAGCGCAGACCAAGACGCTATCGGGCGGGATGCGGCGGCGGCTGGAGATTGCGCGCGGGCTGGTGCATAGTCCGAAGATTTTTTTTCTCGACGAGCCGACCACGGGGCTCGATCCGGTGTCGCGCGTGGCGGTGTGGGAGATGCTCACAAACATCAAGGCGAAGCGCAAGCTGACCATCCTGATCACTACGCACTACATGGACGAAGCGGACCGGCTGTGCAACCGGATTGCGATTGTGGATCACGGCAAACTAGTGGCGCTGGATACTCCGGAGGCGTTGAAGGCAAGCGTGCCCGGATCGAACGTGATTGAGGCGCACTTCGAGCATCCGCCGGCCGATTGGGAAGAGCGGCTGCGGGCATTGCCGGGAGTGACGTCGGTGCAGAACGAGAGCGCGGGGATGTTCCGGGTGCTGACGTCGAATGGGTCGGGCACGACGACGGATCTGGTGGAGATGGCGGTAGTGGCGGGGGTGGGATTGAAAACGCTTACGGTGCAGAACACGACGCTGGACGATGTGTTTGTCCACTACACGGGGCGGCAGTTGCGCGATGAACTGGTGAAAGCGTATGGGTACCAGATGCCGCAGAGACCGGGGTTGCGGCCATGAACCGGATGATGGCAATTATCGAGCGCGAGATGCGCAAGTTTTTCCGCTCGCCGACGCTGATGATGGTGTCGATGGTGATGCCGCTGGTGCAGCTGATCGTGCTGGGGAATGCGTTTGGCGGAAAGATCCGCGACGCGAAGATGGGCATCGTGGATGAGGATCATGGGACGCAGGCGATCCGGATCAAGGAAGCGTTTGATGCGGTGCGGGCGAATATGCGGACGTTTGTTACGATCCCGTATGACAACGAAGTGCAGGCGCGGGAAGACGTGCGCAACGGGAAGATTCAGGGCGCGGTGATTATTCCGCCGCAGTATTCGAAGATGGTGTACGAAAAAAATCATCCGCAGGGTTGCGCTGATTGTCGACAACAGCGACAACTTCATGAGTTCGACCCTCGAAGACGAGATGAATCAAGTGACCGACGCATTGAACCAGCCCGACGTGTCGCCGCGTCTGTTGCAGCAGACGGCGCTGGAGGTAGTGGAGCTGTATCCATATATCGAGTACATGAAGTTTCTGCTGCCGGGATCGATCTCGCTGGCGATGTTCGTATCGGTGATGATCGGCGGCGGGATGCTTGTATATCGACGATAAGGCGCGCGGGGTGCATGAGGGATATTTGGTGACGCCGATCACCAAGGCGGAGCTGGTGTTTGGGCTGAATGGAGCGGGGGCGATCAAGGCGGTGATGACCGGAGTAGTGATTACGGTGATCGGATCGCTGCTGGCGGGAGTGGGGACGATATTCCATCCGGCGACGATGCTGGGGCTGATTGTTGATGATCGTGCTGACGTCGGTGGCATTCAATTCGATGATGTTCTTGTTGATGGTGCGGGTCGAGGACCCGCTGGTGCCGCGGGCGATGTTTGGGATTCTGAATACGCTGCTGTTTTTTCCCAGCGGATCGATCTATCCGGTAGCAAGCGTTTCCGGCGTGGCTGCGGGCGATTGCGAAAGTGGATCCGTTTACGTATGCGGTGCATGGATTCAAGTCGCTGCTGCTGAAGGAAACGGGGCTGGGGGCGATTGTTCCGGACATGATTTATCTAGGGATTTTTGCGGTGGTGACGCTGGCGTTGGCGGTGCCGTTGTTTAAGCGCACGCTGTAAGGGAAGGTCGTTGGTCGTTGTTCGTTCGTCGGGCGCCTCGCGGGTTGTGGAGCAGAACTCGGTACCCCCTCCCCGCGCCCAAGACGCACAGCAGATATTTGGGAAACTCCATTATCGGGAGCGTCCGTCGAATCCGCGACTTGCAAAAAAGCGAACGCCACCGCCGAACGGTAGTGGCGTTCATGGTCACTTCTGTTTGTCCTTTTCGCTTGGCGGTTGCTTCTTGGGCGGAGGTGGCGGAGTCTTCGGCTTAGCCTCCGGCGCCGCCGGACGCGGTGCCTGCCTTTGAGTTTGCGGCGTAGCCGGCTTGGCTTCCGCCTTCGGGGCCGGTTGCTGAGGAGCGGGCCTGGTTTGCGGTTGCCGCGGAGCGGGCTTAGTTTGCTGTTGCTGTGGAGCAGGCTTGGTCTGCGGTTGCTGCGGAGCGGGCCTGGTCTGCGGTTGCTGTGGAGCGGGCTTGGTCTGCGGTTGCTGCGGAGCGGGCTTGGTCTGCCGGTTGCTGCGGAGCGGGCCTGGTCTGCGGTTGCTGCGGAGCGGGCTTGGTCTGCGGTTGCTGCGGAGCGGGCTTGGTCTGCGGTTGCTGCGGAGCGGGCTTGGTCTGCGGTTGCTGCGGAGCGGGCTTGGTCTGCGGTTGCTGCGGAGCGGGCTTGGTCCGGTTGCTGCGGAGCGGGCTTGGTCTGCGGTTGCTGCGGAGCGGGCTTGGTCTGCGGTTGCTGCGGAGCGGGCTTGGTCTGCGGTTGCTGCGGAGCGGGCTTGGTCTGCGGTTGCTGCGGAGCGGGCTTGGTCTGCGGTTGCTGCGGAGCGGGCTTGGTCTGCGGTTGCTGCGGAGCGGGCTGTGTCTGAACCTGGGGTTTAGGCTGTGTCACAGGCGTCTGCGGTTGGGAACGATTCGGCTGCGCCGGACGCGCGGCTGGAGCTGGGCGAGCAGGAATCACCGGAGCGATTGGTTTGCCTTCGGGGATAGGCTTCGTCGCTGCAAGAACAGCGGGCCGCCCTTGATTGACAGAGGCAAACTGCTGACGGTTCTGTGCTGCTGACTGCCGCTGCTGTAACTGCGTGGTCATCGGAGGAATGCGCTGCTCACGTGTTGCGGCGACTTCCGTCGGCAGAGGCCGGCGAGTGATGCCTCCCGGCCCGTTGTAGCTGGAACGGTTATTCGTAATGTTGACGGTGGTGTTGTTGACGATGACCGTGTTCGTTACCGTGCGGTTATAGACTTGAACGTTGGTGATGTTCACATTGTTGACGGAACGGTTATAGTTGAAACGATCTCCGTTCCAGTACCCGCCCTGATAGCCGACTCCGACGTAGCCGAATCCATAGTTAATGCCGCCGTAGTAGCCGATATGTCGGCCCCAATAGCCATGGTTATAGCGGTACCTACCGCGGACGAATCCCCAATATCCGGGCGTCCACAGGAAGCCTACTTCAGGCGGCCGCGCCCAGGCGCCGGGCACCCAGTAGTAGCCCTGAGGAGCATAGCTCCAATATCCGGGCGTCCACAGATAACCATCGCCGGGGCAGTCAGGCTGCGAATATTCCGGCAACGGTGGCGGGGGTTGTGTGGCCTCCATCACTGGCTGGCCGTAGCTCCTATCCTCGTCGCCAGCATCGTAATCGGCATTGGAATAGTTCTGGTCCGGCGCAGGCTGCTGATAGTTCTGCTGTGGCGCCTGGTTTGGTGGCTGATTGTTGGCGCTGGTCGCCTGGGTCGCGTCCGCAGGGGCCAGGTTGGCCGCAGCTGCTGGATCCTGCGACTGGTCGGTCTGCGCCGGTTGACTCTGGCTGCTCGTGTCCTGCGTGGCGTTTTTCTGGCATCCTACAACTCCAAACGTCAGTGCGATGGACACGATTGCCAGAACCACAAAAGAAGGTGCTTTGTTGATCTCGCTCATAAAGGTTGTTCTCCGCGAGATCAGGATACAGGATTTCCAGGGCGACTACCTTCCCATCGAGACGCTGCTCGCCGACTTCCAAGCGTCAGACTATGCCGTTGTTGACGTAATATCGCGATTGCGATGATTGACCCCGGACCGGGAGGGACGCTGGGCTTTCTGCGCTTCAACCGCGCTGGGGACCGCGACCCGCTCAGATGACAGTTCCTGAGTTACTTTCGCAATAACTGGGATTAGCTCCTGCTCTGGCACGTGGGTTTGCGGTGAGGGTAGGGGTCCCTTCGGCTCCCCCTCGGCTTCGCTCGGGGCTTCGGCAAAACAGGGCAGGCTCTTCGACTGCGCAGGGACTTCACTTCGTGAAGTCTCCGCTTCGCTCAGGGTGACAAAGTGTGGAACGGACGAATGCGTCCGTTCCTACGTCATTTGTGGCGCTGCCGGGGTTCGCTCTTTGCGGGTGAATGGGATTGCGCTGGGGGAATCGGCGGGCAGGCGGAAGACGAGGTTGGTAGTGTTGGAACGCATTTTGGCACGGGCGCTGGAACGAGCGTTGGAACGAGCGCTGGAACGAAGATCGCGATTGACATCCAGGCGCAGCCAGATGAAACGACCGACGCGGCTGAGGCGGACTTGTTCGGGACTCAGTCTGGCGGTGTAGCTGGAGGCGATGCGGGCCATTTCGAGGAGGTCGTTCATGGGTCCGAATTCTACGTCGTTGGGACGTGGGAGCTGGCGCATGGAGTCGAGTTGGCGGGCGATACTTTTGCGTCCGGCAACGCAGGGCTGGGTACGGCAATCGAGAATTTTTTCGATGGCGTAGAGAGCGGCGTGGTCGACGCGTTCTCCAAAGGCAAGGTAGAGGGTGTTGGTGGCGGCAGCGTAGTTGAGGGGCACCATCTGAAAGGCTTCGAGGATGGGAAGTGGAATGCTGCCCGGAGACTGGATGGTGGAGGGATCGAAAGACGAGGCGACGGGACATCCCCATTGCAGAGCTAAGGCGGTGGTGACTTCCTGTTCGGTGGCAAAACCAAGTTTTTCGATCCACTCGCCGATTTTTCCGTAGCGGGCGCGGCGCTGGGCTTCGAGGGCGGCGCGAACTTCGATGTGGGTGAGCTTGCCGCGGGCGACCATGAGGAGGCCTAGAGGAATGCGGTTGGGCGGCTGCGGCGATGGAGCGGTCAGGCGCAAGCGGGAGAGCTGGCCGATGAGGGCGGTCTCCAGGCATTGGGGCTGGCAATAGAAGACGCCCTGGAGGAGCGTCCCACTCGGGCGGTGACGGAGGCGGTGCCAGACCGAATGCGGGCGCGTGCAGGAGGCGAGCGCGCAAAGCGGCTCCGAGGCTTCGATTTTGTGGCGCTTGATCCAGTCAACGGACCAGGTTAGCGGCTTGAGAAATTTTGGCATGAGGCGATCCTCCAAAAGAAAATCATTGCATCGCAATTCGGCTCTTTGCTCGTTGGCTCGTGGTCCGTAGCTCGTAGCTCGCAGCTTGATCGAAAATCAGCCGGGAGATCCGGGGGGTGGTGCCGGGTCGACGACGTCGGTGACCCGCAATCCGTATTTGCCGTCGACGACAACGACGTCGCCGTGGGCGATCAGGCGTCCGTCGTCGAGCAGCAGATCTACCGGTGAATGGATAGTGCTATCGAGTTCGACGACGACTCCGGGATTGAGGGCGAGCACATCGCACAGCAGCATGCGGCGGGTTCCGAAGCGGAGTTTGACGTCCAGGCCGACATCCATGAGGCGGCGTAGGGCGGAAGACGGGGGCGACGATTTTGCGCCGATGTTTGCGACGATGTTTGCGCGGGGGACGCGGGCTGCACGCGCGCCTGGAGCGCGGCGGCGAGGGCGGGGCTGATCTGAATTTCGACCGTAATGGAGGTACCGCCTTCGGCTGCACTCCCGCTTCGCAGGCAGACGATGGCGTCGGAGGACCAGGAGGGCGCGGCAGAGGGGGAGAGATGGAGCTGAACTTCGCCGCCGGCGGTCGCCGCCAGGGCGGTCGCGGCGAGCCCGGCGATCTGGCGCAAGAATTCCTCAAGCGCTTCTTTGTGGTCTGGGGTGATGCCTTCGGGAATGCCTTCAGGCGCGCCTTCGGGTTCGCCGACGAATTTCTGGGCGAGGCGGGTGCCGGAGGCGGTAGGCAGACGCAAGGTCATCTCGCCATGAGCGGCGCCTCCGGCGACGACCGTATACCAGAGGTCGGAATCGGTGGAGGGCAGCGGCTCCGAAGAAATTTCGAAGGCGGCCGGTTGTCCGGAAGCGTCTCCGGAAATCTGGGAGAGCACGTTCTGGAGACAGGTCTTCCAGGCTTCGCACCAGTTGCGGAGTTCGGGCGGAGTTCGGCGTGAAGTTCAGCATGAAGTGCGGGGGCCGGGTTATTGGCCGCTGCATCGGGAACGTCGGTCATAGCTCACCTTTGGGTGGAAGCGGGGTTTCGAGAGAGACGACGCTGGCGGCGCGGTGGTTGTTGACGCGCACCGGGGTAGCCGAGCATAGAGGAACTCCATCGATCAGCATCTCGGCTGGGGCGGAGGCATTCCGGGAAAAAGAGAGCAAGTCGCCGGCAGCGAGTGCGGTGATGTCCTCTAAAGGCACTTGCAGACCGCGCATGCAGAGTTCGACCGGGAAGAAGCAGTTGAGCAGCTTTTTCTGAATCTGGAGGCGGCCTTCGATCGGACCGCGGCGGCGCTGATAGCTGAAGTCGGCGGAGATTTTTCTGAGCAAGGCGTTGGACACCACGGCGGGGATGGCGAGGTTGAGGGTGCCGCGGGTTTCCGACATTTTGATTTCGAAGCTGAGGCAAAGACTTTTTTCTTCGGGAGGCATGAGGCGCTGGGTTTGCAGGATCTGCTGGCGTGCGCCGAAGTTGAATTCGAGCGCAATCGTCTGCCAGGCTGCTTGCAGCTCGCGGCACATGATGCGGACGACGCCTTCCAGAACCTCTTCCTCGATCTCGGTGATGGCGCGGGTAATTTCGCCGCCCTTGCCTTCCCCGCCGAGCATGACGTCGATGATGGGGAAAGCGATGGTGAGATCGAGTTGGAGCACAGCCGTGGCGCCGACTGGGGCGAGATCGATGGAGGCAAGATAGGCTTTTTCCGGGATGCGCTGGATGAACTCCAGGAAGGTGAGATGCTCGGCCGAAACCAGGCTGCAGTCGAAAACGATGCGCAGGTACCCGCCGATAGCGGCGGTAAGATTGCGCGCAAAGGTTTCGTGGAGTTGGTTGATGGCGCGCAACTGCTCGCGTCCGATTTGCCCGGCCTGGCGGATGTCCCAGACTTGGACGACTGGGCCCGTGGCGGTGGCGACCGCGGCATTGCCGGTGCGCGCCTTCCGTACCATGTCATCGATTTCCGCCTGGTTGAGTACTTTTTCCACGTGCTGGTTACTACCTCAAGGGCTGAATGCCCGTCTTTCCTGGCTCAGGTTGCGGCGTGCTGCTTGCCGCGCCTTCCACTTATCCCACGACTCCTCTCCCCCCCACTCCCAGAGACACAGCCCTAGCTGGCTCCGGCGGCTTTGGCACGAGCGTCCGGCGCAGCGGTGACATTCAGGAAATTGAGCCGCGCACGCAGCCGAACCATGGCCAGAGAATGAATCTGGGAAACGCGCGATTCGCCAATGCCGAGCGCGGCTCCCACTTCTTTCATGGTGAGTTCTTCGTAGTAGTAAAGCGCGAGAACGCGTTGTTCTTTTTCCGGCAATTCGGAAATAGCCTGCTCCAGCAGATGTTTCACCTCCGAGCGGAGGCATTGGAAGAAGGGCGTTTCCTCGGGCTTGGAGGGGATGTAGTCGGTGAGATCTTCTTCTTTGCCGTCGCGAGAGACTCGATGCGCAGGCTACCCAGTTCGAGGCCGTCGAGTTCGGCGAGCAGGGATTGCAGTTCGCCGAGATTGATGCCCATTTCATGCGGCGATTTCATTTTCATTGGGCACGCGTCCGAGCTTGCCGGAAAGCTCCGCGTAGGTGGAGTCGACGAGGCGTCCTTTGCGGCGCAATTCGCGCGGGCTCCAGTCCAGTTCGCGGAGACTGTCGAGGATGGCGCCGCGAATGCGAAACTTGGCGTAAGAACTGAACTGCACGTGCTTGGACGTATCGAACTTGTTGAGCGCGTCGATGAGTCCGAGGACGCCGGCATGGACCAGGTCTTCGAAGGGCACGTGGCGGGGCAGCCGCTCGTGAATGCGGCGCGCGATGTAGCGTACCTGGGGAAGCTGTTCCATGAGGATACGCTCGCGTTCAGCATCGGTCTGCACGAGTCGATAGGCTTCGGCGGGATGTTTGGTCATGAGGGTAGCCTGCTTTCGCGAAAATCTGGTCGTTGGTCGTCAGTCGTTGGTCGTTAGTCCCGGCTTATCGTTCGCATCCCAGGCACCGAACGACTAACGACTAACGACCAACGACTTACACGAATGGCTAGCGCCGTCTTCATCGCACCGTGCCTAGGGACTGCACTGAGACCCTGGGAGGAATTTCCAGCGGAGAAAGCACTACCACTTTGGGGAGAAAGGGTTCGAGCAAGCGGCGCAGATGGAAGCGCGCCGGTGTGGCGCAGAGCAGGATGGGCGCGGTCTGCGCCACCTGATCTCCGGCCAGCTGACGCAGGCCATCGAGAATGCGGCGGACAAACGAGGGCTGCAGCCCGGCGCCGGTGGCGGGCGGCGCCTGCGGGTTGAAGGCGCGGCTGAGTTCCTCTTCGATGTTGTGATCGAGGGTGAGCACGCGCAGCCCGCCGTCGTCGGAGAGCAGCGGGCGGACAAGGGCGCGGCCCAGCGCCTGGCGGGCGGCCTCGACCAGCAGAACCGGATGTTTGTTGATGGCGGAAGCGTCGAGCAGGGTCTCGAGGATGGTGGAAAGGTCGCGCACGGAAACTTGCTCGCGCAGGAGCTGCTGCAAAACTTTTTGCACTTCGCCCAGGCTCAGGAGTTTCGGAACCAGTTCTTCGACCAGCTTGGGGTGGCTCTCCGCGAGGCGATCGAGCAGCCGCTTGGTCTCCTGCGCGGGTCAGCAATTCGTAGGCGTGCTGGCGGATGATTTCGGCGAGGTGGGTAGAGAGCACCGAAGTCTGATCGACGACGGCATAGCCGGAAGTCAAGGCCTGGGATTCGAGGGCGCGGGCGATCCAGAGGGCGGCGACGCCGAAGGCAGGCTCGCGGGTGGCGTGTTCCGGCCAGCGCGGGCGGGTTGAGTTCGGAGCTGATGGCGAGGACCCGGTCTTCGAGCATTTCCCAGCGGGCGATTTCGACGCCGCGCAGGGAAATGACATATTCGCGCGGCTTGAGCCGGACGTTGTCGGTGATATGAATGCGGCGGAACGATAAAGCCGAGTTGCACGGCGAGCTGACTGCGCAGCGCTTTGACGCGGGCGAGGAGCTGTCCGCCTTGCTGCACGTCGACCAGGTTGACGAGCGCATAACCGACTTCGAGGGAAAGTTCGTCGAGCTTGAGCAGGTCTTCGATGCGAATCGGACTTGGCGGCTTTCTTGTCTTTCTCGCCCGCGGCAGGCAGAGCTCCGGGGTCGGCAACGACAGGTTCGATCACCTTGCCGTCTTTGTCCTTGACGGGTTTGGGCAGGCGCAAAGCCAGCAAGCCGACGACGCCGGCGATGGCGAGAAAGGAAAATTTCGGCAGTCCGGGAATGCAAGCCAAGCGCGACCATGACGCCCGCCGCGATCTGCAGAGGAGCGGCGGCGGGAGAGCAGTTGGGTGCCGAGATCGGCGGAAAGAGTGGCGTTCGAGGAGGCGCGGGTGACCACCATGCCGCCGGCCATTGAGACCAGAAGCGAGGGGATCATGGTGACCAGGCCGTCGCCGACGGTGAGCACGGTGTAGGTCTTGAGCGCTTCGCGAAAAGGAATGTCGAGTTGGAAGACTCCGATAAGGAAGCCGGCGAGGATGTTGATGCCGGTGATGAGAATGGTGGCGATCGAGTCGCGCTGGTTGAAGCGGGCGGCGCCGTCCATGGCGCCGTAGAATTCCGCTTCGCGGGCAGTCTGTTCGCGGCGGGCGCGCGCCTGATGCTCGTCGATGAGTCCGGCATTGAGGTCGGCGTCGATTGCCATCTGCTTGCCGGGGAGAGCGTCGAGGGTGAAGCGGGCGGTGACTTCCGCGGTGCGCACCGCGCCGTGCGCTGACCACGATGTACTGGATGGCGATGAGGGCGATGAACAGAACGAATCCGACGATGTAGTTGCCGCCCACCACGAATTGTCCGAAAGCCTCGATGACGCGTCCGGCGGCGCTGGCGCCTTCGTTGCCGTGGAGAAGAATGCGGCGGCTGGAGGCGAGGTTGAGCGACAGGCGGAAGAGGGTGAGCAGAAGCAGCAGGCTGGGAAAAACGGAAAACTGCGCCGGGCGCAGGATTTGCAGGGCGGAGAGCAGAACCAGTACGGAAGCGGCAAAGCTGGTGGCGAGCAGGAGATCGAGCGCGAACGCCGGCAACGGCACCAGCATGACGAAGACCAGGCTGACGGCCGCGATGGGGACGATCCATTCGACGAATTGGTTGCGTGTGAGTGGCCCGGGGATGACGGCGGCGGTCAGGCATCAGCGGCGTCCTCCGCGTGCGGCAGCGGCAGCGGCGCGGGCTTGCGCGCGGTAGACGGCGGCCAGGATTTCGGCAATGGCGGCATAGAGTTTCGCGGGCATCGCTTTGTCCCACTTCGACGGTGCGGTAGAGGACGTGAGCGAGCGGCGGATTCTCGACCATGGGAATGTTTTCCCAGCGCGCGATTTCCTTGATCTGGGCGGCGAACAGGTTGCGTCCCTTGGCGACGACGACGGGCGCGGGCATATCGGGGCGGTACTCGAGCGCGATGGCGTATTCGGTGGGATTGGTGATGACCACGGCGGCGCGCTTGGTGTCCTGGAGCATGCGGCGCCGGCGCACCTGGCGCTGCAGACGGCGGATGCGGCCTTTGATGATGGGATTGCCTTCCGTCTCCTTGTATTCGTCTTTCATTTCCTGGCGGCTCATCTTCAGTTCGCTCGAAAGGTGTTGCCGCTCGAACAGATAATCGAGAACCGACCAGATGAGGAGGACGAGAGCGGATTTCCAGGCGACTTCGAAGATCAGGCCGGCGGCATAGCCGAGCATGCCGCGGGAGGAGCGCGCGGGGAGCGCCATCAGCAAAAGCCAGTCGCGCCGCAGGCAGCCGATGGCGAGGTAGGTTACGGCGATGGCCGGAAGCAGGGACTTCATCAGTCCGCGCAGTGCGGTGATGGAGAAAAGTTGTTTCAGCTTGGCGGCGGGGCTGATGCGGGAGGCGTTGGGCAAGAGCGATGTGGGAGCGAAGACCAGGCCGCCCTGAGCGAGTGCGGAAGAGAGCGCAACGACCCATCCCAAAGCCAGAGCGGCGCCCGTGGCGACGAAGAGTCCGGAGTGTGTGAGGAAGGGAGTCAGCGCCTCCATGCGCAGGTTGCCGGAAACGGCGCCCTCCAGGCAGTCATGGAAAAAGCCGCGCCAGGCGAGGGGGAAGCTCGACATCAGGGAGAACAGAACAAAGGTCGCGGCCATGCCCGAAGCGGCGCCGATAAGATCGCGGCTGCGGGCGATCTGTCCTTTTTCGCGGGCCTTCTGGCGCCGTCGCGGGGTTGCCTGTTCGGTCTGGTTGGCTTCTGCCATAGGTCAGTTGCCAGTTGGTCGGTGTGTCAGTCGGTCGGATGGCCTGAGCGAGCCGACTTTCATTTGCTTGAGCGAGTCTGAACATCAGTGCGCAAGTTTCAAAATCCTTTCCGAGGCCTCGAGGGCGCGGCCGAAGCGCGCGTCAAAGAAGCGCGGCCAGAACGCAATCGCGCCGCACAACAGCGCCAAGCCCAGCAGGTTCTTGATCGAGATCCCGACAAACAGGACGGGCAATTGCGGCGATGCTTTGCCGATAAAACCGAGCGCGACGTCGGCGAACAAGCTCGCCACCATGACCGGCGCGGCGATCTGCAGACCGGCCACAAACATCCCGGCAGCGAATTCGAAAAGCGCGTGCACCGCCGGCCAGGTAAGGGAAAAATGGCCGGGCGGCATGTAGTCGAAGCTGCGCGCGAGTCCGCGCAACAGCCAGTGCGGGACGCCGAGCTGAATAAAGAGCAGGAGCACAATCAGTTCGTAAAAAGTGGAGAGCACGGCGGAGTCGGCCTGGCTGTTGTCGGGATTGACGATGCTGGCGAGCGAATACCCCATCTGGACGCCGCATACCTGGCCGGCAATCTGTCCGGCTTCGAAGATGAGTTGGAGGGTCAGTCCGAGGAGGAACCCGATGGCGAATTCGCCGAGCAAAAGCACGATGAGCGCGGGCGTGGGAAGCGCCGCCGGGATCGCGGGAACCAGCGGCACCAGGAACAAGGTGAGGAGGAACGCGAGACCGATCTTGATCCGAGGCGGGACGGCGGCGCTGCCAAGGAAAGGCGCGACGACGAGCAGTCCAGTAACGCGCGAGCCGGCAATCATCCAGGCAGCGAGGGTGCGCTCGATTGAAATCGAAATCGGCATCGGCATCGCAATTGACATCTGGAACACAATCACCTCAACCGGCAGCGCCTGGTATGGACATCGGAAAAACCCGTGTAGAGACGGGGCTTGCCCAGTCTCCCGCAGCGCGTTAGTGCGGAGACGCGGCAAGCCGCGTCTCTACGGATCTTTTTTCGCATCTCTGGAGTCGTTGCATTTCCCAACAACCTTTCATCGCACAAAGGGGTGGAAGTCGGACCACAGGCCGATGGTGAAGAACATCAGCTTGCGCAACATCCAGGGAAAGAACAGCAGGATGGCCGCCGCCATCGCCGCCAGACGCGGGACGGTGGAGAGAGTCTGATCCTGCAAGGAAGTCAGCACCTGCGCGACATTGACGAGCAGGCTGACGAGGACCGCGATCACCAGCAGCGGTGCACCCATCAGCAGAGCCATCTGCAGTGTGTGGCGGAACAGCGTGACCACTTGTTCGGTTCCCATAAGCGCCTTTCAAGCAAAACTCCGCATCAGGGAACCGATCAGCAGGTTCCATCCATCGACCACGACGAACAAAAGAATCTTCAGCGGAGTGGAGATGATGACCGGGGGCAGTTGCATCATGCCGATCGAGGTGGTGATGGCGGCGGTCACCATATCGATGACCAGAAAGGGGAAGAAAAGGGCGGCGCCGATGCGAAACCCGGTCTGCAGTTCGCTGAGGAGATAGGCGGGCGCCACGATGCGCATGTCGAGATCTTCCGGGCGGGCGGGACGCGGCTCATGCGCCAGTTCAACGAAGAGCGCGAGATCTTTTTCGCGGGCGTACTTGAGCATGAAATGGCGCATCGGAATGATGGAACGATCGAGCGCGGCCATCATGGTTATGTGTCCGGCGTCGAGCGGAACGATGGCGTCGTCATAGATGGCCGCGCCCACCGGCTGCATGAGAAAGAAAGTGAGGATGAGCGAGAGTCCGATGAGCGTCTGATTGCTGGGCGTGGTCTGCGTGCCGAGCGCCTGGCGGAGAAAATGAAAGACGATGAGCAGGCGTACGAAAGGCGTCATCGAGAGCACGATGGCGGGAATCAGCGTCAGCAGCGTGAGCAGTACGACAATGTTCCAGGGCGCGGAACCGCCGGGCGCGGAAGCCCCCGGCAAGAGGCCGGGCAGAGACAAGCTGGGCGCCGCCCGGGAACGCGCCCAGAGCGGCGCGGCGGCGAGGAACAGAAGGAGCGAGACTAGGGAGGTATGAAAGAACGAGGCACGGAAAAACAAGGCACGGAAAAACGAGGCCCGCAGAAACGATGAGTGGCAGTTCACGGAGTTTATCAACCAGCTCCTCAAAGTTTTTCTCCGCTTTGTTCGCCGCTGGCCGATTCGTCCGGCAATTGCGCCAGCAGGGTGACCGAGGAGGGGCTCGATCCGATCAGGAAACGCTGGCGCTCGAACTGTATGACGGAGACGAAGCGGCGATCGCCGAGGAAGGCGGTTTCGCGGACCGCGAGCGTCTTGCGCTTGCTGCCGGCGCGGCGAACCAACGATATAGATCTCCAAATCGCCGAGCGCCAGACCAGTTTGAGGCGGTCGGCAGCAAGCGCAAGCCAGCGCGACAAGGCGGGCCTTGTGGGTGTCGGGATTTGTTTCTGCGTGATTTCCATCTGCAGCAACTTCATTGGTGCCTGCTCCGTCTGTGCCAAGTCCATCTGGCAGACTGCGGATTTCTTCCAGCACTTCGTTTAGGCCAACTCCGTCAAGCGCACCGCCAGGTGGTTCTGCACCACTTCAAACTCGCTCCAGGCGATCAATTCGCCGTTGACCCGCAGGGGAACGTCCTGTCCAACGGTCCAGCTGGTGGCGATGATGCGGCCCCGCTCCAGATGAACGAGATCGGCGACGGTGAAGCGGGGCACCGGAGATCTCGACCGTGAGCAGGCAAGGCAGAAGTTCGGCGCGCGCCCAGGGATCGGCGATCGCAGTTTCGAGTTTGGGTTGGGCGGCGGCGGCCATTACATTTGCACCATTTACATCTGCACCATTTACATCTGGACCAGAAATTCGGTGAAGTAGACATTCTCGACCGCCATCTGCGGCACTCGCTCTTGCAGGGCTTTCAGCAGTTCGTCCTTGAGCTGGCGCTTGCCTTCGAGCCGCAACAACTCTTCGGCTTGGGCCGTCGCGAGCACGGAGAGAATGGTGTCGCGCACGAGCGCCGTGGGCGCCGCTTCTGCTTGGTTGTGGGGGAGCGGGTGCGCCAGGCCAAGCGTGATTCCGACGCGGAGGTAGGCGCGCTGGCCCGAGCCGTTGAGATTGACGACAAAAGTTTCCAGGGCAAGTGTGGATCCTGCCGCGGCGCTGCTCGAGGCCTCCGGGCGCAACCACACGAACATGCCGGCCGTTGCCAGCACAAGAGCGAGCACGCCGCCGCCCAGCCCAGCTTCTTCTTTGAGCGTTCTTGGGAGCGTTCTTGGGCGTCTTTTCGGGCGCGGGACTTACCTGCACATCCGGCATGTTGCCGATGTTTGCAAGCCGGGTGCCGGGGCGCACATCCACACCACCCAAAAGGGCGATGGAGGAAAGCGAGTTGGAATCAGGCGATTGGCGGACCGCTCCCGTTTCGCCCATGGTCGCGAAGGGTATGGCGGTGCGACCGCAGAGTTCTTCTGAGAGCGCTCTCATGAAAGAACTCAGAGAAGGGCCGCGAATTCTCAGCGCGGCGGTCGCTGGTCGTCAGTCGTTGTCGTCAGTCGCTGGTCGTGGTACGGTGCCCTGAATGCCAACGATAAGCAGCGACGAACGACCAGCGACGAACGACCAACGACGACCGACCAACGACTACCGACAGACTCCCGACCTGCAAAGCCGGCCGTCCCTGCACGAGCCTTGCGTCCTACTGTTTCAGAGCGATGGTGTCCTGCGCGATCTGATCGAACGTTGTGACGACGCGAGCGTTGGCTTCGTAGCTGCGCTGCGCGACGATGAGGTTGGCGAACTCGGTGGCGATATCGACGTTGGACTGCTTCGAGAGCACCGCCGGAGATGCTGCCGAGTCCGCCGCTGGTCGGCGCGCCGACGGTGGGCTGACCGGAGGCCAGGGTTGGGGAGTAATCGTTGTTGCCGTTGCGGGAGAGGCCCTGCTCGTCGGCGAAGCTGGCGAGCGCGATCTGTCCCAGGGTAGCGGTCGTTCCGTTGCTGAAGGATCCGGTAATGGTGCCATCGGAACCGATGCTGAAATTCTGCAGGGTGCCGCTGCTGGCGCCATCCTGTTGGATGGAGGTGGTGCTGCTGGCGGCGGCCGTTTGCGTGACGAGCCCTTTGCCGGCTGTCGTTGAACAGGTTCCAGGTAAACGTAAGCGAATTGGCGCCATCGGCGAAGACGGAAGCGGGAGTGGCGGTGGGCGGGACATTGATGGTGGGATTGGTCGTAGAGGCGGAGCCGGCGGTAGGAGTGACGCTGTTGGAGGGTTCCGTCGCCGTTGAAGACAAGGGTCCCGGCTGGCAAGGGAGACAGGGGCGGTGGCGCCGGAGACGTCGGCGGCAGGTAGCGTAACGGAATAGGTCCAGGTGTTGACGACGGCGGGGACGGCGGCGGCGGCGTTGACGCCGTTCGCTCCGGCCCCACTGCTCCAGGTAAGATCCGCACCCGAAAGCCCTGTAGTGAAACCGGCGGTGCCAGCCGACCTTTGCCGTGATATGATTACGCCGTTACCAGTCGTTCCACTGCGGTGACAGTGGGGTTGACGGCAGTACCGGTTCCATAACCGCCCGGAGTGGCAGTTCCGACGCCATCCGCATAGTTGTCGTTGATGGCATTCACCAGATTTGCCATGGGTATGGCAGCAGTTGCGCCGATATAAACGTCATTGGATCCGGGCACCAGCGGCGAGGCCGTGGCCGTGAAGGTGTACGTTTGGCCCCCTATCGATACCGGTTCGGCTGGCACTGGGCTGGTGCCGCTGGCGGTTAGCGTGCCTGTCGCCGGCTGGGCGGTGACGCCAGCACACGGCGGCGACGTCGGCGTTGGTGTAGGTGAAGGTGACTTGGTGGGCCGCGCCGAGGGAATCGTAGATCGTGGCTTGTGTGGAATAGGTATCGCCGTTAACAGCGGTGGCGTCGAGGTTCGAGGTCATGCTGAAATGCTTTGAGTGACGACAGCAGGACTGGCGATTCCGGCTCCGAGTGCGAGGGTGCTGAGTCCGGCGCTGGTGCTGACGACGCCGTTGTTGGCAGCATATCCCATGACCTGTTGACCGTCGGCGGTTTCGAGCAGGTTGTTGGTGCCGACTTCGAAATTGCCGGCGCGTGTGTAGGTCTGCACCCCGTTTTGCTGCACCACGAAGAAGCCATTGCCGTTGATGGCGACATCGGTGTCGATGCCGGTGGACGTGACGTTACCCTGGGTGAAGTCGGAGGGTTGGGAGCTGACTTGGACGCCCGCGCCCTGCTGGATGGGATCGCCGGCGCCATCCGAGCCGAGGTTTTGGTAGAACAGATCGGCGAACTGGATCTGCTGGTCCTTGTAACCGATGGTGTTGAGGTTGGCCAGATTGTTCGCGGTAGTGGAAAGTGCGGCGGAACTGGCGTCCAATCCGGAAAGAGGTACTGAAAAATTAGGCATACGGGCTCCTTAGTGTGAAATGGAATTGACACTTGGGGTGGAAGTTGAGTTGGCGCCGGATCCTAGCCGAAGCTGGAGGAGCCCCCGACGTCGTTGACGAGCGTCTGCATGAGCGACTGGATCTGAGTCAGTTCGCCGAGCGAGTCGAACGTGGCGAGCTGGGTAACAAACTGGTTGGGATCGACCGGGTTCATCGGGCTCTGGTTTTCGAGTTGCACCGACAACAACTGCAGGAATGTTTGGGTCAAGTCCACGCCGGGAGCGCTGGATGAAGATGAAGATGAAGACGAGGAAGTGGCCGACGAAGAAGAACGTGGCCGGCGCTGGCAGCAGCTTGCGCGGCCGGGTGGAGCATTTGTAACAGCGAGGTGTGCACGAGTTTGCCTCCTAAACGAGAATGCTGACGCGATTTTGCGCAGGCCCAGCGATCAGGTCTGACGGGAGAATGCCGGTGGTCGTGGACTCCGATGCCGTAACTTGCTCAGGTCTGGCAACGGATGGGGAGCCCGGGGCGTGAGAGAAATTTTGCCGCGGCTGGCCCTGCTGAAAGCTGGTCGCGGTCTGAACACCAGAGCGTCCATGATCGAAATCGACAGCGGTGAGGTTCAAGTGGTGTTGGTTGAGTCCCGATTCCAGGCTCGCGACTTCGGAACTGAACCAGCGCGTGAGATTCTGGTCGGCGTGAACCGTGATGCCGACTTGACTTTGCTGGACGACAGTATGAATCTCCACCGCGCCGAAGGCTTCGGTGCGGATGCCCAGATGCATCTGCGCGTTTACCTGGGCATTCATCTGCACATCGGCGGCCGAATTGGGCGCGATGGGAGCGGGCGGCGGCGCGGGCGGCGCGGCCGGCGCGGAGTCGAGCATCTGGTGAGCTTGAGGAAGCGCGGAAGCGGGCGCAGTTGCCGCTTGGGGCGGCGGCGCGGATGCTGGTGGAACGGAAGCGTTAAGCGTAGGCGAAAGATCTTTTACGGAACCGAGCGCGGCCGAAATGTCTTGCGAAGAGACGTTCTGCGACGGAACTTCGTGCGATGCAACGTCATGCGATGGAGCAACGCTCGGTTGGATCGCGGAGGAGGATTTCTTGTCGGCGCCGTTTATCTGGAGCGCGGCTGCGGGAGCCGGTTGAGCGGAGACTCCAAGCTGGGCGTTGCTGGCGGCATCGCTTGTGGTTGCGGCAATCGACGCGGGGGCGTTGGGATTCGAATTCAGGTTCGACGTAGCGGGGTTCGACGTAGCGAGGTTCGGAGTAGGCGACGAGACGTTGTTATTGGAGATGTTATTGGTGAGGCTATTGGCGACGGCGATTCCGGTTTCTGGAGCACTGGCAGACTTTGTCGCTGCAGTGGTTGCATCGCCGGTGGCATCCGATGAAGGGGCTCGAGGCGCGGCGGTGTCGGGAGTAGCGGAGCCTGGCGTTGGGGATGGCTCCGCGTTGGAGATATTGCGTGGAGCGGAGTCGACCGCGCTGGGGTTGATTGGCACAGAGTTGACGGGCGCGGAGCCGACTGGCGCGGAGTTGCTGACTTTGGAGTCGCTTGATTGGGGAGCTGCGGGCTGCTTAGCGGTTGTTGGCTCGGTCAGGGGCGCAAGATTGTTTTCGTTGACGGGAGATTGCTGCGTTGGAATTGGCAGTGGCGCTGGCGTCAACGCTGGTGTTGGGGTGGAGGACGCCGGCGAAACGATGTTGGAGACCGGGTCGGTGGAAGGAGCCGGACCCTGATTGCGGGCTGACAAGGCAACGGGTTGCTCTGAAGAAGTATTGAGGACGGAAGCGAAGATGGGAGTGACCACGGATGATGGCTCCGCTTTCGCAAGTGGTGTCGCGGGCGTGGGCGGCGCCGGGGTGAATGAGGCCGCCGGGATCGATGGAGACAGGACAGTTGGAGATTGGTCAAGCGCGAAGATCGTTGCACCGGCTGGAATCGGCGCGTGAAATTGGCTGCCGGCGGGCATGGGCGCTGGTGAAACCGCGGCCGTTGGTGAAACGGGGACTGGGGACGTTGAGAAATCCACGGTCGTTGACGTTGACGAACCAAGCTTCGGCAAAGCGGGTGTTGGTGGAGCGGGTGTTAGCGAAACGGGTGTCAACGAAGCAAGGCCTGCGGGCGTTGACAAGGCGGGCGCCGGTGAAACCAGCGTCGATAAAACGGGTGTTGGCGAAACCAGGACCGTGGGCGCTGATGAAACCAGCGTCGATAAAACGGGTGTTGGCGAAACCAGGACTGTGGGCGCTGGTGAAACCGGGGCCCGGAGCGTCGAGAACTGTGCCGGTGCGGCGGAAAGTTGCGTCGAGATGCTGAGAAACGAGGGCGCGGCGTCGGAAGCGCCCTGAGCGATGGCGGATGGACCTTCTGGAGATTTCGAGCTTGCCTGGGTTTTAACGGTGGATGGTGAGGAAGCCGACCGTGAGGATGTGGCTGGTGAGGGAGCGGGAAATCCCCACCTCTCGAAAACCGCGAGAACTGGAGCAGCACCTGCTTGACTGGGCGCGGCGACTGGAACGGCAACCGCAGTGGCGGAAGTCGCGGCGGGATCAGGCTCACGCTGAGGGGACGGGGCGTCCGGTGTGCCGGAAAAAACGGGCGTGCCGGGCGTAATGATCTGGCCCGGAATCGCAGCGGGCTGAGAGATCGGCAGCGGCGGAGGTGCGGTCACGCTGGCGAGATTCGCAGTCGCGAGATTCGCACTGGCGAGATTCGCACTGGCGAGGTTCGCAGTGAGTTGCCCCGAAAGTGCTTGCCGATTCGAGGAAGCATCGGCAAGGTTCGGTGCAGGAGTAGTTGTTGCTGCGGTCGGTGGTGTGGCTGGCGGAGAACTGGATCGTAAAAGAGTGAACAGTGAAGACGTGTTTGTAGTTGCTACAGACGTGGGTAGGGAGGGCGTGATTTCTGGAGCTGGAATGGGATTTGAGGCAGTTGGTGATGTGGCTGGCAAATAGGTGGATAGAGGATAAGTGAAAAGTGAAGAAGCGGCCGCGGTTGGTAAAGAAATCGGTGCAGAAATCGGTAATGAAGACGCGGTGCTTGGAACGGCCGCGGGATTGGGCGGCGACTTGGCGTCGGGCTTCGCTTCAGGCGTTGGGCCGGACTTACCAGCAGCCTTTGAATTCAAATTCAACAAATTGAGACTCGTACTGGGGTTGGCGCCGCGAGCCGCAGCACCGTTGGGGCTCGATTTGGAATTGATGCTTGTATCGGGTTTTGAGACAAATCCAGCGCGGGACTCTGCGCCTGAATTTGCGCCGGTCTTCTCATCCATCTTTTTATCGCTCTTTTCATCGCTCGTTTCATTGACGCTTGCGCCGACCTTCGCGTCGGATTGGGACGTCGTCACCGCCCTAGCTGGCTGATTTGGGGAATATTCTGGCGCAGAACTGGACATGGATGAGGCGAGCGTGGCGCTGAAGCTCGAAGGCACGGGCGGCGAGGACGAGGCCCTGGTTGCGGTGGGGGGCGCAGGTGTCGCAGCCGGGATGAGGATTGCGTCTACGTGCATCGGAGTACCGCGGTTTCGATTGCACTCGATGCGCCAATGGCGGAAAAGCTGGCGTGGGCTGGGAAGGCAAGCCTCGATGGTTCGCAATTTCAGAGACTTACATGAAAGAAAGATTGGCGATGAAAAGGAAGGGGAGCGGCGAGGAGCGGGGATGCGGCAACGGTTGCCGGGTGCAGCCCGGCAAAATCAGCCGATTCAATTTCGCCGATTCAATTTCCCGATTCAATTTCGATGATGCCAGCGTTGCAGCAGATAGGCGCCATCGAGTTCCTGTTGCTGGCGGCGTAATTGTTCCTGCTGGTAGACGCGGCGCTGCCGGGCGCGAATGGTTTCGAGGACCTCGCGTTCGCGATACGCCTTATGGTATTCGCCGAGCGCTTTCTGGCGCGCGAGTTCGAGCTTGCGGATGTCGGACTGCAGTTCCTCGCGAAAGCGTTGCATGTTCTCGCGGAGAACAGAAGCGAATTGGAGTTCGGCGGCAGTGCGTCCAGCGGCAAGCCCGGCGCAGTCGGACTGAGCGGAGTCGGAGAGGAAGCGGTCCAGTTGTGCCAGGGTTTCCTGGGCACGCGAGACCTGGAGATTGGCCGCCTGCAGGGCGAGCGTGCGCTGGCGTTCGATGCTTTGACGCAGCCGGAGTACTGGGCGCGAGAGCAAAACGGAAAGGCATGATTCAGGCCGGGAGCGCCATCAGGCGATCGAGTGAATCCTTCATCCCGGCAACTTCCTTCGAAGACTGCATGAGAAATTCGCGAAGCGCGGGCATGAGCGCGATGGCGCGATCGAGATCGGGATCGCTGTTTTTCTGGTAAGCCCCGATGCGGATCAGTTCCTCGGAAGCCTTGTAGGTAGCGAACAGGCGGCGGATCAGGTTGGTTTTTGCCAGATGATCGGCGGTGATGACGGCAGGCATGATGCGGCTGATGCTGTCGAGAATGGAGATGGGAGGATAGTGGCTCTGGGCAGCGAGGCGGCGATCGAGCATGACGTGGCCGTCGAGGAGGGCGCGCGCGGCATCGACGAGCGGATCGTTTTCGTCGTCGCCTTCCATCAGAATCGGTGTAGAAGCCGGTGATGGTGCCGGAGCCGAAGGAGCCCGCGCGCTCGATGAGGCGGGCGAGCAAAGTAAAGACCGAGGGCGTGTAGCCTTTGGCGGTGGGCGGCTCGCCGGCGGCGAGTCCGATTTCGCGCTGTGCCATGGCGAGTCGAGTCAGCGAGTCGACGACGAGCAGCACGTGCCGGCCGCGCGCGCAGAAATATTCGGCGATGGTGGTGGCGGCGAGCCCGGCACGGATGCGCAGCAGCGGATCCTGATCGGAGGTGGAGACGACGACGACGGAACGGCGTCGCCCTTCTTCGCCGAGCGAGTTGAGAAGTTCTCCCACTTCGCGTCCACGCTCGCCGATCAGGCCGAGGACGGTGAGGTCGGCGCTGGTGTTGCGGGCCATCATGCCGATGAGCGTGCTTTTGCCGACGCCGCTGCCGCCAAAAATGCCGACGCGCTGGCCGCGTCCGCAGGTGAGGAAGGCGTCTATGGCGCGAATGCCGCACCCGAGCGCATCGCGGATCATGGTGCGCTCAAGGGCAAGCGGGGCTTCGCGATCGAGAGCATAGCGTTCGCGGCAAACCGGAGCGGGCCGCCCATCGATCGGATTTCCGGCGCCATCGAGCACGCGGCCGAGCAGTTGTTCACTCAGGCGCAGCGAAGGCCGCCGTCCCCAAACCACCACCTGGTCGCCATAACGTATGCCGGCGGGGCGGCGCAGGGCCATGGCAAGAACGGTGTGGCCGCGGAAGCCGACAATTTCTCCCGGCCAGTGCCGGCCGCGGGAATCGATAATTTCGCAGGCCTCCCCGACGGTGCAGAAGGGGCCTTCGGATTCGACGATCTGGCCGACGACCTGAACCACGCGGCCGCGCCAGCGCAGCGCCGATGAGGCCTCGAGGTGGGAGAAGTATGCGGAGAGGATCGGCGAAGTGGTGGTGTGGAAGCGGGGCTCTGCCCCGCTTGGACGGGGCGAAGCTCCGTCCCCACACTGATCGGTTGCTGCAGTCATTCAGCGACCCTCCGCCGCTCCGCTTGCGCTCAATGAGTTTCGGGCCGAAGTGGGCGAAGAGCTGGGCGCTGCACCCGGTCTCTCGGCGAGCAGGTCGAGCAATCCGGTTTCGATTTCCTTCAGCTGCGATTCGAGACCGACTTCGGTCGAACCCAGTGAAGTATCGATGCGGCATTCGCCGGGAGCGATGGCGGGATCTTCGAATACTTCCGGCGCCGGGACATTTTCCATCTGGCAGGCGAAGTAGTGCCGCCACTCGGTGGCCTCTTTGGGGTGGACGTGCAGGTCGACCTTGGTGCCGGTATCGAGTTTTTCGAGCGTGACCCGGACAATCCCGGCGAGAGTGTGCGGGTCGATTTGCGCTTCGCGATGCAGAATCTTGCGGGCGATGGCGAGCGCCAGTTCGACGACTTCGCCTTCGATGCGGTGATAGTAGTCTTGCCGTTCGCTGGCAAACTCGCGGAGAGCCGCGCCGATCTGCTCGCGCTGTTTGGCGAGGGCAGCGTCCAGTTCAGAGCGGAGCTGCTGCTGTGCGCTCTGGCGGCCCTGCTCGAAAAATTCAGCCTGCTGACGGCGGCTGCGTTCCTCCGAGCTCTGGCCCCTATCGGACGCATTGCCCGGCGCACCGCTCGGCAGTCCGGCGTCGGCATAGTTGTATGAGCGAGGCTTCGGCGACGGGCTGCCGCTTGGGGGCGCTAGACGACATACTCCTCCTGCCCCTCCGCGCTCAACACCAGCTTGCCCTCCGCTTCGAGTTTGCGTGCCACATCCACGATCTCGCGCTGGGCGCCATGCACGTCCCGGGCGCGCACCGCGCCCAATACCTCCATGTCTTCTTTCAGCATGTCGACGGCGCGCGACGACATCGACTTGAAAATCAGGTTCTTCAGTTCTTCGTTGGCGCCGCGCAAGGCCAGCGCCAGAGTCTTCTTGTCGAGCTGTCCCAGCAGTTCGCGGATGCCGGCTTCGGGCACTCCCAGCAGGTCTTCGAAGGTGAACATGAGGTTGCGAATGGCCAGCGCCATCTTGGGATTGTCCTTTTCGATGTTCTCCAGGATGCCTTTGCTGGAAAGCGGCTCGAGCTGGTTCAGCATGTCCGCAGCGCCTTTGAATCCGGCATAGGTGCGCCGGCTCTGTTCGCCCAGCGACTCCAGGCGCTTGTTCAGGGCGAGCGCAACTTTCTGGGCAACCTCGGGGGAAAACTGACGCAACTGCGCCAGCCGCTTGACAGTTTCGGCGCGAACCTCTTCCGGCAGCCGCAACAAGAGCGTGGACGCCTGACGGGCGTTCAAGTGCGCCAGGATGAGGGCGATGGTTTGCGGATGCTCCACTTCGAGGAATTTCGCCAACTGCTGCGGATCGGCTTCCTGCAGGCTTTCCAGGTGGACGGCATTCTGTTCCATCGCATTCGAGACCTGCTCCAGCAGCCGTTTGGCGCCCACATCGCCGAAGGCTTTTACCAGCAGTTTCTGAGCATATTCCGGGCCGCCTTCGGCCACGTAATTCTGCGTAAGCGTGAGCTGGTAATACTCTTCCAGCACCGAGATCGCCGTCTCCGGTTTGAAGTGCTCCAACTCCGCAATGCGCCGCGTCAGGCGCTGCACGTCGTTCTCGGGGAGATTGCGGTAGATGTGGCTGGCCGTGTCCTCGCCGAGCAACACCATCAAAATCGCTGCTTTCTGCAAGCCCGCATTGGAGATGGGTAAAACCATTCCTTATCTTTCCTGGTTGCGCTTTCTTTTTCCGATTCCGCTTTCTTTCCCGATCGCGCTTACTCTGGTTCGTATCAGGGCATCGCTCTAGCGATGCCGTAAGCGCTTCGAAATCAGCCGCCCCTTTAGGGGCTGGGCACCCTCAATCAAGCGGTGAAGCCGTGCCCTTCCCGCGCCCGGACCTCATTTGGCCCCCGGGTCCCGTATCCAGCTCTGGACCAGGCGGCTGGCGACGGCCGGTTCGGCCTTGATCTTTTCGCCTATCTCCTTCTTCAACGCCCCCGCACGCTTCGCCTCCTCCGAACCCTGTGGAAGTTCGGCGCCGGCGAAGGCCTGGGCCGCGGCCGCTTTGGCGGCGAGCGGCTGGGCAAGGCGCGCGGGGATCTGCTTGAAGGCCGCCATCGCCTGCTTTTTCACCGGACGCAGCACCATCGCATAGACCAGCAGGAACAGCAGCGTAATTCCAACGTAGCGCAGCACCCCCATCCAGGTCAGGATCAGTACCCGCCATTTGTTCAGATTGCTGGGGGCGGCCGGCGTTTCTACCGGGGCGGTCTGGAAGGAGAGGTTCTCCACCGCGAGCAGGTCGCCGCGCTGATCGTCGACCCCGATGGCGGCGCGGGCGAGTTTTTCGATCGCCTGCATTTCCTCCGGCGTGCGCTTCCGCCGGACGCTGGTCGACTTGCCGTTTTCCTGTTTGGTGTCAGCCGCGTCGTCGACCAGCACCGAGGCAGTGATGCGCCGCACGCGCCCCGCTGGGTTCAGAACGTGGCGCGTATTTTTGCTGACCGCGAAGGTGGAGCTGTCGGATTTCGAACTCTGGTTGTCGATGGCCGAAAACACGCTCGGACCAACCGCAGTGGTGCCCGGGACGTTGCCGGCGGGGACGGCGGCACTGCCCGGAACGGCTGGTGGAACGGTAGGTGGAACGGCGGCCGGCGGCGAAACCGCGGCCGTGCTGCCCGGAACATTGCTCGCCACCCCCGGCACGCCCGCCGGATTCGCCCCTCCCGCGAGTTCTTCGGAATGCTGCTGGGCGAGCGGGGCGGTCGCCTTCGGATCGTAGATCTCGGAGGTGTCTTCGCTGCTGCTCAGGTCGTAATCCACGTGCACGCTGGCGCGAACGTGTTCCGCGCCGACCACGGGCTCGATGGCATGCACGGCGGCGGCGGCCAGTTCCTCATCGGAATCGAAAGATGCGCGGCCCGATGGACCGCGCCGCGCGAGAAAAGACGTTGCCGTGTCGGCGTCGACCACCGTAACGTTCTCCGGCCGCAGGCCATCGACGGCGCTGGCGACCAGTTGCGGGATGGCTTGCTGCGCTTCGCGGGAGAGCGTGCCGCCCTTCATCTTCACGATCACCGCGGCCTTCGATTCGCGCTCCTGCTCCGTGAACAGCGACTCGCGCGGCAGCACCAGGTGGACGCGCACCGCCTCGACTTCGCCCAGAGTTTGCAGCGTGCGTTCCAGTTCGCCTTCGAGCGCGCGCTGGTAATTCACTTTTTCGCTGAAGTCCGATCCCGCCCAGTTCGGCGTGTCGAACAATTCAAACCCCAGGCGGGCATTCCGCGGCAGGCCCTGGGCGGCGGTTTCCAGGCGCGCGGCGTCGAGTTTGTCGGAGGGAACGAGGATGCTTCCGCCATCCGGCGAAATTTCGTAAGCGATGTTTTTCGCCGCCAGCCGGCCGCCCATCGACTGCGCCTCCTGCGGCTTGAGCCCGGAGTAGAGGACCACGTTCTTGCCGCTGTCGAACAAGGCGACGAACAGCCACAGCGTCAGCCCGACCACCACCGCGCCGCCGGCGAGCAGAGCCTTCTGCTGCAGGCTCAACCCGCGCAGAAAATCCTGAATTTGATCGAGGCCCTGGCTCAAATTTTCCAACTCCTGGCGTTCAGCCGTCCGTATTTTCAACCGCAGAGTACGCTGGGAGCGCCGAGGTTCTTGGATTCGGTTTCTCCCTCTCAGCCCGCCTCAGAACTGCATGTTCGAGATCTGCTGGTATGCCTGCACGATTTTGTTCCGCACCTGCATCATCAGCTGAAACGACAGATCGGCCTTTTCTACCGCGATCATGGCGCTGTGCAGATCGGCGCCTTTCCCGTTGAGAAGCTGGGCCACCTGCGTGGCGGCAGCGCCCTGCGCGCCCTCGGCCTGGTCGATCGACTGTTGCAAGGTCTCGAGAAATTTGCCGCTCTCGGCGGCGCCCGCGGGAACGGCGCCCATGTCGGCGGGTAGAATGCGAATCGACGGAATCGAATTATTCATGGCTGAGCCTCTTCTTCATTTTCATCGCGGATTTGTCATGGCCGCACTCCGCGCCCGGACGCTGGCGCCGCTAACGCAGCAGGTCGAGCGACTGCGAAATCATATTTTTCGTGGCCTGCACGGCCGACGCGTTCAGTTCGTAGGCCCGCACCGCTCCGAGGAGATCGGTCATTTCCTCGATCGGATCGACCTGGGGATAGGCCACGTAGCCTTCGGCGTTCGCGTCGGGATGTCCCGGCTCGAAGCGCATTATCGGCGGCCGCTGATCCGGAACCACCGCCGCCACCCGCACCGCCGAAGAGCTTTCGCGCTGCAAGCCGGCGAGCGCGAGCGCGAAGCGGGGAACACGCTGCGCTTGAAATACCACCAACTGGCGGCGATACGGGCCGCCCGCCGGGGTGCGCGTGGTTTGGGCGTTGGCCATGTTGCTGGCCACCACCTCCGCGCGCTGCCGCTCGGCCCCCAGCGCCGACCCACTGAGTTCCAGCATGCCGAACAGGTTCATGACGTACTCCCTCCTCCATTGATGGCGGAGGACATGCTGGTGAAACTCGGCTTTCAGGAACGCCACCGCCACCTGAAAGCGCAACTGGTTCTGCGCCAGCAGCAGCGATTCGCGCTCGACCGAGACGTTGTTTCCGTCGGGACGTTCGAGCAGTCCGCGGATTTCATGCGCGACCGGGGTGAACGATTGGGTTGCGAACAGCCAACGACGACTCCTCGCCGGCCATGGCTTGCTCGATTTCACCGGCGAAGGGACGAAGGTCGCGGGTGCGGTATCCCGGGGTATCGACGTTGGCCAGGTTCGTGGCAATCACCTGATGGCGGAACGCGCTCAGGTCGAGCACGCGCTCCAGGCCACGCATCAGCGGAGTATCGATCATGGACATGGCTGCTCCTTGTCATTGGTATTGTTGTTGTTATTTCGGAGATCGTTATTCCGGAGATCGTTACTGTGAAGATCGTTACCGCGAAGTTGTTGGTTTTGGAGATCTGCGCTAAGAATATCGTTGCGATAGTTGTTCCTGCGGCGGCAGCCCAAACTCGCGGACCTTGTTGCGCACCGTGCGCAGGCTCACGCCCAGCAACTCGGCCGCCCGCGCCCGGTTGCCGCCGGTGGATTCGAGAGTCATGGCAAAAAGCTGGCGCTCCATTTCGCCGAGCGAGAGCCCCGGTTTCCATTCCGGAGGCACCGGCGACGTGCAAGCGCGGCAAAATTTTTCCCTGCCGACTTTGCCCGTGCTCGAGGGCTTCGACGCCAATCTCGCCGCCGCGGGACAAAGCTACCGCCCGCCGCACGAAGTTTCCGAGCTCGCGCACATTGCCCGGCCAGGCGTTTTCTTCGAGGCGCGCCACCAGTTCCCGGCCCAAGACGGCCTGGGTCCCGGGCGCGGCATAGAGCCCGGCGAAATATTCGGCCAGCTCGCGAATGTCGCCGGCGCGGTCGCGCAGCGGCGGCAGAGAAATCGGAATCACGTTCAGGCGATAAAAAAGATCGGCGCGGAAGCGGCCTTCGGCGACCGCGGCTTCGAGCGGACGGTTGCTGGTCGCGATCACGCGAATATCGACGCGCACCGTCTGGTTCGATCCCAGGCGGTCGAACTCGCGCTCCTGCAGGGCGCGCAACAGTTTCGGCTGCAGCGCGAGCGGCATTTCGCCGACTTCATCGAGCAGCAAGGTGCCGCCGTTCGCCGTCTCGAACTTGCCTGGACGCGCCCCCACCGCTCCGGTGAAGGCGCCGCGGGCGTGGCCGAACAATTCGCTCTCCAGCAGGCTCTCGGGAAACGCGGTGCAGTTCAGCGCCACGAACGGGCCCGCTTTGCGAGGGCTGAGGCGGTGGATGAGGCGGGCGACCAGCTCTTTGCCCGTGCCGCTTTCGGCCTCGATCAGGACGTCGGCGTCGGTCGCGGCCGCCTGCCGCGCCCGCTCGAGCGCCCCTTCCCACGCCGGGGAGTGGCCGATGAGCGTTTCCGTGTCTTTGCCCAACTCCCCGGCGCGGCGCAAGACCTGCTCGACGGCGAGCTCAAGTTTTTCGAAGCAGACCGGCTTGACCAGGTAATCGCAGGCCCCATTGCGCATGGCTTCGACGGCGTCGGGCACGCAACCATACGCGGTCAGCAGGATGACCGCCGTGCGCGCGGAAGAAGATTGCACTTCGCGCATCAGCTCGAAGCCGTCGCGGCCCGGCATGCGCACGTCGGTGATGACCAGCGAATGCAAGCCGGCGCGAAACTTCTGCAGCGCTTCCGTGCCATTGACGGCGACATCGACCAGCCATCCGCGGCGGCGGAAGCGGGCTTCGAGGGCGGCGCGCATGCCGGCATCGTCGTCGGCGATGAGCAGGCGCTTCATAGCCCGGCTCCAGACGCGGCCGCGGATGCGGAAGAATGCTCGCGAAGAATTTCCCGGCGAATGCTGGGACGGATCTTCGGGCCGCAGATCTTCATGCTTTGAATCTTCGGGCAAATGGGCAGCGCTCGTCGCCTCCGGCGTTCCAGGCGTTGCGTTGCGGGGAAGGCGGAGGCGGAACGTGGCGCCGTGACCGGGGCGGCTCTCGACCGCGATCGAGCCGCCGTGCTGTTCGAGAATACGCCGGCAGACGGCCAGTCCGAGTCCGGAACTGCCGGCCCGGGTGCTGAATCCCGCGTCGAAGATGCGCGGCAGGTCCTCCCGTGCGATGCCCGGCCCGGTATCGCGCACCTCGATGTCCACGCCGCCGCCCTCCAGGTCTTCGCGCCGGTCGCATTCCATGCCGCGAATCGAGAGCCATCCGCCGCCGGGCATAAAGCGCAACGCGTTCAGCGCCAGGTTGAGCAGCACCTGCTCGAGGCGGTGCCGGTCGGCATGAATGGCGACCCCATGCAGGCCGTTGACGATCTGCATTTCGACGCGCGCCTGCTTCGCCAGCGGCAGGAGAAAATCGTAGGCCCAGTCGAGGAGCTGGCCCGCGTCGGTTGGGGCGAGCTCGGGCTGGGGCGTGTTGTGCAGGTGAAGCACGTTGTTGACGGTGGCGGAAAGCGTGCGCAGCCCCGCCTGGACGTGCTCGATCCAGCGCCGGCTTTCGCCTTCGAGATTAGCCTCGGCTAAGAGTCCGGCGAACAGTTCAAGGCTGCCCAGGGGATTGCGGATTTCGTGCGCCAGCAGGGCCGACATTTCGACGAGCGCCTGCTGCCTGCGAAGATGCTCACGATCGTGTTCCAGCTTCTTCGCCTCGCTGACATCGCGCAGGATAAACACCGAAGTGGCGTGGGCCGGACCTTGCTCCAGCCACGCGTGGCGGATGGCGACCCACGCGGGATCGGCCTGACTCGAATCAGACTGACTCGAAGAAGACTGGCTGGAAGAAAGCTGGCTCAAACCAGACTGATTGGAAGAGGACCGCTCTAAATCCGCAGAAAACGAATCCAACCCAGGAGGCGGCAACAATAGCGCCAATTCGGATTCTTCGCCCGTCTGGCGAGCCCGATCGAGTGCCGCGGAAAGTGCGGCGGGCAACCCGTCGGCCGATTCGAAGTTCCCGCCGAGCAGGCGGGCTGCCTCGGGATTGAGAGTCGAAATCCGGGCTCCGGCTTCGATCACCAGAACGCCGCACGGCAAGCCTTCGAGAATGCGGCGCAGGCGTTCGCGGATGCGGTGGTTCTCTTCCAGACTGGTCGCCAGGTCGCGGTTCGTGACTTCCAGTTCCTGGCGAAGATGAGCCACCTGCCCTTGCAGTTGCCCATAAGTACGCTCGAGCGAACCCGCCGCCTCGGTGAACGAAGCAAAGGCGCGGGCCAGCGGATGCTCGGGGTCGCGCCCCGGATCTCGTGGTGCTGGAAAAGTGGTGGACATGAAGATCACTCTGCAAGAGCGATGCCAGCCCGGCATAAATTGCCTTAGATCGCGCTTATGCGGAGTACGGATGAAGACGACCTATTGCTCCATCCAGCAGGTTACGGAATAACTCGGACGCGATGCCCAACCCCTAAAGCAGTATCTGATTTCCGGTAGAGACGCGGCTTGCCGCGTCTCCGGCCGGAGACGGGGCAAGCACGTCCCCGAACTATCATCTGAATTAGCGCGCGCTGCGAAAGCTTGAGTCGGCGAGCAACAGATGCTCGGGGCGAATCACCGCTTGATCTTCCGAGAGGATCAGCGCGCGTTCGATCACGTTCTGCAGTTCGCGAATGTTCCCGGCCCAAGGCTGTGTTTTCAGCAGTTGCAGCGCAGCCGCGGACAATTGCGGCGCGGGCAGGCGCGAGGCATATTTTGCGAGAAAGTGCGCGGCCAGTGGCGCAATATCTTCGGACCGGTCGCGCAACGGCGGAATTTCGACCGGGAAGCCGCCAAGACGGTAGTACAAATCCTCGCGGAACTTTCCCTCGCGAACCAGGGACAGCAGGTGCGCGTTGGTGGCGGAGACGACGCGGGCATCGACGCGCACGACTTCGGCGCTGCCCAGGCGCTGCAGTTCTTTCTGCTCCAGAAAACGGAGCAGCTTGGGCTGGAGGCTCAACGGCATCTCCCCGATTTCGTCGAGGAAGAGCGTGCCTCCCTGCGCCGCCTGGATTCTTCCCGCATAGGATTGCATGGCTCCGGTGAAAGCGCCGCGGGCGTATCCGAAGAGTTCGGCTTCGAGCAGGGTTTCGGGAATGGCGGCGCAATTGACGACCGCGAAGGCGCGCCCGGCGCGCGGGCTCAACTGATGAATGGCGCGGGCGACGACTTCTTTGCCGCAGCCGGTCGGGCCGGTGATGCAGCACGGTGGTGTTGCGCGGCGCCAGCAGGCGCGCCAGACGATACACGGGTTGCATGATGCGCGAGTTGCCGATCATTCCGGGCAAGGGAGCTTCGAGAATCGACTGAGCGGCGCAGGCAGCGGGCACAACCTCGTCCTCGGCATCGCCCTGATCGTTTTCCTGGTGCTGGTTTTCGTTGCTGATCAGACTGTGGGACGCGGCGGCCACATTTCCCGAAGCAGGTCCGCTTTCTCTTCGGCGCGTGGGTTCGGCATCGCTCTTTGAATCGAGCTTTGAATCGCTCTGAATCGCTTTGAATCGAGCTCCGGATCGAGCAGCACGACTTCGATTCCCGGATATCGCTGCCGCACGGTGTGGCTCAGTTCCTCGGCGTCAAGGTCGGGCAGGTGGCGATCGAGAAAGAGCACCTGCCAGAATCCCGCTCTCCAAATGGACCAGAGCTTCGGCTCCGCCGCTGGCCTGTTCGAAGCGGCGGACCGGGGAACGCAGACTTTCGAGGACGCGCTGGCGCACGACGGTACTGGGGCTGGCCACCAGGATGTGGTCAGCATAGCCGGGAGCATAGTTGGGTGGGATCGGGAAACTCGTCATACCGTCGATTTGAAATGGATGCGGTTAGAAAGAGATTAGATGGAGATTAGAAGACTCTGTGCGAAAGGAAACCATCGTGTAGCACGCCGGGCAAATTTTGCTTTACAGGCGGATGATTTCGTAGGTGGTGGGCATTTTCTGCCGGGTGGTCGTCTTCAAATAAGTTTCTCTGTGCTCCTCTGTGGTTCGAGCTGTGAGCTACGAGCTTCGCTACGAGCGAACCCCCAATCTCTGTTTGCTCGCGGCTCGAGCTCGTAGCTCGTAGCCGTTATTTCTCGACGAATACCAGCTCGCCGTTTTCGACTTTGAGGTCTTTCACGTTATTGGGCAGCTTGAGCTGATCGCGCTGTTCGGCGAGTTTTTTCTGCAAGACCTCGTTCACCAGCGACGCGGGCACGGAAAGATCGCCGACCTTGACCTCGGTGGCATCGAAGGTGGCGTAACCATCTTTGGCGCCGAGATGTCCGGCGAGAGTGAGATAGACGTCCTTGCCGGCGATCTGGGTGAGAAATTGACCGCGAACGATGTCTCCATCCATGGAGACCTGGTAATCCTTGATATTCGGAACCGCGCCGGGGAACTCCGTTGCAGGGCCTGCCGGGGAAGGGCTGGAGGGAGCGCTCGGTGGAACGATTCGCGGGCGCAGCCGTGGTTGCGGGCAGCACTCCGGCAGCTTGCGCAAGCGCAGCCGACAATTCTCCGGCATTTATGCGGACTTCGCTCTCGCCTTCGCCGGCGCACCCTGGGCTGCTCCAGCCGGTTCACCTTTTCCTGAAAAGATTGCGCATTGGCGGCAGCCGCAGCCGGCGCGGCCGCGGGCGCAACCGGCGCGGGCCGCTTTAATACGAGGACGAGCGTAAGAATCGAGATCGCCAGGGTTGCGAAACTGATGATGCGCTGCAGCTTCACGAAGAGACCTCCGCCCTTGCTAGCTGTCGCTGCCTTCTATGGTACGCGCGGAAGGAGACTGGGTTGAGATGACGTAGGTGCTATGGCTGCGCGAGCGTTTTGGACAGTGGGCTTGTAGCAGCCATCGTGCAAGTACGGTTCGTATCCGGGCAGGCCTTCAGGCATGCCAGAAGAGGTGAGCCATGACCGCGCCTTCAGGCGCTGTGACGGAGATCGGACTTTCCGCAGCAAAGAGGGTACTGACCTTAATGGATTCCGTTATTAAAAGGTTAACGGCCTATCCTTAGCAATAAGCAATGTTGCTTGTGGGGATCTTCCCGACTCATTAGCCGACTGCTTCATTCCACGATGGCCAAGACGTCGCCCGGGTTCACTGCCGCGCCGGGGGTCGCCGATATTTTTTTCACGACTCCCTTTTTTGGCGACTTGATTTCGTTTTGCATTTTCATCGCTTCGACCACGACGATGCCCTGCCCGGCTTCGACCTCGGAATTTTCCGCGACCAGCAGACGCACGACGCGCCCGGGCATGGGAGCAAGAATTTTTTTCGGGCCCTTTTCGTCTCCGCCCGCTTTCTGGCGCGAGCGCAGCGAGCGCGGATCGCGCAACTCGACCGCGAAGCGGGAACTGCCCACCCACATGTGGAGATCGGTGGCGGTCTGCTCGCGCTTGATTTCGTAGGCGCGCCCGTCGACCAGCAGGGACAAAACGTCGCGGCGCGGGATTAACGCGTCGATAGGAACCGCTTGACCGTCCAAGCGGCACTCCCATCCGCCCGCGGCTTTTTCCAGCTCCAGCCGGTGCGGTTTGCCGCCCACCATGATTTCATAAACCATAAGATCAGCGCAGCGCTTCCGAGCGTCCCTTCTGTTTCCAGTTGGATGGAACCGAAGCCGGCCCGCCAGTGTTTCCATTCTTGTTGGCGGGCGAAGCGGGATCGAGCACGGCGAACATGCCGGCGGCAATGGCGGCGATCGTCTCCAGCGCTTCGATTTGGGGCTTCCGCTGCGCGCGCCGTAGCGGCCTGGTTGTTTTTCGCGAGCAGTCGATCGAGGTATCCGGTATCGAGTTTTCCGGCCCGGAAATCGGCGTCGCCGAGGATGCGCTGGAATAGACGAAATGTTGGTCTTGATGCCGGCCACGAAATATTCGTAGAGCGCCCGCTCCAGCCGCATGATGGCCTGCTGCCGGTCGCTTCCGTAGCCAATCAGTTTGGCGAGCAGCGGATCGTAATCCATGGGAACATTCCAGCCTTCGTACATGCCGCTATCGCGCCGGATTCCCGGTCCCGAGGGCTGGAGCAGCACCGTGATCTTGCCCGGGCTGGGAAAATAATTGTTGTCGGGATCTTCGGCGTAGATGCGGCACTCGATGGCGTGCCCGCGAATCGCCAGGTCGGACTGGGTGAAGGGCAGCTTCTCGCCGGCCGCGATGTGGATCTGCAGGTGCACGAGATCGAGTCCCGTGGTCAACTCGGTGACCGGATGCTCCACCTGCAGGCGCGTGTTCATTTCGAGGAAGTAGAAATTTTTTTGCTGATCGACCAGGAATTCGACGGTGCCGGCATTGGTGTAGTTGGCCGACTGCGCGGCTTTGACGGCCACTTCGCCCATGCGGCGGCGCATGTCGGGATCGACAATCGGCGAAGGCGCCTCCTCGAGAACTTTCTGGTGGCGGCGCTGGATGGAACATTCGCGCTCGCCGAGCCAGACGGTATTGCCGTGCTCGTCGGCCAGTATCTGCATCTCGATGTGGCGAGGATTGACGATCGCCTTTTCGATATAGACTTCGCTGTCGCCGAAAGAACGCTGCGCTTCGCTCTGCGCCGATTCGAGGGCGGAACGAAGTTCCTGGCGCGTGTGCACCAGGCGCATGCCTTTGCCACCGCCGCCGGCCGCGGCTTTCAGCATCACGGGGTAGCCGACGCGCTCCGCGACTTCTTCGCCTTCTTCGGGAGAGGCGAGGCCGCGCGAGGTTCCGGGAACAAACGGTACGCCGGCTTTTTCCATCTCCTGACGGGCGCTGGTTTTCGAGCCCATCATTCTCATGGAGTGCGGAGTGGGCCCTATAAACTTCACGCCCGCATCGGCGCACGCCTGCGCGAACTTCGCGTTTTCCGAGAGGAAGCCGTAGCCGGGATGGATGGCCTCGGCGCCCGAGCGTTTCGCGACGTCGAGAATCTTGTCCATCCGCAGATAAGACTCGGAGGCAGGAGCCGGGCCGATGTGGTAGGCCTCGTCGGACTTGCGGACATGGAGTGCAGCGCGGTCGACGTCGGAATAGACGGCGACGGTGGCAATGCCCATTTCGCGGCAGGCGCGCATAACGCGCACCGCGATCTCTCCGCGATTGGCGATCAGGATCTTCTTGAACATCTTAGGTTGAACGCGAGGGCTCCCGTCCTCACACCAGCGCCTTTACTTGTTCTGATCCATGACGATGCCGCCTGCGCCCGGCTGTTTTTCTGCCTTGGCTTTCTTGGTGGCCATGGTTTTGTCGACCCACTCGTCGGCGGTCTTCAGATCGGCAGCGCGGGCGGCCGGGTCATCGCACTGGATATCGGCGCGTTCCCGGTACATCAGGTTCATGTAGGCCATGGCGTCGTCGTAATCGGGACGAAGCTGGAGCGCCTTGTTCAGGTTATCGATACCTTCCTGAACGTTGGCGGTATTTGTTTCCTTCATCGTGGCGCAGACCTTCTTGTCCTTGGCCGGCAGAGAGTCATCGGGCTTCATGCCGAGCTTGGCGCGCTCTTCCTGACGCGGCACGTAGGTTTGCGTCCAATCGATGACCGCAACCGAGTAATAAGGTTCGGGATCGTTGGGATCGACCTGGGAAGCTTTCTTGTAGTACTCCTTGGCCAGGTCGAATTTCTTCATCTGCAGGTAGAGATAGGCGATGCCCTTGATGCTGTTGATGTTTTTCGGATCGACCTGCAGCACTTGCTTGTACTGGTCAATCGCCTGCTCGCCATAGTGGTTGTTCTCGGGAGTATCGGCGCCCGGAATGTACTGCTGGGCAAAAGCTGTGGCCAGATACAGCCGGGCATTGATAAGAGTCGGGTCAAGCGCGACGGCTTGCTGGAAGTGGTCGATCGCCTGCTCGAACTTGGAATTTTTGTAAGCCTGCACACCCTTATTGAGGTGGTCGCGCGCCTTAAGCTTGTTGCAGCCGGTGCCGGCGAGCAGCATCAATGCGGCGGCGAACACCACCAAAAGCCTTTGAGTAGTTTTCATTGCTTTATGAATCTCCCTTGCCGCGGAGTGGAGCGAAACCTCATCATGACTTGTCATCCTCAGCGAAGCGAAGGACCTGCTTTTTGCGGCGAACTGCGGATCCCTCGCTTTCCTCGGGATGACAATTTGTAAGTGGTCCAACAAAGTTACTCAGATCGCCCGATGACCCGATCGCCCGATTCTAGCCGCCCGCTTCGATTCTGGCTGTGATCAAGCCGACCTTGTCGACGCCGGCCGAATGCGCAATATCAATGACGCTGGCGACGTCGGCGAAGGGCACATTGTCATCGCCCTTCACGAACATGACTTTCTCGGCGCGGGTTTTGAAAATATCTTCCAAACGCCCCTGCAGATTTTCCCAAGTAGCCTCGTCCTGATTGATCTTGAGACCGGGCGGATTGCCGGCGCCGCGGTCAATCAACTGCACCACGATGGTGCGATCGGGCGTGGCTTGTTGTTTCTGATTGGGCGGCGGAGGCTGGGGCACCAACGCCTCCAAACCTTTGGGCGTCAGTGGCGTGATCACCATGAAAATGATCAGCAACACCAACAGCACGTCAATCAGCGGCGTGACGTTCATGTTCGCGTTCTGACCACCCTTGGCGCCGACGGCCATACTCATAATCGATCTCCTCTACTTGCGATTGCGTGCTATTGCCCGCCCGTCGGCGAAGTGGCGCCTGGCGGCGGGGTAAGGTTTCCGGACTTTCTCTGATCCGTCAATAGGCCGAGTTGGTCCACCCCGGCGGCGCGCACATTGTCCACGACTTCGACCACCCAGCCGAACTTCGCCCGCATGTCGGCCTTGAGAAAGACCCGCTTGTCGGTCCGGTTCGTCAACTTGTCCTTGATCTTCTGGGTCAGATCGTCGGGCTTGATGAGATCGTTCCCGAAGAAAACCTTGTCATCGCGAGTGATGGCAATCTGCAGCGCGTCTTCCTTGTCGGCGTCGTGCATATCCGTCGGATTATTAACTTTGGCCATGTCCACCGGGACGCCATGTTGCAACATGGGCGTGACCACCATGAAGATGATCAGCAGTACCAGCATCACGTCCACCATGGGCGTGACGTTGATGTCGGAGGTGACGTTGGCCCCTTCGTTTCGCTTTGCTAATGCCATGGAATTCTGTCTCCTGCCTGCGCTTGCCCTGGTGCCGCGACCCTGTGATTGCTACTGCTGTCGCCCCCAACTTGCTCGATGGAGAGCCGGGCGTCCCCGCCCGGCCGGACCGGCGAGACGCCCGTCCTTCCACCAGCAACTCATGGGTGCAGCCCGCGGCCTTGGAACTACGACCGGCGCATGCTCCGGCGCTTCAGGAAGTAATCGATCAGTTCGCTCGAGGAGTTATCCATCTCCACGTCGAACGCTTCCACGCGGCCGGTCAGATAGTTGAACATCATGACCGCCGGAATCGCCACGAACAAGCCGACTGCCGTGGTGACGAGCGCTTCCGAAATGCCGCCCGCGACCGCTGCCAATCCGGTTGCCTTTTCCTTGGCAATACCGTTGAAGGCGTTCAAAATGCCGACCACGGTTCCGAACAGTCCCACGAAGGGAGCCGTCGAACCGATGGTCGCCAATCCGCCCAAGCCACGCTTCAGTTCGGCGTGGACGATGGCTTCGGTGCGCTCCAATGCGCGCTTGGAAGCTTCAATCGTCTCGCCCGGAATTTCACCCGGGCTATCCTGGTGGGCCTTGAATTCCATCAGGCCCGCGGTGACCACCTTGGCCAGGTGACTCTTCTTATTGCGCTCGGCGACTTTGATCGCTTCGTCAATCTTACCTTCGCGCAGCGCTCCGGCTACCGCGGGAGCGAACGAGCGGGACTGATTGCGCGCGGCGTTGAAAGCCATCCAGCGGTCAATCATCACGCCGATCGACCACCCCGACATGATGAACAGAATGATAACCACGACTTTCGCCAGAATACCCATCTGCTTCCAGAGCGAAATCGGGTCCCAACCGACCGAGCTGTTGTCTTGAAAAAGCCAGGCGGCGAAAAGATGGAAATTACACAGTGCGACTGCTGCCAGGTTCACTACCATGAGTTGCTTCTCCTCCTCAGAACTGTTTGGAACTCGCTTCGAACTCTTCTCAGCCAGTCATTCCACTATACAGCGATCCCGGGCCCCCTGTTGCCAACAACTGTCGCCAACCAGCGGTTCGCGGCATGATCAGAATCGTTTGATGCAGAAAACCTAAGGATGCAAGAAAACCTAAGGGCGGAATTGCCCGTGCGTGCCAACCGCACCATGGCTTCCCGTCTCGGCAAAAGGTGGGACGGGGAGGGCCTTAAACCGCCACAAACCAACAACGAGATTTCATGGTTTCAAGGTTTCAGAGCCAAAACAATCTTGACTTATGATCCTTGAAACCTCGAAACCTTGACACCTTCAAAAAGCTCACCGGACAATCTAGCCTCCCGACAAGCTAAAGACCACATCCACCTGCGTCTCCACGGCCACCGGCTCGCCATTGAGCAGATATGGCTTATATCGCCACTGCTTTACGGCTTCGATCGCTGCCGGCGCCAGCATGGGGTGCCCGCTAATCAACTGCAGGTTCTGAATCGTGCCGTCCTTGCTGATTTCCGCCTGCAGCAGCACATGCCCCTGAATGCGGGCCTGTTTTGCCAGGGGCGGATAATTGGGCGTAACCTTCTTGATCAAAAGACCGGTCGACACGCCCGACGAAACGCGAATGCGCTGCGGAGTCGCGACTTTCGGAATCGACCGCGGTCGAACTGATGATGCCCCCGATCACGCCGCCCGCCGAGCCTCCGGGAATGCCGCCCGGGACGCCGCCCGGAACGCCGGCGCCACCCAGATCCGGGGGCGCTTCCTCTTCTTTGATCATCTGAATTTTTTGTGGAATCTTGGTCGGAGTACGCAACTGGCCGTTGATGACTTCGCTCTGCATCTTCACCACCTTAACTGCAGCGGCTGCCGGAGGGGGTGGCGGCGGGGGCGGCGGGGGGGGCGCTACCAGAAAGGTCATCAGCTGCGTCTTGGGCAACGCGTCGGTATAAATCAGGGGGATCAGGATCAGGATCCCGATGAGCACGAACTGCAGCACGAAGGAAAGGATCGTGGTGCTCAACCGCCGCTTGGCCCTGAACCTGTTCCCTGACTCAATAAGGCTGTCTTCAAACATAAGCTTCTCCTACCCATACCAGAGCATTACGAGAATTTAGACACCGGCCACATCCTCTTTGCTCCCACTCTTTCCGAGCTTCCCCTGCGACTCCTGCCTCTCCGGGCAGATCAATGATTTTACGCCAGATGGCCCGGATTCAGACCTTAACTTTTTCCTTCGGCTGCGCCGGGCCGCTGCCCGACCGCAGTGGCATGGCAATCGGCTTCTTGCCCCGGCCACCCCGCCAATCCTGGTACGCCACCAGAATCGGGGCGGCAATCGCAATCGAGGAATAAGTCCCGATCAGGATTCCGATGACCAGGGCGAAGCTGAATCCATGCAGCACCTCGCCGCCGAAAAGGAACAGCGCAAGCACGGTAAGGAAAGTCAGCCCCGCTGTCAAGATCGTTCGGCTCAAAGTCTGATTAATACTTTTGTTGACAATGTCCGCCAGCTTTTCCCGCCGCAGCAGCTTGATGTTCTCCCGTATGCGGTCAAACACCACGATGGTGTCGTTATTGGAGTATCCGATCAGGGTCAAGATGGCGGCGATCACGGTCAGCGAAATTTCCCAGTTCAAAAGCGAGAAGGCGCCAACCGTAATCAGAGTGTCGTGGAAAACCGTCAACACGGCGGCGACCCCGTAGATCCATTCGAAGCGGAACCCCAGGTAGATCAGCATTCCGCCCAGCGAATAAAGGGTGGCCAGGATAGCTTGTTTGCGCAGCTGCTGCCCCACTTGCGGGCCGACGATCTCGACGTTGCGGATGCCAAAGTCCGAGACGTAGAAGCTGTCCTGGAGCGAGGCGACGACAGCAGGATCGGCCACACTCTTCAGCTCATCGTTGGAAATGGAACCGAGCACGCCGCTTTTCGTCTTGTCGCGATAGTTGACGATCGCCTGAGCTATCGCCGTGTAGCGCGGGTTGGCCTCGGCGCCCGATCCCAGGTGAAGCGGGTCCTTCTCCAGAAGATAATTCGCGACCGTCAACGAACTGGAGTTGTTGAGGTCCTGCTTGCCCGGGGCAGCGTGGCTTTCGAGCGCCTGAAGGATCTGGATTTTACCCTTGTCGAGAGCCTGTTCGCTGGTCTCCTGAATATCGAGCGCGATCAGCACTTCGTTATTGCCGGGCTGGCCGTACCTCTGAACGCGGGCGTTCTTCAAGCCGGCGCGCTCGATCTCCGAGTGGATGGCGGACGGATCGGGAGTATGCGCGTACTTCACGTAGACCAGCGTGCCGCCGCGGAAATCGACGCCCAGCGGGATGCCGTGCCAGAACGCCATGGAAAGCACTCCGGCCACGCTGAAGATCAGCGAGAAGGTCAGGAAGTACCACTTCTTCCCAAGGAAATCGATGTTCGTGTCGCGAAAAAATTCCAAGTCAAACTCCAAAATTCGGCTTCGAGTCTCGAGCTGCGAGCTTGTAGCAAACCAGCTTGCTCGGAGCTCGGAGCCCGTAGCTCGCAGCTAAATACTCAACGCTTCGCCGCGCTGCTTCCTGCTCAGCACCCAATCAAAAATCACGCGCGATACAAACACCGCCGTAAACAAGTTTGCCGCCAGGCCGAAAACCAGCGTCGTGGCAAAACCCTTGACCGGCCCGGTGCCGAAGATGAACAGAATCGCCGCCGAAACAATGGTCGTAACGTGGGTATCGACGATGGTGATCCAGGCGTGGCTGAAGCCCTGCTCCACCGCCGAGGGCGGCGTCTTGCCGTTCCTCAGTTCTTCGCGGATGCGCTCAAAAATCAGCACGTTCGAATCCACCCCCATGCCCACCGTCAGGATGACGCCGGCAATGCCCGGCAGCGTCAGCACCGCTCCGAAGTAGCCCATGAACCCGAGCAGTATCACCAGGTTCAGGATCAGCGCGATATCGGCATTCACGCCCGCCCAGCGGTAGTAAATCAGCATGAAGATGAGCACGGCGAGCATGCCGACCATGGCCGCCCGAACCCCGGAACGAATCGAATCGGCGCCCAGCGACGGCCCCACCGTGCGCTCTTCCAGGTACTTGATGCCCGCCGGCAGCGCGCCCGAACGCAAAGTCATCGAAAGGTCCTGCGTCTCTTGCTGGGTGAACCGCCCGTTGATGACGCCGGTGTCGTGAATGGCTTCTTTGATCACCGCCACTTCCTGCACCTTGTTGTCGAGCACCACCGCCAGGTAGTCGCCGACATGCGCCGAAGTGAAGGAATAGAACTTGCGCCCACCCTCAGCGGTGAGGATAAAGCGAACCGCCGGCTGGCCATTTTCGTCGTTGGACGGTTCCGCGGTACGAAGATCGCGACCGGTCACGGCCGAGGCGCGAGAGATTATGTACCACTGTTCGCCGCCTTCGCTGTTGCGCGAGCCAATGCTCCTGCCTTGCATCAGCACCGTATCCGGAGGCAGCACGCCGCCGTGCTCCTGTAAGGCCGACTGCTCGCTCGAATACGGCCCGCCCAGCGATTGCTTGATTTCGAGCATCGCCGTGGACTGCATGATTTCCTTCACCCGCGCCGGATCGTCCACGCCCGGAAGTTGCACGAGAATCTGGTACTGGCCGAGGCCGTGCTCCTGGATCACCGGCTCGCTCACGCCGAGTTGGTCGATTCGATTGCGAATCGTCTCGATGGCCTGGGCGACCGCGCGGTTCTTCAAGTCGGCCAGGTTTTGGCCCTTCATCGAAACCGTCCAGGAATTTTCCGCGCCCGAGCTGGCGTCGTAATCCGGCAGCCGGTCGGCAATAATGTTCTTGAAATCGCTGGCCTGATCCGGAGGAACGCCTTTGACCACGATCATTTCCGGATGGTTCACCGGATCGGGCTTAGTGATCTCGGCGTAACTGATCTTGTGCGTCCGCAAGTCTTCCTTGAGGCGCGCAATCGCGTTGTCGGAATCGACGTTGACCGCGTCGTTGACCTGCACCTGAAGGATCAGGTGCGTCCCGCCTCGCAGGTCGAGGCCCAAATGAATGCGGTCGGTGATCGATGCCAGCATCCCCCTGCCCGACCAATCCTTCGGAATACCGAAGATGCCGAACAGAAAGAAGATCAGAAGCCCGAGAATCACAACCAACTTCCAACTGAGGTTCTTATTCATGAAAAACCGTACCAAGAGCGCTTCGAGCTGCGAGCCGCGAGCTAAAAGCAACCTCTGAAGCGATTGCTCGAAGCTCGCAGCTCTAAGACTTTGTTCCTTCCTCCGCCGTCGTCACCGATACCACCGATGCGCGGCTGATTTCGAGCTTCAGATTGTCGGGCGGCACGCGCAAGACCAGCGCATCGTCCTTGAGGCTGACGATCGTCCCGCGCAAGCCTCCGCTGGTGACGATCCTGTCCCCGTTTTTCAACTCGCCCAGCATGGCCTGCCACTTCTTCTGCTTCCGCTGCTGCGGCAGAATCAGCAGAAAGTAAAAAATGGCAAAGATAAACAGCAGCGGCGCCAGCCCGAGCAGACTCGTGCCCCCGGGTAGTTGCAACCAAAACGCCAATCCGCCAGTCACACCAGACGATATGCCAGGCAAAATGTTTTCCACCCCCAAGTCGATCCTGTGGAACGAAATATGTGACGAAATACCCGATTAACACCGCGGCCGCCCGATCCGCCCTCTTCGGGCCAGTCGAGCGCAACTCGGCACAAGTTTGCTTCTTTCGCCGCTGAACTTTCCCTGCTTAGCTTTGGGAATTCTTTTCTTCTTTGGCCGGAGGATCCTACAACTTGCAGGCTAGAACCGGCGATGCCGCGCTCCGGTTTCGCATCGGTACGGCACAGAAAGAAACGTACCTTATCCCTAAGTTAAATAGAATGCCGGACGGCTAGCAACGTGTCAAGGACAGCCACGCCGAATTTACCAGTCGAGAGCCGGCGCCACGCCGGAACTCGGTGAATCATCGCGTCACGGTACCCGCGTGGCCCGCCCGTATCCACGCCCGGACGGTTCGCATGGTGGCCAGGTAATAGTGCAGGTTGTGGACCGTATTCAAAACCTGCGCCAGCAGCTCGTTCGCGGCATAAAGATGGCGCAGGTAGGCCCGTGAATAACGCTGGCACACGCGGCAGTCGCAGCCGGCATCGAGCGCGCTTTCGTCCTGCGCGTACCGGGCCTGCTTGATCGAAACCTTGCCTTCGGAAGTAAACAGCAATCCATGGCGGGCGGCGCGGGTAGGGAGCACGCAATCCATCATGTCCACGCCCGACTGCGCGTACTGGGCGATCTCTTCCGGAGTGCCGACCCCCATCAGATAACGCGGCTGGTTGCAGGGAAGATGCTCAAGCGTGGATAAGACGATGTCGCGAGTAAGCTCGCGAGGTTCGCCCACGCTAAGGCCGCCGATAGCATATCCAGGAAAGCCGATGTCGATAGTCCGTCCGGCCGACTCGCGACGCAGCTCAAGGTCCATTCCGCCCTGCACAATGCCAAATAACGCCTGCGTACTGCCTCACTGCCTGCGCTCGCCCGCTGCCACTGCCACTGACCACTGGGCGGACGCCCTGGCCGCTCCTGACGGCTGACGCGCCGCATGGCTGACGGCTGCTCGCCCAAGGCACCTCGTGCTTGTGCTCCTCAAAATAACTCTTGCAGCGCTCAGCCCAGCGCAGTGTCAATTCCATCGAGTCGCGCACACGCTGAGCCCCGGCCGGATACTCCGTGCATTCGTCGAAGGCCATGATGATGTCGGCTCCCAGGCCGATCTGCGCCTCCATGGCTTTTTCGGGACTAAGAAAGTGCGGCGAGCCGTCCAGGTGCGAGCGGAACGCCACGCCCTCTTCGCTGACTTTCCGCAGATCGTTCAGGCTGAAAACCTGGAAGCCGCCCGAGTCGGTGAGGATAGCTCGATCCCACGACATGAACCGGTGCAGCCCGCCCATCTGGCGAATCGTTTCAACCCCAGGACGCAAATAAAGATGATAGGTATTGCCCAGCAGAATCTGGACGTCAAGTTCTTCGAGCACATCCTGCGAGACGCCCTTGACCGAAGCCAGGGTTCCGACCGGCATGAACACAGGCGTCTCCACCTCTCCGTGAGGAGTGATCAGCTTGCCGGCGCGGGCGGACCCGCGCGTAGCGTCAATCTGCAGGCGAACAGCCACCGGAGGATTCTAACGTAGAGACGGGGCTGCCCCTCTTCTGTGTGGGGACGGGCGCACATCGCGAGCCTGCCCTGAGCGAAGCCGCAGGCCGTCCAAGCCGAGCGCCGCGATACTCGTGTAGGGCGGACACTCTTGTCCGCCAGCCGAGCGCAGCTCGGCAGCCTTCCGGACTGCCAACTCATTTCAGAATTACACCGATCGAAATATGCGAGAAGTATCGGCCGGAAACTCAACGATCGTCATGCCCGCATTCCCGCGATCGAGATCTTCATCCTTGCCGAGAAAAGCATAGCGCTGCCGCAGATCCTGCGAGTCCCTGTCGAAGATGCTCCAGTTTTCGCCCGCCACCACTTTGAGTACCTTGCCTTCCCGCTGCCACGCCGCCATCTGTTCACGGATCGCGGTGCGAATGGCCCCACCCTTCCCCGAAGATCCGTAGCCGTGAATGATCTTCACCACCGGCCCACTCGCTCCCCGCGGCGCATACAACGACTCCAGCAATCGCCGCTTCGCCTGCTCGACCGTAGGCATCCCCGTCTTAAGGTTCAGCACAATCAGTTTTGTTTGTGAAGGCGCACCCACGACTTGTATTCTACGAGCCGCGATGCTCGTGTAGGGCGGACACTCTTGTCCGCCAGCCGAGCGCAGCTCGGCAGCTGCCAGTGGTCGCAACAACTCGGGATTCGCCACGCTCTAGCGCCCATGCCTGATAATCCTGCCAACTCGCTCCCGAATGGCGTCCGCGCCATAGCCGCATTGTTCGCACTCTGCGCAATTTACTTGGGCATCGCGGGCGTAGCGATGCTCCTTCGTCCAGGCATGGTATCGATGTCGGCAGGCGCGCCGCTGTTATTCGGGCTGGAATTGGCAGGGCCGTACATGTTCCTGCTCGTGGCCGTCGTAGGAGGCGGAGTCGCGTGGGGTCTCGTGGAACTCAATAACATCGCGAGGCACGCCGCGTTACTGATCGCCATCGCAGGAATCGTAATGCTGGTCCCGTCAGTTTCCGCCGCAACCGTCACCGCTCAGCCCAAAGCGCTAGCCTTCGGCGGGCTGGGAATTATTGTGCGCGTGATAGTGGCGTGGTATCTGTCGCGCGGAGAAGTAGCGGCCGCGTTTCACCGCTCGGCGTAACGCCGCCGCCGAAAAATTATCCCAGCCCTCTCAGCCGGCTCTTCAGTTCGTCCGGGTGCACCGAAAACTCGATAGCTTCCTCCCGCTCCAGGTGCCCGCCTCTCACCAGCCGTGCCAGCGACTCCTCCAGGGTGATCGATCCCTTCCCCTTGGTCATCGTGATTTCCTGGTTCAGGTGTTGCAGCGCGTTGTGGCGGATGTGTTGGCGCGCCCCGTATCCGATCATCAGCAGCTCAACCGCCGGAATGCGCCCGCCCTTGCGGCTCGGCAACAGGATCTGCGTCAAGACCGCAGAGATCGCCATCGCCAGTTCCTGCCGAATCGTGCTCTGCCGTTCCACCGGAAACGAATCGGAGATGCGCGAGATCGCGGAAGACACGTCGGTAGTGTGCAGCGTGGAAAGCACCAGATGCCCAGTCTCGGCAGCCGAAACAGCGATGGCCATGCTCTCCGGATCGCGCATCTCGCCGACCACAAGCACGTCCGGCGCCTGGCGCAGCGCCGCGCGCAGAGCCGTGGGAAAGTCGGGCGCGTCCGTTCCGACCTCGACTTGCTCGATGACGCTGCGCACGTGCGCATGCTCGTATTCGACAGGATCTTCGATGGTCACGATGTGGCGCGCATCGCGCTGGTTGATCTCGTTGACCAGCGCCGCGAGAGTTGTGGATTTCCCAGCGCCCGCCGCGCCTCCGATCAGCACCAGCCCGCGACGCAGCCCCGCCAGATTGCCGACCTCGACCGGAAGTCCCAGTTCGCCGAGCGCTGGCACCTTCATCGGCAGCGCGCGGATCGTGGCCGCGGCGTGACCGCGCTCGCGATGCAGGTTAATGCGGAATCGTCCAAGGCCAGCAATTCGATAAGAAGAATCGGCAATCTGCACGGCGCGATACTGCCCGGCCGCGACCGGCGTCAGAATCGGCTGAACCAGAGATTCGATTTCCAAGCCATCCAGCGGATCGTCTCCGATCTTCTCGACCTCTCCGTTCTTACGAATCGAAGCCGCAACTCCATGAACCAGCAGAAGGTCACTGCCCCCGCGCCGGAGCAGTTCCTGCAGGAAATCACGCAGCTTCGTGTCGTCAGCCAATGTAGTCGTCCCTCGCGGATTCTTGCGTCAGCAAAAAATCACGTAGGGGCGGACGCCCTCGTCCGCCCAGCCGAGCAAAGCTCGGCAGGTTTCCGCCGCCTCACCACACTAAGCAATTACTTCTTCGCCCGCGCCGCCTCCTTCTCCCCCACCCGCTCACTGACCTTGAACGTCATCTTGCCCGCTTTCTTATCGGCATCCACGACCACGTGATCCCCATGCAGCACCGCGCCGTCCAGAATTTTCAGCGCCAGCGGATCCTGCACCAGCTTCTGAATAGCGCGCTTCAGCGGACGCGCTCCAAAGTTCGGATCGTAGCCTTCGGTGAAGAGCAACTCCTTAGCGGCGTCGGTCAGCTCCAGAGAAATCTTGCGGTCGGCCAGCAGCCGCCGCAAATCTTCAAGCCGCAGCTCGACGATCTTCACCAGTTGTTCCTTGCCCAGCGGATGGAAGATGATGATGTCGTCCACGCGATTCAGGAACTCGGGTTTGAAATGCCCGTGCAGCGCGTCCATCACCTGCTTTGAGGCGCGCTCGAAGCCCTCGGCGGAGCGAATGTTTTCCGACTGCAGGTACGCCGAGCCCAGGTTCGAGGTCATGATGATGACCGTGTTCTTGAAGTCCACCTTGCGCCCCTTGCCGTCGGTGAGGCGGCCGTCGTCCATGATCTGCAGCAGGATGTTGAACACGTCGGGATGCGCTTTTTCGATTTCGTCGAAGAGCACGACCGCATAAGGATGCCGCCGCACCTGCTCGGTGAGCTGTCCACCCTCTTCGTAGCCGACGTATCCCGGAGGCGCGCCGATCAGACGCGACACGGCATGTTTCTCCATATATTCCGACATGTCGATGCGCACCATGGCGCGCTCGTCGTCAAAAAGAAATTCGGCAAGCGCGCGCGCCAGTTCGGTTTTGCCGACGCCGGTTGGCCCCAGAAAAATAAAAGACCCGATCGGCCGCTTGGGATCGCTCAACCCGGCCCGCGAACGGCGGATGGCGTTGGCCACGCGTTCCAGCGCCGCGTCCTGTCCGATGACGCGCAGCCGCAGCCGGTCTTCCATGTTGATGAGCTTCTTGACCTCGCCCTCGAGCATCTTGGAAACCGGAATGCCAGTCCACTTGGAGACGATGCGGGCAACGTCTTCTTCGTCGACTTCTTCTTTCAACATGCGATGCCCAGCCTTGCCGTCGATCTGCGCGGTGACTTTTTTCAGTTCTTCTTCAGTGTTGCGGATGAGCCCGTAGCGGATCTGCGCCACGCGCTCCAGATTTCCCTTGCGCTCCTCGGCCGCTTCTTCGATCTTGAGCTGCTCGAGTTTTTCTTTCAGCGCGCGGGCTTTCGCGATGACATCTTTTTCCTGCTTCCACTTGGCCTTGAGTGCATTCGATTGTTCGCGAATGCCGGCCAGTTCCTTCTCGACGTGAGCAAGGCGCTCCTTCGAATTGGCGTCGTCTTCTTTTTTCAGCGCCTGCTTTTCGATTTCGAGTTGCGTGGCCCGCCGTTCCAGCTGATCGATTTCCGTGGGCATGGAATCGATCTGGATGCGCAGCGAACTGGCGGCCTCGTCGATCAGGTCGATGGCTTTGTCGGGCAGGAAGCGGTCGGAAATATAGCGATGCGAGAAGCGTCGCCGCCGCCACGATGGCCGAATCTTTGATGCGCACGCCGTGGTGCACTTCGTACTTTTCCTTCAGCCCGCGCAAAATCGCAATCGTGTCTTCGACGTTCGGCTCGCCCACGAACACGATCTGGAAGCGGCGTTCGAGCGCGGCGTCTTTCTCGATGTACTTGCGATATTCGTTGAGCGTGGTCGCGCCGATGGCGCGCAACTCTCCGCGAGCAAGCGCCGGCTTCAGCATGTTCGAAGCGTCGATCGCGCCTTCGGCGGCGCCGGCGCCGACGAGCGTGTGCAACTCGTCGATGAAGAGGATGATCTTGCCCTGCGAGTCTTCGATTTCCTTCAGCACAGCCTTCAGGCGGTCTTCGAATTCGCCGCGATACTTCGCGCCGGCGAGCATCGCGCCCAAATCGAGCGCCACGACGCGCTTGTTCTTGAGCGCTTCCGGCACGTCGCCCGAAATGATGCGCTGCGCCAGGCCTTCAACGATGGCCGTCTTGCCCACGCCCGGCTCGCCGATCAGCACCGGATTATTCTTGGTGCGCCGCGAAAGCACCTGCACCACGCGGCGAATTTCTTCATCGCGGCCGATCACGGGATCGAGCTTGCCGCGCCGCGCCTGCTCGTTCAGGTCGCGCGCATAGCGCTCGAGCGCCTGATATTTCGCTTCCGGATTCTGGTCGGTGATGCGCTGCGATCCGCGAACCGCGGTGAGCGCCTTCAGGATGGCGTCGTGCGTCGCGCCGTGACGCGCCAGCAACTCCTGCGCCGAATCGCGCTTCAGACTGGTCAGCGCCAACAGCATGTGCTCGGTCGAAACGTATTCGTCCTTGAAAGTGTCGGCTTCTTTGAATGACTTCTCCAGAACCTGATTGATCGCCGACGACATAGCCGGCGGCTGCGCGCCGCCGCTGCCCGAGACTTTCGGCAGCTTTTCAATTTCTTTGTAGAGGTCGCTGAGCACCGCCTGCGGCCCGATGCCGATTTTTTCGAGCACCGGCGCAACGATGCCTTCGCGGTCCTCGACCAGCGCGGCCAGCAGATGGAGCGGAGCAAGTTCCGGATTGCCGTGCTCGGACGCGAGTTCGTTCGCGCGCTGGACGGCCTCCTGCGCTTTTACTGTGAATTTGTCCCAACGAATTGCCATGGCTGTTCCTCACTCCTGTCATTCTGAGCGAAGCGAAGAACCTCTGCAATCGGCTGCCGAGAATTCAGTGATTTGCTAAGACCCGCGGATTTCGATCTTCAGAATTACCAGTTACAAATTACCAATTACAAATGAAACGGGAGGCGCTGTTTCTCGCCTCCCGCTGAGTTTACAACTGTCGGGCTTTGCCCGACTGGCAACTGGCCACCGACCACTGCCCGACAACGGTTTACGCGGCTTTGCCGACGCCCTTCGGCTCTTTGCCTTCGAGCGTCTTCTGGCCGCCGACGTTTACCTTGATCTGCTTCGGCTTGGCTTCGGCTTTCTTCTCCAGCTTGATCTTCAGCACGCCCTTGTCATAGTCGGCCTGAACGTTGTCATGGTCGACTGTGTTGGGGAGCGTGAAGGTGCGGGTGAAGCTGCCATACTGCCGCTCCACGCGGCGGTAGTTCTCTTCTTTCTCTTCCTTCTCGAACTTGCGCTCGCCGTGCACGGTCAGCGTGTTGTTCTCGATGCGGACGTCGATGTCCTTCTCGTCGATTCCCGGCACTTCGATCTTCAATGTGACGTTGTGCTCGTCTTCGTAGACGTCCACCGGCGGAGCAAATGCGGTGGTGGTTAGAGATTCATCCTGCCCTTCCGGCCCACGCGGATCGCGAAACAATCGGTTCATGCGGTCCTGGAGTGTGACGAATTCACGGAAAGGGTCCCAACGGGTAAGCAAAGTCATAACTTAAATCCTCCTACTTGAATTTGATTCGGGGAGCTTTCGGAAGCTCCCAGGTTTTTAATTAGTGTGACAACAGCATAAAATCTTAGTGCGTTATTGTCAAGTAGTTTATTAGTGTTATTTTTCAGTCGCTTACAATCAATATCAGGCACTGGAGGTAGCTGGTTTCTGGCACATTCACTAGCATTGGATGATCCTTCGCCGCTCCGCGATTCTCCAGCAGGCGCAGGGATTTGTGGGCGTCCCGGGCCGCGTCGGCCACCACTCCCAGGAAGTCCGACGCGCCGACGTGGAAGGAGCAGGAGCAGGTGACAAGAATCCCTCCCGGCCGCAGCATCTTCAGGGCGCGCAGGTTGAGCTCCTTGTAGCCACCCAGGGCTTTTTCCAGGTCGCGCTTGGTCTTGGCGAAGGCCGGCGGATCGAGAACGATGGTGTCGTAGCGCCGGTTCGCGGCGGCGTACTCCCTTAAGAGGTCGAAGGCGTTGCCTTCGATCCATTCCAATTCGCGGCCGTTCGGAGTTGCGTTCAAAGCCGCGTTCTTTTCCGCCATTTCCAGCGCCGGACGCGAGCTGTCCACCCCGGTCACGCTCGCACACTTCGCGGCCAGGTGCAGCGCGAATCCTCCCTGATAGCAGAAAGCGTCGAGCGCCTCGCCGTGCGCGTATTCGGCCGCCGCGGCATAGTTTTCCCGCTGATCGAGAAACGCTCCGGTCTTCTGGCCTTCGAGGCCGTCGTAGTGAAAGCGGATGGCGTTGATTTCGCCACCAGTCGTCATCGCGCCGTTCATATTGATGTCGGTCGAACTCTTCTCCCCCCAAAGCAGCCGGGACGAAAGCGGCGGCAATTGCTCAAGTTCTCGAATGCGCATATCGACGCGCTCGACGATTCCCGCCGGCTGCAGGTCTTCTTCATTGCGCAGCGTTTGCAGGATGGCTTCGCGCACCGGCGCGGCGTCCATGGCCTGGGTCAGGATTTGCAGCGTGAGCACGTCGTTATAGCGATCGACGATGAGGCCCGGCAGAAAATCAGCTTCACTGAAGACGATGCGGTAAGCGTCGGTATTTCGAACCAGTTCTTTCCGGTAGGCGATGGCGGCGCGAATGCGCTCCGCGACCAAAGCAGGCAGATCGCCCACCGAACCGTGAGAGATCATGCGGATCGCGATCTGCGACGAAGAACTGTAGAGCGCAGTTCCCAGGAATTTTCCCCGCGAATCGAGCACGCGCACCACCGCGCCCGGAGGCACATCCTTTTCTTCGGTAATGTCCGAGCGATAGACCCAAGGGTGCCGCGCCTGCAGGCGGGCAACTCCGCGGACAGACAGTTTTACGGAAGGCTCCGCATGTTTCGCGGAGACAGCAGGTTTTTTCGGCATGGATTCATGTTATAGCGTAGGGCTTGCGTAGGGACAGACGCCCTCGTCTGTCCAGTCTCGTCACCTCGCCGGGATAAACCCAAGTGCGACTAAGCCCAGAGCAGCCAAGAAGAGCAGACCATATTGACCGTAGTGGCCAGCTCGCGGTATGGCAAAAACAACGTAAGCGGCTAATGCGATCCAGAGAATCGGCCCGTAGAGCCACAAGTTCCTTGTTCCCGTTCTCACGGCCCAGATAGCCACCGGCGTTATCGCAATTGCCACTATCGTGCTACCGATCAGAGTAGCCGGAACGACACCGGGTAGCAACAGGTCTCTGGGCGAGTGACCTTCGGAAACGACGATAGCGAAGAGCAGTCCTAAAGTCGCCGAGTAACCCCAACTCATGACCGCCGCGATTAGGATTCTGTTCCACCAGTTCATATTTCTGCGCCGCCGGGCGTAGCTCGGTTCCTGCTCTGGCCAGGGCATTCCACAGGGCGGGCGGCTTAAAGCATCCTGCGATCGGCTTAGCCGCGAATCACGATCCCATCCAGATTCAGTCGGCGGGGTTCCGAGCTGGGGAGGATCGGGCCGCCAACGCTGGCCGTCACCGCCCCAGTCATCATCTTCTGCCACGCCGTCTGGAACTGCTCCATCTCGGACGCGGTTCCAATCGTAACCCGCGCGTAGGTCGGCCAAGCGGGCCAGATGCGTCCAATAAATACATTCTGTTTGGCCATGGCATTGATCGCTGCCTTCGCCGGCCGTTTCGTGTCGAGCATGAAGCAATTCGATTCCGAGGGAACGTAGGAGTATCCGTTGCGCTCGAGCCAGGCAAAGACCTCGCCGCGGATGCGAGTGTTGATGCGCTTGCGCTCGGGCAGCAACTGCGCATCTTTCAGGCTGGCCGATGCGGCGACCAGCGCGGTGATCGGCATGGCATTCCAGCCGCCGTAGGTTTCGATTTTCTCCAGCAGGTCGGGCCGGCCGAAGACGACGCCGCAGCGCAGCCCCGCCATCCCGTAAATCTTCGAGAACGTGCGCAGCAGGATCACGTCCTTATCGGCTTTCACCAGATCCATCACCGAAACCGCGTCGGCAAAATGAATGTAAGCTTCATCCACCAGCACGACCGAACCCTTGGGCTTGTTCTCGACCAGGTATTCGATATCGGAATGGCTGGTCAGCGTGCCGGTGGGATTGTTGGGTGTGCAGACGTAAAACACGCCCGCATCGGGAGCCGCGGCCAGCATCGCTTTCACATCGTGCGCGTAACTTTTCGTCAGCGGAACTTTCACCACCTTCGCACCGCCGGCATGGGCGACGATCATTCCAGCTTCGTATCCGGGATCGGCCGTCACATAGCTGCGCTGCGGTGAGGTGAAAACGGCGACCGCGTGATGCAGAGGCTCGCTCGATCCGGGATAGACGCGAAGCTGTTCCGGCTTCAGGCCTTCAATTTCCGCCAGCGTCTTGACCAGATCGTCCTTCAGCCAAAAGGAATAGCGCCCGCCTTGCGGGACGATGGCGGCCAGCGCCTCGCGTGCCGAAGCAGCCGGCCCGAGCGGGTTTTCGTTGGCGTCAATCCTGACGCCATCCATCTTGATGCCATCCGTCGGCAAGCTCTCCCGCGACGCGGCGTAAGCGAGCATCGGTTCGGTGACGATGCGCAATGCCAGCGCCGCCGAAGCGCCGGCAGACAAGCTGAGAAACGAACGGCGGGATGCCGAAGGAAGGCTGAGACCGTGAGCCATCATTCACCTCGTGGCCGCAATCTTACCGCAAAATCCGCCTCCGATTCGACGCCAAATTATGCCCTGCAATGTTCGTATCAGGGCATGCCTTCAGGCATGCCGTAAGCCTGCTTTATGAGTGCGCCTTTAGGCGCTGGATTTGGTCGCTCGAGTTTCAACACAGGCGGCTAGCTGGCGGCCGTTTGTCCGCCCGAGAGGTGAGATCCACTAATTTGCCAGTAACTGCCGCACGACCGCAATGTCGTCGTCGAGATCTCGAGTCATGCCGGCGGCTTGGGACTGCGCCGCACGGGCCGCCTCTGCCTGTCCCCCGATCTCGAGGGCCTGCGCCAGAAGCAGATAGCCCACCGGCGATGGCTGCAGCTCGGCCGACCGTTCGTAATCCTTGGTAGCCTGTGCAATGTCGCCCGCTCTCTGTGCCAGCAAGCCCAGCCCGCGATAGGCCGACGAATTTCCGGGTTGTTCCTTCAGTGCGGCCTCGAAGTCTTGTTGCGCGTCGCTATACTGTTTCAGCGAGTAATGCGCATATCCGCTGTTGGCTCGCGCCGTGGCCAGCAAAGGCGGCGCCTTGGTGAGTTGAACCACTGTCGCATAGCCATCGAGAGCGGCCTGATACTTGCCGTGCATTTGCAAGTAGGTTGCGACATTGAGCGCGGACTGTGGGTCGTCGGGCCGCAAGGCTCGCGCCCGCAGCAGGTGCGGCAAGGCTTCCTCTACCCGGCCTTGGGCAATCAACGCGCCAGCCAGGTTATCTTCGGCGGTGAAGTTCGCTTCGGTGATTTCCAGAGTGTGGGTCCAGAGGGTGACATTGTCGCTCCAAAAACTCACCTGCCGATGAAGCGCAATTCCCAGTGCCAGCAGGATGGCGACCGTGCCGGCCGCCGTCACCGCCGTGGGAACATGCCAACGTTTTATTAGATCCGCCGCGCCCCAGCAGACGATTACGAAAATTCCCAGCAGTGGAATATAGGCGTAGCGGTCGGCCATGGCGTGAACGCCAATCGTGAACCAGTCCGATCATCGGCACCAGCGTTCCCAGAAACCAAAACCACCCCACCAAGAGAAGCGCGGCGCCGCCGAAAGATCACGGCCAGAATGCTGACGGCGACGATTGCAAGCGCCGACAGCACGGCCGCCGGGATGCTGATCGCAAACCCGGGATGCGGATACACGAGCGCCAGATTGACCGGCCAGAAGGCTTTTCCGAGATATTTGACATAGGAGATCGCCGCATTGCCAGACGTATCCAGAGCGGGAATTTCGCCCGGGTTACCTCCGTCTCCACCATATAGTTGAACGCCGCCCCCCCCGTCCTCATGGTGATGACCGCGCTCACGGCCGACAGCGCAAACCAAGGCACCTTCTCCCCAATCAATTTCCAGAAAGAGGGACCGCGGGCAGGCGACTGCCAGCTCGCCTCCAACTTCTTCCGGTCGCGCCGGATGTGGCGCGAGACGACCCAAGGGCCAGTAATCCAGCAGCAGAAGAGCAAACGGAAACGTAATCACCTGCGCCTTGCTCATCAGGCCCAAAGCATAGGCAACAGTGACGGCCAGATATCGTCCGACCCCGGGCCGGCGCGCGTACCAGCCATAGGCAGCCAGCGCGAGCAGAAAGAAAAACATGCTGAGCACGGTTTTGCGTTCCGAGATCCACGCCACCGACTCCACATTGATCGGATGCAGAGCGAAGAGCGCGGCCACCGCCAGGCTGCGCCAAGCCAAGCCCGTAGCACTCTCCAGAATCAAAAACAGGAGCACCGCGTTGGCCGCATGGAGAAGAACGTTGATGGTATGGTAGCCCGCCGGGTTCAAGCCGAAAATTTGCCAATCGAGAGCATACGAAAGCCAAGTGATCGGGTGCCAGTCGAAAGCCTTAGGAGTGCGAAAAGCCCAAACCACGGTGTTCCAGGTGAGTCCGGCGCGAACCTGGGGATTGTCGGTAACGTAAACCTGGTCGTCGAAATTGAGAAAGGGAGCGCGCGTGACCGAGTTATAGAGTGCAATCGTTGCCAAAGCCAGCAGCAGGCAAAAGATCAATCTCCGTTTTTGTGGGGATCGGAAAAAATACGACTCAGTTAGGGGCTGGCCGGGCTTCTGCTCCGTGGAATCCATGAACCTCGTTGCACCTTGGCTAACGGCAATAACAATGACGAGACGATAGCATGAACGAAACCGCGGTTCCGCTTACAAAAGTACCCTCCGCATTCTATGTTTCCCTAATTTGGATTTCCCTGCCTTTGGCTGTCTCTACGCAGGTGGGCTGCGGCTCAGCGTGAAATCAGCTCGCGGCCGTCTGTTCCGCCGCAGAGGCGGCATGCTTGTGGCTCGCTTTGTGTTCGCGCCGGATGGCCAGCAGATCTTTATGAAGAAGATCGAGCGCATTCGAGGGTATCTCAGAACCCCACTCGTCGATTTCTTTTTCTTCCCAATGGCCGTTGAGCCGCAGGGCGGCGTCGGTTAGATCCTCGGGAAACGCCTGGCGGTAATTCCCTTCGCGCAGCAGCACACCGCCGACCTGGCGTCCAGTGTGCATTTCGTAGATGCGGCGGGTCGAATTGCCGCCGTTATTGATAAACGCCAGCAGCACTTCGCCTTCCTCGGCGTAATCCGGACGGTAGAACCATGCCTGCGGCGCATCCGCTTTGGGGCGCGCTCGTTTTCTCCCGGTAACCGTCACCACTTCCTGCTCCGGCTTCACTTCGTTCGCGGGAATGTAGTAATAAATTCTCTGGCAGGAATCGCAGATCACTACCTTCTCGCCAATCCTCACTTCGTTGTAGATCTGCGGCCGCAGCATCACCTGGCAGCCCATGCATTTGTGGTCGCGGACTTCCGCCAGCCCGCTGCCCCGGAACTTCATCACGCGCTCATAGTGGCGAAGCAGATCTTCGGAAATCGCCTGGTGCAGGGCGTTGCGCTTGGCGTTCCACTCGGCCAGCTTCGTCTGATCTTCCGCCGTTACTCTTCGCGCTTCCTCTTTTTCTTTTTCGATCTCGGCCGTCTCTGCCTTGAGCTCGGCCTCCGCCGCTTTGACGTCCTTTTCGCGTGCGTCGACGTTGACCATCACCTCCAGGATGCGATCCTCGTTGAGGCGGATCTCCTGCTCGGCAAACTGGATCTCATGCAGCAGCGCTTTGTACTGGTCGTTGGTTTTTACGTCGAGCGACTGGTCGCGATACTTGGAAATCTTGCCTTGCAGATCCTTGATATTGGCTTCGAACTTCTTGCGGTTGGCCTCGTCGCCCTTGGCTGCAACCCGCACCTTTTCCAGGTGGGCCTTGGTTCCAGCCAGCTTTTGCTCGATCGCTGCCGTGCGTTTCGGCAGCGCGGCCACTTCGTCCTGCAGTCGCCGGATCTCTTTATCCGCCGCCTGCAGCTCCAGCAATTTGTCGAGCTCAGGAAGCATCGGTTCCGAGAGTCACTGTAACGATTCTAGCACGTGTGGGGACGGGGCTTCGCTCCGTCTCGGCGTTCTTGCACCTGCTCTTGGTGGCGCACCGCTTCAGCACTCCGGTAAGACCTACCCCTCTTCACCGACAGGAAGGGCACGGCTTAGCCATGCAGCCAGAATTCTCCGCGCCATCGGCGGATGCCCTACTCATCGGCTGTGCGCGATGAGTAGGACGATAGGACAAGCGTGGTTGCGAGACTTTTCTTGCCCCTGCTTCGTAATACGTATGAGCGGGAGGTATTGCCGATGAAACCCTTTTTGACCTTGCTTGTGGTTGTCCTCCTGGTGCTGGGCGTTCTGGCCGGATGCGCGTCCGGCCCTAACCCGTCCAAAGGAACGGCCAGCGAGCACAATGGAGTTGCGGGCTTCTGGCTCGGCCTCTGGCAAGGCTTTATTGCGCCCCTTGTGTTCGTGGTCTCGGTGTTCCGGAGAGACCTCAGTATCTACGAGGTCCACAACAACGGCGCTTGGTACAACTTCGGCTACCTGTTCGGTCTAGCCTGCTTCTTCCGCGGCAGCGGCAACCGGGCGCCGCGGCGGGCGGTGAAGTCTGGCACCCCTCACGGAGGCGCGGGTCAATGAGTGAAATGGCCCGGTTTCGTCAGCTATAACGGGTATTCATTCTTGCGCGTCTTCCGCAGTTGCCCGCGTTGGGGGGCTGGAGACCGAGGCCGCTTGACTGCGCAGCGAGGTTCCGCAGTAGGGACAATAAATATCATTCACCCCAACGGATCGCTGACATTGCGGACAAATCGGTGTGAGCTTGTAGCTACATTGAGGGCAGAAGCCGAATCCGGGATGCAGGACATGGCCACATCGCGGGCAGGCGGTCCGCAATGGTTGCCGCAGTATAAAGTAGAGGATGATGCCCAGTGCGTTCGGAATAATTATGGCCACAATCGTCCAAAGGACGGGGCTCATGCCGCGCCGTTTGGCGTCGCGGTTTATATAACCGATGAGCAACAGATAACAACTCACCACCAGGCCGACCAAAAGTCCAAGCAAAGGCAGCGCCCAGGGGGGTGGAGCACCGGGTTTGCGGCCACTGAAGAAATCAAACGCGATCTGCGTTCCTACGAACCCAACCCCCGCTAGAACCCATGCCCAGGTCGGAATAACCTTGATTTCCGCCGCTGCTCCAGTTCGAGTTTCGTCTTTCGCTAACATAAATGTGTTCGCTTTCTCGTCGTCATTGCCGCGATCCTTCTTCGTGTTTCGCCAGGTGCGTGCCACGAGCCAACAACAGCACACTCACCACCAGCGCGGGCGCGATGAAGAAAACCATGAAGCTCACTTGCCAAATCAGGGTCGAGACCCCGGCCCACTCTCCCATCCATTCAAACAGCCGCCACAGAAGAGGTACTGTCAGGGTGGCCGAAAGGCCCACGCCCATACAAGCGAAGCCCACCAGCCACATGTGTTCTCTCGTCTCCCGAAGCCTACTGGCGTGAAAGCGCACCCGCATCTGCGTGGCTCGAACCAGGCGGGAGTCGGCAGCGACGGGCAGGGACCGCAAAGCGCCAACCACCCGGTCGGCTACTTCCGCATAATCACGGCAACGCGCGCACTCTTGCAGATGGGCCTGCAGCCGGATCTGCTGCGCATCCGAGAGATCTTCATCCAGCGCAATCAGTTCCCGCGCCTCGTCATGCGTGTCCCGCCTCATGCCTGCGCTCCCTTCAACCGCGACATCAGCATGTTCAATCCGCGATACAGCCGCGACTTCACCGTACCCAGCCGCGCTCCGGTAACCGTGGCAATCTCCTCCAACGCCAATCCCTCCCTGAAACGCAACACCACGGTCTCACGATACTCCGCCGGGATGCTGGCCAAAGCGGCGCTGATGCGCTCAGCCTGCTCCTGATGCGCCACAACTTCCCACGCCAAAGGCTGCGTGTCGACCGGTTCCAGAGGGGCGTGTTCTTCGTCCTCCATCAGCCCATCCAGGCTGACCGGGCTTTTCTTCCGCAGATAATCGATAGTCAGATTTCTTGCCACCGCATAGAGCCAGGTGCTGAATTGGTGCTTGCCGTCGTACTGATGGCCGCGCTCCAGCACGCGAATCCAGGTTTCCTGGAAGAGGTCTTCCGCCAGCTCACGATTGCCCACCAGGTACACCAGATAACGAAGCAGTCGGTGCTGATACTGCTCGATGAGGCGGTCCAGCAAGTCTGGATCGCGCCGACGAAGACCGCGAGCAATTGCGCTAGCCTCGGACTCCATGCCCATCACGAAGTAATACGCTGCGGCGTTCATGCTACCTGATCATACGGACGAGGGCCTGAGAAAGATGCAAGAACAGAGACAGTCTGTACATGGGGGCTAAGTTATTACTGCTTAGCTAGATACTTGATCGCAGGATTCCAGGTTGAAGCCATGCTGTTCCTTCTTGGCGAAACATCCCGATAGCACTCATTGACTCGGATGCGGGTGCAATCGCGCTTCGACCGGGGTGCTCGAATTCGACCCTCCCGAGGCCGCTCTTTTTCATCACATCCAGCCAGTGCGCCGCATCACAGACATGCCCCAGATAAGGTGTGACAATAGCTTTCTGATTGGGGCAGTCTGCGATCGTCCGATTCCCAAAACGGACCCCGAAGCTGCCCCAAACCCATTTTCAGGGCTCTTTGACAACATAAGTCATTATTCGTGAATACTTTACCTATAAGTGCTTTATCCCGAATACTTTGCAGCCCCACCTCCGCCAATCAAAAGATTCTAATAGGCTTAAGATGGGGGTGGGGGGGGTAGGGGGGTACCCAACAGGTTTTTTCCTGCGTCTCTCCAACCAATCCGCCGAGTTTGTGGTAGCCTCCGATGTTTGGTCTGAACCAGACCGGATCGCAGGGAGGCTATTCTTGAAGCCGTCGAATTCCGCACCCTTTTTCCTGTTCATACTCGCCCTAATCACGTTCGCCGTCGCCTCTCCCGTCCTCTGCCAGCAGGACAAACCTGGCAACGGCCCAGTCGAGCGCGTCGGCGACACCGCATTCATTCAACTGCGCGCGCCCAGCTTCCAGGCGCTTTCGCCCCGGCAGCAGGCCTTGGCCTACTGGCTGACGCAGGCTTCGATCGCGATTGACCCTATTATTTACGATCAGTTGTCCGCCTACGGTCTGCAACAGAAACGTCTGCTCGAGGAAATCATGGCGCGTCCCAAGGGAATCGACCCGGCCGCGATGGCCAAGATCGCCGAATTTGCGAAACTTTTCTGGGCCAACCGCGGCAATCACAACGAGACGACCTCGCAGAAATTTCTGCCCTCCTTTACCTTTGAGCAGTTGGAAAAGGCCGCCCTGATCGCGCAGCAAAACGGAGCGTTTCGGACCGCCTACGCCGATCTCCCGCCGCTGAAGAAACCCGCCGACGTCAAGCGGGAGCTGAACGCATTGCGAGCTTCGCTTTTTGACCCCGCGTTTGAGCCGATGATCACCGCCAAGAGCCCGGTGGGAGGAAAAGACACGATCCAGGCCAGTTCCAACACTTTTTATCCGGGCCTGAGCCTGGACGATCTGAAAGGATTTCAAGACAAGTACCCGCTGAACTCGCGGGTCGTTAAAGCTGCCGACGGCAAACTTACCGAACTCGTCTACCGCGCCGGCACGCCCGACGGCAAGATTCCTCCCGGCATCTATGCAACATTCCTGAAGAAGACCGTCGCCTGCTTCCAGAAAGCGCGCGGCTACGCCGAGCCCGAGCAGGCCGAAGCGATTGGCCATCTCATCCGCTTCTACCAGACCGGCGAATACGCGGAGTGGGTGGCGTTCGGCACCGCCTGGGTGCAGAACGATGCCACCGTGGACTTTGACAACGGCTTCATCGAGATTTATCGCGACGCGCGCGGCGCCAAGGGAAGCTCGCAGAGTTTTGTCACCGTCACCGATAAGCCGGTCACCGCCGCCATGAAAAAACTGGCGGAAAATGCCGCCTATTTCGAACAGAAGGCTCCCTGGGACGCGAAGTACAAGCTCACCTCGTTCAAACTTCCGGTAGTGAAAGCAGTCGAAACCCTGATCGAAACTGGCGATTTCGGCGTAACCACGGTCGGCGACAATCTGCCGAACGAAAACGAAATCCACGAGAAGTACGGCTCTAAGAATTTTCTGTTCACCGGAAGCGACCGCGCCCTCGACGAGGCCATCGGCAAGACGGGAATCGCGGAGTTCGCCGCCGGCCCCGCCGAGATCGAGCGCAACGCGAAATACGGCACGGAAGCTGAGAGCCTGATGACGGCATTGCACGAGGTCATCGGCCACGGCTCGGGCAAACTGAGCGAGCGCGTCAGCGGCGGAGCACAACCCTTCCTCAAGGAATATTTTTCCACGCTCGAGGAAGGCCGCGCCGATTTGATGGCGCTGTGGAACGTCTGGGATCCCAAACTGAAAGATCTTGGCCTGATCTCGAACCAGGAAGAAGTGGCCAAGGCCATGTATGACAGCGCGGCGCTTGTCGCCTTGACCCAACTGCGGCGCATTCCCCACGGCGACACGATTGAAGAAGACCACGAGCGCGACCGCCAGTTGATCGCCCACTACATCGCCGACAAGGTTCCCGGCTCGATCGAACAGTTCACCCGCAGCGCAATAACGATAACGCTAACGCCAAGACCTACGTTCGTGTGGCCGACTATCAGAAGATGCGCCAGGGCGTCGGCATGCTTCTGGCCGAACTCATGCGCATCAAGGCGGAGGGCGACTACGACGCCATCAAAGCGCTGGTTGAAAAATACGGAGTCCACTTCGATCCCGCGCTGCGCGACCAGGTGCTCGCGCGTTATCGGAAGCTAAATTTGCCGACCTATTTTGCCGGCATCAACGCTCACTTGACCGCCAACGTTGGCAAGAATGGGGAAGTGGAGAAGGTCGAGATCCATTATTGGGACGACCCCGCCGCGCAGTACTTGGACTATGGCGCAATGTACGACGAGGGTATCGGGAAGGGCACGACATCAGTCGTGCCGATAAGCCGGTAAACACTAAGTTCGAGCTCAAAACGGCGAGAGACGTTCTCAACTGCCTACCGGTCGGAAACGCGGCCAAAACCAACCGCCTGACTTTCGTAATGTGCCCTCCTGCCACCGCCTGATGCAAAATTGATGAGAATGCCCTCCTCAGCCAGTGCGCAAAAGGGACAACGGCGGGGCTCGCGCGTCAAGCTCCTCGGCTCCATCCTTGCCCTGGTGGTGCTCGAAAACGGTCGTCAGATCCGCGGCCGCATGAGTCAGCTCTCCGTCAACGGCGGCCTGCTCTCACTCGAACGCCCGCTCGACGAAGGCATCCTGGTGACCGTCCTGTTCCACCTCGGCTGCACCAGCATCCGCTGCCGCGCGCACATGTTATTTCCCATGTGGGCCACCAAAGGATGCCTCCAGCCTTTCCGCTTTTTGGACCTGCCCAAGGCCAGCCGCCCCAGTCTGAGCCGGGAATTGGAAAATTTAGTCCGAGCCGGCGCGCCCCAGGAAGAAGAAGCCGAGTAGACGCTCACTTCCCCGCTGCTGCCAAAATCTCTTCCAACGAATATTTCTGCAACTCCCCAACCCGCTCCAGCGTGATATCCGGCTTCGGATACTCGGCCACCAGCCCCGCATCCAGCGCGTAGTGTCCCTGGCGCGGAAACACCGTCGTGACCCGCGCCCCCCAATATTTCTTGATCGCAGCCAAAATACGCACCTTGTCGTCCACCATCACATAGTGCGTCGCCGGATACCTCGCCTGCACATCGTCCAGCTCCCGTTCCTTATGGATATAGATCAAGACGTGTCCTTCGAAGATCTCATACAGGCCCGAGCGGTCGACCTTGAGCGGCTGGAAAACCACATCGCCGTCGCTCAAAATCACCGGCCGCCCCAGCCGCCGCGCGTGCTCCACCGCATCGAGCGACTCCGGAAACAGCCGGTTCGCAAAGGGATAATTCACCATGAAGTGCGACACCGCCAGCAGCTTCTGTTCTCGCGGCTGCTCGATGCGATAACGCTGCAGCGCCCCCAGATAGTCGGCGTATCCGAGTTCCGTGCGCAACTCCTCGAAGATTTCCCAATAGCGCCGCTCGCTGGCCTCGCCCACTTTATTCGCCAGGTGCCGCTTCAGATCTTCCGTCACGCGGTCGTTGTCGAGCAGCGTATTGTCCACGTCGAAGAAGAACACGGTGCTCGGGTTGGCGTCAGCGCGATTCACACGGCTTCCAGAGTGACGATCTTCAGAAAAAACGGTGGCCCTATCATGCCAGAAATCGTGGCCAACGTCGCCGCTCACCATCGCAGGGAATTTCGGCAGTGAATGAATTTGCTCCCCGCTCCAGAGCCTGGCAGGCGGATTGCCTTTAGGAGGCTGCGGAAAAACTAACGTTTCGCACAGTATCGCTTTAGCGATGCCGTAAATTCGTATCAGCGCATCGCTTTAGCGATGCCGTAAATCTTTCGCAATCAGACGCCCCTTTAGGGGCCGGGGTGCGAAGTTAGACTTTTTCCGTAGCCTGTTAGCCAAACTTTAATGTTCTTGGAGGATGATGCCGATGAAATGAAGATAGGGATTTATCGATGGACCCCGAAGCCACGAGGAAAGCGAGAATCGCGGTCTTGCAGGAAGAGATAGACTTCATCCATTACGCCAACGAACTGTATTGGCGACAGCCGAACCCGAGCGATGCAGCCAAGGCAGAATATTACCGCAGACAGGATCGGTTAGAAGAAATCCGGAGCGAACTTGCTGAACTGCGAAAAGCATAATCGATCAGCCACAGTCTGATTTTTTCTTCGGTCCAAATTCAGCCACTACCGGAATTTCCGCGCTTTTTGCCTCTGAGCCCTCCCGCGAGCGCGAAAGAAAAGAAAAAGAGCAGGAAACTTGCGCCCGCCACCGATAGCGGGCTACTTTTTTCAAAGTAACCCACTATCCACGCCTTGTGCAGGTCCCCTCCCTTGTAGTACAAAGGTCCTGTACTAGATAAGGCGTCGGTCAGCAATCCATAAATCATCCGGGGCAAAAGCCCCACAAAACGGGCGAATCCGTTCTCGCCTCTCCCAGGAGCCGCCTTCCGTGGAACACATCGACCCAGCCGTTGTCCATCGCTTCGACACCCGCTCCAGCCGCCCTTGTGAATTCTGCCGGGAACTCGACCCGCAGTTCCCCCAACGCCACCCCCTCGACCAGATGGTGGCCAGCAGCCGCAAAGCCATTGCTTCCGCCCATTTGACCGAGGACGGCTACGTACGCCACCGCATGCTCGAATTGCGCCGGATCGCTTCCCGCGAGCCCCTCACCGCGGCATAACTAACCACAACGGACGCAGGGGACAAAAAGGAACACAGGGAAACCCGATTTCCCCTGCGCTCCCCGGTACCCCCTCTGGTAATCGCTCTTCGATTTCCCGCTTGACACGACCCTGCCGACTGTATGGATACTTATTCATTCGGTTGCATTTTTATTCATGTCGAAAACGGCCCGCCACAAAGCGATCCTCGATCTGCTCGACGAAGGTCCTGTCGAAAGCCAGGACTCTCTCCAGCACCGGCTTGAGCGCAAGGGCTTCGACGTCGGCCAGGCCACCCTCTCCCGCGATATCCACGAACTCAAACTCGTCAAAGGCCCCGAGGGCTATCGGCGCAATGGCGGAGCGTGGGCGCCGAAGGCGTTTTGCCCTCGGTCATGCATCTCGCGCGCCAGTTTGTGGTCGAAATCCGCCAGGCCCAGAACCTGCTGGTGGTGAAGACCACGGTGGGCAGCGCGCAGCCTGTCGCCGCCGCCCTCGACGCCTCGCGCTGGCCTGGGATCGTCGGCACCATCGCCGGCGACGACACCGTGCTAGTCATCGCGACCGACAAAAAGCAAGCGCAAGCCCTCGCCCGACGTATTCGCGAGCTGTCGTAGGCGGTTTGCCGGGACCAACCCCGCGAACCGCAATCGGATTTTTCCAGAAATGGAGTGTTTCGAAACGCAGATGAGAACCGATCCCATGGCACTAACCAACTCACCGAAGACGCACCCGCCCGGCCTGCTGCCCAAACCGGCCGCGCCCCGCGATCTCGTCTCCATCCACGACCTCGCCCCCGCCGAAATCCTCACGCTCTTTGGCCTCACCTCCATGCTCAAGCAGCGTCCCGCGGAATTCCGCGGCGTGCTCGCCGGCAAGCAGATGGTCATGTTCTTCGAGAAGCCCTCCCTGCGCACCCGCCTGACCTTCGAAGCCGGCATGGACAGCCTGGGCGGCAGCACCTTCTTCGTCGACCAGACGGCCAGCCGCCTCAATGCCCGCGAGTCTCTCTACGACATCGCCCACAACCTCGAACGCTGGATCGACCTCATCGTGCTGCGCACCTTCAGCCATACTGTAGTCGAAGAGATGGCCACCTACGCCGACGTTCCGGTGATCAACGCCCTCAGCGAGCTCGAACATCCCTGCCAGGCGCTCGCCGACTTCTTCACCCTGCAGGAACATTTCGGCGATCTCTCGAAAATTCATTTCGCTTACGTTGGCGATGGCAACAACATGGCGCACTCCCTGCTTCTGGCGGGCGCCTCCGTAGGCGCGAAAGTTTCCATTGCCACGCCCCAGCGCTACGGGCTCAATCCCGTCATCGTCACCATGGCCAAGGCCATTGCGGACCAGACCAAGGCTTCCCTCCGCCTCCTGACCGACCCGCGCAAAGCCGTTGCCGGAGCCGATGCCGTTTATACCGATACCTGGGCCAGCATGGGGCACGAACAGGAAGCGCAAGAGCGCGCCGCCATCTTCGCGCCGTACCAAGTGAATGCGGCGCTCATGCAACTCGCCAAGCCCAATGCGCTATTCATGCACTGTCTCCCCGCGCATCGCGGCTGTGAGGTGACCGACCAGGTGATCGACTCGGTGAACTCGGTCGTCTTCGATCAGGCGGAAAATCGTTTGCACATTCAGAAAGCCATTCTCGTTTGGCTATTGGGCGGCGGCGTGGGCCGCTTCCCCGCTAGGAGCGCACATGCCTAACCAAGACGTGCCTGGAAAAGACCTGCTTGAGAAAAAAAGATCGTTCTCGCCTACTCCGGTGGGCTCGATACCTCCATCATCATTCCATGGCTCAAGGAAAACTATGCCTACGAAGTGATCGCCATGGTCGCCGACATAGGCCAGGGAGACGACCTCGAGGCCGTCATGGAGAAGGCCTACAAAACCGGAGCCAGCAAGGTGGTGGTCGAAGATCTGCGCGAAGAATTCCTTACCGGCTACGTCTGGCCCGCGCTGAAAGCAGGCGCGGTATACGAAAACAAGTATCTGCTCGGCACCTCACTCGCTCGCCCCGTGATCGCGAAACATCAGGTCGAAGTCGCGCTGCGCGAAGGCGCCTCGGCCCTCAGCCATGGCAGCACCGGCAAAGGCAACGACCAGGTGCGCTTCGAGATGGCCTACCAGGCGCTCGCTCCCGAGCTGAAAGTTATTGTGCCGTGGCGCGAGTGGGACCTGAAATCGCGCGAAGATTGTCTCGACTACGCCGAAAAGCGCGGTATTCCCGTCGCCGCAAGCCGCGAGAAGATCCACAGCCGCGATCGCAATCTCTGGCACCTCAGCCACGAGGGCGGAGAACTCGAAGACGCCGCCAACCCGCCGTTCCCAAGCACCTGGCAGTGGACGAAGTCGCCGCAAGAGGCTCCCGATAAGGAAGAGCAAGTTGAAATCGGATTCGAAAAAGGCGTGCCTGTCTCGGTAGGCGGCCAAACTCTCGACCCCGTATCGCTCGTCGAACTGCTGAACGAAATCGGCGGCCGCAACGCCGTCGGACGCATCGACCTGGTCGAGAACCGCTTCGTAGGCATCAAGTCCCGCGGCTGCTATGAAACTCCCGGAGGCACGCTGCTACTCGCCGCCCACGGCGAACTCGAAGCCCTCTGCCTCGATCGCGATCTGCTGCACTTCAAGCAACACGTCGCGCTCAAGTATGCCGAACTCGTTTACTTCGGCCTGTGGTTCACGCCGCTGCGCGAAGCGCTCGACGCCTTCGTAGAAACCACGCAACAGAATCTGACCGGCTCGGTTACGTTCTCGCTCTACAAAGGCAACGTCAACGTGGTCAGCCGCAAGTCCGATTACTCGCTCTACCGCACCGACCTCTCCTCCTTCACCATGGGCGAAGGCTATGATCAGAAGGACGCCGAAGGCTTCATCCGCATCCTGGGATTGCCCTCGCGTTGCCGCGCCCAAACGCAGCATGGTCGTGGGGTAGGAACGTTGCACGAGTTGTCGTCTCAAAAATAATTTGTCATCCTGAGCGAAGCGAAGGATCTGCTGTTCTTGCCTCGCCCGGGTCGCTGCCGAGCGATCCAGAGGTTGCGCAATGAAGATGTTGCCTTCGGGTGGCGCAGCGCTTCAGCGCTGCGATAGGGGCGTTGATTTGACCGGGGCTTCAGCCCCTGAGGTCGCGCCGTGAAGATGTGGTCCGGCCGCTTCCGGCAGCCGCTTGACCCCGAATTTGAAAAATGGCAGCGCTCGTTTCCCTACGATCAACGGCTGCTGCCCTTCGAACTCGCCGCCAGCCGCGCCCACGCCAACGCTCTCGAACACGCCGGAGTGCTTTCTTCCGAAGAGCTTTCCGAAATCGTGAAAGCGCTGGAAGAAATCGGCCGCCGCGCTGCATCGTCTCCGGAGTTTCTCAACGATCCGGAAGCCGAAGACGTTCACCACTTCGTAGAAAAGCAACTCGCCGCGCTGATCGGAGCCACTGGCTACAAGTTGCACACTGGCCGCAGCCGCAACGAACAAATCGCGACCGATCTCCGTCTCTTCGTGCGCCAGAGCATCGATACTCTGCGAACCTTGATCGCCGATTGGATCGAGGCGATCCTCGCGCGCGCCGAGGCCGCGGCCAGCGCGTCTTCGCTATTCGCCATGCCAGCGTACACGCACCTGCAGCCAGCGGAGCCCGTCTTAGTCGCGCATTGGTTACTGGCTTATATAGAAATGTTTCTCCGCGACGCCTCCCGCCTCGCCGACTGCCGCAAGCGCGCTAACTTATGTCCACTGGGATCGGGCGCCGTAGCCGGAGCCACGCTCACCCTCAATCGTCAAGCCATGGCCGCGGAACTGGGCTTTGATGGCCCGACGGCCAACAGCATCGACGCCACCAGCGACCGCGACTTCGCCATCGAATTCGTCGACGCGCTTTCCCTCCTCGCTCTCCACCTCAGCCGCTGGGCCGAAGAGATGATCTTGTTCTCCACGCCCGCGTACGGTTTTGTCGAGTTACCCGAGCCCTACTCCACCGGCAGCAGCGCCATGCCGCAGAAAAAAAATCCCGACTTGCTGGAACTGGTGCGCGCTAAAGCGGCGCGCGTCATGGGTTGCGCCACCACGCTGCAAACGTTAGTGAAGGGCCTGCCCCTCGCCTACAACAAAGACTTGCAGGAAACGCAGGAACCCACGTTCAACGCCGCCGACACGATCATCGGCATGTTGCCGCTCGTGACCGGATTTATGAACACCGTAGAATTCAACGAAGCCAAAATGAATCAGGCCGCAAGTTCAGGTTATATGAACGCCTGGGCCGCGGCCGCATACCTCGTCGAACGCGGAGTGCCCTCGCGCCTCGCCCACGAAGCGGTCGGCAAGGCTGTGCAATTGGCCGTCGAGCGCGGATGCGATCTGCAAAAACTCCCCCTCGCCGATCTGCAAGCGATCCACCCCAGCTTTGACGCCGCGTTCCACTCCTCCCTCGGACTTACTGAGGTGCTCGGACTGCACGACGTGCCCGGCGGCACCGCGCCCCGTCACGTCAAGCGCGCCCTCCAGAACGCCCGTGACCGCGCCGCATCCCTGCGCTCGCAAGAGCCGCTAGCCGCCAGCGAGCAACGCAACCACAGTTAAGTACGATGGAGCGACGGGCGTCTCGCCCGTCCCAGCCGGCGGAGACGCCCGGCTCTCCACCGGCAAGCGTGGTTCGGCAGCCGAACAATCACGCGAGGTGACCTAGAACTGAAGCACATCCACTTCCGCGCTGTAAGTCGGCGATTGCCCCCATGCCAATCCGGTTGTGTTATACGTTCTAAATTGCAACGGACTGTTGCTGCCGACGAAAACAGGTGAAACGCAGCTGGCTGGGATCCCAGAGGGGCCGGCAGCTAGAGCCGCCGCACAGGGAACTGCCGTCTGGTTTGTCCAATGAACCTGCAAGCCTTCGCCGACGATTCCATCATTCGCCGATTGCGTCACCTCGCTCAACAGAAGAATATTTGAGCCAGCGCTGCCCGCCGTAAAAAGTGTTTGCCAATTCGGGTAGGTAGCATTGGTCCAATCGAGTAAATTTGCTTCATAGTCGCCGAACGGGCCCGAGCCTGTGGCTGGTTCTCCGAAGACAATGAGCGCATACCACGTCTTGTCTCCCGGGTAAGTGTGAATCCAGACTTTGGTGCCTCCGGCGATTCTCACCGGAACCACCGCCGATGCTCCGACGGGCACTGCCAAAGCGTTGTAGCCGTTCTCGTCCGTCCAACTCAGGTAGGGCACGTCCAAGCCTGCATAGCCGGTCGAATACGCGACCAGCAGCGCGGTCGTGCTGCCCGAAGCTTTGTAAACGGGTAGCGCGTAAACGAGGTCTTGGTTGGGCAGCTCACCGGTTACCTCAGACAGGCCGCCTTGCCCTTGTGTCCCGCTTGGCCAAAAGCCCAGTCCGGAGACGTAAAGAGAGTACAGGAAGCGGTTGTTATCGCCGTCAGTTTCAACCGTGGGAGTCGTGTCTGCATGGACTCGAACCTTCGCCAGGAGAGATATGTAGCAGTTTCCCACTCCCATTCCGCCGTCCGCTCCTCTGCTGGCTGGTCCGATGGTGCCTTGCTGGGAACGTGCAACTCCATTTTCATCAATCCAGCGCAAGGTGGGCACGATGGCACAACTAATCGTTGATTCGTAGACGCTGATCAGATAGCTCGCGTCTCCCGTCGGAGCCAACATGATGGCAGAGGCAGGCAGGTTGGTGAATCGATTGAAAAAATTCTGGCGTATTTCAGTAACCGATGCGCTCACGCTACCGCAAACCGCCAGCAAGAATAAGAATAATGTCCGCAACAGGCCCCGATGCTTCATGGATAAATCCTTCCGGGGAACCAGTGTCGTCCCATGAAACGACGATACGCACAAGACCCGATCTCGCACAGACCCCGAAAGATGGACAGCCGTTTGTAGCCATCAGGACCCCGAGATTTCCAGCTGTCAGCCCTCAGCAAACCGTCCGACAGCCATGACTCTGGAACGCTACCCATGACGTCTCGAGTTCTGCGAGAATCGGGTTAGCGGCGACTGGCAGATTTGTCAATCCGCGTCCCCGCAATGCGCATATCTGTCGGCATCGAGCTTGATTGAGAAGGTGACTATCCCGCAGAAGGCCGCTGTAAAAGACTGAATTTCCATCCAAAAGGCATCTGACCTCGGTAACTTGGGCCTCTGGCCCTTCACGTGCCATAGTACAAGCGAGTTGGTCATCCCCAGCCAATACAGTCAAACGGAGACGAGGACAATTTTAGATGCGGAAACAAAAGGGCTTCTCACTGATCGAACTACTGATCGTGGTCGCGATCATCTTGATCATCGCCGCGATTGCTATCCCGAACCTGCTGCGCGCGCGTATTGCGTCGAATGAGTCGTCCGCAGTGGCGTCGATTCGCACCATTAACACAGCCATGGTTTCATACAACTCCGCCTACCCGTCGGTGGGGTATGCGACGAACCCTCACCGCTCTGTCGGGCACCTGCACCGGCGGCGTCGTTCCCACATCGACTACCGCTTGCTTGATCGATTCGACGCTCGCGGGCGGCACCAAGAGCGGCTATACCTTCGCTGCGGCGGGCACGTCCGGCGGCTATGCTGCATGGGCAACCCCGGTGACTGTGAACACTACGGGCGTAAACTCCTTCTGCTCGGTCGCGGATGCTGTAGTGCGCGAAATTGCCGCTCCGATCAGCACTTGCGCCGGAACTGAGACCCCGCTCCAGTAAGTTTGGATTTGGCAAAGTACCTGGGGGAGGGTACAAGCTAGAGAAAGCAGAGGAGAAATCCTCTGCTTTTCTTATTTTATTGTGGGGCGTTTTCATGTGTGCGCGTCCGAGCCTTCTTCTGCCCGTATGCATCTAACCACCAAAAGCGTTTCTTAACGGAGTCCTGACCCTGATTCTTACCCGAGTTCTTTTCTTAGCGCTGTTTCTCTTGGCAGTCTACGCCGTCCAGCGCTTCTGGTTTGTGCGGGCGTGGACGTGGATTGGCTCGTTCTCGAACGGCAACTGGCGCTTCGGGCTTCATGCCGGACTGATCGCTCTAGCCGCTGTGCTGCTGGCTACGCTTCTCGATCCGCTGCTTGGCCACGGGGTCTCGCGCCTCAGCGTGGGCAGCGTCCACCTCGGCAAAACACTCTCCACATTTGCCCGCCTGTGGCTGGTTGCTTCGTTCTTTGGATTCCTGGCAGTCGAATCGGTGGGAGCGATCGAGTGGGTCACGAATGCCGCGGCCCGGCTTCGTCCCGGAGCGGTCGCCGATGGCTTCAGTCCCTCGCGCCGAACTTTTTTCCAATATGCCGCCGCTTTCGCTGGCGGCTTACCCTTTCTCGCCGCCACCTACGGATTTGCCGCCGGCCGCTTGCGTTACACCATCGAGCGCGTCGACGTGCCCGTGGCCAACCTTCCGCCCGAGCTGGATGGACTGCGCATTGCTCAGCTTAGCGACATCCACATTGGCGACTACATGCCGCCTCGCGAAATCGCGCGCGCCGTCGATATGGCGAACGGCCTGCACCCTGACATTTCTTTTGTTACGGGAGACTTCATCTCAGGCGTTGGCGATCCGCTGGACGTCTGCATCGCCGAGTTGAGCCGCCTTCGCGCTCCGCTCGGCGTCTGGGGATGCAATGGCAATCACGAAATTTATGCGGGAGTGGAAGACGATGCGGAACGGCTCTTCCGCGAAAAGGGAATGCGGCTGCTGCGCGCCGCGAGTGCGGTCGTCGAGCACAACGGAGCCCGCTTCAATCTGCTGGGCGTCGATTACCAGCGCGATCACATGACGAGCAGCGAGGGCGATCCTCCTCATCCTGCGCCCATGTTGCAGGAAATCGAGCACCTGATCCGGCGCGATATGCCGAACCTGTTGCTTTCGCACAATCCGAACTCGTTTCACCGCGCGGCCGAGCTCGGCATCGAACTCAGCCTAGCCGGTCACACTCACGGCGGGCAGGTAAGGTTTGAGATCGTCGATCACAGCGTCAGTCCGGCTCGCTTGATCACCCCTTTCGTCGCCGGACTTTATCACCTCCCAATGCACGCCTCTAGCGGGCCCGCAAGCAACGGCAAACAGAAGGCTGCGCTTTATGTGAATCGCGGTCTCGGAACTCTCGGCTTCCCGGTGCGCATCGGTGTCCCGCCAGAGATCACGCTGCTGACCCTGCGAAGCCCGATCCCGAATTCTGACGCGCAGTCGGGGTAGGCCACACGTTTTGAAGGGTCACGGCTTCAGCCGCGCCGTAAGCGCCGCAAAATCCGATACAGAAGCCGGAAATGTCAGCAAGCATCAATGTTTATTGGGGTATCAGGCAACGCGCCTTTTCTGGAGACATACTGGAGACATATATTTCTCACGTGCCCCCTTGCCTTGGCTGGTGGCAATTCGCTCAGAATTCCCCATAGCGCGTCGCTGAGTTGTGGTTGCTACGTAGTTCGTTTGCGCGAAGGGCGCGGAGGATTCAGCCCGTACTTCGTACTTATTGAGTGCAGATACAGAACTTTGAGGGATGACCATTGCCGCGGAAATTTCAGTTGTAGGAACTTCGTGGCGCTTCAGCAGTCGAATGATTCGCACATCCCCGATCAGTGTACTTTGTGGCCATGCGCGAAATTTTACCACCGCGTGCACAGCCTGGCGCGGGTCACCTGCGCCGCTCCGCAGACACTCGCCGATGAGCCGGGGTATGTGTTGTAGGTACGCTGACTTCCGTATGGTGAATCGTTCAGGACAAGTAGATACTCCATCCATTCCTCCGATGCAGCGGTGGCAGCGTCTTGCCGTGAAGTATGCGAGAAGGAATTCCTTTTTGACTCGAAAACGGCAGCGATTATACCCTTAACGTTCGGCAAAAAACAAAGTTCCACTTCAAAACCGCGGGGAGACGCTACTCAATCGGGATCATGACGGTCGACTCGTCCGACTTTGGTGCGATGTTGTTATGGACGGCGATCTATCCTCCTTGTCCAGTTGTTCAGTTTGCGGCTTCGCAATTGCGACCCGGATGGGTCGCCCACTCAGTTTGCCGTGGTTTAGCTAGTTGGTTTACCCAGGCCGCAAGCCGGCGCTATACTCCGGCAGAGGGTCATCGACGTACCGTCCGAAAGGAACATAAAAACAATGGCACAGAGCAATGCAAGCAACGTCACTCCGATACACGGCGGCGGGATCCTCGCCGCCGGGGTAGTGGCCCCCAATTTCACGTTGCACGTGACGCCCGATCAAACCCTGACTTTGAGTGACTTGCTCGGACGTCCCGTGATCCTGGCGTTTTATCCCGCGGACTGGAGCCCGGTATGCGGCGACCAGATGGCCCTTTACAACGAGATCCTCTCCGAGTTTCACAAGTTTGGAGCGGAGTTGCTGGGGGTTTCCGTGGACGGTCCCTGGTGTCACGACGCATTTGCGCAGAACCGTCATCTGCATTTCCCGCTGCTGGCGGATTTTGAGCCCAAGGGAGCCGTCGCCCGAAAATACGGCGCCTACCGCGCTACCGACGGCTTCTCGGAGCGCGCTCTGTTCGTCATCGACAAGAACGGCGTCATCGCATGGAGTTATTGCTCGCCGGTTGCCGTGAATCCCGGTGCGGACGGCATCCTGCAGGCGCTCGAGGATTTGCCGAAATAAGATTTGCCGAAGCAGGATAAACCGAACAGGAGCGATTTATGGCCACACTCAAGGTACCAATCACTGCCGAAGACCACACCCAGGGCCCTGAAGACGCGGAAGTCATTCTGGTGGAGTACGGCGACTACGAGTGTCCGCATTGCGGACGCGCCTATCCCATCGTCCAGCAAGTCCAGAAGCACTTTGGAAAACGCCTGAGGCTCGTGTTTCGCAATTTTCCCTTGAGCGAAATGCATCCTCACGCCGAAGCTGCAGCCGAGGTGGCGGAGTTTTCCGGCGCACAAGGCAAGTTTTGGGAGATGCACGATCGGCTGTTTGAAAATCAGCCGCGCCTGGGCGAAGCACTCTTCTTGGACCTCGGCGAAAAGCTCGAGCTATCCACCACTGCATTGCGTCAGGCGTTGGAGCAGGGAGCGTTCGAGGCCCGTGTCCGCGCCGACTTCAAGGGCGGTGTCCGAAGTGGAGTGAACGGAACGCCGACGTTCTTCATCAACGGGCATCGTCATGACGGTTCCTTCGAATTTGAAACGCTGGTTTCGGCGATTCACCGGGCCATGGACACGGCGAAAAGCGCCTAGGGGTAGACAAGAAGCTCGGACGCGTCTGCATCAGACTTCCACCAAATGGAGGTCAGGAGCGGGTGTGTACGTTCTCAAAGAACGTGGATACGGTGCGTGAGAATCCAGAACGGATTCAACTTCATCTAGGATATTGCCGCTCGGCGCCGCCGCCCGAGAATTCGAGGCCAGGAGACTCCCTTGAAACTTAGTTGCGAACGCTGCCGCGTTTTCCTGTTGGCCGGAGTCTTGATTTGTGGAGCAGCAACATCCCTTGCGCAAACCGAGACGGCACCCGGTTCGAGCACTCCGGGCCAGGCCATCCCCGGAACAACCGGAGTCAGTTCTTTCGCGGGCAGCGTGCCGGCAAAACTCGTTCCAGGAATTATGCCGCTTTCGTTGCGCGACGCCATCGACCGCGGTTTGAAGCAAAATCTCGGGCTGCTGCTTTCGAATGCGGACATTCGCTCGGCCCGAGGACAGCGCTGGGAGCAGTTAAGCGCTTTGCTGCCGCATGTGACGGCGTCGCCCTATGTGGAGGAATCGAAGCTCAATCTCGCCGAGCTCGGCCTTACCAGTGTTGGTAAAATCAGCATCCCGCCATCCGTTGGGCCTTTTTCTTACTTTGACGCGCGCGCCAATCTCACGCAAACCCTGTTCGATTGGAAGTCCATCAACGCTACGCGCGCGGCTAGCCAGAATTTGAAATCCGCCGGCTATACCTTCAAGGACGCCCGTGATCTGGTTGTGCTGGCCGTGGGCTATACCTATTTGCAGGCTATCGCTGACGAAGCGCGAATTGAAACGGCAGAAGCGCAGGTCAAAACGGCCCAGGCGCTCTACGATCAGGCAACGGACCAGATCAATGCCGGCACTTCGCCGGATATCGATGGCCTGCGCACCAAGGTCGAGTTCCAAACCCGCCAACAACAGTTGATCCAAGCGAAGAACAATTTCGCCATCCAGAAGCTGACCGTGGCGCGCGTGATCGGCTTGGCTCCCGGACAGGAATTCGAATTCACGGACAAGTCGCCATACGAGCCGTTCGAAGAGATCACTATTGATGAGGCTCTGAAACGCGCATACGCTTCGCGTTCCGATTACCAGGCGGCCATGAACGACGTGCGGGCGGCGGAATTCTCCCGCAAGGCCGCGCTGGCCGGCTATCTCCCGTCGCTTTCCATGGACGCGGATTATGGGCTCGGAGGGTCGCATCCCTCCACGGCAACGCCGGTGGCCGACGTGCGCGGTACGCTGTCGATTCCGATCTTTCAGGGCGGTAGCGTTCACGGTGATGTTTTGCAGGCCGACGCGAGACTCGAGCAGAGCCGCGAGCGCCTGGAGAATCTGCGAGCGCAGATCGACTCCGACGTGCGCGCGGCGTTGCTGAACCTACAGTCGTCGGCGGAGCAAGTTAATGTGGCGCGCAGCAACATTGATTTGGCGGAACAGACGCTGACCCAGTCGCGCGATCGTTTCAGCGCAGGCGTCACCGATACCGTGGAAGTGGTGCAATCGCAAGAGGCCGTCGCGAGCGCGCACGAACAGTACATCTCGAGTCTCTATAACTATAATTATGCAAAAATTTCCCTGGTTCGCGCTCTGGGCATCGCTGAAGCAGGGCGTCAAAGAATATTTCAGAGGAAAATGAACATGGCGGAAGAAAACCCACCCCGTTCAGTGCCTGAGACGGGTAAAGAATCCCCGGTCGATCTATCCGGTCGATCCATCCCCGGCCGATCGATCCTCGGTCGATACATCCTCTGTCGATCCATCGCCCCGGAGGGAGAGGGACTATACGCCCCCAGCGCGGCGCAATCCCAAGCGCCGCAGAAACATCGTGATTCTGGGCGTCATCGCGGTGGTGCTTGTCGCCGGTGTGTTCTTGTGGCGCTACTTGAGCAGCTACGAATCGACCGACGACGCCCAGGCGGATGTTCACCTCTATCCCGTCAGCGCGCGTGTTTCAGGCTACGTGGTGCGAGTCAACGTCGACGACAACCAGTGGGTGGAGAAAGGCACAGTGCTGGTGGAGATCGACCCCAAAGACTATGAAGTCGCGGTTGCGCAGGCGCAAGCGAATCTCGCCAACGCCGAAGCGACGGCCCAATCGCTGAATATCACGGTTCCGATCACTTCCGTGAACAGTTCCAGCCAACTGAAGTTCACAGCATCCGGCATCGAAGACGCCAACGCCGGAGTCACCGCCGCCGAGAAGCAGCTCACCGCAGCTCATGCTCAGCTCGAATCGGCTGAGGCGAACGATGTGAAAGCGCAAGACGATCTCCACCGCTACAAGTTACTGGTCGACAAGCGGGAGGTGTCACAGCAAATCTACGATCAAGCGTTGGCCACGGCCAAATCCAGCACCGCGACGGTATCGGCAGCGCGCGCCAGCGAGTCCGCAGCGCAGCAATTCGTCCAGCAGGCCCGGAGCCGCCTGGCGCAAGCCGATGCCAACTACCGATATGCGGAGACCGGGCCGCAGCAAGTGTCGTCGACCCGGGCTCGTGTGCGGGCTGCGATCGCCGACGTTGAGCAAAAGCGCGCGCTACTCGAACAGGCCCAACTGAATCTCGGGTACACGAAAATCGTTGCTCCGGTCAGCGGTGAAGTGAATAAGACGGTGGTGGTGGGAATGAACGTTCAAGACGGGCAGCAACTCCTCACTGTGGTGCCTCTCGATGAAGTATGGGTCACCGCCAATTTTAAAGAGACGCAACTTCGGCACATGAAGATTGGACAGAGGGCAGAAATCCATGTGGATTCGAGCGGGCGGACTTTAAAAGGCCATGTGGACAGCATTGCGGGAGCAACCGGCCCGCTATTCAGCTTACTTCCGCCAGAGAACGCCACCGGAAACTACGTGAAAATTGTCCAGAGGATTCCGGTAAAGATCGTTCTCGAGCAGGGAGAGAACAAGGATCGGCGGCTTCGACCCGGCATGAACGTAGTGCCGGACGTGTACTTACAGTGAGTTCGGTTCGATGAATTTCGCATAAAGAGTTTCGCCAATGAGTTCCGCTACTCTTACACTCGACCAAGCGGTTTGGCACCCCAAGTACAACCCTTGGCTGGTCGCGGTCGTGGTTACCTTGGCGGCGTTCATGGAGGTGCTCGACACCAGCATCGCCAACGTAGCGTTGCCCTACATTGCGGGAAATCTGGCGGCGAGTAACGATCAAAGCACTTGGGTATTGACGTCTTATCTGGCCTCTAACGCCATCATCTTGCCCATGGGCGGCTGGCTCGCCGGCACCTTCGGACGCAAGCGTTTCTTCATGGCCTGTTTGGGTGTCTTTACGGTGAGTTCTTTCCTCTGTGGCTTTGCGCCGAGTCTAGGCTTCCTGCTGATGTTCCGCGTGCTGCAAGGCGCCGGCGGCGGCGGTCTGCAACCGATGGCGCAGGCCATTCTGGCAGACACCTTTCCACCGCAACAACGCGGCTTGGCGTTTGCGCTGTATGGCATTACGGCCATCATGGCACCCACCATCGGGCCAACTCTGGGAGGGTGGATCACCTTCAACTATTCCTGGAGGTGGATTTTTTTCATCAATGTTCCGGTCGGCCTGGCTACCTTTTTTCTCGTACGACACTTTGTCGAGGATCCGCCCTATTTGAGCAAGCTCAAGGCAGCTGGGGTCAAGCTGGATTACATCGGCATCGCTCTACTGGCAATCGGGATCGGGGCGCTACAGATCCTGCTTGACAAGGGCCAAGAAGATGATTGGTTCGGATCGCGCTTCATTACGACTTTGATCGTCACCGCGACCGTATGTCTGATCTCGCTGGCGATCTGGGAGTGGTATCAAAAGTCGCCAATCATCGACGTACACATGTTCAAGAACTTCAACTTCGCCAGTTCGAGCCTGATGATGTTTACCTTTGGAGTCATGCTGTTCAGCAGCCTGGTGCTGATGCCGCAGTTCCTGCAGACGCTCTTGGGCTATACGTCCGAGTTGGCGGGAATTGCGCTTTCGGCAGGCGGTCTGCTTGTACTGTTGGAGATGCCGATCATGGGGCAATTAACGACGAAGTTCCAAGCGCGCCGCCTGATCGCCTTCGGTTGGCTGTCTCTGTCCATCGCCATGTATTATTCCACCCAGCGGATTGATTTGCAGATCAGCTTCAGCGCTGCCACCTGGCTGCGCATCGCGCAAGTGGTTGGCATAGGATTTCTGTTCGTACCGATTACGCTGGCGGCGTACGTTGGCATTGCACCGGAGAAGAACAACGCGGTCGCCGGAATCATCAACTTCATGCGCAACATGGGAAGCAGCGTGGGAACCTCCCTGGTTACCACGTTGATTGCGCGGCGCTCGCAATTCCATCAGGCAAGGCTGGTGCAGAATGTCAGGGTCGACAATTTCAATCTTTTGAATTCCGCCAACGGCCTGGCTCAGCACTTGGCCACCTCTGGCGTAGGCAAGCACGAGGCGCAAATAACGGCTTACGCTAGGATTTACCAATCCCTGCAAGCGCAGGCGGCAACCCTGGCCTACATCGATACCTTTATGGTTCTTTGCGTGGGTTCGGCGATCATGTTCTGTCTGGCTTTTCTTTTGAAGAAGAATGATCCTGGTGGCGGGGGTGCAGTGGAGGTAGGCTAAGAGCGGAGTAATAATCGATCTGATGTAATGCGGGAGATAACAAGATTCAGAGACGTAGTCATGCTGGAAATTAAACTCATCCTTTGTCCCATTGATTTTTCAGAGTTCTCGATAAGGGCGTATCAGCATGCGCTATCGCTGGCCGGGCATTATCGAGCTAAGTTGGTGGCGCAGCATATCGTAGAGCTATGGAGATATCCTTACGCCGACTATGCTGCCTCTGCGGGAGACTATCAGGAGTTCTGCCGGGCGCTTCGCGAGGGCGGCAAGGAGCAACTGCAGGAATTCGTGAAGAACTACACCCTCGATGAAATTCAGCCGGAGCTGGTGGTGCACCAGGGAACGGCGCCGGACTGTATTCTGTCGTTTGCGCAAGTGCAGAAAACGGACCTGATCGTCATGGGAACGCACGGCCAGCGAGGGTTTGACCGCCTGGTGCTGGGCTCGGTGACCAATCGGGTGATGCGCAGGGCCCCCTGCCCGGTGCTGGCAGTGTGCAAGGCGCCGCACGAGTCTATCGTCGCAGATATGGCCGCAGGTAAAGAGCGGGGCCGCGTCCACCACTTGAGCCGAATTCTTTTCTGTACGGATTTCTCCGAGAATTCAGAGCGGGCTTTGAACTATGCGCTCTCTGTGAGAGCGGAGTACGATGCCGAGCTCACCCTGCTGCATGTGTTGGAGGGGGTTCCAAGTTCGGCCAAGATGGAAGAGGCTGTAGCGACAGCGATGGAACAACTCGATAAACTGATTCCACCGGAGGGACGCAAGACGCTCAGCATCAAGACGGCGGTGCGCATCGGAAAACCATACCAGCAAATCATTCAACTCGCCCAGGAAGCGCAAATCGACTTGGTGGCTATGGGAGTGCGCGGCCGTGGCGCCTTGGACTTGGCGGTGTTTGGTTCGACAACCTATCGGGTGCTGCAGCTGGGACCATGCCCCGTTCTCGCCGTCCCCGTTTGAATCTAGGCCTCGTTTATGACGCAGATTATAAGAATCGTCACCATTGAACGCGAGTACGGAAGCGGCGGCGGCGAAATCGCTCAACTGCTTGCCAAGCAGCTGGGCTGGAAGCTTTGGGATCAGTTGCTGACGGAGGAGATCGCGCGGCTTGCTGAATGTCCCAAGGACGTCGTCGAGGCTCGAGAGGAACGAACTGATCCACTGTACTACCGGCTCTTCAAATCCTTCTTACGCGGGAGTTATGAAGGAAGCCTCAATGCGCACAAGCTTAAGCCGGTCGACAGCGAAAGCATTTTGAAGATTACAGAACGCGTCGTTCAGCAGGCGGCGAAAACCGGAAACTCTGTCATCGTGGGAAGGGGGTCGCAACATTTTCTCAGGAACCGCAAAGACACGTTGCGTGTGTTTCTTTATGCCCCGAGAGAAGATAAAGTGCGGCGCTTGTTGACTCGGGGCAAGACTGAGAAGGAAGCCGAACAGCTTGTGGACGCCGTTGATCGGGAGCGCGGCGATTTCATCCAGAAGTATTTCCACCTCGAATGGCCTGACCGCACCCTTTATCACACCATGATCAATACCGCGATCGGCGACGAGGCCGTCGTTCACATGATTATCGATGTTATGAAAACTCTTGACGCAAGAGTCACTGCCTGAAGCTGTTCGCAGAATAGCTAGCCGTGCGCTGTCTGGCGTGAAGCTTTCCCATCACGTTCTCTTGCAAAATGGGGGCGCACACAGCTAATGTGCTTGGCTTTTTAGGCGTGTCCTGCTTACGCTGGTTTAGGTCTTTCCAGGCGCTACTCCACCACATCTGCATCGAGCACGCGGTCCTGCTCCAGATAGTGGGATACGGCGTATTGGGCTAGAAGCGGCGTCTGGAGCCGGATCTCAGCGCCGATCCATTCCCCTTTGTTGTGGGGCCCGTTGAGCGGATGATTACAACGCCCGCCACTGCCGAACTGAGGACCGAAATCGGCACGCTGGATCTGGTCATACTGCTTCAGTTCGCGCCAGGCTTCATCGCCCACGGTGCCGGAAACGTCAATCTTTAGTCTGACGATAGCCATAGATGGCACCATTCTCGCAGCAGATCGCGGCGCAAGTCATCTGTGAGTTTTTCGCTCCGGGAATAGCGACCCGTGAGACGTTACTTCTTGCGTTAGCGGTTTCTCCCTTGCGCTGGTGGAGGCGGAGATCTTGTTAGAGGGTCTAAGTTTCTTCCGGGGGCAAATCGAAGTTGACCAGATCTCCGCGGAAGCCGCGCGTTTTCCAGGCGCCGAAGGCGATGCCCGCTGCATCTAGATGCTGCCCGCAATCTTCGCGGGAGTGCTGAGGCTTACCCATAGCAACAAGCAGATCACGAAGCCAAGTACCGGCGCACGACGAACGGCAGCGTCCACTCTTGTTCGCGCACCACATAGCGCACGAAAGCGGCAAAATCTTCCACTAACGGAGAACGTCGCTTCTCCATTTCACGCTGAGCCAAGACAGTATGCCTAAAGGCATACCCTGATACGAATCGTACTTGTACCACGGTTTGCTGGCTGGAGCATCGTCTGGAGAGTTGCCCGGAGCAAAAGGTGACCACAGTAACCGGAACATCAGGCCATTGCGTTGACCCTGGACTCCCATAGACTTAGAGTTGCGAGGGGGGAGTTTCGATCCGCCCAATTGGGGAGTGGCGATCTGCCCCCGACCGACGCGCGCGCGAAGGCGCTGCGCGAGACATTTACCGTCATCCGGGCAAAACCGGGAGGGCGCTAGACCAACGATCTAGATCGTGATTCGCACCATGAACCTGAAGTCTCTACTACTGAGTTCCGATGAAAGAACGGTGCGCATCCTGCGCCGGGTCCTTAGCGACCTTGAAATTGACCTCGAACATTGCTCCGAGCCGGACGATGCCATCCGCCGAATCACCCGCCAGCGTTTCGAGGCCATCATCGTGGATGGGGCGAATGCTGAAGCTGCTGGCGCCGTGTTGCGGGGGGCTAAAGCCGCTCCGGTCAACAAGCGAGCCCTCGGGATCGTGCTGGTGGAAGCTCCCGTCGGACTCAAGGGCGGGTTCGAAATGGGGGCCCATTTCGTCCTCCACAAGCCTCTTGCGGTCGAGCGCGCCAAAGCCAGTTTTCGTGCGGTGCGAGCGCTGATGAAGCGGGAACGGCGGCTGCAGTTGCGGGTCGCTGTGCAAATTCCGGTCGAGTGTTTTGGGTCGGGCCGGTACAAAGCCCAGACCATCGACCTCTGCGAAGGCGGTATGGCGATTCAGTTTTCCGGCCGCGTCGCGAAAGAGAGCCCGCTCCGCTTCTCGCTCGATTTGCCGGGCATGGACGGGAAGCTCGAACTCCATGGAGATCTGGCATGGGAAGGCAACGGCGATCAAGCCGGTGTCCGTTTCAAAGACGCCACCGACGAGGACCGCAGCATTCTTCGCCAGTGGCTGAACAGCCAGCTTTCCGATCCCGAACCGGACGACCCACCGGTGAATTGCCGTCTCAGCGACCTCAGCCTTGGCGGCTGCTATCTTACGACCAACTCACCCTTCCCGAGGGGCACGCGGGTCATCCTCTCGATGAAGACCGCCGACCTGGTAGTACGCGCCGGGGGCGTCGTACTGGTCGCGCATCCGGAATTCGGAATGGGAATGGAATTCCTCCAGAGCACGACCGAGCAACGCGAACAGGCGCAACGCATGATAAAGACTCTGCGCGCCAACGCAGATAAATCTCCCGAGCTTCAGGTCGAACCCGACGGACTGGAAACGTCATCTCCCGACGACAGCGTGGATGCGTTCCCGGCTTCCGCAACTAAGGTCTCTGGAACCGAAGACGCACTGGTCGATCTGTTCCGGCGCAAGTTTGAGGTGCCGGTCGAAACCTTCCTGCAGCAGATGCGCGAACAGCGCGTGTCCGTTGAATCGCACTCACGGTGAGCCGCGAACAGATCAGCTCTCCGCTCTCAGTCAAATCCCTTGGGGTTGAGCCACGGGCTAATGGTGTTAGCGGCTAACGACTGGCCTCATTTACGCTTCGGGAATAAGTTCGCTCACCGTCCCACGCTGCAGCAAGTACGCTCCCGGTCCCTGCTGTCCGCGAACCGAGCGGCAGTACTCGGCCACGAAGAATCCCGCTTTCACGGCCTCGCGGAACGCCCAGCGCGTCGCTTCGCGCCACTCTCGCGCCAATCCCATGTCAGTGCGCTCGACTTCCAGAATGTCGCCCGGGATTTCAATGCTCACGCGCTGCCGGGCCAGTGATTCCGCCAGATCGGCCCGTCCCGGTCTCCCGCTGGGATCGAAGCGCACCAGCGGAGCCAGCAGCCGCATGGCATCGATGGTTTCCACGCGCGCATTCGCACTCGTACTCTTGCCCGCCAGCCGGTCCCGCACCCGCCGTGAATTCAGCATCCACCGCACCCACAGCCGGTCCGTTCCGTTCCGATGCAGCATGCTGGAAGTTTCCGGCCCGTAGAAATCCACCTTATAAGCATCGGAAACCACGCCCAGCTTGGAAAAGTTGAAGTGCGCGTTTCGGCTCTGCAGCGGATCGTAGGTCCACGTCATCTCACGGACGCCCATGGCCATCGCCCGCTCGCGCTGCGCCTGCTTCAGCCGGAAGCCAAGATCCAGATGGCGATACGCATCGAGCACCGCCAGCAGGTGCGAGTGAATCGTCGTCTGCCCGTTCACGCGGCCGAGAAATCCGAAGGCGAACCCGACTAACTTGTCCTTGTCGTTATCCTTATCAAAGGCCCCTACGAAAATATTGCCCGCCGCCTTGCAGGCAATGGCCAGCGTCAGGGGCAAAGTGTCCTCGTCCGCCATCCCCCAGACTTCCTTCTCCACCGCTTTCAACTGGCTGAGGTCGTCGATGCTCTTGAGGTCGCGAATTCCGATCTGCTGCGCGCCACCGCGGGACATCATGGCTGGCCCTGCGCGCGCTTCGAGTTCTGTTTTCCGGCCATGGCAATCTCCGCGCAGAATTCCGGCGCTGAAGAGAACCCATCGTGTACAGCACCGGTTGCATCCTTGTCAACATGAATCAAAGGGGGGTAGTGTCCTACTTTAGTCTCTCCACCACGGAGCCACGGAGACACAGAGAAACCCAGCTGCTTGGCAAAAACCTTCCCCTTCTGGCTTTTACAGGTTCAAGGTTTTCTCCGTGACTCTGTGGCTCCGTGGTGAAAAAAGGCAAACTAGGACGCTACCCAAAGGGCGAGGGTCCAAAATTCATCAGCGACTAAGGACACGGAAAAACACGAGGTCCAGTCGCTTAAGGTTTCCTTCGTGTTCCTTAGCGGCTATTGCTTTGCAGCGCTGGCCATCTCAGCCCGCACCGCCCGTTCCACGCATCTCACTCTACGTGCTACCCTCGAAACCGGAGACGAACACTGCCGTGAAACCGATTACCAAGCTTCTGCTCTTGATCGTCCTGATCGTGGTGGGAAACTCCCTGCTGCTGGCCGCCGATCGCGGCACGCTCGTCCGCGAGGCCGTCATCTACCTGTCTCCCGACACAACTTCGAGCAAGCTCGCCCAGGTCGAACGCGGACGGGAACTGATTCTCCTCGACAAAAGCCACAACTGGCTGCACGTCGAAGCTCTGCTGGGCTTAGCGCAAACTCCCGATCCCGCCTTCGTTTTGGACGACGAGGACCAGGGCAAAACCATCAGCGGCTGGGTTCTCGATTCCGGCGTCGTCTGGCCGTCCACTCCCAGCGGCGACCGCATCCTGTTCGGCGCCGCCGTCGATTCCGAGGACGAGGCCAGCCGCCGCCACGGACGCCGCGGCGCGGCGCAGGACGCCTTGCGCCTCTATCACCGCGTCTACGATATGTTCCCCAGCGCGCCCCTTGCCGCCGAAGCCCTCTACCGTGCCGCCGACATTCGATGGCAGATCGACAAATCAGATATGCAGTCCCGCCCCTCCGCGCGCGAGAAACAATCCTACCTTCGCGAAGGCATCGACGATCGGTCCATGAAGCAGGTGATGAAAAAGTTTCCTGACACGAAGTGGGCCCAACTCGCCGCGTTCCACCTGCTCGACAACAAACTCTGCGGAGACTGGCAGGGCTCTTCGAAGTGTCCCGACAAGGAAGCCGAGATCTACGAAAAGTACGTAAAGGAGCACCCCGAATCTCCCGCCGCTCCCGAGGCGCTGTACCGCGCCGCTTCTCGCCGAGCCGCCCTGATCGAGATTTATAAAACTGAAGAGCAGCCGAAGAAGTCCGACCAATCCAAGGACCTGGCCATCTCGCTGGCCCAGCAGTTAGTCTCCAAGTATCCGCAAAGCGACTGGTCGTCCCGCGCGCAAACGCTGCTGTTCCTGGTGCAGCAAGGAGTGCCGACTTACGGCAACGCGATACAGTAGGGGTATCGATACGTGGTCGCTTTCGCCCTCTTATTGAAATGGAAATGGCATGAAACTCTGGTTAAGTGTCGGCAAAAGGCATTAACCACAGGGTACACTGGGGACTGAATCAGAACTTCCTTGGAGTATCTGCTTACAAGACTCCAAGTAGCTTAGCCGCAGGAGTTAGGCTCTCAGGTTAAGCCACTTGGGATTGCCCTGCTATTTACTTTCCGCTGGCACCTTAATCTGGGTACGATCGGCTGCCATAATGTATGGCACGCCAGCTTGTACCGTGATCTTGCCGGTCACGCATACGCTCTTGCCCTTGTAGGCGGCAATTGCCTCTTCTGGCCCGGTAGTCCCGAAGGTCACGAAGTAGAACACCGGATTCGGTTCAGGCTGATCGAGATCGAAGGTTACCGGTTTTCCGCGGCCCGCGAGTCCATACCTGGAAACTTTCGTGTCTACAACCTTTCCGCATACGATTACCGTGTCGCCAGCACGGCTCTTTGCCTCGGTAGGGGTTATGCGCGGTGGCGGTGGCGCGCTCTGAGCAAAGGCGAGAGCCGACACGACCGTCATACACATCATCACGATAAGGGTTCTGATAATCGTCATATTTTAGTTCCGCGATTCGGCTTGAGAAAGCCCGCCGGATTCAGGCAATCGGCACTAGCCTAGCGCCAATCATCCCGACCAACTCTAATCTTAGATCCGGCAACGCGTCAATCCTCCTTTTAGTTAGCATCAACCTGCTTTTAATTAGCATGACCGTGGGGGAGGTGGGAGGGCCACCAAACGTTTCACTTCTTCTCTTCATCCTTATCCTTAGACGGCGGCAATGCAACGCCCTGTTTTTTTGCGGCGATCATTCCCGATAGTTCCTGCAACACCGTTCCCCGCAGTTTTTCGTATCCAATTGAACCACTCATGAAATGGCCATTTATGAAGAAGCTGGGTGTGCCCTCCAATCCGAGGCGCCTGGCTTCCTGGGCATCCTTCCTCACGACGGCAAGTTGTTCTCCGCCTTCGAGGCATTGATCGAAACGGGCGGTATCGAGTTTCAGTGTGCGAGCCTGCAGTTTCAGTTCGGAGACTTGAATTCTCTTGGTTTGGAACAAGGCATCATGATACTCCCAGAACTTGCCTTGTACGCCAGCGCAGCGCGCAGCCTCGGCGGCTCTGGCCGCAAGCGGGTGACTGGGAAGCGGAAAGTCCTTGAAAACCAGCGACACCTGATCGCCAAATTGTTCCCGCAGCCGTCTCAGATCGTCGTTCACCTTTTGGCAGTAAGGGCACTCATAGTCCGCGAATTCGATGATCTGGACCGGAGCGTTCTCAGAACCAAGCCTCTCAGCATTCGCAACCTCGACGTGAGCACTGGGCTGGCTCAGCTCAACCACCACGCCATACTGCGCCCGCAGTTCGGCGAGGTACGCGTCCCGCGCTTTTTTCGTGCGCAGCTGGTGTACCGTATCGATGATGTGGGTTCGCGCCGACTCGTAAGTTTCGTCGGTTTGTACGCCCTCGTAGTAGAAGCGGAGCTGATCCTCCGTCGGTTCCGGGACGTGAATGGCAACATGACGCTTGTATAATTCATCAAGAGTCACGCCTTCCTTCTTCGCCTGCATCTCCAATAGCTGATCTTCAATGTACAGCTCGAGGGCATCGCGCTCGGCAAGGTAGTATTTGTATTTGGCCTGGAGCAGTTTGCCCGCTTCTTTTTCCGCCAGTTCGTCTGCGGTCACCTTGCGACCGCCAATCTCGGCGACTACGCTGGAGTCATTCTGGCCCAATGCTGGAATGGAAAAAGCGCTCATAGCGATTCCCAGTCCAAGCGCAATCAGAGTGTGCTTGGTTAACATCGTGGATTTCCTCTCTTCTATTTTGGGGGGAGTCAGAATGAAATAAGTTTAAAGGACCGGACGCCGAGTTGTAAACCTGGCGTCCGGGATGTTTGGATTTGGCCCGGCCGAAGTCCCCAAAAAGCAACTTTAGTCAGGCTTTACAGCCCTTCAAGCCGAAAGACTAGAAGTCGTAGTCTTCTGGCGTGCAGGGGCAGAGTCCGTAGCCGCTGCCAATGGTTAGCCCATAGGAACACAGGGTCCCCAGGTTACCCAGTTCAGTCATAGAGAGGTTCGAATCGGCCAACGCGGTTTCGGTAACGAACCACGGCCCCTTCGCTACGGCGTTTGCCTTTTTTCCCGCACCGAGAGCAAACGTATCCGAGGTTGCCTGGATGTGCGTCATCCATCCCCGCAGTCCGGTAGACGGCCAGGGCGCGGTCGGGTCCATAGTCCCTGACGAAATGACCTTGATAACGCCACGGGTCATTTCCCCTCTGCCGGTGAATTCGTTGGCCGTGAGCTCTTTATTCACGGATTCCGAAAGCAGACCGTCTGACGTGATTACGCAGGCGCAGCATGACCTCATCTCCTGGCTGTCATCGAACACGTAGATCGCCGCCCACAGGGTTCCGTTTTCCACTCCCTCTGGAGCCATAGTTGCCTCGGCGCCATCGTTGACGACGCGCAAGGTTCCATCCGGAGCACCGGAGGTATTTGCATTGGAATAGTAGGTGACGAAATAGTCGCTGCCGTCACCACCACCGTTTTGAGCGAAGGCATTTCCCCCCAGCATCAGGGTGATTGCCAGTATCGGAAGCAGCAACAATCCGAGCTTTTTCATTTTTTTGGATCCCTCCTATTGTAGGTTGTTTAGCGCACGGTGCTTGGGGAGGGGCAGCTATCGGCGCTTACCGAACTTTCAACCTTTTCTTGGTGCTTTACAAGTACCCACGTGGCTTAGTCAAAAACACTACCGCCCAGAAGCTACTACTTATGGATTAGTTCAATAATCTAACCCGGCCATGCCGCAGAGTAACTTGCGGGACGATCCACTAAGGAAACTCTGATTAAGTGTCGGCAATGGGCATTAACCACAGGGTACACAGGGGTGCACGGAGGACCCCGGGGACTTAATCAGAACTTCCCTAAGTTACCCGAAGGCTCCGGGATATATAAGTGGCGCTTTGTGGCCGCGGCCATCGCGCGGATAATGTCGTCATTGTGGGGGCTGCCCGCGTAACTGTCGACTAAAGTCTCTCATCATTTGCTCGCGAACTTCTGGAGGTATCGGCTCCGCCGGAGCCCCCATAACTAGCGGCGGCGGGGCTACGACCGATGCGGACGAGGCATTTGCTGAAGGTGTAAAAAGCACAGATGTGCTTGGAGGTTTAAAAAGCGCAGGGAGCTGGGCGTCGTCGGCTTCGCAGACGCGCTGACTGTCTGATCGATTGCAGGCGTGTCCTTTCGATGGAGGAACAGCAAGACCTGCGTCGGATCGTGCGGCGGTTGCGGAGAACTCACGATGACGAAATCGAAAGGAGACCCGTTGAGCAGCGACGCCAGCACATCTTCCGCTCGTCCCGGCCCCGCGTGCTCAATAATGCGGTCAAGGCCACTTCCGGACGGAACATCGATCTCGGCGCCAGTTTTCTCCGCAACCAATTTCAGCACCTCGGCCAGAGTTAAGGTTTCCGCATCAATCGTGAGTTGGCCATTCTGATAGGTGACCATGGGCGATCGTGCAGTGCCGACGACCGTGCCAGCGCGGGCAGCACCACCCTCATCCGACAGCTGCGGTAATACGGAGCTGCGGGCGACGTTCTGTCTTCCCGACCACTGGGCCCGCGGCAACCGCACCCGGCAGCGACGGCTGTTCGGAGCTGCGAGCGACGTTCTGTCTTCCCACCGCTGGGGCGGCGGCAACCGCAAACGGCAGCGACGGCAGTTCGATGCGGGCGATGTTCTGTTGTCCCACCGCCGGGGCGGCGGCAACCGCCTTCGGCTGCGGCGGCTGTTCGGAGCTGCGGGCGATGTTCTGTTGTCCCACCGCTGGGGCGGCGGCAACCGCCTTCGGCTGCGGCGGCTGTTCGGTACTACGAGCGACATTCTGTTTGTCCCACCGCTGGGGCGGCGGCAACCGCCTTCGGCTGCGGCGGCTGTTCGGTACTACGAGCGACATTCTGTTTGTCCCACCGCTGGGGCTGCGGCAACCGCATTCGGCAGCGGCGGCTGTTCGGTGCTGCGGGCGACGTTCTGTTGTCCCACCGCTGGGGCTGCAGCAACCGCATTCGGCAGCGGCGGCTGTTCGGTGCTGCGGGCGACGTTCTGTTGTCCCACCGCTGGGGCCGCGGCAACCGCATTCGGCAGCGGCGGCTGTTCGGTGCTGCGGACGACGTTCTGTTGTCCCACCGCTGGGGCCGCGGCAACCGCATTCGGCAGCGGCGGCTGTTCGGTGCTGCGGACGACGTTCTGTTGTCCCACCGCTGGGGCTGCACCCAGCAACAGCGGTAATTCGGTCTTGCGGGCACTGTTCTGTTTTTTCACCACTGGGGCTGCGGCAACCGCAGACGGCAGCGTCGGCAACTCGGCGTTGTGGGCGACGCTCTGTCTTTCCACTACTGGGGCCGCGGCAACTGCAGACGGCAGCGGCGGCAACTCGGCGTTGTGGGCGACGCTCTGTCTTCCCACCACCGGGGCGGCGGCAACTGCAGACGGCAGCGGCGGCAACTCGGCGTTGTGGGCGACGCTTTGTCTTCCCACCACCGGGGCGGCGGCAACTGCAGACGGCAGCGGCGGCAACTCGGCGTTGTGGGCGACGCTCTGTTTTCCGACCACCGGCGCGGCGGCAACTGCAGACGGCAACGGCGGCATTTCGGCGTTGTGGGCGACGCTCTGTCTTCCGACCACCGGCGCGGCGGCAACCGCAGACTGCAGCGGCAATTCGGGGCTGTGGACAACGTTCTGTCTCCCCACCACTGGGGCCGTGAACGGTTGCGTTTTCGCGGCGGCGGCGACCTGGGCGGAAGGAGGACTCACGGGAAGAGTGGCGGCATCCTCAAGCCGGACCTGCGTCAACACAGAGTAATTGGGGTCCGCAACTACGACGGCTTCGAGAATAACGACTCGTGGCTGCGGAAGTGAAGACGGCGTCCGGTAGACTCCCTGTTTGTCGATGGTCCCGCAGGCCGCGCCGAAACAGCCGATCCCCGAGACGTTCCAATGTACGGCAACGGGCCTTCCCTGAGCGTCAGTAACTTCGAAGCGCTGAGTTTGATTGGCGGGGACGGTAGCTCCATCTGGATGAACGGTGAATCTGTGCGGAACGGCACGCGTTGAGCGATGAACGGTCAACGCTGGTTCGGGAGAGGTTGAGGCCCAGAGTCCTTGCGATCCAAAACAAGCCAGCAGGCCGACTGCGACCGCGATGCGCGGGCCGCCTCGAATGCGAGTGAGCAATTCGAGAATAAACCGTCTTCGCGAACCGCCTATGCGGCGATCGCACCTTGCTGGCGTATCTCTGTGCATAACCGCCCCTCACTTCCGTTCGCAACTATCGACGGCTGCAAACGGTCGCGCGCAAACGCAACTTCTTGGATGCGGCTTGCGCCACCGCCGGGGGGAAGACCGCGCTGGCGGACTCCAATACATATTACACCTCCCGCTAGTTTTGCGGGATCGCAATCCAGCGCTAGATCCGGTTTCAGAGCAGGAATCGGGATCGCACACGCATTTACGACGCGTTGTCTTTGATCTTAGATCTTATGATCTTAGATCTATATGACTTCGATTTATATGACTTCGTCGCTCGGCACCGAGAGTCGGGTCTGGCATGGAGCGTATTCGGGCTCTGACGACGACCGAACGTCCTCCCCGGATTCAAGCTCATGGAATCTGCCCTGAACACAACCAGTTAACTACGGAAACCTCCCTGGCAGCAATGCCACGATTGGGCTAGCCAATCCGTTTATTCCTCTTGACAAAGCTACGTCTCCTGCAGGAAACTGTTAACGCTGTCATCGGGCCATAGTATTGTGGCTGCGAGTGCCACTCCCCCACCTAAAGCCCGGACCGTAACTCAATTAAAGAACGTCCCCTTGATCGTGGTTTTGACCGGGAGGTGTCCGGTCGCACCCAGGAGAACTCCTCGTGAGGGTTTCGGGGCGTGACGGGACCGCCGGTTTCGAACCAAGGAGAACACAGTGTCGATGGCTCCGAGCACCAACGGCTTTTTGTTGCTAGATGGTGGATTCAATCTGATTGCAGCCAACGATCCCGCCCTTCAAATCCTCAGCTTCCCCAGCGGGGCGGATCGGATCAAGCAACCCAAGGTCTTTCTTGCGGACCGGGTCCGCACCACCCTCCTCGACCATGGGAATCAGGACGGACCGGCTTTCGTCAAAGAGTTTAAGTCGGGTAAACGGCGCTACATCTGCAAGAACTTTCGAGTCGACTGTAACGGACATTATCCCGTTCAGCCCGCTTTCGCTGTGCTGCTGGAGCGGACCGCAGCGGAAAGCAATGGGCTCTCAGAAATCTCTGAACAGTTTGATCTGACTCAACGTGAACGTGAAACAGTCGAGCTGCTTCTACAAGGTCTTACCAGCAAAGAGATCGCAACCCGGATGAAGATCAGTCCGAATACCGTAAAAGCGTTCCTTCGATTGGTAATGGTCAAAATGAAGGTTTCAACCCGTTCTGGAATTGCTGGGAAGGTTGCAGGATCAAGGCCAAACGCTTAGGTTTTTGCCGCATTCGAAGTTTAGAATTTGTAGAGGATTAGTCCGATTGAAGAATTTACTGAATCCGGGACTTCGGGCATCATGCCATTATTGTGACCTATCCCTCAGAGCGAGAACGACGCCACCACGAGCGTTATCCGCAGATGCTTGAAGTGCATGCACGGAGTTTGCTATCGGATCAGACGACGAGTGCCCCACCGCCAAAGGAATTTGACGGCCGCATTCATAATCTGAGCAACGGCGGCGTTTGCATCCTTAGTTCGTATCCCTTGCAGGCGGCCACGTTCCTGTGCTGCGATTTACCTGTGTTAGATGCTCCAGTCGCGATTCCCACGCTCATGCAGGTGCGATGGACTGCAAAGCGCGGGAACAAATCTGCGAGCTACATCAGTGGCCTTCAGTTTGTTGTCTAGCCACGCGACCCAATTGTCGGAAAATGGCTGGCTTTTAGACTTGCGGTTCGACCTGCGCCGACATGCTATCCAAATGGGTTAGTACGATTTGAGAATTTCCTCGGAATAGTCCAGTCGATATAGTTCTATTTGGTTAGTTCGTGCGCTCCTCCTCCCCCCGAATTGCCCCAGGAGTCCGCCATGACTTTTTGGCCAGCCGGTCGTGCAATCAGCGCTCTTGGTGTGCTCATAGGCTTAAGTTTGTTCTTCAGTTGCGGTTCGGGGAGTACATCACAAGTCCCGGCAAAACTCTCACAAATCAAGATTGCTCCCACTAACCAGACCATTGCGAAAGGCACAACCCTGCAGCTCAGCGCTACCGGCTATTATGCGGATGGGACTTCGCACGCCTTAGGTGCTTCGGTAACTTGGCAGACGAGCCAGCCAGCCGTGGCCACGATCAGCATTCAAGGCGACGTAACTGGCGTGGGCGAAGGCGTCGCACAATTGTCTGCGACCTATCAAGGCTTAACCGGCAGCACGTCGGTCAACGTCGGGCCGCCCGCATTGCTCAATTTGACGGTCGGTCCGAACCAGTCCTCTCTGCCTGTAGGTGAATCCGAGCAGCTGACCGCGACCGGGAACTTCTCCGATGGAACTGTTCAAAATCTGACTCAATCCGCAACGTGGAGTTCATCGGCTCCGGGCGTGGCGACGATCACAGCGGGAGGTCTGGCGACGGCTGTGACAGCGGGCACCGCGAGCCTCAGCGCGACCATGACCAGTATCACCAGCTCAGCCACGCTGACAGTGACGTCGGCGGTGCTGGTGTCGATTGCGGTGACGCCGGGGAACGCTTCGATTGCCGCGGGGAATACGCAGCAGTTCGCGGCCACGGGAACGTACAGCGACGGCAGCACGCAGAATCTGACGAGCACAGCAGCGTGGAGTTCATCGGCTCCGAGTGTGGCGACGATCACGCCGGGAGGTCTGGCAACCGGTGTGAAAACGGGCCAATCGAGTCTCAGCGCGACGCTAGGCAGCATCACCGGCTCAGCCATGCTGGCGGTGACTGCTCCGGTGCTGGTGTCGATTGCCGTGACGCCGGCGAACGCTTCGATTGCCGTGGGGACTACGCAGCAGTTCACGGCCACGGGAACGTACAGCGACGGCAGCACGCAGAATCTGACGAGCACGGCGGCGTGGAGTTCATCGGTTCCAAGCGTGGCGACGATCAGCGATGCGTCTGGCTCGCAGGGATTGGCCACGACGGCCGGCATAGGCACGACGACGATGCAGGCGGCGTCGGGCGCGATCAACGGCTCGACTACGTTGACCGTAACCGCGGGCTTTGTTTTGACCGGCAGCCTGAACACAGCACGCGCCTCACATACCTCGACGGTGCTGAACAACGGCATGGTGCTGATTGCGGGAGGCTATAACGGCACTGTCTTAGCCAGTGCCGAGCTGTACAATCCCGCGACCGGAACCTTCACTCCCACCGGCAGCCTGAACACCGCGCGCCTCTATCACACGGCAACGCTGCTGAACAATGGCATGGTGCTGATCGTGGGAGGCTACGATGAGAACGGCAACATCTTAGCCAGTGCCGAGCTCTACAATCCCGCGACCGGGACCTTCACTCCCACGGGCAGCCTGAACACCGCGCGCGAACTCCACACGGCGACCATGATCCAAGGAACGGTGGTCAGCCCAACAATGATCAACGGCATGGTGCTGATTGCGGGAGGGCAGGGCTCCGCCGGCGCCCTGGCTCAGTGCCGAGCTGTACAATCCCATGAGCGGCACCTTCGCCCCTACCGGCAGTCTGAACACCGCGCGGGTCTATCACACCGCAACCCTGCTGAACAAGACACGGTGAACAATGGCACGGTGACTGATTGCGGGAGGCTACGACAATAACGGCAACACCTCGGCCAGTGCCGAGCTATACAATCCAGCGACCGCGACCTTCACGCCGACCCTCAACCTAAACACCGCGCGCTACAGGCACACGGCGACGCTGCTGAACAACAGCATGGTGCTGGTTGCGGGAGGCGAGGACTCCAATGGCAACGCCTTAGCCAGTGCCGAGCTGTACGATCCCTCGACCGGAAGCTTCACCCTCAACGACAGCCTGAATACCGCGCGCATCCTCCACACGGCGACGCTGCTGAACAATGGAACGGATCTGATGGCCGGCGGCTACGGCTCGAGCGCTTACTTGACCGCTGCGGAGCTGGACGATCCCGCAACCGGGACCTTCTCCCCCACCGGCAGCCTGAACATCGGGCGCTACTTGCACACGGCTTCGCTGCTGAACAACGGAATGAATCTGGTTGCAGGCGGTCATAACTCCAGCGGTTATCTGGCCAGTGCCGAGCTGTACGAACCGGCCACGCTGACTCCGCCGAACCTCGTTTCCATCTCGGTGAGTCCGAGCAGCCCGACGGTTCCTCTCGATACCGGCGCAGCAGTTGATCGCCACGGGCACCTTCAGCGACGGCAGCACGGAGCAGCTCGCTTCGGTGACCTGGAGCTCCTCAAACCCCGCGGCCGTCGGCATCACCGGCGATGCCAGCAACATGGGTGCGGCCTATGCCCTGGGCAAGGGCGGCACGGCAACGGTGAGTGCGTGTGCGGGCTCGGTGTGCGGCTCGACAACGGTGACGGTTGGGCCGCCGGCGCTGGTCTCCATCGCGGTCACTCCGGCAAACGGGACGATCCCGGCCGGCGAGTCGTTACCTTTTGCTGCCATGGGGACATACAGCGATAAAAGCAAGAAAGCTCTGACTTCATCGGTGACGTGGAGTTCGTCGGATCCGTATGTGGCGATGATCGCAGCGGGAGGTATGGCGACAGGTTGGGCAATGGGAACCACGAGCATCAGCGCGAACGTCGGATCCGTGACCGGAAGCGCAAACTTGACAGTGATTCCCGCTGCGGTAGTCGGCTTGAACATTACGCCGGCAACACTATTCATGTCCGTAGGGAGCAGCCTCCAGCTCGAAGCGATCGCAACCTTGAGCGATGGATCAATGCGGAATATGAACGCGAATTGGTTGCATGGAGTTTGCAAGGGGCAGGCATTGCTACCGTGAACGGCGCCGGAGTGGTGACGGCGGACCAAGTTGGCGCGGCGACGATCCTCGCACAGACCAGTGGCTTTACTGCGTCGGCTAGTCTCTCCGTAGTGCCGGTCAGCGCTTTGAACATCGTCCCGGCAACACTGACGCTGGCCCCGGGGACTAGCAGCCAGCTCCAAGCGATCGCAACCTTGAGCGATGGAAGAATGCAAGACCTGACCGCAATCCTAGCGTGGAGTTCGACGCAGCCAGGCATTGCCAGCGTGAGCAGCGGCGGACTGGTGACTGCTTTGCAGGTTGGCTCGACGACGATTCTCGCAGGGGGCAATGGCATTACTGGGTCGGTTAGTCTCACGGTAGCGCCACCCATCGCCTTGAACATCGTTCCCTCACCATTATCCATGGTCTTGGGGAGTAGCAGGCAGCTCCAGGCGATGGCAACGCTGAGCGATGGAACAATCGAGAACATGACCGGAACGGGAACCGTAGCGTGGAGTTCGGCGCAGCCGGGAATAGCGAGCGTGAACAGCGGCGGGATGGCCACTGCCAACCAAGTGGGCTCGACGACGATCCTCGCAGAAGCCAGCGGTGTCACTGGATCGGCTAGCGTCACCGTAACGCCACTCCTTCTCGTGAATTACTTTGATGCCGCCTATGCCCAGACGTCGGGTATTGAAGGCACCGTTCGGCTTACTAACACCGGTCTTACGGGCGGAAACCTGTGCGCCATGGTTTACGTGTTCGACCAGCATCAGGTATTGAACGAGTGTTGTGGATGCCCGGTGTCGGACAGCGGATTGCTGACATTGTCCTTGCTCAACGATCTCACGGCAAATACTCTGAGCGGGAAACTACCTCAAGCGGGAATGATCGAGGTGGTGTCGTCGGATCCCACACAGAATCCGCAATGTGATCCCGGCTCCTTAGCCCCGACTGGCATAATCGTTGGTTGGGAGACTAACCCTCAACCCGACGGCGACGGTACCTTCCAAGTAACGGAAAGAAGCTTTACCCAGGTGCCGCTGGGCGGGGAAGGGACAGTTCTGCAAAATGAGTGCAGTTACTTGAAGCAACTGGGCAGCGGCGCGGGCATTTGTACCTGCGGAAGCGGCAACTAAGCTTTCTGGGGAGTTACCCGTAGATGGTCCGAACTTAGTCCCGCCGCGTCCCCGCTGCTTACGTCCCAACGAGCCACACGGACCCGTTTCGGGAAGTGCGGGGAATCCTGTCGTACACTTCCTTTTCACAGGTCTTTGCCCCGATCATCCGAACAGCACAATCGCCGGAGACTCTCCACCCTAGCGCATTAAGGCCCGTACGCATCGTTTCTTTCGAACTGATGATTTCGCGCATTGATGGGGAGAAAACTGCGGAGTGGAGGCTGGAAGATGATTACCGACAGACGTAGTTGCCTGCGGCATAAGGTGCATGGGCCAATCTTTGCCAGTTTCGATGGGGTCACGGGCGGCATGATTCTGGATCTCAGCGAGCAGGGCCTGTCAATGCAAACCGCCGTTGCCCTGGACGCTGACCACCAATTTCAACTCAGCGTCGATCTGCCGGATTCGGACACCCACCTGGACACCCACCTGGAGACGACTGGCTATATCGCATGGGCAGATGCTCTCGGTCGCGCTGGGGTGCGATTCTCCGAGCTCCCGGTGGAGGCGCGCCAGCGCTTGGATGAGTGGCTGGTACTCAATGACACAGCGCCCAGTCGCAAGGCACCGAAGCTTAGCTTCGACCGAGTGCCTGGTTTGGGCTTGGGCAGCAAGTCTTCAGGCAACGTAGCTCGTGAGCCGCGATCCATTAGTTTGGAAGCCGAAGCTGGTAGTTTGGAAGCCGAAGCTGGCGCAACAGGAATCCATGGTCGGCCACCGGTTTCGACCTCAATTCAGTATGAGTTCAACTCGCTCGGGTCGGATTTGAATACTGCGCTGCGGGTGATCGGCGAACGCGCGCGGACGCTCTTACGCGGCACTGGCGCGGCCATCGCGATCGTCGACGGAGGTCCTATGATGTGCCGGGCCAGCGTCGGAACCGGCGGACCACCCCTCGGAACGCACGTAGATATCAACTCGGGTTTTTCCGGAGAGTGCATACGTACGGGAAAAACCCTGCGTTGCGACGACGCCGAGACCGATTCCCGCATCGAAGCCGTGATCTCTAGGCGACTCGGTATTCGCTCGATCGTGGCCGCACCCATCCGCTACGAGCGTGAGGTCGTTGGAGTGCTGGAGGTTTTCTCCTCGCAGCCCTTTGCTTTTGACGAGGGCGATCTCGCGGTTCTGGAGCGTCTGGCACAGACTGTGCTCCTCATGGTGAGCCACACGCAACCTTTCAAGCGCGGTTAGCGTTGCCAGTCGCGATTCACTCCCTCTGCTAAGTTGGCCCGCAAAGCTCTGATTGCGAGCCCATACCAGCCCATACGATGCTCTTGACACCTTGCCCGCAATGGATAATAATGCGTCTCCGATCGCGGGTAGTAGTCCCGGAACACGGCTTGTGAGGCGGGTTTTCGCAGTTAACCCCAGGGCCCAATTTATATTTCTTGGCTTCTAAATCGTCTAGTGGAGGGACCCCATGTTCCACCGATCGAGATTCGCATTGCTGTCGCTGGCGGTCACGCTGACCGTGGTAGCCGAATTCGCCCATCCAGCGCAAGCAGGCACCGGCGCTTCAAACGCCACCACGAGCACCGTTACATCCTCAAGTTTAGGACAATTTTCGCCGTCCTTTGCTGGTCCTGCCGCCACCGGTTGCGACTATTATGGTTGCTCGTTACTCACAGGCCCCTTCTTTACTCCGTCCACGGCGCCTTTCGCCGCGGGGGAACAACCAGAGGTCGCCAACCCGTGGGCCGGATCTAACATTTTGACTCTCCCGCGAGTTATGCCCGAACCGGGTGCCCGCCGTTATTCGCGTCTCCCGCACAGCGATGCCGCTGCCGCCGCGGTTACGCCTCCAACCGTCAGTTGCGAACCGTTGGGCCCTGGCTGCGACAACATTAGTTTTTCTTCGGGCGGCGCCACCGGCGTGAAAGGGTTGAACGCGGTGGACAGCGCCTCGCAAAGCGGCAACGTTTTAGGGTTTGACATTGAACCGGCGGACCAGGGTTTATGCGCCGGAAACGGGTATGTCGTTGAGGCGAACAACATCGGCGAGATTCTGGTTTTCGACACAGCCTTGCAGCGCAAATCAGCGGTCATCCCGCTCGATACCCTCATGGGGCTCACGAGCAGAGGATGGAGTAGTGGCGGAGACATTTCGTGTGTCTATGATCACGATCAATGGCGGACACTGGTTCTTCACCGAGATCGTCTCTGCCAGCCTTGAGTCCAATGAGGGCCCCTTTGCAGGTTGTTTTGTCGGCGTGGCCAATACCTGCTATGAAGGGATTGCGGTGACCACCGGCTCAGATCCATTTGGTCCGTACGCCGTTTACTTCCTCAATGCCAATTACAACCCAGGCGAGCCGGGCTATCCTTACCTCTTTAATGACTTCGCCAAGATCGCAACCACTCGCGACGCCTTCCTCTTGTTCTACGATGAGTTTCCGAACAACGGGAACGTACCGGGCTTTGGCGGCGGCTTCTTCAACGGCGCACAAGAATTTGCAATCGATAAGAAAGCCTTGGAACTGGGCCTGCCCGTCATTGGACGTAATGGAAAGCCAAACCCGGCCTTCAACGTCGCCATCGAGAACATGGGTTTGCTTCCGACACCAGACGGAACCTGTTTTTCCGATAATCAATATCATTTGCCCGCGATCACGTGCTGGTACGCCGCAATTGCGGCGCACCCACCGGATCCAACTCAGTACGACAACAGTCATGGAGGCTCCGGATTCATTCTGGGCACGCTCGACTTTTATGGCCTGGGTGACAGCCGAATCGCCGTCTTTGACTGGACCGGACTCGAGAGCCTGAACAGTCCCAACTGCTCCGCCTGCTCCCATATCCAGTTCGGCGCCCAGCTATTCTCCGGTGTGTCGTTCTACTACGGCGAGGGCTTCCTGGCTGAGCAAAAGAGTGGGCCCATACCGTTGGGCGTCGAATGCGGAGCGGCCGGCCTTAGTACGGGCTCGCCGCCTCCCGACAGCTGCCCCGAGAGCGGAATCGCTACGAACGGCGATTCTATGACGCAAGTCTCGCAGGCGCAGGGCCAGATCTGGGGAGCCACCACCACGGCGATCGCCCAAACGTATTCGTCGAAACCAGCCCCGGAAGTGCACCAGGGCGCCGTTTACTGGGTCATCGGAACCGACACTTTCGACACGTTAGGGTTCTTCACCCTCACCGGCCAAGGTTATGTTTCGCCGAAGCATGGGGAGCTGGAATTCCCGTCAATGGCCGCGGAAGGTTTGTCGTTCCAGGATGGAGGAAACGGCGGAGCCATCATGACCTTCACGCTGTCGAGTAATGGCAAATCTAAGGCTGTTTATCCCAGCACCGCGTACGGCCGGCTAACCAGCACTTCGAACGGTCTCTTGAAGTCGACGGTCAACGTTGTAGATTTAGGCCAATCGCCTCAAGACGGTTTTACGGAGTACGATGGCTATCCCGGTCCCACTCGAGCTCGCTGGGGAGACTACAGTAATGCAATCTACCTCTGGGGCTCAGGTAAGATCTACTTCGCCACTAACTACATCCAGTACGCGAACTGCACCGGCTCTGAGTTTACTCTGACACTCGGGACCTGCGACGGAACCAGGGATGGTTACGCAAACTGGGGGACGTCTGTGAACTTCGTCGTGCCATAAGAGTCCAGGGAAACACATAAGCCGCTCGCCACGGGCGGCTTTTCTTTTGCATCGAGCGAAAGGCCGGTGGGTAGTAACTGTTGTAACCAGCGAGCGCGCGCTTGCTCTACGCCGCCTCGCATGGTCGGGGCGCCTGGGTACTGAACCTTCCCTGAAGCAAATGGCAGGCCGATGCCGTCGGGTACCGTTTATGAATTCCTGCGCGCAGGGCGGTCGCGCATGTTGTTAGGAATGTCAGATGCCTGGTTTCAGGCAGTAATCACTCGATTCCCCAAGCACGTCTGAAGTTAGCGAACCAGTCTGTCTAGCTGGCGCACATCCAGACCGGCTTGCCGATAGTGCTTCCGAGACAGTTCCAGGATACTGAATCCATCCTCGTAGGCAGCGAAGCGACCGTCCACCGCCTTGTCCAGATAGATTAAGCCGCCTCCAACTACGAAGAGGGTCACCATCGGTTCCGGTGAGTCCTCGGTGATAACCAGCGTGTGGGCTTCGCCTGCGGGCTCGTAGATGAAAGTCCCAGGTTTTGCCACCCAGTCATGTTCTAGATATCGCCAATAACCACGTATGGTATAGCCGTGAACGGTGCCAATGTGATAGTGAGTTCCTACCCTAGAACCGGGGAGGCCTTTGAGTACGACGCTGAATCCTCCAGACGTAACGTTAAAGTGGCAGGGTTGGAACCAAACGCCGTCCGCGTAAGGAACCCATAGCCGATCGTTCTCTAGGTTGGTGTTGGTGATGAAATGGTCGCGGCTCCTTTGGTCGCGGTCGAGGCCATCGGTGAAACTGGAAAAGCTAGCAATTGGCATGTTTTCCCTCTATTGCACTAACCATCCCGGTCGTTACGGTATCACGGCCTCGACTGGGCTTGAAAAGGCGCTTTCCTGCCCCCGGGCGTTCACCGAGGTGGTGACGTAGTAGTAGGCCGTCGCGGCGGCAACCGCATAGTCTGTGTAATTGGTCGAGGCGTCGAGCGCGGTATTGACCTGCTGGTAGGGGCCTCCCTGGGCGTTGCTGCGGAACACGTTGTATCCCACCGCCTCGCTGGTGCTCGCATTCCAGGAAAGATAGACGTTATAGGAAGGTTGCGCCACGCCCGTACCGGTCAGCCGTTCCTTCGTTGGTGAGTTCACCGCATTGCTGACGAGTCCCGCTTCGCCGGAGGCCGTGCCAGAGGCGTTCGGCGTGAATTGAATAATGACGGGAAGGCTCTGTCCAGCATGAATGGTTACCGGCAGATTCAGCCCGAGGATGGCAAACTCCGAGCTCGTTGACGGGTCTGAGGAAATAGTTACGGAAGCGTTCCTGGCCGTCAACGTAGCCTGCAGGGTGGCACTCGATCCCACTCTGACATTGCCGAAATTGAGCGTCGCAGGATTCACTTCGAGTTCGGCGCCGGAGGGGTAGACGGCGAACCCGTTGACAATCATGTTAAGCGGTGAGTATCGAGCATTACTGACCAGCGTGAGGATGCCGTTGATGTACCCTTTGGCAGTCGGTCTGAAAATGACGGGCAACTCGACGCTCGCCCCGGGCTGGAGGATCACTGGCAACGGGAAATTGCCTAGTGAGAAAGCGCTCCCCTGTTCCCACGCGGAAGTGATCTGCAGCGTTTTGTCGCCGGTGTTCGTGAGTTGGAAGGAGTAGGAAGTGGAGCTTCCGATTTGAACCTCACCGAAGCTATGCCAGCAAGGTTTGCAATAAAGTTTTTGCGCCCAGGCGGGTGCGGGCGCCAGACAGCCGAGCAGCCATACGACTAAAACGAGGGGAAAGCACCGCGTGGCTGCTATCTTCAGCAACTCAGTTTCAAAGCAAACTCGGAAGCCCATTCGACGCATGCTCTGGTAGATCACCCCAATCCCGCCGCCAGCGAGCTTTTCGACAATGCGGCTGCGCGAATGGTCTGGCTGGTCATGAACGGCGAATCCTACTAGGATGAAACGTTCAAGTCAATCAAAACTGCGAAGTTTGGCGGCATCTCAGAAGGGTTGGTGGCGTAGCCCCATTGCACTAATAACCGGGTCATTAGCGAATCGCACTGATTTCAGCAACCATCGGTAGACAGTAGCGACGAAGGAATGATTTCCCTGCTGCTGGTCTTGTTGTCCATTCTTTGGTAACTCTGGAAAATGCTGTTCGGAGGACTTATGTCAAAATCGCGCAGAGAATTCCTCACGCTCACGTCCGTTGGCTTGATCGGCGCAGCCCTAACAGGCAGCAGCCGTGCGCAGACGCCCAGCGCTTTGCCGCCTGGGGCGCCGCCCGCATTTGGCGCCGGGCCGGCAGTCGGGCCTGAAGTGTCGCCTTCGACCTTCGCTGAGGCACAAAAGCTGGTTCAGATCGAAATGACCGAACCCGAGCGCGCGCAGGCCGCGGGCAGCTGGCGCACGAATTTGGCCGCCCTGTACGAGCGCCGCACCGGGCCGCGGAAAGTAGCGCTCGAGACAACGCTCGCTCCTGCGACTCAGTGGAACCCGGTGCTGCCAGGCATGAAAGCAGGTCCCGAGCGCGACCGATTTGTGCGCAGCAGCAGCACCGATCCGAAACCCTTGCCCGCAGATGACGGAGACATTGCCTTCGCCTCGGTGGTGCAGCTTTCGCGCTGGATCGAGCAGCGCAAGCTCAGCTCGGAGCGCCTCACTCAAATTTATCTGAAGCGTCTGGAGCAGTTCGACCCCAAGCTGCGCTGCGTCATCACCCTCACCCCCGACCTTGCGCTCCGACAGGCTAAACAGGCCGACGCGGAGATCGCCGCCGGCAAGTACCGCAGCCCGCTGCACGGCATTCCGTGGGGAGCCAAAGATCTTCTCGATACCGCGGGAATTCCTACCACCTATGGCGCTGAGCCTTTCCGCAACCGCGTGCCCACCGAGGACGCTGCGGTTGTGAGGCGTCTCCATGCGGCGGGCGCGGTGCTGGTGGCCAAGCTGAGTCTGGGAGCGTTGGCGCTCAATGACATCTGGTTCGGCGG
>CAVRYC010000025.1:0-93884 GCA_963725245.1 uncultured Acidobacteriaceae bacterium | reverse complement strand
TCGGCGCTCTCCGCGTCTCGGCGGTGAAATGGTTTCTACTCGCCCAGCCAATCCGCATACGGTTTCATCGATTCGACGTGATCAAACACAATCTTCATCGCGCCGGTGATGGGAATGGCGAGCACCAATCCGACTGCGCCCCAGACCGCTCCCCAGAACAGCAGCGCGATGGTGACCGCCAGGGGATTGATTTTCAGACGGCCTCCCAAGAGCTTCGGATAGAGAACATTCAGCGCGAAAAGATGCAGGCCGACCACGCAAAACACCACCACCACCAGGTCTCCGGCCTCCAGTTGTCCTAGGCCGACCAGGATGGGCGGACCCATCGCCAGCACCACACCCAGGTAGGGAACCAGGCTTAGAAAGCCGCTGAGAAATCCGACGAAGTAGAAGAATGGAACGTGCAGCAACCCGAAAATCGCCACGCTCGCGCCCGAAATCAACAGTCCGATCAGCAGATTCCCCACAATGAAGCTCTGCAACATTTTCCCGATCAGTCCCAGCGTCACGAATGCCGTGTGCCGGTGGTGCAAAGGAAACAGCATCACCGTGGCCGAGCGCGCGTGGCTCTGCCAGGTCAGCAGAAAGTAGGCGAGGAACGGGACGAACCCCGCCGCCAGCACGATGTCGGTCACCGTACCGGCTCCGTGCGTGAGCACCTCGGTCCAGCTCTTTACCTGCCGCACCGGAACAACATTCGAGGGCTCGGGTTCGCCGACGGCCTCGCCCGTCTTCTCGAGCTTTTCCGCTTGCTGTTGGTAGGGCTGCAGGATGGAGCGAATCTTCTGCGAATACTTCGGAACGTTGTCCGCAAAAATGAGGGCTTGGTTGTATGACGCAGCGGTGATGCCGTAGAGCACCGCCAGCAGCGCGACCACGCTAATCAGCGCCGCCATGGCTCTCGGAATGTGCAAATACTCAAGCGCCTGCACCACTGGAGAGAGCATAAAGCTCAGTAGAACGGCAAAGAACAGCACCGCCAGCACCGATTCCCCGTAGTATGCGAACACAACGATCAGGCCCATGCCCAGCAGCGTCAGAGACCAGTGATGCCCGCTCCGTGTTTCCGTGGTTTCCATACGGTGTGGTTGCTTAGCCCCGTGCCCGACTGGTCAACAATTCTGCCTTACCTCCGCTGGAATTGCACCACCCCAATTGTGCCAGCAAGAGCTTTTCCGTCTCTGCCATCTACAATTGACCGATGCATGCACCTGGGACGCCCGGTTACCGCCGCATCATGGCCCTCGATGTCGGCTCGAAAAGAATCGGAGTTGCCGTTTCTGACCCGCTCGGCATAACCGCCCAGGGATTGGATACGATCCAGCGTCAGAACAAACGCCGCGACCTGGAGGCCTTAGGACACGTGCTGGCGAAGTACGAAGTCCAGGAGATTGTGGTCGGCCTGCCCCTGCGTTTAAGCGGCGCGGAAGGAATTCAATCGGAGAAGATGCGCCGTTTCGCCGAGGATCTGCGCGCTCATTTCGGCTTGACCGTCCATCTGTGGGACGAGCGTTGGACCTCAACCGAAGCCAATCGCCTGCTGCGCGAAACCGATCTTTCGATTAAGAAACGGGGGCGAGCGGTCGACCGGATGGCGGCCGTTTTGATCCTTCAGTCGTGGATGGAAGCCCACGCCGCCCGATGACGTTTCCCTGTGGTCCTCTGTGATCACTGTGGCAGAGATTTTTTTAGCCACAGAGGACACGGAGGTCCCAGGGGAAATCACAGGGGAACTCTCGCTAGGGAGCGCACCGAGCGGGGTCAGGAGGCGAGGTCGGAAATTTCGGGGAAACGCAGGTTACACTTGGTCAGAGCCTTGGTGAGCGCCTGTTCAATCAGACTTTCCTCGCACTGCCGCGAGATAGCGATCTCGCTGACCAGCAGATAGCGGGCGCGCTCCAGCATCTTTTTCTCGCGGAAGGAAAGCGACTTCTCCTGTCCGAGGATCAGCAGACTCTTCAGCACCGCAGCCACGTCCGAGAGTGACCCGGTGCGCATGCGATCGGAATTCTCCTTAAACCGGTCCTTCCAGTCGGCCGCGTTAATGCATTCGCCCGAGGAAAGGTAATCCACGATCTTCTGGACCTCGCCGTTGCGCACGACCGGACGCATTCCCACGCTGTCAACGTTGGCAAACGGCACCATCACCTTTAAACTGCTGGCCGGGATTTTCAACAGGTAGTATTTTTCGACCGAGGTTCCCATGGTCCGGCTGCTGATTTGTTCGATAATTCCGACGCCGTGGTTAGGGTAGACCACCTTGTCGCCGATGTGGAAAACGTGGTCGCCGTTCATGGAGGGGGCCCTCGCCCCAAGGAGGAGGACATCTCCAGTGTAGCCGAGCGGCGCTGGTAAGGCAATCGAGTGTACTGGTCGGTAGTGTCCCAATTCCGCGCGCGCGACTGTAGCGCCGCCGTCCCGGCGGCTGTCCGGCGGGCATCATGCCCGCCGAGCCGAGGGCGAGGACGCCCTCGGGACAGCCGGCAAGGATGCCGGCGCTACTTCGAGTTTTCCGCAAGCTGTGAAGCCGTGCCCTGCCCAAAACCGATTTATGAAAGCAGGTCTAGTCAGCCGGCCAAGGACTCAATTGCATGCACTGCGTCCGGCGAGAGCGTGAGGTCGCGGCTGGCCAGATCCTGCTTCATGTGCTCTCGGTCGCAGGTGCCGGTCAGAGGCAGGATCCCGACGGCGCGGGCGAAGCTGAACACGACCTGGGCGGGCGTGGCGTTAGCGGTCGCGGCCAGACCGGCGCTCGTTAGCCTGGCGCTCGTTAGCTTGGAGATCAGGGGATGGCGTAGCACCTCCTGATTTGCGGTGAGAAGCGAGAATCCCTGATAGATGATTTTGCGCTCACGGCAAAACAATCGCACGGCGCGGTCCCAGCCGAGGCGGGCGTAGCAACGGTTTTGCACAAATGCAGGAAGTTCGGCGCGTGCGGCTGCCATCTGCTGCAGGTGACGCAGAGAAACGTTGCTTACGCCGAGGAGACGGGTGCGGCCGGCATCACGCTCTTTGCGCATCGCCTCCCAGACTTCGGTGTCAGCATCGGTCCAGGCGTGGTTGGAGGAAGGCCCGTGCAGCACGTAGCTGTCAACGTGGTCGGTGCCGAGATGGTCGAGCGAACTGGCCATTGACTGAGCGACCTGAACGGAAAGCGAGGCTGCGGGATCGTAGGGCAGGCGGTGGTCCTGACCGGGCCGATAGGTAAATTTCGTTTGCAGAAAAAGATCGTCGCGCACAACCAAGCCGGCGTGGTAAGCGGCGGCCAACCCTTGGCCCACTCCTTCTTCGAAGTAATGCCGCCGCTGGTTTGCCGTGTCGATGCCGCGAAAGCCCATGCGCAGCGCGAGTTCGGTGAGGGCTGGGGTGCGATCTTCCTTCCAGGCGGTGCCGTAGAGAAAATCGGGGAGTGGTGAATGTGAGTGGGGGTCCGAATTATTCACGCGATCACCGGAATGTTGCTGAGTCCTTTGGTGCCGAACAGGCGGCGATAGCGTTCGATTTGGGACGGCGTGCCGAGCGCCTTGGCATAGTTATCGGAGATCTTGACTGCTGGCTTACCTTCAGCAGTGGATACCTTGCAGATCAGGCTGATCGGGTCAAAGTCGCTGCCGGCGGCGGGATCACAGCCGCGGAAATCGTTAGTTAGAAAAGTTCCCCAACCCGCGCTGAAACGAATGCGCCGGCCAGGCGTCCACTTTTTGGGATCGAGGAAATCGGCGGCGCTGCGGAAGTCGTTTATCGTGGTGCGAATCGTGGCGCCACTCGCGCAGCGTCCCGCCAAAATAGGCGTGTAGGCCGAGAATGTCTTCGACGTCGAGTGCGTCGGACGCGATGATGAGCTTTTCATGCGGATCGCGACCACGCTCCTTGAGCCATTGGATATATTCGTCGCCTGCGACGTAGGGATTTTTACTGTCAATGCGCTGGCCCGTCCAATCGGCCGTCCAGTCAGGGGCATTGTGCAGAAATTGCGAGGTTCCAAAAGTATCCGGCAGCATGATGCGGAGAGCGCCTTCGTAGGTGCTCTGCCACAACTCAAGGGCGCGGTACTGAGAAGCTTTCAGGCTATCGTCATCGGGCGCGAGTGCGGCGAGAACCATGGGGATCTCATGTGCGTTGGTTCCGATGGCCTCAAGATCGTGCTTGTGGGCGAGGAAGGCGTTCGAGGTTCCAGTGAAGGCGCTGCCGAGATTTGCTGCCATGGCGATGACCACGTATTCCTGCCAGAGGAAGCTGTGGCGGCGCCGGGTTCCGAAGTCGGCCACGGCTAAGCCGGGAACGCCGCGCAGCCGCTCGATCTTGCTCCAGAGCTTTGTCTTCGCCCTGGCGTAGAGGATGTCGAGACCGAACTCGCGGAGTTTTTTCAAACCGGTTCGGGTCTTGAGCTCGTCAAGGATGGAAAGCGCATAGATCTCCCACATCGTCGTCTCGGTCCAAAGGCCGTCGAAAGTGAGATGGAACTGTCCGTCGCTAACCGATAGTTCATAGTCCGACAACCGGAAATCGCGTTCCAGCCATTCTAGAAAAGCGGGTTCAAAGATTCCGCGGCGGCCATAGAAGGTGTTGCCGGCGAGCCAAACAAGTTCCGACCTGCGAAATCGGAGGCGGCGAGCGTGCTCCATCTGGCTGATGAGCTCCTCGCGTGGGAACATGTCTGCGAGGCGGAATGAAGTGGAGCGGTTGAACAAAGAGAACGACACACGGGTTCTCGGGTAATGCTTCCAGATGAACTGGAGCATCAGCAGCTTGTAGAAATCGGTGTCGAGCAAGGATCGGGTCACCGGGTCCAGTTCCCAGTTGTGGTTGTGCGCCCGCTCGGCGAAGTTCACGATCATCGCGTGCTTTCTTGCGTACTATCTCGCGTACCATCCTCTGCGACAGTCATGAGAAAATCAACCGCAGTGACTTTAGAGATCTCTTTCTTGTCGACTGGCTGACTTGGGGAAGGCAAACACGGTACTATCAAATTTCTGCATGAGCCCGCTTCGGCCTTTCATAGCTGCACCCCGGAGTATTTCGTCCGCATTCCGGAGTTGCTCATCCTTATTCCGGAACTGCTCACCGCTGCTTCTTGTGACGGGGCAGGCCCACGGGTGGGTAGAGTTCTCTGGCCGTGCGCTGCGCTCGCTGGCGGTCGGGGTTCTGCCCGGAATGTTCCTTTTGCGAACCACCCGCGGGGAGATTTACAACATTCTCTGGGCGCTGGTGTTTGGCTTCGCCACGCTGAATATTCTGAGCCTGGGGGCGCGCCGTTTCGAACAGGACCGGGGTCTGAGCTTTGGCGAGATTCTGGCGATTCTGGTGGTGGTGGTGTCGATCGTTCTGCTGGGTTGGGAAATGCTGTATCTGTTCAATATTCTGCCGATTCGCCTCACGCCGCGCTGACCCGGATTGCGGTATGATCGCGTGTGGTGAAGCGCGAATCCAATTTTCGTGAGTCTAGTTTTGACGTGACCTGCCCTTGCTGCGGCGCGGTGATGAAAATCGACGCGGCGACGCGCAACATCATAGCGCATACTGCGCCAGTCAAACCGAAAACCTTCAACGACATGGAAGAGGCGGCTCGCGCCATGAAGGAACAGGACAGCCGGCGCGACTCGATTTTTCGCCAATCGATGGAAGCGCAAAAGCATGCTTCGGAGCTGCTGGAGAAAAAATTCCAGGAGGCGGTAAAGAAGGCCAAGGAAACGCCAGACACGGGAAAGCCGATCCGGGATTTCGATTTGGACTGAAAACCTTACCGCAGAGATCGCAGAGTACGCAGAGAAAATCAATTCTTGTTGCCCTTTTCCTCATCTCGTCGCGGAACGTGAATGACACGACCTCTTCTTCTAGGGCATCGTGGGGCTCGGGCTTTCCGCCAAATTCCTGAAAATACTTTGGCATCGTTTGAGCTTTGTTTGCGCCACGGCTGCGACGGGTTTGAGTTTGACGTGCGGCTTTCCGCCGACGGGCAGGCTGTAATTTGCCACGACGCGAGCGTCGGCGGGATGAAGATCGAGGACGCGGCGTCGGAGAACCTGCCGTTGCCCACACTCGAAGATGTTCTGCGGCAATTTGCGCCGCGGGCGTTTCTCGATATCGAGTTGAAGGTTGCGGGGCTGGGGCTGCGGACGCTCGCTGAATTGCGCAAGCATCCACCGCAAAAGGGATATGTGGTCTCGTCGTTTCTTCCCGATGTCCTTGCGGCAATCCACGATCTCGATCCGGGCGATTCCGCTGGGATTTCTTTGTGAGACGCAGGGTAAGCTTCGCGGCTGGCGCGAAATGCCGGTGGAGTGGGTGATTCCGCAGTTCAAATTGGCGGATGGAAAGTTGGTCGAACTGGTTCATGCGGCGGGGAAGAGAGTGATGGTCTGGACGGTGAATCGCGCCGAGCGCATGCGTGAGCTTGCAGCGTGGGGCGTGGACGCGATTATCTCGGATGAGACGGAATTGATGGTTCGCTCGCTGCGAAAAGAGTGAGAACTTTTCCGAATTGCGCCGGCTTAGAAACTGCCTAGCTGCGCTCGGCTTGGACGGGGCAAAGCCCCGTCCCCACACGTGGTTCGCCATTGCTCGCGGAATTCACCTCATTTACATTGAACAGGATGCCCACCACAGGCGAACGATTCGAGCGAGCGGTTCAGATCATGGCACGGTTGCGGGCTCCGGGTGGATGCCCTTGGGACCGCGAACAGACCTTCGACACCATCAAGCCCTACACGCTGGAAGAGGCTTACGAAGTCCTCGAAGCGATCGACAATCGCGATTGGCCGGAACTGACCGGCGAATTGGGCGACCTGCTGCTGCAGGTGCTGTTTTATTCGCAGATGGCAACGCGAGGAAGGCCACTTCTCGGTGGATGATGTGCTGGACCGGCTTTCCAACAAACTGGTAGATCGGCATCCGCACGTCTTTGGTGATGTGAAGGCGGACACTCCGGCCGAAGTGCTGCGCAACTGGGAGGCGCTGAAAGCGGAAGAGAAAAAGAAACGGCTGGCGGACGGGACGAGAAGGCGCGGCAGTCTGGCGATGCCGACACCCGCCCAAGCGGAGCTTGGAGCGGGGCACCCTACCGACTCGGAATCGGTGCTGGCGGGCGTGTCTTCGAAAATGCCGGCGCTGATGGAGGCTTATAAGCTCAGCTCGCGGGCGGCGCACGTGGGATTTGACTGGCCGGAGATGGAAGGGCTTTTTGCCAAGCTCGAAGAAGAGACAGCGGAGTTGCGGGAGGAACTGAAGGCCGCGCCGATGCTCCCTCTCAAGGGTCGATCGCTGGGGACGGGAATTGCCGGGTCGGGAAAGCCGCGGGTTCCGGCAGAACTGCGCGAGCGTCTGGAAGATGAAGTTGGAGACTTGTTCTTCGTTCTGGTGAACATTGCGCGCTTTCTGGCGCTCGATCCGGAGTCGGCGTTGAGGAAGACGAATCGCAAATTCAAGCGCCGGTTTCAATGGATGGAGGAGCGCCTGCGCGCCAGTGGGCGAGCGCCGCAGCAGGCGTCGATGGACGAACTGGAAACACTATGGCAAGAGGCGAAGCAGCAGGAAAAACCGGCGTGACCGGAGCGACCAAGATATCGAAGCGAAGCCGGCGACGGTGATCATCCGCAAGTGCGACAGCGCTGGCGGAGATGCAGGCCTGCTTTGCGCTGCAGAAAGAAGTATGGAAGTTCTCGGATGCGGACCTGGTTCCGGTGCGGATGTTCGTGGTGGCAGCGAAGATCGGCGGCCAGGTGATTGGGGCCTTCGTTCATAGAAACGACCATAGAAACGACGAAAGGGACTCGAGGAACGAGACGACAAAAAGGAGCTGATCGGCTTCGCGCTTGCGATTCCGGGAATGCGAAACGGTCACTGCTATCTGCACTCGCACATGCTGGCCGTCCGCCAGCAATATCGCAATGGAGGCCTGGGGCGGCGGATGAAGCTCTATCAGCGTGAAGATGCTCTGGCGCGGGGTTTCGAGCTGATGGAGTGGACGTTCGATCCGCTGGAGATCAAGAACGCGTATTTGAATATCGAGAAGCTGGGCGCGATCGCGCGGCGCTATAACGTGAACCAGTACGGGATTACATCGTCGCCGTTGCAGGGTGGTCTGCCCACCGACCGACTGGTGGCGGAGTGGTGGATGAAGTCAAAGCGGGTCGAAGCGGTGCTGGCGGATGCTCCGCGGGCGCAGTTCGAATGTCGCGCGCGCATCGATGTGCCGGCGGAGATTTACGAATGGAAGGCCGCGGCGACGACGCGAACGCAGGCGCTAGCGGTGCAGGAAAGGAATCGTGAGCGCTTCCAGCGGGCGTTTGCCGAAGGACTGTGTGTGCTTGGCTATGAGCGCGACGGGCGCGGGAGTGGGCGGTTCCTGCTGGGAGAGTGGGACGAAGGCTGGCGGTATTAGCAGGCTGCGGTGCGCTATTCTCGTAGAGACGCGACTTGCTCGAATCACGCCGCGTAAGACGACGGGGCAGCCCGTCTTACAGGCGGAGGTTTATGGCATCGCTAAAGCGATGCCCTGATACGAACCATAACTCATTATGAAAATCGAATCCGTGACTCTGCGTGAAATTCATATGCCGCTCGTGCATTTTTTTGAAACGAGCTTTGGCCGCGTTTACAGCCGCCGCATCTTGCTGGTGAGCGTCGAGGCCGATGGAGTGCGCGGGTGGGGCGAGTGCGTTGCCGGGGAAGATCCGTATTACAGCCCGGAATGGACCGAGACCGCGTGGCCCACGATCAAGCATTACTTGGCGCCCCTGCTGCTGCAGGGCGAGTTAGATGCCGGCCGGGATTGTGCGGCGCGGTTTGCCAGAGTCCGCGGCCACCGCATGGCAAAAGCCGCGCTTGAAAACGCGGTGTGGGATGCGGAGGCGCGACAGAAACAACAGCCGCTCTGGAAGTTGCTGGGAGGAACGCGGCGCGAGATCGCTTGCGGTGTTTCGATCGGCATTCAGGATACGCCTGAGCAACTTTTGCAGAAAATCGAAACTGAGCTGGCGGCGGGATACCGGCGGATCAAGATCAAGGTGAAGCCGGGATGGGATCTGAATGTGCTGGAGAAGATCCGCGCGCGCTGGGCGGATATTGTTCTCAGCGTGGACGCGAATTCGGCCTACACGCTCGACCAGGTCGAGCACCTGCGCAAGTTCGATGCCTTCAACCTGCTCATGATCGAGCAGCCGTTGTGGAACGACGAAATCTATCTTCATGCGCGGCTGCAGAAAGCCATCGAGACGGCGATCTGTCTGGACGAATCGATTCTTAATGCGCGCGACGCCGATTTTGCGCTCGAGACCGGCGCCTGCCGCATCATCAATATCAAAGTGGGGCGCGTGGGCGGGTTCAGCGAGGCGAAGAAAATCCACGATGTCACCGTGCGGCACAACGTTCCGGTGTGGTGCGGCGGGATGCTGGAATCGGGAGTGGGACGGGCGCACAACATCGCTTTGTCGACGCTCGAAAATTTCCGCTTGCCGGGAGATGTGTCGGCGTCGAAGCGCTATTGGAAAGAAGACATCATCGAACCCGAAGTGGAAGTTCGCGCCGATGGAATGATTGCCATCAGTGACGCGCCGGGAACGGGCTACCAGGTGCGCGAAGACCTGGTGCGGAAGTTCACCGTGCGCGAAGAGACGTTTCGCGCCGGGAAGTAAAGTGCTTCCCTCAGCGGCTAAAGCCCACATTTGTCCGTGAGCTCGACGGCAGCTGCCGAAGCTGTGCCCGGCTCGAACCAGCCGAGTGCGGCTGTCCCTCGCGGACGGGCGAGGCAAGCCCCGTCCCCACATGAGCGCCGTCACTTGTGGGCGAGTTTGCTGGCAGCAGGATTGTCGGCCGACTCGGTGGATTCTTCCTTCTTCAGCAGTTCCACAGCCTGGGTGAATGTCAGGTCCGAGGGAACCCGCTTGAAGCCGCTGAAAACCTCCGTCGAGCTGATGTTGAGATTTTTAAACAGCAGGATCTTCCCGGTGAAGCTCAACGTCATGCTTGAAATTTCCCAGAAATTGTCGCCAACCTCCTGCTGCTGAACCATGAAGCGGCCGCCGCGATCGAGGTGACCGAGAATTCCCCACCCGAAGCTGACTGGCTTGAAGAGCGTGCCGTCAATTCTGGCGATGCGGTAACGGACGGCGTCCACCAGCACGTAGCCCTGCATGCCGGGCAGGACCTCCTCGACGCGCGTGGGCGGTACGTAGCGGGGATTGGGCCGAAACTTCAATTTGACCAGAGTGTCGCCGGCCCGGCCAATGCCAGTTGAGGCCGGCTCTTCTCCCGCGTATTCGAACAGGAAGGCATCGGGCAGTGCGCGCACGATGCGCATAGTGCGCTCGTCGCTCTCGCGCTCCTGTTCGCGCTTCTTTTTCAGTTCTTCGGGATGGTGGATGAAACGTTCGACGCGCGCCTCTTCCGCCTGGCGCTGTTCGGGAGTCAGAGCCTTGCCGTTGTAGGCGATCACCAAGCCGGCAGTAGCCTCCTTGGTCTCGACATAGAGTCTGGTGGTGGATCCTTGAGGCGTAGTCTTGGTGCCGCGAAACAGGAAGTGGGCGGTGTCGTCATTGGCGCCTTAATTTCGTTCTGCACTGCTTCGCGCACCAGTTCCAAGGGATCCCGATAGGAAGTGACCGTCGGCTGCCCCGCAAAACTGGCCGCGGTGAGCAGCAGAATCCAGGCGCTCATGCGGGCGATGCTGTGCGCGATACGGTGGGCGATACTCGGAGCCATGGAGTTGCGCGAGATCGAGTTGACGACCGCCATGATGAGAGTGGGCGCGTATGCCCCGCTTAAATTTTTCTTCCCGCTTACATCATGGTAGCAAACCGGAGATTGCATCGGAGTGAACAGCACTTCCAGCGGCTGCTGTAAGTTCCTGATGGAGAATGATTTCCAGCTGTGCGACCGACCGCAAGCGGGCGGAATGATTTACAATCGGTTCATTCGCGGCGAACAGAGCGCGAGGAGATGGAGGCCAAAGCATGGATGCTCCGCAGACCGGAGAGGGTGCCCACATCGGAAAGTCGGTCGTAATCAAGGGAGAGCTGTCGGGCTCCGAAGACTTGTACGTGGATGGCAATGTCGACGGGAAGATTGAGCTCCGCAACCACAGCCTGACGGTCGGGCCGAACGGAAACGTCAAGGCCGACGTCAGCGCGAAAACGGTGGTGATCCAGGGTAAGTTGGATGGGAGCGTGAATGCCTCCGAGCGCGTGGATTTGCGAAAGTCGGCGGTGGTAACTGGCGACGTGACTACGCAGCGCATCGCCATTGAAGAGGGCGCCTTCCTGAAAGGGAAGGTTGATGTTCAGAGAGAGGCCGGAAAGGCGGCGCCCGCGTCTTCGTGAGCGATGGGCGGGCTGATCGCGCGCCACCGTCCGCGCTGGTTGCCGGTCACCTGTTCTATGGCATCTGTTTCTGACAACGTAATGAAATTCTTTCGCAGCTCTTCGAACCAGGCTGCGGGTTCCGCAGTCCCGCAGAAGCTGACCCGCCGGTCGAGCGGCATGGGGGAGATTTCCCGGCTGCTGAATTCGCAGGAGGGGCTGTGCGTGCTCGACATGGGCTCGACCTCCGCCAACAACATCCGCTTTTTCACCGGCAAGGGACACAAGAGTTACAGCGAAGATTTGTTGCGGTCGTCACTCGAGCCGGCGCTGCGCATTCAGGACATTGCGGGAAACTCGGTTCTGGACAGCAAGAAATTTCTGGATGAAAACCTGGTGTACGCGAACGCTCAGTTCGACGTGGTGCTGTGCTGGAATCTTCCGGATTACATGGAAGAGAGCCTGGTGAAACCGACCATCGACCGTTTGTGGTCGTTGATGAAGCCGGGCGGATACCTGCTGGCGTTTTTTCACACGCGCGAAGCCGGACCGGACTCGACCTGCTATCGCTATCACGTGACCGGCACCGACATGCTGGAGATGCAGGAGGTGAAGTTCGCACCGCCCGGGCGTCCCGCGTCCGAAAAACAATCTCCGCGCCTGCAGCGCGTGTTTAACAACCGGCACATTGAAAACCTTTTCCGGGATTTCGCCTCGATCAAGTTTTTCCTGGCGCGCGATGCCATTCGCGAAGTGCTGGTGGTGCGCTGAGGATTGTATATATTCGCCTCCGCGGGGCGATTCGTATGAGGGATGCCTTCAGGCATGCCGCAAACCTCTAGAATGAATCCGCCTTTAGGCGCTGGTCGTCGAACGGCGTCAGTGTCGATTTCCTGGTAAGTCAGTGGATTTCGGCTACTCCGGGCACGGGATTGGGGAACTTGGCGAAAACCGCCGGATCGTGTCCGGGAATGATGAGGCCGGGGCGGGCAGCGATTTGTTTCATGCGATCCTGCGCCCGCAGATTCGATGCGGCATCGACTGTTTCTGCAATCGGCGCATGCCGTTCCAGATTCTCGTACAGGTACATGTTGTCGCTGGCCAGCACGACGGTTCCTGCGGTAGTTTGCACGCCGACATATTGAGATTGATAAGTATGTTTGCCGCCGGTGTAGCAAGTTACTCCGGGAATAATCTCCTGGGCATCGCCATTCACCAGACCCACCCGCCCCTGCATATTCAGTTTCACCAGAGTGAGCACGTCCTCTTCATCAATGCCACCGTGAGTGTCCTTCGACTGCCACGCTTCTCCGGCATAGTATTGCAGCTCATCTTTCTGAATCCAGATGCGGGCGTTCGGAAACAGATCTATGCCGTCGGCGTGGTCCCAGTGCATGTGCGTAATGATGACGTCGGTGATGTCCTCGGGCTTCAGGCCAACTCGCTTTAGCGTGTCGGATGGCTTGGTGAAGTCAGTCACATGCCAGTCTTTGAAAAAGCGATCGTGATAGAACCCGGAGTCGACCAGGATATTGCGGCCATTACCGCGGACCAGCCAGATCATCATGGCAATATCGATCTTGCGCGCCGACTCGGCGCCCGCCACCAGTTCTGCAACGGGGAAGTCGGGTATGGTCGCATAACGGATCGCGTAGATCTCATAGTTGGGTTTCGATTGCGCCACGGCCGTCAGTGCCGTGGCAAAAAGCAAAGCCAGGTGAGTGATTTTCATGAGATTCGGGAAAAAGAGATTTAACCACATCGGCTGCAGAAGTCACAGAAAAAAGTTACACAGATAAATCTATATGTTGGACATGCAGGTTGGACATGTCTTTGCGTGAGCCAGCCGCGCTTTGTGAGCCTGCTGATATGCTTCCATTTCTTCTTTCTGATGCTTCCGCTTTGCCTTCTCCGAAAGCCTTGGCTTAACTTCATTGCGGTACAGAAAAGAAGTCCATGCCGCGTGCGCACGGGTCTCACGATCCTTTAGTCGTTTGTAGGCGGTGCATTCTGACTCAGCCATAACGTGACTTGATGATAGTCGAAAACGTCTGTGCCCATTCCTGTTTTCGGCGATCTCTTGATAAGATGTAGAGTCAGGCATCGGTTCCGCGCGACGTTTTCCCGCCAACCCCGCCAGGTCCGGAAGGAAGCAACGGTAACGGGCTCTTTCGTGTGCAGTGGTTCGCCGGTGCCTGACTTTTGTTGTGCGCGTCCTCGGCCTGCTGCCAGCGGGCCTCCGCGGCTAGCCGCCCAGAGGACGAGCGCGACAAGCCCTCGGGGCAGCCGGCAAGATGCCGGCGCTACGGTCGAAATTCGATCATGACTAAACGTCTTTATTACGACAGCCTGAAATTGCACGAATTCGATTCGGTTGTCGAGGACGTCGCGCCCGTCTCGTCTGAGCAATCGCGCCCGGCCGTCATCCTGCGCGAAACGGCGTTTTATCCGACCAGCGGCGGTCAGGTCCATGACACAGGATGGCTCACGCTTGGCGGAATGGATGGAGCGGACGCTCGCCTGCGCGTCGCGGAAGTTGCGGATGCAGAAGACGGCAGGATCGTCCACTACCTGGAAGCGCCGCCGAAGCTGCCGCTCGCGGGCGCGGCGGTGCATGGCAGCATCGATCGCGAACGCCGCCGCGACCACATGCAGCAGCACACTGGACAGCATGTTCTCTCGGCGGCTTTTATCGAGCTTTACCAGATGCCGACCGTCTCGTTCCACATGGGCGAAGACGACTATTGCTCGATTGATCTGGCAGCGCCGTCGGTAAGTTCGGAGCAGATTGCCGGGGCTGAGAAGCGGGCCAATCAGATTGTGTTTGAGAACCGTCCGGTGCGGATTCGCTATGTTTCGCGCGCGGAAGCGGAGAAGCTTGGCCTGCGCAAACTGCCTCCCGCGGAGCGCGACGAATTGCGTCTGGTCGAGGTCGCGGATTTCGATCTGTCGGCGTGTGGCGGAACTCACGTCAGCGCGAGCGGGCAGATCGGTTCGATCCTTCTTCGGAAAAGCGAAAGGGTGCGGCAGGGAACACGCGTGGAGTTTGTCTGCGGCGAGCGCGCAGTTCGCATGGCGCGGCGCGACTACAGCGCCCTCAGCGAGGCGGCCGCACTATTCTCGGCGCAGCTCTGGGATGTGCCGGATCAGATCCGCAAGAATGTCGAAGAGAGCAAGCTGGTGCGCAAGCAAAAAGAAGATGCGCTCGATCAACTGGCCGAGCTTATGGCTTTGGCCGCTCTTCGCGATCAAGCCGGAGACGAACGGGCGGAAGATAGTCGTGCGGGCGTTTTCCGATCGCGACATCGGCTTCGCCAAACTGTTTGCGCAGAAAGTGACGCGAGCGGGGACGCCGGCGATTGCGCTGGTGGCGAGCACGGTGGATCCCCCGGGTCTGGTTTTCGCGCAAACTTCCGCGCAAACTCGCGCGCAGAACGCTCGGTCGGCTCAGCCGACATGGGCGCGTTGCTCAAGCAAGTGTTGTCGTCCGTCGGAGGCCGCGGCGGTGGCAGCCGCGATTTCGCCCAGGGCGGAGTTCCGGCGGGCTCGAAGATCAACGTTGAGCAGCTTTTGCAGCAGGCAGCGGATACAATCGGAGCCTGAAGCGGGAATGCGTGACTGCAGTTCGACTACGGGAGGTAGGGGTCCTTCGACTCCGCCGAAACTTCACTTCGTGAAGTTTGGGCTCCGCTCAGGATGATCATTCGATGCTGGAACCGCGGCTGATACTCGTCAATCTCCTGATCAAGCTGGGCGTGGCTGCGGCCTTGTCGAGCGCGCTGGTGCGCTCCAAAGAATTCAAGAGTCTGCTCTTCCGCGAGCAGCGCGAAACCCGGCACAAGATTTATCTGGCGTTGTGGATGGCGATCCCGATCGCACTCGGCGTCTGGATACGATGTCAGCGTTAAAAGCTTCCTCGCCGGCGACCTGTCGCTGGAAACCGCGCTGCTGCTGGGCGTGGTGGGCGGGCGCTTGTCGGGAGGGCTGGGCGGAGCGCTGATGTCGCTGCCCGCGGCATTGCACGGAGAGTGGGCCAGCCTGCCGTTGAATGTGCTTGCCGGAATTATCGCCGGGCAGTTGCGCCGGGTCGCGCCCGAACAGGAAGATATCTGGTCGTTCTCGCCGTTCATCGACCTCACCCTCTATCGCATGATTCGCCGCAATCTGCCGCGGCCGCGCGTGTTCGATTGGCAGATCGCTTTTTTCGTGACCATCGTAGGCATGCGTTTTCTGCAGACGGAAATCTGGCGCTTCTGGCCGAACTCCATCTTCAGCCTGGAAAGCCCCGGCCTGTGGGTGAATGGCTCCCGTGGAACTCTGGATGGGTATTTGGTGGAGAGCGCGATCTACCTGACGGTGGTCATGGTGGTGGGCACGGAACTGAAAATCTTCAACAGCGTCCGCATCCAGATCAAGCTGGAAGAGCAGGAGCGGTTGCTGCTGCAGGCGCGCATGGTGGCGTTGCAGAATCAGATCAACCCGCACTTCCTGTTTAACACGCTGAATTCCATTTCGTCGCTGGTGCGCTTCGATCCCGACACGGCGCGGGAGATGATCCTGAAGCTCGCTACCATTCTTCGCCGCCTGCTGCACAGTGCGGATTCGTTCGTTCCGCTGCGCGAGGAAGTGGAGTTCATCGACAATTATCTGGACATTGAAGTCGTGCGCTTTGGACGGGACAAGCTCAAGGTCGTCAAGGATCTCGATCCGGCGTCTCTCGAAGCCATGGTTCCCAGCATGCTGCTGCAGCCGCTGGTCGAAAACTGCATCAAGCACGGACTTTCTCCCAAAGTCGAAGGCGGCAGCATTACGCTGCGCAGCCGCCTGATCAAATCGCGGCTGGTGGTCGAAGTGGAAGACGACGGCATCGGCATGGGGGCAGCGCAATTGCTTGAGCAACCCGATGGTTTTGGGGGCGGCGGCATCGGCATGGCCAACGTTGCCGAGCGTCTGAAGGTGCTCTACGGCGATGCGGCCAAGATGATGATCGAAAACCGCGAAGGCGGCGGCACGCTGATCCGGTTGCGGCTGCCCATTCTGCCTAATCCGGAAGAGCTGATGACGACTTTGACGAGCGCTCCAGCACCTTTCGGTAAAAGTCTTCGTAAAGCGGAATGATCTTGCTGGCGCAGAATTTTTCCTGGGCGGCGGCACGCGCCCGTTTCCCCATGGCGCGCAGGGCGGATTCATCATTCAGCAGATCGATGGCGTAACGCGCCATGGTTTCCACGTCGCCGACATCGGCCAGGAATCCGGTCACGCCGTGCTCGATCAGTTCCGGCACTCCTCCGGAGCGAGTGGCAATGGGGACGACCTCACAGGCCATCCCTTCCAGTGCCGCGAGTCCGAACGTTTCCAGTTCGCTGGGCATCAACATCACGTCCGAGATGGCGAGTTTTTCCCGGACCTGATCCTGCTTCCCGAGAAACAGCACGTGCTCGTGAATGCCTTTCTGCACCGCCAGCCATTCCGCCTGGGAACGATCGGGCCCGTCGCCAATCAGTAACAGCTTGGAAGGAATCTTCTTGCGGACACGGTCGAAGATTTCGATCACATCCAGGACGCGTTTCACCGGGCGGAAGTTGGAAAGGTGCACCAGCAGCCGCTCGTCGTTGGAGACATACTCGCTGCGCTTTTCCATCCATTCCGATTTGCGCAGATAGTCGTCGCAGTTCACGAAGTTCGGAATGACTTCGATGTGGTTCTTGACGTCGAACACTTTAAGCGTGCGGTTGCGCAGATATTGCGAGATGGCCGTTACGCCGTCGCTCTGCTCGATGGAAAAACGCGTAATCGGAAGATACGAGCGGTCGAGCCCGACCAGAGTGATGTCGGTGCCGTGCAGGGTGGTGACAAACGGCAAATGCTTCCGCGGCGGAGTTGCCGCCAGCATCTGCTTGGCCAGCATCGCACTCACCGAATGCGGGATCGCATAGTGCACGTGCAGCAAATCGAGTTCGTAGAGCTGCGACACCTCGGCCATGCGCGTCGCCAGCGCCAGATCGTAAGGAGGATATTCAAACAGCGGATAGCGCGTGACCTCGACCTCATGATAATGAATGTTAGGTTCGGGCCCGGTCAGACGAATGGGCTGGGAATAGGAGATGAAATGAATCTCGTGGCCCCGGCGAGCGAGCTCGAGCCCCAGTTCGGTGGCGACAACTCCGCTGCCGCCGTAAGTTGGATAACAGGTGATGCCAATCTTCATGCGCCTCCCGATGCAAGTCCAACGATACCATCATTGGATTCGCGGGAAGTATAGGGGGTGCAAGTGCGGAGTTTTCCCTTAATCCGAAACGGCAGTTAGAGTAAGGTCGCTTCAAAGTTGACTGGGGAACAATTAGTATTGACAATTACATAATACTAAGTAATAATGTACTGCATGCTAGAGGAGGATGCAAAATGCCTACTTATGAAGGGGTACAACGCGAGGTCAAAATGACCGCTCGCTTCGTTCCGAAAAGCTGCGCACGGCCCCCAATTAGGATTGATGCCAAGACCAGAAAATATCCCAGTCCACTCGAAAAGCGAGGATGCGATCCATCGAAGCCGTTTGCAAGCTGGAAGGGCGAGGCCTTCAACCTTATAGGAGTTCTTTATGACAAGCACGACTGTGACCAGCCCCGCTATTAAATTGGCCGACGAAGTTTGGGTTGCGACGCTCATGCTTCACCAGCGGCACCCCGAGCGTCCCGATTTTCTGATCGAAGAAATTGTCGAGTTTGCCCGATCTGCGAAAGAGCTCAGGTTTATGGGCCCGCTTCGACCGGGTTTTTATGTGCATGTGGTGCAGCATTGCGTTGCCAATCGGCCTCCAAACCCAGGACGTTACAGAATGCTCGTTGAAACGTCGCCGGGCCGCCGCCGGCTCTTTCGCCCGGGCGACGCCTATCATCCGCAGCGCGAAGGAGGGAAGATTTCACCAAAGCCGCAGGAGTTGCCCGAAAACTGTTTCCGAGGAGTTCTCTCGTGGTATCAGGGTTGGTGCGCAAAAGCTGCGGAGCGAGCGGTGGAAGACGACCCTTTACTGGCTCTTCGTGGTTCGGGAAAGAATCTTTGGGCTGACGAGCACGCGGACGACTATGTGCGACGCTTGCGTGAAGGGTGGGAATGAGCCGCGTTTTTTGGGACACCAACCTCTTCATTTATCTCTTCGAGGACCACGGCCCGCTCTCGAAGACGGTCGCGCGGCTCCGTTCCAAGATGCTGGAGCGAGGCGATCAACTACTGACATCCACGCTCACCTTAGGGGAGGTTCTGGTCAAACCAACCGAGCGGCACGACTCGGAACTCTGCCGAAGGTATGAGCGCGCAATTTCAACCACGGCGACGATGATCGTCTTCGATGCGAAGGCGGCCAAGTTGTATGCTGCCCTGCGCTCGGAGCGATCGCTCAAGGCGCCGGATGCCATTCAGTTGGCCTGCGCCGCCAGCGCGAACGCGGATCTTTTTGTCACCAACGATGAACGGCTGCAAGGCAAGCGCGTTGAGGGCATCCAGTTCATCGTACCCTTGGGGAGAGTGCCCATCTGAATTAGCCGAATCGCCGAGCTCACAGCCAAATTCTTTGGCGCTGCTCGTTTTCTGAACTACTCTTGGCCCAGCCGTAAGACGATTCCGGCGCCAAGCCGCAAATTGTTCTGGCGGTTGTTGAGACCGTCGGGGATTTTGGTCATGAAGTACTCGGCCTGTACGGGGCGAACGGAGACGTGCTTGGATACTTTGAAATCAATGCCGCCGCCCGCTGTCATGGCAAAATTATTTTCGGGCCCCGTTGATTTGGCAATGCCGTCCGTTGTCCAAACGCCTCCGAAGAGGGCCTGAGCGAACGGAGTAACTTTGCCGCGCCGGAAATTCACTCTGGGCCCAAGAAGATAGGTGAACGCTACTCCAGCGAATGCGCCGCTCCCGCTGCTGGTCGCATAAAAGCCGCTCAGATCTCCCACCACACCGAGCCAGTGGTTGGCGTTGTACTCGAGCTGGCCACCCCCGCCGTTGCCGTTGTATGTTGCCGAGGGCGCAATCCCGGGGACGTTGGCATTTACATTAAAGCGCGCGTAGTAGTACCCGCCATATACCTCAAGTTTCGAGGCTTGTTCCTGGGCCTTCATGGGCCGTGCGGTCGCAAATAACCCAAGCAATAGGACAAGCGCAAATGTCTTATTCACCTATGCCGCGCCTCCTTAAGCCCATGCGACGTCCGTGACGACCAGCCCTAATCCGAACTCGGCTTCTTCGGCGTCAGATCGCAGGCGTGTTTGACTCGATCCAGATCCAGCCCGCTGGGAGAAAACTCGGCGATCTGCCGTCCGCTCCGCGTTGGGAGTTTCACATTGAAAACCTGAGCCCCGATCATGCCCCGAACGGTGCCTTTGTCCATGGAGAGGAAGTGACCGCGCATCCAGTTCCAGCCCTTGAAGTAGTGCGCATCGTCAACCCGGACCTCCACTTCCAACTGGGGCTGTCCCCAGAAGCCGGGGCGGTTCGGCGGAGGCAGTCTGACTCCGGGATTGAAGTCGGCCAGCTTGAGCTTGCCGTCTTCGCAAAACAGATCCACTCTGGGCTTGTACTCCGGGTCTTCCTTAAAATAATTGTCTGACTGGATTTCAAAGCGCACTTTTTTTGCGCCCGTCATCTTGTCGGTGGAGTGAAACTCCAGCCATTTTCCGCCGGCGCTGACGCCGTCCGATTCGCCCTGATAAGGAGTCATGGCGCCACTCTGGGCGCAAGCCCATGCCGCTGCGCCAATCACACAGGATAAAAGAACGGCTCTCGCCGCCAACCCGAAACCGATTGCCTTACCAAACAAGCGCGATACTTTCAAGATCTCCTCCTGACAATCACACTCCTACATACTATTGAACCCGGAAACTCCCGAAAAGTTGTATGGAAGGGTGCAAAGAGTTTCGCACGCGATACGCGTCTACAACGTTGAAAGGTGCGACCCCGACCTTAACCTTAACGGGACAAACGGCGCTGCTGAGAATGAGAGTAGACTCGGGCGTGGAACCGCACATGAATCGCGACCGAGTATTGAACCAGCGGAGCTAATGCCGTAACAGCTTGCGGAAAAAGTAATTCCTGGTCGAGAGCCGTGCCCTCAGCGGCTAAAGCCGAATTCAAGACAAGGCAGTTGCCGCAGCGGTAAACCTGTTCTGTTCCATGACATTCTTTACAGTTGTTATCACGACATCCTTTACACTGCCGCGCGAGCGGAGCGAGTGCGGCAGTGTAAAGGAACGCCCGCCGAGGAGCGGGCGAGATGGCGTGGCGAACGATGGCGGTCCGGGATCAGCGGGTAGAGTTTGTGGTACGAGCGCATCAGGGGCAACAGAGCCTGAGCCAGTTATGTGCCGAGTTTGGCATCTCTCGACCGACTGGGCACCTCTGGCTGAAGCGGTATCGCGAACAGGGAGTCATCGGGATTGAGGAGCACAGCCGCCGTCCCCAGCATGCCCGCGCCAGACCGCCCCGTCGGTGTAGGAGCGCATCGCCCAGTTGCGGCGGCAGCGGCCGGTAGGACACGCTTAAATTACAGCCACTGCTCCGTGGCGAGGCATCGTCTTGCCGGTCATTACCGTGCATCGCGTATTGTTACGGCACGGACTGGTGCGTCCCGACGATCGTCGGTCTCAGACTTTGCAGCGCTTCGAGCGCGCGGCCCCTAACCAACTCTGGCAGATGGATTTCAAGAGTCCCAAGGCATGCCAGCAGCCGGTCGGCCCACTGTCGGTGACGGACGATCATAGCCGCTTCATCATCGCGCTGGAGAAAACCGGAAGCACGCGCACCGAAGCCGTGCAGGAACGGCTCGAGCACGCCTTTCTCAGCGCGGGCGTGCCCGAGGCCATGCTGATGGATCACGGCACGCCCTGGTGGAATGCGCAGGCGCCCGGCGGCTGGACGAAGTTACAGGTGTGGTTGATGAAACAAGGTATCGCTTGTCTGTTGAGCGGGATTCGGCACCCCCAGACCCAAGGCAAGGTCGAACGCTTCCATCTCGCGCTGGAGATGGCCCGGCGCCGACGCCTGCACGATGCCGAGATGGATCAGGCGTGGCTGGACCAGTTCCGCTACGAGTACAACTATCTCCGCCCGCACGAGGCGCTCGGCATGCAAACGCCCGCCACGCGCTGGTTCCTAGTCCGCGCCGCTATGACCCCGATCCGCCTCCGTGGTGCTATCCCGAAGACGCGGAAGTCCAACAACTGGGATCGCAAGGCCAACTGAAACTCGACGGACAACGGTGGGAAATCACTAAGGCGCTCGCTCGGGAACCGGTACTACTGGTCCGCCTCCCTGGTCGTATCCTGGTCTACTATTGCAACTCGCTGCTCAAGGAGATCGATATCCTCGCCCAACGCCTCTCCACCGCAGAGCTTTGCACTCAACCCAACTGTAAAGGATGTCTTGATAACGCGGTGTAAAGGATGTCATGAGACTGGACAGGTAAACCGCTGTGCCACCCAAAATCAAGGGCAGCGCCGGTTTTTTCCGCAAGCTGCGTAAGCGCTTCGAAAATCAGTCGCGCCGCAACGTGCGTGAAAGCGCGAGTTCCGCCAGAAGAAAATATGCAGAATGTGCAAGACTTTGCACCTTGCCCTAAACAATTGGATTGTGATTCCACATCCTTAAGCTGTATAAAAGGCTCCATACCTAGTTACAGATTCCGTTAGGTTCTACTTTTACAGTAAGCCCTTCCCTGTTCAAGTGCTATTTACCAGGGTAAACCCCGGCTCCCGGCTGTTGTATTTGGAGGAAACAAGGCAATGCGCAATTTCTTGTCACCCCAGGTTGCGAAAATCCGTTCCAGCGCGGCTTCCCGGACCATTCATCATGACCATTCGTCAATCGATGTGTGCGTCGCCTGTCCGCAATCTTTGCCTGACTCTGCTCGTCGTCTGTATTGTCTTGCTGTCGCCTTCGTTCGCGCAGCAGCCTTTTCCCACCAGCCGCTTTGATAGCGCACGCGACGGCGCGAATATCTACGAAACTCTGCTCACCCCCGCCAACGTCAACAAGAACAGCTTCGGCCACCTCTTCAGCTTTCCCGTCGACCCTGGCGTGGCTGCGTCGCCCAACGCCGACGTGATGGCCCAGCCCCTCTACATGCCCAACGTGAGCATTGCCGGGCAGGGTACCCACAACGTCGTCTACGTCGTCACCATGGCGGATTCCGTTTACGCCATTGACGCCGACACCGGCGCCCAGCTCTGGCACGCCAGCATGCTCAACGTCGGTGGCACTCCCGCCACTGTCAGCGACAAGACTTTGCCCTGCGGTCTCGGAAACGGGTTCGACGAGGAAGGCATCATAGGAACTCCCGTCATCGATACCACCACCAATACCATGTATCTGGTGGCCAAGACTGCTCTGAACGGCACCGTCCGTCACCACATCCACGCCCTCGACATCACCAACGGCAATGAGCAACCGGGCAGCCCCGTCCAAATCAAAAACATCCAAACGCACCAGTAAAAAGGGACACGTCACCGTTTTCAACAGCCTGCACCAGAAAAACCGCCCCGGCCTCTTGTTGCTCAACGGCGTGCTTTACATGGGCTTCGGCTCGAACGGCTGCAACGACCAAAACAGCGGCTGGGTCCTTTCCTACAACGCAATGCTATGGGGAGTCCTGAGTATCTGGCCCCACTCGCGGTCTTCAACACGTCGCCCGACTGGGGATTGACTTCCATCTGGCAGGCCGGCACCGGTCTTGCCGCTGACGAAGCCGGCAACATTTTTTTTGAGACCGCCGAAGTCGCCGGCGCGGGCCACTATGATCTCCCAACCGGTGGCCAGACCTACTGCAATAGCGTGGTGAAGCTTTACCCCGATCTCACGGTTTACGATTATTTCACCCCTTGGACCGTGGCCTACCTCAACACCAACGATCTTGACTTGAGTTCCACCGGCGTTCTCATCCTCCCCGATCAAGACGACAGTCCCACTCCCCATGAACTCGTCGCCAGCGGCAAGCAGGGGTGGGTCTACGTTCTCAATCGCGATGACTTGGGAATGTACACGCCGGGGGGGCCGACCGATCCTCAGCCTCCGATCGTCCAGGAATTCCCTCTGCTGGAAAAAAGCGCCAACCCGGAAAATGACTACAACGTCCAGTTCGGTTCTGCCGCCTACTGGAACAAGACCGTGTACTTCGCACCCGATGCCTCTCCGCTATTGGCTTATCCGGTGTCCGGCGGAAAGCTGGGCACTCCCGCTATGACTGCCCAGAAATATAGCGGCAGCCACTCCCCATCCATTTCTGCCAATGGCAACACTAACGGAATTCTGTGGGTGATCAGCGGTAGTGAACTTCTCGCCTTTAACGCTTGTACCGCAAGCGCACCGCCAGGCACCTGCCAGAACCAGTACGCTCCTCTCCAACTGCTCTATTCCACGATTCAGGCCCCCAACAAGCGCGACGCGTTTCCACACGTTGGCCATTTTGTCACTCAGACCGTCGCCGGCGGCAAGCTCTTCGTCGGCACCCAGACTAGTCTCGAAGCCTACGGACTCTTTCCCGTCGTCACCGTTACCGGAGGCAACGCGCCAGACTGCTACCGTCGGCACCTCGCTGCCCAATCCCATCCAGGTCCAGGTCGCCAATCCATATAACGGACAACCCGACGCCGGCGCCACCGTCAACTTCAGCGATGGCGGCAAAGGCGGCGTATTCTCTCCCTCCTCCGGCCCTGGCACTGGTTCCGTCACCACCGACGCCAGCGGCAACGCTTCCATCACCTATACCGTTCCGCAAAAATCTGGCACCTACACCCTGACGATGTCCGGGACTGGCTTCGGTACTGCCACCACCACTGCTACCGCTACTGCCGCCGCCGCCATTAAAATCATCTCCTACGGCGGAGCGAAGCAGACCGGTACCGAAGGTTCCATCCTCCCCAACCCTATCGTCGCGCAGGCCCAAGACGCCTACAGGAACGGCGTCCCCGGTGTCACCATCAACTTCACCGCCAACAATGGTGCCGTTCCCAATCCGTCTTCCGCGGTCACCGACGCCAAAGGCTTGGCTCGTACCACTCTACAGTTGCCGGACCACCGTCTCCACGGTCACTGTCACCGCCAGTTCCGCCGGTCTCAAGAACGTCACCTTCGTCGAGTACTCCGTGGCCGCCGGCGGCAATAATCAGTCCGGTACCGCCGGAATGCAACTGCCGTAGGCCCTCGCCGTGTCTTCGCCGAAACCGTGCAATCGCCGCCAGTGTGGACGCGGGCGACCCCGCCCGCGTCACCGTTCGCCCCGATCCAGTGGCACTCCGCGAAACTGATCTAACTCTGCCGAGTTCCGCTCCCAGCGCGAACAAGAAGGCGCGGATAGCTCCGCGCCCCAAATTTCAAAGGCAGCGAATCTCTTCGCCAATTGACTTCCCCCCCGTTTAGCGGGAAACTCGCCTCAGAGCCTAAGACAAGAAAAGAATGCTTCCGCAACGTATCTCGAGGTCCGAGTTCCGCCCTGACGAGTCTCCTCTTGACCCGACCGTTACGCTTGAGCAGCATCGCCTCGCCGGTTTTCCACCCGACCTCGCTCTCGATTTCGTCCTCAACACGCTCGTAGTCCGCGCCGCCGAAGCCATCCACGCCAACTCTGCCGCCCTGGCTCTCGCCAGCGGCGATGAAATGGTCTGCCGTGCCGCGAACGGACCCCTCGCCCCAGATCTCGGCGTCACCCTCAACACCCGCGACGGTCTCTCCGGCGCCTGTCTCGAAACCCATCAGCCCCAGCTTTCTGTCGATACCGAGTTCGACCCTCGCGTCGACCCCGCCCTCTCCCGCCGCCTCGGGATCCGCTCCATCCTCATCGTTCCCGTCTTCGACAGTAACGACAAGAACGCTCTCACCGGAATCCTCGAAGTCTTCTCTCCCTCTACCGGCGCCTTTTCCCACTCCGACCAGAAACTGCTCGAAGGTTTCGCCGAGGAGTGCGCCCGCATTCGCGAGGCCGCCATCGAACTTGGTCAGCAGGAACCCGCCGCCGCAGTTGTCCGGCCCGAACTCGTTCCGCCCCCATCCATCCTGCCCGGCTTCGATGCAGCCAGCCCTCTGCCCGCTCGCCGCCCTCCTTACGAAGCCTGGACTCTCGTCCTTGGGGCTCTGGCCATTCTCGCCTTCATCACCGTCAGCTTCCTGATCGGTTCCCGTATCGGATGGCTCCGCCCGGCCGCACCTCCTGCTCAGATCTCTCAGCCAATCCCGGCTGAGCCAACAAAATCAGCCGACGCGATAAAATCCACCGACGCGACAAAATCAGCTGACGCGGCCAAATCCACCAGGACAAAGAAGCCAGCAGCGCCAGCAAAATCCATCGGCCGCTCCCGCTCCCGCTGCGGACGAATTAGTCGTCTACGAAAAAGGCAAAATCGTCTTCCGCATGAAGTCCGATTCCACCAAGCCCGACCGAGCGAAATCTCAACCAGCCAAGCCCGATTCCACCCAGCCCAATTCCCCCCGGCAAGACAGCGATTCCACGGCCCCGAAGTAACCGCTCGCAATGCTGACTGTCAACTAACCAACGCTCGCAGTCCGGCCCGCAGTCCGACGTTATCGGGAGGCTGGAGCGTGCCAGGCGCTAGCGGCTGTTTTGAACTGGGTTCGGGAATAAGAGGGATGAACGGCCTCTCGCTTTTGTGTTCGGTGGTTACGCCTCGGCGAGGAGCTGTGCGGCCTCGGAGGTGCGCTCGCGCAGCTTTTCAAGTGAGCTGCGGAGAGTCTCACTGTTTGCCTGCGTCTCCAAATCCTGACCGATGGGCTGCTGACCGATGATCAAGTCGAGCCGGTCTACGGCGTCAGCGAGGCGCTGGGCGAGGTCGATGAGGACTACCAGGGAATCGGCGTGCAGCTTCCAGACGGAGCGGGAATTCCGCGAGCGCTTGAGCTCCTCCAGTTCGGTGGTCATGCGCGCCGTTACGGCGACTACGCGGAGCAGCATTCGGGCTGCGTCCGCCCGCGGTCCTGCTTGTTCGAGATAGTCGGCGGTGTAGGCCTCAATCTCGGCGGGACTGAGCATCAGGTTGAAATAGCGCATGGGCACGATCTGGCGGAACTTGGGATCGGCGACGCGCACGAAGATACGGATCGATTCTTCCACCCTCCGCAACTTGGCTTCTTCCACCGAGAGCGCCTGCGGTGTGATAGCGGCGGGAACGTACTTGAAAGCGATCGCCGGAGCAGCAGCCGCCGCGCCGCCCGCTCGCACTGCGTGACCGGGAAGTGTGGGGTCCGGTTGGGCACGGCGGATTGGCGGCCTGCGTTCCAACTCTTTTTTCAGCCGGGAGACGCGGAGGAATTTCTCCAGAGCCGCGCCGTAGTCGACTTTCAGCAGGTTCTCCTGGTTCAGCGCGGCGACGTGCTCCACGGTGACTTCGACGCCGTCGACGGTACTGAGGATGCTGCCGCCGAGTTCTTCAAGGCGCTGGGCGTAATCCTTGATCTCTTCCGCGGCGCTGGCGAACAGCGTATGGAAACGGTCGCCGAAGGCGGAATTGTAAGGCGCGAGCGTGGCCAGCACACCGGGATGATAGATCGATTCGCCGAGCGCAGCTTTCAACTCCCGAACCCGCTGGATGATGCCGGAGTCCATGAGCGCGCTGAAGTCCTGGAAGCGATTCGCCTGGTCGAGCAAGGGGCTGAATTCGCGCAGCAGTTGCACATCCGCTTCCGACAGCACGGGCACGTCGGACTCGGACAGGATTTCCAGCAGCGCAATTTCAAACGGAGACAGAGGAATGGATCCATCGAGGCCGTAGCCACGCTGCTCCCACTGGCCAGCCACACGAGGATGGCGAAACAGAAAGGTTGCGACCAGATCGGTTTTGTCGCGATTGGCGGCGGAATCGTCGCGGTGGCGCGCGAAGTAGCGCAGCAACGCTTCGGCAACCTCGGGATCAAGGTCGGATTGCACTCCAAGCCGCAACATGGCGGGAGTGATCGCCATATCGAGAAGCTGGATCCAGAGGTGCATTTGATCGAGGGTGGCGCGCACGTCGGCCGGGTGGCTGATGACGTCGGGGGCGAGGTCGGCGGGCGCCGGCATCTCTCCGCCAAGCTGGTCGCTCAGCAGCCGCTGATAGAAACTCTGGACGGTAGCCAGCAGAGCCAGTTCCCATTTGGGGTCCTCAACCAAGGTCATCTCCTTCGAGATCGCGCGTTACTGCTTTCAAATGGGCACCATCCTTTAGTAAAGCCGAAAGGGAAGGGCCGCGCAATTGGTTACCTGGTTACGGAAGTGGCTGCCCTAATACCCGCCGGAGAGACGAGCTTGCCCCGACTTACTCTGTGCCAGGAGGCGCAACACGCCGTGTCTCTACGGGATCGAGCGCCCCAGTCGGGCTATTGGGTCGGGCTATTGAAAGACCACGGTTTTGTTTCCATACAGCAGGATGCGGTTTTCCGCATGCCAGCGGACGGCGCGCGACAGGACGACTTTTTCGAGATCGCGGCCCTTCTGGATCAAGTCGTCGACGGTGTCGCGGTGGTAGATGCGGACCACGTCCTGTTCGATGATGGGGCCATCATCGAGTACTTGAGTAACGTAGTGCGCCGTGGCTCCGATCAGCTTCACGCCGCGCTGGAAGGCCTGGCGGTAGGGTTTGGCGCCGACGAACGCGGGCAGGAAAGAGTGGTGAATATTGATGAGCTTCTCGGAGCCCAAGGTCGCGATGAACTCGTTCGACAGCACCTGCATGTAGCGCGCCAGGACGACGAGACTGCATTTGTGTTCGCGGACGAGCGCGATTTGTTTCTGTTCCGCTTCCCGCTTGTTTTCTTTCGTGACCGGTACGAAGAAGTAGGGGACCCGGTGAAAGTCGGCGATGCGCTGGTTATCGGGATGGTTGGAAATGATCAGCGGGATGTCGCAGGGCAGTTCGCCACTCTGGTGGCGGTAGAGCAGGTCCTGCAGGCAGTGGTCATGTTTCGAGACGAAGATGGCGATGCGGGTGCGGTCGGCGGAGCGGGCGAGCCGCCAGTCCATCTGGAAGTCGCGGGCGATGGGAGCAAAGCGCTCGGAAAACTGGGCCAGGTCAAAATCGAAATCGGCCGGGTCGAACTCGACCCGCAAGAGGAAGAGATTCGATTCCTCGTCCCCGTGCTCATCGGCACAAAGGATGTTGCCGTTGTGGCGATAGACGAAGTCGGCCACCGTGGCCACAATCCCTTTGCGGTCGGGGCAGGAGATGAGAAGGATGGCGGAGGGGTGCATAGCCCACTCGGATTTCCCGCCCCCTGATCCTCGTGTATTCTGGGTTCAGCAAGCTCCTCCTAGGACTGGTTCATCCGAGTGCTGCGCGGCTCCCGCGCTTCCAATACAGATATCCCGGCACGCCGATCAGCACAATGGTCGCGCCCCAGAAGGCTTCGGTTGGCCGCTGGATGATGGTGTTAAGCGTCCAGGCGACGCCGACCAGAACGTAGATCGCGGGCAGCCACGGGTATCCGGTGCAGCGATAGGGGCGGGGAACGTCGGGTCGCTTCCAGCGCAAGATAAAAAGGCCGATAACGGTCAGCGTGTAGGACAGCACCATGCCAAAGATGACGTAGGTGTAAAGCTGGTCGTAGCGTCCGCTCACGGTGAGCACCGCGGCCCAAATGCCTTGGCCGATCAGGCTGAAGGCGGGCGTGCGCCACTTAGGATGGATGACGGCCATGCGGCGGAAGAAAACGCCGTCCTGTGCCATGGCGAGATAGACGCGCGCGCCCGACAGAGTGCAGGCCGCCGCCGCGCTGAAACACGAAATCGCGATCATGGCCGACAGCCAGACCGCGGCCGCCGGCGAAAAGAGTTTTGTTGCGGCGGCGTGGGCAATGGTTTCGTATTTTGCGATTTCAGTCAGCGGCAGAGCGTAAACGTACGTCATGTTCATGGCGAGATAAATCGCGCCCACCACGAGCACGCCTAAAACCATGGCCAGCGGCACATTGCGCCGCGGGTCTTTGACTTCGCCAGCGACCCACGTGACGTAGACCCAGCCGTCGTAGGCCCAGAACACGGCGATCAAACCGACGCCGAGAGCGGAGATCAATTGTCCTGGACTTAGCATCCCATGGCTTAGCCCGCCCGGCGCCTGCGCACTGAAGTTCGACCAATGCCCCTTACCGATGGCAAATCCCAGGACAACGAAGGCTGCCATGGCGGCGAACTTGGTCCAGGTGGAGACATTCTGGAGGAGTGCGCCCCAGCGCAGTCCGACAACATTGACATAAGTGAGGATGGCGATCAGTAGCAGCCCGACCGCATGCGCGCGTGTGAACGGAATGCCTGCCAGCGAGAACATTACATGTTGTTGCGAAATGGCCGGAATGATGCTGCCCATGTAAGCTGCCGACGCGACGGAGAGTGCGGCGATAGTGCCCCCATTTGCGACCGCGAACAACATCCAGCCGTAAAGAAACGCGACCAAGTCGCCGTAAGCTTCACGGAGGTAAATGTATTGTCCGCCGGAGTCGGGAAACATGGAGCCGAGTTCGGCGAAGGCGACGCAGGCGCACAACGAAATCACTCCACCGAGCACCCACACCAGAAAAAACAATGTCGGATTCGGCAAAGGCCCGGCAATATCTTTGGCGGTAAGAAAAATAGAAGAGCCGATGATGCCGCTTACCAGCAGCAGCACGGAGTCCAGCAAACTAAGCCCGCGGACGAGACTCGGCTGCTGACCGGATGTTTCGGCTTCGGTGTTCATTCAGTAGTCGGTGAGTTATTCATCCGCAGATCGAGTCGTTGGTCGCTGGTCGTTAGTCGTTGGTCGTTAGTCGTTCGCGATCTTCGTTCGCCGTTCGTCGCAGCTCACAATCGGTAGACGCTGTGGGTGTTGCCAACGACCAACGACTAACGACCAACGACCGCTTCTATCCCATACCCAGTTCATCCGACGATTCCAGCGGCGTTCCGCAGCGGCGGCAGATGACGGCCGAGCAATCGCCGCAGGTCAGCGGATCGCTGACTTCCACGGCGCAGACTGGGCAATAGAAAACCACTGCGGGTTTCTTGGCTTCTGGCGCTGCTTTCGGGGCGAGTCTCCATGAGCACGAAACTGTAACACAATTTTCTGGCGCGTCTCGCGCCCACTTACTCCGGCGGCTTGCGCAGGATCAGGTCGCCTTCCGTCGGTGGCAGCGAAAAGGGAAATTGCCAGACTTTGTCTTTCATCCAGACCCCGAGAATAAAATCCTCCCGCTCTTTCCACGGACCGATCCATTTGTTGCTGGTCGCGAAGAAGACCCAGCCGTGGGCTTCGGGATTGCCCGGGGTCAGCATCACTGTGCTGGGATCGAGGCTTTGCGTGCTTAGAAACTCGATGAACTCGGCAGCTTCCTTTTCGTACTCTCTTAAGTGAGCCGTCTTTTCTTCGGTGATTTTGGGATTCTTCTTGATCTGGCGCTCGGTTTGGAAGACCAGCGTATCCAAGTCGTTCTGCAATTTGTTGGAGAGTTCTGTGGGATCCTCGAAGCCCTCAAGAACGTCGTGATGACGAACGAAGTCGATCCGCAGGTCAGCCGGAAACTCAAATTTGTCCTGACCGGTGTAAGTCACAGCCACGTATACGCCGAGGAGGTGATAGAAGCGGCGGCGGCTCTTTGTCAGTTCCTGAGAATCCACGAGAAGCGTGACGGTGAGGTCTTTCCCGGTCATCGTCCAGCGGTAGCGTCCGTCATCGCCGCGTTCGAACGCGCAACCGGGCGCGCCCGCGGTCCAGCGCACGGCGGGCAACTCCTTCTTTTTCGACGCGTGGCTCAGCGTCGGCGACAAAATCGCGCAGGACAGAATCGCGCAAACCGGGAACGCAACTGTTGCCCGGAAGAAACGGGAACGCAGCATGAAAGCAGAGTGTATCGCTTTTGCGCCGGGCACGTCACGGCGCACCGGGCGCGGAATGGAGGCCGCGTCGAGTCGAGCGACTGTGCGACTCCATCCCAACGCGATGGCTTCGGAGAAGCGCTTGACGGGCAGATGCGGCGCTGAAAATGTGTTAGATTGAAATTGGTGGGGCGCGTAGCTCAGTTGGTAGAGCAACGCCCTTTTAAGGCGTGGGTCGCAGGTTCGATTCCTGCCGCGCTCACCAACACAAAACGCTGCATAAACAGGCCCTCCGCGAGAGGGCTTTATTATTCTGGCCGGGCGGGGCGCCCGGCTCTCCACCAGCAAAGCGGGCAATGTAAATTAGTTGAAATGATCGCGATCCGCTGCAGTGGCCTGCTGTTTGACTTGGACGGCGTGCTCATCGATTCCACTCCTGCGGTCGCGCGGGTCTGGCAGCGGTGGGCGGTTGAGCATGGCCTTGATCCGGAGACCGTGGTCCGCATGGCGCATGGGCGCCCGAGTCGAACCACCATCCGCGAGCTGTTGCCCAAGGCGGACATTGACTGACGTCGTTCTCGACAGAGAAGATCGCGAAGTCGAACGCCGCGAAATGGAAGACCTCGATGGCGTGGTTCTGCTGCCGGGCGCTCGGCAACTCCTGAACATTCTGCCTCCCGAACGCTGGAACATTGCGACCTCATGCACGCGCCCGCTGGCCGAGGTGCGTTTGCGGGCCGCGGGCCTGCCCATCCCCAAAACCATGATCACCGCGAGCGACGTGAAGATCGGGAAGCCCGATCCCGAGCCTTATCTGAAGGCGGCGGCGAAGCTCGGGTTTGCCGCCTCCGATTGCATCGTGGTAGAAGATGCGCCCGCTGGAGTTCGTGCGGGAAAGGCCGCTGGCGCCAGAGTGATTGCATTCCTCACGACCATGATCCGCCGTGATCTCGAAGACGCCGGTGCCGATTGGATCGTCCAAAACTGCGCCGACATCGCCGCCTGCCATGATGATGACGGCTTGCGGTTGAGTCTCTCGCTGCCGTAATAGGTCTCAGGTGCTGGTCTCAGGTCTTAGGAAGACCTTGTTCTTGACTTTCCGGAGACCTGACATCTAAGGCCTGACACCTAAGACCTAAGACCTGGGACCAGAAGCGGTAGCTATTTGCGCGCGTTCCCTCCGCTCAACTAAAATTGTGGTTTCCTTAGAAGTTGCCCGCAAGAGTAGGATTGATGCGAGCCGGGCGGCTCCGATCTTCTCAATCGCGACACAAAATCGCTAAACAGGCAGGGCCTCGTGATCATCGGTGTGCCGAAAGAAAGTTATCCGGGGGAGCGGCGGGTTGCGCTCGTGCCGGTAGTCCTCCCGACGCTGACCAAAGCGGGTTTCGAAGTCCACATACAGTCCGGCGCTGGAATCGAGGCCGGCTATCCCGATTCCCAGTATGCCGACAAGGGCGCGAAGATCATTGCGGACCGCGCCGCCGTGTTTGCCGCCGCTGACGTCGTCGTGCAGATTCTTTGCTACGGTTCCAACGACGTGACGGGGAAGCAGGATATGCCGTTTTTTCGCCGCGATCAGATCCTCGTCGGATTTCAGCGCCCCTTCGGTTCGCCGGACATCGTGCAGGAGATCGCGCACGCCGGCGTCACCGCGTTTGCCGTGGAGTTGATGCCGCGCACAACGCGCGCCCAAAGCATGGACGCACTCTCCTCGATGGGAACCGCCGGCGGCTATAAGGCGGTGTTGCTGGCCGCCGACTCCCACCCGCGCATCTTCCCCATGCTTACCACTGCGGCTGGAACCATCACACCCGCCCGCGTGTTCGTGATCGGCTGCGGCGTTGCCGGACTCCAGGCAATCGCCACCGCGCGCCGCCTGGGCGCGGTGATTTCGGCCTACGATTTAAGGCCCGCGGCGAAGGAGCAGGTGCAGAGTCTCGGCGGACGTTTTGTCGAGCTTCCCATCGAGGCGAAAGACGCGCAGGACGCTCGCGGATACGCCCGGGCGCAGGATGAAGACTTCTACCGCCGTCAGCGCGAGTTGCTCGGAAAAGTAGTACAGGAAAGCGATGTGGTGATCACGGCGGCGGTGATTCCGGGAAAAAAATCGCCGGTGTTGGTAACCGAAGATATGGTGAAGGGAATGGCGCCCGGCTCGGTGATCGTCGATCTGGCCTCCGAACGTGGCGGCAACTGCGAGATCACCGAAGGCGGCAAGACCGTCGTCAAGCATGGTGTGACCATTATCGGAGCGATCAACCTGGCCTCCGGCGTGCCTTATCATGCGAGCATGATGTACGCCCGCAACATCACTGCGTTCCTGACTCACCTGATCAAAGATCAAAAGTTGAATCTGAACCTCGAAGATGAAATTGTTCGCGAGACTCTGCTCACCCACGGTGGCGAGATTGTGAATGCCCGGGTCCGCGAATTTTTCAAGTTGCCCGCACTGGCGCCCGTGGCCGGTTGATGGTTCATACGGTGGAGTGACGGGCATCTCGCGAGCCTGCCGGTTTTGCCGAAGCCCCGAGCGGAGCCGAGGGGAAGTCATAGGGTCTAGCCGGGCAGGGACGCCCGGCTCTCCATCAGCTAGGAAAATCGGACGGAGGAAAGATGAACAGCAGTTCGAACCTGATCAACGCACTCTTTATTTTTGTGCTCGCTGGATTCATCGGATTTGAAGTGATCCGGCGAGTCTCGCCGCTGCTGCACACTCCGTTGATGTCGCTCACCAACGCCTTGGATGCGATCGCGGTGGTGGGTGCGATCGTGCTGGTGGGCGAGCACAAGAGCACGCTCTCCGCCGTTTTCGGATTCATCGCCGTGGTCGCCGCCACCAGCAACATCGTCGGCGGCTTCCTGATTACGGACCGCATGTTGAAGATGTTCAAATCCAGCCGCCCTGCGGCCAAACCCGCGGCCAAGTCGGTGGGCCAATAATGACGGCCGAACTCGCAGGCGGCCAGGTCGTCATCGAGATCTTATATCTCATCGCGAGCGTGCTCTTCATCCTCTCGCTGAAGTGGATGAGCTCGCCGACCACGGCCCGCCACGGCATCTGGGCGGGCGAAATTGGCATGCTGCTGGCGATCTGCGGCACGCTGCTGCACCACGGCATCGTGGATTACCGGCTGATCGCCATTGGGCTGGTGCTCGGCACCATCATCGGCATTCCGCTCGGGCGCGTGGCGATGACGGCGGTTCCGCAGCGAACCGCGCTCAGTCACGCCTTTGGCGCGCTCTGCGTAACGCTGGTGGGCTCGGCCGAATTTTACCTGCGCACACCCGATATCTCGCGCTTCATGATGGCGGTGCTGTCGCTCGAGGTCATTCTCGGCGGCTTGACCGTAACCGGCAGCTTGATGGCTGCCGGCAAGCTGCAGGAAATTCTGCCGCAACGGCCGCTGACTTACAAAGGCCAGAACCTCGTCAACTTTGTGCTGCTCGCCTGCGCTCTGGCGATCGCCGTATCTCTGGTCCTGCATCCGGAAGCGCGGTCGCTGTTTCCGTTCATGATCCTGATCGCGCTGGCGTTCGGCGTGTTGTTGATCATCCCCATCGGCGGCGCGGACATGCCGACCGTCATTTCGTTGTTGAACGGCTATGCCGGCCTGTCGGCGGCGGCCATGGGCTTCGTCCTCGACAGCAAACTGCTCATCATCGCCGGCGCGCTCGACGGATCGTCGGGCCTCATCCTCTCCATCATCATGTCGAAGGCCATGAACCGCTCCTTCACCAACGTCTTGTTCGGAGCTTTTGGTCAGGTGCAAGCTTCGGCCGCTGCGGGAGAAGAAGCGAGACCGGTTCGCAGCGCGACCCCGGAAGAAGCCGCCGCCATTCTTTCTGCCGCGAACCGCGTCATCGTGGTTCCCGGATACGGTATGGCTGTGGCCCAGGCGCAGCACAAAGTGCGCGAACTTTACGATGGTCTCAGCAAGCGCGGCGTGGACGTGCGCTTTGCCATTCACCCCGTTGCCGGACGCATGCCCGGCCACATGAATGTGCTGCTGGCCGAAGCCGATATTCCTTACGACCGCCTGATTGAGATGGACGAGATCAACGGCGACTTTCCTCAGACCGATGTTGCGCTAGTGATTGGCGCCAACGACGTAACCAACCCGGCCGCCCGCTCCGATACTTCCAGCCCCATCTACGGCATGCCTATTCTCGACGTGGACAAAGCCCATACCGTGATGGTCATCAAGCGCAGCATGAATCCTGGCTTCGCCGGCATTGATAACCCGCTCTACTATCTCGATAACACCCTGATGCTGTTTGGAGACGCCAAGGCATTTGTCGGCAGCATCGTGCGCGAGCTCAGCGGAGGACACGGCTAGGTTGGGCCACGAGCTTCGAGCCGCGAGCTACGAGCAAACCGGTTAGCCCCGCAGCCCGATGCTCGCAGCTTACTTACTCGGTAACACAGAATTAGCCACTGCGAAAGCAAGGCCAAAAAGTACAAGATCAGAGCGGTGTAAGACCGGGTTGCCAGGCAAGAATCCGGCGGGCTTCAGTTTCGCGAGGGAACTCCGCGGAGCCTGCGGCCCGCCCGGCGTTTAGGCTGCTTTCTTCATCTGCCTGATCTTGGCCCAACGTGCTTTCTGGGCCAGAGAAATTCTCCTGCGCCCGGCTGCGGAGAGTACGCGCTTGGCGCGATGTGCCCCCACGTGCATTGTTGCGCCCGTACCTCGGGTAAGCTTTTCGAGAACCGAAATAGCTTCCCCAAGCTTTTGGACTTGGTTTTGCGCATCCCGGCGTTCCTCTCGGAGCCGGTCGATTGCCTTAGCAATATTTGTCATCAAGTACCCTCCCTCGGGTAACTGCCGTCGGCCATTGTATTACTAACTCGCCGGTTCTGTCAGGATTTATTTGTCCAGAGTGGAATTACGTGGAGCCCCGCTGGCACAGATGATAAAACAAGGACTGACGATACGAGAATGGGGGAATTACGCGGGACCCGGATGACAGGACCTGGTGAAACAAAGGACGATGACCGAGAAAGATGACCCGGGGACAACCTTGCGTCCAGACGGCCCGCCCACAGCCTCATCCAGGGGTGGTAGTAGTCCCGAAGACCCGAACAGGAAGAGAGCACCAACTGCCAGGCTATAGATCGCCGTCAGCGAGGGTGACTACAAACTGAAAGCGCGGCAGCCGCGAACTGAAGCCGAAAAGTACCACCCCCGGCGCCGTCATCACCGTATTCATCACCAGCAGTCCCGCGATAAACATCGCCAGGCCGACAAAGCCCTTGCCGATTCCGCCAAGATTGGCGAGAGTAAGAAGATCATCAGTTGGCCTTACGAAATCCCACAGCGAAATGTTTTCGCATGCACTTACGAGCGCAAGACTTGCACCTGCGGGCTTCCACCTTCCCGGTTACGATTCAGTCCGACTCAATTGCAACGGATTGCACCCGTCTTAAGAAGTTTGGCAGGGAAGGGTAGCTAAGTTATTGACGGCAAAGACAGTACCTTTCGCCAGGGCTGGAAGGTGAATTGCCCACTGCTTTCCCGATGAAGTGTGTCTGGCTCAGCGCGAAGGTGAAAACGACGAGGTGGAACGCGCTTGCGGCGGTCGTTTTGCTGGTCGGCCTCAGCCATGTTCTTGCCTGGTGCGAAGTAACACCCCCATCTCCATCGACCGTCATTTCGCATCAGACCCCGCTCACGCAATTAGAAAAAACTTTGCGCCGGGTGCCCGCGCACATCTCCGATTTCTCTACCCTGTGGGAGCAGCTGGCCCTGCCGAAATGTGGGAACATCCGCCTGCCCGAAGCCTTGCTAACCCCCGACCCGCTGCTCAACGTGCAAGATGACGATCTGCACGTGCGCGTCAGCTTCATCGTTGGATCCGACGGACACGTGTATAGCGCCTTCGTCTTGGACAGCGGCGGCCCCGGCGAGGACCAGATTGTGCTGCGCGCAGTCAGTTTCTGGCGCTATCGGCCCGCACTCTGTAACGGCGTTCCCATCGATTCCGAAGCGCAGGTAAGATTCCGCATCCGCTAGCGCCCGAATTCTCCTACAATATCAGCGAAGAGGTTGCCGTGACCGCAGACAAGCCGAATCCTCCCGATCCCAAAAAAGACCAGCCCGTCGAAGGCAAGGAGATCGAAGAGTTTTTTCAACGGTTCCCGGGCAACTTTCGCTGGCCGAAGCCGAATGCCGAGGCGGTCGCGGCTGCCGTGGAAGCGATCCAACGCATGTCGGGAGGCCGCGCGGCCGCGCAGGATCTGGCGGCAGACGGTGACGCGGACGAACCGGGCAGCACCTGCTCAGCTTGCGGAGGTTCGCTCCCGGCGGGCGCTCGCTTTTGTGTCTGGTGCGGAATCCCGACCCAACTGGTCGCGGGCGATGCCGAGGCTCGCGCCGGTGCCGGCCAACATCACGTTCATCACCACTATCATCATTTTGTCCCCAGCCCGGGAACGGCATCCGGCGCGCCCTCTGTCGAATCCGAGCCCTCTGCTCCGCGTGGTCGTGCTCCCGGTTCGGCGGGCTCCGGTTCTTTGGGAACATCGACGGGCGGCCGCGCCGAAGCCAGCGCCCGCCAGGTTGTGCAGGACTGGGCGCAGGCCTGCAACACCAAGCACATCGACGATCTGCTCGAGCTCTACGCCGCCGACGCCACTCTCATCCGCTCCAACCTTCCGCCGGTTCGCAGCTTGCCTGCGATCCGGGAATTTCTTATCTCGCTGCTTGAAGCCGGATTGGGCGACGTTGAGATGGAATCGCTGCGCGTCGAAGTGCTGGGTGAGATTGCTCTGGATCTCGGCCGTTGCAAAATGCTCGTGCCCGTCGCCATGGGCAAGCGCCGCGAAGAGCGCGGAAAATACCTGGTCGTCCTGGTGCGACAGCCCGCCGGCACATGGAAAATCCTTGCCGATTGCTGGGCGTCCGATCTGGCTGTCAACGCCCCTCCGCCCGAGGCCGCCACCCGAAAGGTCAGCGAGCCAATCCCGCCTCTCCGCAAGCCCCGCTGATCCGGAGCACCTGCAAAGCAACAAAAACCCCGATCCTCGCGGATCGGGGTGGAGTGGATTCGCTAACTCGAATTCAGATTCCGTCGACCAGTGTGTTCAGTTGCTGCTGGTACGTGTCGTGAATAGCTGCCGGTAGCTCAGGCTCTCCACGTCGCGGAACATTGGTGTTCCGGGCGGCAGGCCCCCCGGACTGGTAAAGTCCAAGTCAAAAAAGTAATTTCGCGTGGGCGGATCATATACGGTATTGCAGCACTTGTAAAACCCCGTATTGTAGGTTGAGTAGTACAGGCTCACCAGCGAGCCCTTGTAATTCACGGCAACATTCCAGTCTTCCAGGAAGCGCAGGAAGTTGTGTACACCTCCGTCGGTGCCGATGTCCGGTTCGCCGGGGTCGGCAGCCCAAGTCGACGTCGTCGAAAAGGGGAAAGTCCTGTTCTTCCCGCCTGAAATTGCCACCCGGTAAGAGGTAACGGTGTTAGCGTTCCGGTTATCCGCGTTGGTAACATTGCCCGTCTGCATGCTTTCCGCATCCGTCCAGCCGTTCGAGAGGAGCGTGACAGCGTCGGCAATTACCGCCGCGGCCGCGTGTCCTGTCACATCGCCCGCGAACGCGGTGGTGTCGCCGGCCCAACCCGCCGAGTCGGCCGTGTTGCTGTTGTAGTCGCCCAGGATGTACACCGGGTTCTCCGAGGCCACCGTGAATCCGCCAGGGCTATCCACGGTCGCAGCGGCGTCCGTTCGCAGCGGTACGTTGCCCAGCGAACCATCCACTAGCCGCAAAACGTGCCGCGCCCCGCTGACCCAGTTCTTGCGCGCGGTGAGCATGCAACTCGTGATCCGGGCGCTTCCCGCCGCAGTACCGAAGGGATCGGGGTTGGCCGGGGTGTTGATGGGGGTATTCAGGTTTGGTAGCGCTGGCGCTGTACCGTAAAAGCCCAATCCCAGGTTCAACGCGCCGAAGTTGTCCAAAAATCCGTTCTGATTGACGTCCTCGGGAGAATTGACGCCGCCGGAGTTTCTAGCGCTCCGTCGGGTGTGCCGTTGGCACTGGCGGCGTTGATCACGTCTTCCAGGCCCGAGTCTCCAGCTTTCGCCGCCGCGCCTCCCAGAGGGGGATGCGGGTTATACAGCATGCCCCGGCGATCCGAGAAATACAGCACGTAGCCATTCTGCGCGAGAAAATTCACACTTGGGCCGCTTCCGGATGTGTTCGCCAGCCATCGCTTCAGGTTGCCCACATCGATTTCGACGGCGTTCATCACCCCGTTGGTCGTGCAACTGTCATCCGCCGCCGCCAGGATGTTGTCCCGATTTTCACCTTCGCGGGCATCGTAGAAGTTGATGGGATACCAGTTGTACATGCTGATGCTCTGCGTCGCGGCGGTGCTTAGTCCGAAATAAGGGCTGTTGGTAGTCGTGTCGGGCTGAACTTCCGGAGGCAGCGCGTTGTCCCATGCTGTGCAACCACTCGATGAGGTACATTTCGGCGCAAAGCCGGCACTGTCGGACCGTCGCCATCTCCGTTGCGATCCGCCGGTTCTTGCAGCAGCAGAATCGCGTTCGGATTGATCGGATTTTTCCCAGCGAGGCGCAGCGCCAGGAGCCGTAGGTGGCGTCATGTCCCGCGCAAATCCCAGTTGCAGCCATTCAGTGGTTATGGGGACCCATTGGTTGGAATTGTTCAGGTATTCCACCCGCAGCCAGCCGTCAATCAGGTTCCAGCTTGTGGTTCCGGCGGCCAGCGCGGTCGCGTTGCTCGTGACTGCCGTGCCGCCCGTGCCGGCCGCATTGGTCACGGTGTAATACGGGTATACCGGCGCCGTCCGCTGGGACAACCTGGCGGCAAGCTCGCCGCAGCGACCTTGCACGGAGGGCAAGGAACTATCGTCGTCACTGGGCCGTTGGTGGTACTACTGAGGGGACTAAGCGGGGCGCTGGTCGTTGCGCTGGACGGACAGAGCAGGGTACAGTTGGGATCCAATGCCTGACTCGCCGGAGGCGTCCATTTCTTGGGAAAGTAGGGCCAGTCCGAAGACAGCGGCGTAGCTTTCGCACTATTTGAGGGGCAGTACGTCCCGACGCAGTTGGTCGTATCTGGAAACGCGTTCGAGGCGGCGGCGAAGTATAAGGTATAGCTGCCAGATGATGGCGCCCCAAGCGTTGTATTGGCAGTAGCTATCGAAATCCCATAGGGATTGCTTTTGGTCCAAGCCGAGTTCGCGGTCACCATCGCTTGCGTTACGTTCGCCAGCCGGACGTCCGTCTTTCCGTGCTCCGCCCGGAAAGTCCGCCGGATCGTCGCTCAGCAGCACGTGAATCTGCGCCAGGTTATACTCGCGCGACTGGCCCAGCGCCGACGTGGCGGCCTCACCTGCCGATGGCCGGCGAATAATTTCGTACGGGTGGGTAGTCCCGTTGACGAAGGGCATCGAAAGCTGCACGGCCCCCGTCCCCGTAGCGTTAGTCACAGTACTTCCATAGTTCCCGTTGATGATTTCGTGGCTGGTGGTGTTCTTGGAAAACGTGTACCAGGCGTTGGTGCCGTTGTACGTCGACAACGGCTGCGCCGAACTACTCCCCCCGCCCGTCACGCTGCCGTCCCCGTAGGAAGCGGCGGTGGGGGCATCCATTGCCTTACAACTCGTTGTCGTTGTGCTGCAAGCGTTGGTGGCATTGGCGGTCGGAATATAGATGGTGCCGGTATAGCCGTTGGCTGCTGTGGAATTTCCGTTGGCCAGCACGGTCCGAACCACGTTGCCGTATGCCGACAGCTGGTTGTGAAAGGTTACGGTAGCCTTGCCGGCAAGGTACAAATCCCCGTTGGTGTGTACGGGGCCGGCGAAGTCCATCGCGGCGCCGGGGAAAAAGGAGAGATCGCTCTCCGAGAACACGCCAAACTGGAACACCGGAATCAGCGCCACCTGCGCGTTCCGTATCATGCTCACTTCCTGCCCGCCCGGAAACTCCGCCGTCGCCAGCATGTTCACGGGGATGATCTGCGCATACAAACCCTGGTTCGGCCCGGACGCGATGTTTCCCCAGTTCTCACATTGAGCTTAAACTGGGCCTGGGTCGGGCAAGCCACCCCCAGCACACCGGTTGGCGTCACCTGATACTCTTTCCAGGTGATTCCCGCGATCGCCGGCTCGTTGGTGGCGGGCCGCCGAAAGCTGGTCCGCCCACGCCGCAGATTTGGCTGCAGTGGGGGACTGCGCGTTCTTGAACACGGTGGCCAAGTCGGAGGTCATTTTCTCGATGCCACCCTCGGCGGCTGTGAAAAGAGGCGTTATTCTGCAGGTCGCTCCCGCCTACTTTGCCTTCGGTGTTGACCATCATCATCAACCCGATGGCGATCCCCGACAGCAACAACAACAGCAGCAAGGACGCAATCAGCGTGAATCCTTTGGTGTGCAGTCTCGCGCTCTTCATACCGTAGCTCCCCATGGTGTCGCTCCCCATTGCCTCGCTCCCCATCGTTTCTCAGTCGTCTTACTCCCCTTCGCCATCTCCATCACTAGTTGCTAGGGAAGCATTGGATATTTGTTGCTGTACGTCAGATCTCGCGCGCTTACCGAAGTTTCCAAATCCAATCCCTGATAACCGCTCGTGCCGTGCAGCGTGCTGTTCATCGCCATGTGCAGAATGTTGATCTTGGTGATGTCGGTGGGGTTTAGCCCAGTCGAAGTGCCAGTATCGTTGGCATCGCCGGCGCCGGGGTTGGGACGGCCCACCGCCGGCGCATTGGTGGTGTCGTTGAAAAGGTCATAGCTGAACTTCATGTAAACCACGCCGTCCGCTACCGGCGTCGGAGTGTGTCCACTGATCTGCCGCATCAGCCGCGCCGGGGTGACCGTCTTGTCGATGTAATAGGTGATTACCAGAAGGCGCACTGGGTTCGCTCCAGTAGCGTTCAGCGCCGCGCCGTTCAGGCCGGCGGTGGCGCCGGCGGCTGTCTGGTTCATATTCAGCGCATCGCTGTTGGCGAAGGGGACGATGTAAGTGGTTCCCACCGCGTTTGTGCCCGTCGTAATGGTGCCCGCCGTGACTTCGCCCACTACTTGGGTGCCGTTCAAGGTCATCAAGACCAGATCGCCCGGCGTCAGCCCCATCATCGAATCGTTCACGGCTTGCGGCGTGGCCACGCCGCTCGGCAAGCAATTCGTCGGAGGAAAAGTCGGGACGACCCCCAGCACCGGCGCGGTGGCCGGCCCGAAGGTCACGTGCCCCAAAGCCGACACGGTCGCCTGGTAGCAATTCAAGTAGAACGTCGTGTCCGAGTACACCACCGTGACCGCATCGGTGGCGTTTGGGTTGCTCGAAAGCGTCGGCCCGAGAGTGTATCCCGGGATCAGCCCGTAGAGAGTTGGCGTTGCACCCTGCAAGGGATACGTCCCCGGGCTGGTGTTGCTGCCGCCGAGGTAACACTTCGCTCTGATCGCAGCCATACTCCGGAGTGATCGTCGGAGGGCAGGGGGATCTGCGCGCCGTGGCCCAGGCCCGCGCCGGCCAGGCTCAGGTCCTTGATCAGTATGTCGGAGGCGGCCCGAAAATCCTGCTGCAACTCCGCCCGCTGCGAAACCGTCCAGGTCGCGCCCACGGCTTGGGTGTAAAGTTGCACCGCCGCGCCCAGCACCAGCGTGCCCAGCGCCACTGCGATCGTCATTTCCAGCAGGCTGAATCCACTCTCGCGCTTTGTCGATCGATCGCTCATAGCTCCCCTTCACTGGTACTGCGAAATGAACGAATTCAGAACGTAGGTTTTCGGCTGGCGCGTCGTCGAAGTCGAGTACTGCATGGTGATCGTCACGCTGCGCAGCGAAGTTATCATGTTGTTGTTCGCGTCGTACACCGGCGAAATCTGAATGGCGCGCTGATACCCAGTCAAAGGGATCTTCACATCGTCCGCGTCCCCATAGTTCCCATCGGGTCCTGGTTCTTCAATCGTTTCCTCGCCTGCGTTCGAGTCATCCGCCGTCCCAAAGATTCCGTCCGCTCCCGAGTTGTAGATCGGTTGAAATTGCGGACTGGTCGAGATGCCCACGAAGATGCCGCAGGGTGAGGGAGTGCTGGTGCAGTACTGGGTGCCCGAAGCATTCTGGATTTCGTCCCAGCTAATCTGCGACGTGTTGCGCGCGGTCACGATACTCTCGTACGCCTCGTTCGCCAGTTGCTTGGCGATCATGTCCTGCTGTGACGTCTGCGTCGAAGCCATAGCCAGCCCGAACACACCCAGCAGACTCACCAGTCCCACGGTCAGGATGACCATCGAGACCATGACTTCGATTAGCGAGAATCCGCTCTCCGCTTGCTTTCGCGCGCGAGCCTTCACGCCGCGCTCCATCATTGCCGTAGCCATTGATAGCCTCCTCCCGACTTGCCGTAGAGCCGCCATCCACGAATGCGGCCCGTCCCGCCCCACAGCGTGATTGCCCGCGAACTCATCAGATCTCCCGTCCGCGCAAGGTACACCACGCCTCCATCCCAAGTGCCCGGACAACTTCCGTCGCCGTTCGTGCCCGGCGCCCTCTGCGACGAACCATCCGCGCAAAAGTAAATCGTGGTGGCTCCTCCGGTGCCGACGCCGTTAATCGTCCAGCCAAAATCGATGGCCGTCGTCCCCGATCCATAGCCGTCTGGAACCGCCGTGGCGGCCGTGGGAAGCCCGGTTTGCGCGACGAACGACACGTCTGAAGGCAATTGATAGACGACCGTATTCTGGTCGCCCTGAAATCCGGCCACCGTCGGCGCCACCGTGATCGTATTGGGCGTGACGCTGTTGGAAAACGTCACCGAGTACGATGCCCGCTGCGCCACCGAGGTGTCGCGCGCCAGGCGCATCGCCGCCAGCGTCGTGTTATATGCATTGGTCACATGCTGCTGATTCAGCAGCGGAATGAGGCTGATGACCGAGACCACCGACACGATGATGGAAATCGCCAGCACCACCACCATTTCCAGCAAGCTGAAGCCGCTTTGCCGATGCCTGCGATGCACCGCATTTGGTTCCTGGCTTCTCATAAGCATTTGCCCATCCTGCGGCTCCCCGTTGCGCGTAAAACAAAATCGTCAAAACAAATTCGTATAACTGGAATTCGTCAGCCCGATATCTTCCCGCGACCCTTTGCGGATCGCCGTACCGACACCTGACCGACTAACTCGATGGTAGGAACTGTTCCGTGGCACGTCAAAGTACCGGGGTACACCGGCCATTCGCACACTGTCTCTTAGTAACGTAATTCCAGGAGAGTTACGATCGTGCCATGCGGCGCTCGCGTGCCAATGCTGCGTTTCGCCGCGCCCACGCCGCCGTTCGGAATTGAGTCTGCTTCTGCTAATACGGCCTGCGCTCAAAGAGAATCCCACAAACGTTCTGACAGCTTACGCCCCGCTAAAGGAAATCGAAAGATGACTAAAGCCCCAAAAGCGAGGAGAAAAGTATAAGGACAAGAAAGAAAGTCTAAATTGCATCCCACCGTGACGCAGGTAACTTGTCGTTGGCACCGACTCTCACTTACCATGCTGTTACTATGGATCTACGCGCCCTAGTGGTGTGCCCGGATCAAGACTCCGCCAGCCTGCTCATGCTCATCCTGTCCGAGATGGGGATGGCGGCCGAGCTTACGCCTTCGATCTCCCGCGGATTAGAACTGCTCGACAGCCAGCGCTTCGATGCCATTGTCCTCGATTATCGCGCCGATCAGAGTTCCGAGGAATTCCTGGCGCGCTTGCGGCAGTCCGCCAAGAACCGCGCCAGCATGCTCATTGCCGTCGTCGATAGCGAGTTCAACGCCCGGCCCGTGTTCGGGCTTGGCGCCAACTTTGTTCTCTATCGCCCGCTCTCTTCCGAGCGCACCCGCATCAGTTTGCGCGCTGCCCGCGGCCTCATGCGCCGCGAACGCCGCCGCGCGCCCCGCAGGCCCGTCCATTCGACGGCCAACATCGCCTATCCCGGAGCGCCTGAACTGAACGCCGTCTTGACCGACCTCAGCGACGGCGGAACTTCGTTCCACACCGCCAACCGCCTTCCGTCCGCATGCAAGGTTTATTTCGAGTTCGCTCTTCCCGGTCAGCAACAACTGGTGCGCTTGTCGGGTGAGGTGGCATGGCAGGACGCGAGCGGCCGCAGCGGAATTCGTTTCCTCGACGTGCCCCAGGCTTCGCGCCGCCTCATGCAGACCTGGCTTCAGCAGAATACTGGCCGCCCGGCGACCGGATTGCCGGCCCAGTTGTCCGGAGGCCGGTCCTCTGAGGCTCCGCCTCTAACTCAGTCGTCTGAGGCTCAGTCGTCCGCGACCCAGTCTCGCTCCGAGCGCGAGTCGAAGTCCGAGTCAATCGATTCCACACAACTCTCCAATGCCGGCAACCGGCGCGGAGAGCAACGTTTCGCCTGCAAACTGGGAGCGGAAGTCTACAGCCTCGGCACCAGCGTCCCCAATCGCTGCGCCCTGTCCGATATCAGCGAGGGCGGTTGCTACGTTGAAATGCCAACCCCACTCTCCGGGCAGTCGGGCGTGGAGATTGTGGTCCGCACCGCCGACACGAAATTGAGAATCAGGGGGCAGGTGCTGGCCACTCATCCCGGTTTTGGCATGGGCGTGCGCTTCATGTTCCGCGATTCCGGCGAGCGCGAAGAAATTCTGCGCCTGCTCGCAGTTCTCTCCACCGGTCCGGAGCTAGACGAACAGCCCCGCTGACCGGGAGTTCTCATTCCACTGAAGTTTGCAGTTCGCGGTTTGCAGGTATGACAGACGTTCAAGGCGCCGCTCCGACTATGCCGGCTGCTTTTTCTCCGCCACTGCCCGCCGAAAATATTCCAGCGAAAGCTTCAGCCCGCTTTCCAACTCCACTTTCGGCTCCCATCCGAGCAGCCGCTTTGCTTTCGAAATATCTGGACATCGCTGTTTCGGGTCGTCCTGCGGCAGCGCTTCGAACTTGATCTGGCTCGCCGACCCCGTCGTCGCAATCACTTTCCGCGCGCACTCCAGAATCGTGAACTCCGTCGGATTCCCAATATTCACCGGCCCATGTTCCGATTCGATTCCAGCGCGCCAGGCGCAGAATCCCATCCACCTCATCGCTGACATAGCAGAAGCTGCGCGTCTGGCTGCCGTCGCCATATACCGTAAGATTTTCTCCCCGCAGCGCCTGCCACATGAAATTCGGAATCACCCGCCCGTCGTTGATCTGCATCCGCGGCCCGTAGGTGTTGAAGATGCGCAGAATCCGCGTGTCCACCTGGTGATAGCGGTGATACGCCATGGTCACCGCTTCGGAAAACCGCTTGGCCTCGTCGTACACCGACCGCGGCCCGATCGGATTCACATTTCCCCAATAAGCCTCCGTCTGCGGATGCACCAGCGGATCCCCGTAGCACTCCGAGGTCGATGCCATCATGAATTTCGCGCCGCACCGCCGCGCCGTTTCCAGTGCTTCAAACGTTCCATACGATCCCACGCGCAGGGTTTCGATCCCGTGTGCGGCATAGTCCACCGGGCTCGCCGGGCTCGCGAAGTGGAACACATAATCCAACGCGCCCCACTCGCCGGGCTGGCAAACATCTTTCTCCACAAACTCAAATCGCGAGTCGTTCCGCAGATGCTCAATGTTCGCCAGGCGCCCGGTCAGCAGATTGTCGGCCGCCACCACCGCATAGCCCTCGCCCAGCAGCCCATCGCACAAATGCGATCCCAGAAAGCCTGCTCCTCCCGTCACCAGCGCACGTTTTGTGTTCACGGATTGCGTGTTCATGAGTTGCGTATTCGCGATTTCAGGCACGCTCGCTTTTCTTAGGACGCGTCCCCGCCGTCAACTCCTCCGTCAACGCCGCCGGACGCCCCACACTGTAATAAGAGAATCCGTGCTCCACCATCACCGCCGGATCATACAGATTCCGCCCATCCAGCACGATCGGATACTTCACCAGCGTGCGCAGACGCTCCAGATCAAGCGCCGCGAACTCTTCCCACTCCGTCAGGATCAGCAGCGCGTCCGCGCCTGTCGCCGCCTCATATGCATCCGACGCGAACTCGACGCCCGATTTCAATACCTCTTTCGCCCGCTCCATCGCCGCCGGATCATAGGCGCAAATGCGGCAGCCCTCGCGCAGCAGTTCCTGCACCAGCAACATCGCCGGAGACTCCCGAATATCGTCGGTCCCGCCCTTGAACGCCAGCCCCAGCACGCCCAGTCGCTTGCCCCGGAAAGTCCACAGCACGCTCCGCACCTTGCGCAAAAAGCGGTGCCGCTGATCTTCATTAATACGAATCACTTCTTCCAGCAGCCGGAAGTCGTATCCGTTCTCCTTCGCGACTGCCCGGAACGCCATCAGGTCTTTCGGAAAGCACGACCCTCCATAACCGATCCCCGGATTCAAGAATCGCGGCCCGATCCGCGAATCCGTCCCAATCCCGTCGCACACCTGCTGCACATTCGCCCCCACCGATTCGCAGATCGACGCCACCGCATTGATAAAAGAAATCTTCATCGCCAGAAATGCGTTGGAAGCGTGCTTGATCAGTTCCGCGCTCTGCGTGCTGGTGACGATCAGCCGCGGCGGCGCTTTGCCCGAGGCCGCTTCCGGACGAGGAATCGCATCCCCGCGCCCGTAATACCATCCGCTGGTCAGCGGCCCGTAGATCTGGCGCATCACCTCCGCGGCCCGCTCGCTCTCCACTCCCACCACGATGCGGTCGGGATAGAGAAAATCCGTAACCGCCGTCCCCTCGCGCAGAAATTCCGGATTCGAAGCCACATCGAAGTGCGAGGGATCGGCCCCGTTCCTCATGATGATGGTGCGGATCCACTGGCTCGTATACACCGGAACCGTGCTTTTCTCGACCACCACCTTATACCCGTCGACGCCTCCGGAAATTTCCCGCGCCACCGACTCTACATAGGAAAGATCGGCGTCCCCACTTTCGGTCGGCGGTGTCCCAACCGCGATGAACACGGCTTCGCTCTCTCGCGTGGCCGCCTGCAGGTCGCCGGAAAACTTGATGTGCTGTCCCCGGTGCCGCGCCAGCAGCTCGGGCAGAAAGTTCTCATGAATCGGCACCTCGCCGTTCCTCAGCGCGGCGACTTTCTCCTCGTCGTTATCGACCAGGACAACCTCGTGTCCCAAATCCGCAAAACACACTCCCGTCACCAACCCGACATATCCGGAACCGACCACTGCGATGCGCATAGCGAGCCTTCTCCTTGAAATCTGTATTTGCACCTCCGGCTCGTCGGTGTGCACTTCTTAATGTAGCAGTCTTTCCACCGCTGACAGCGTCTCTATTGTCATAACCGCATCCACCGAACCCAGGAATGGGAATTCGAATCTCACAAAAAAATAGTACCGCCATCACTGCCGTGACCTTGAGCCAATTATGGACTTCCCAAGGTAACCATCGCGCAGGGAAACGCCTGTTAACCGCTCCCCGGAGAACAGCTAAACTACAAAGGCCGACTCTTCATGACGAGATTTGCTGCTATTTTGTTTTTGTGCGCGCCGCCGCTCTTCTGCCAGAGCAATAGCGGCGAATTGCGCCTCAAAGTGACCGATCCGGCCGGTCTTGCAGTGAAAACCACAGTTCAGATCGCCAGCAAGGCGAATGGTTATCGAAATAATCTGGCAACCAGCGATCAGGGTCGCCTGGATGTGCAGCGCCTGCCTTACGGCATCTACCAGCTTGAAATCAAGCAGCCTGGGTTTGCGCAGATATCCGAATCTGTCGATATTCATTCCTCGATTCCGGCCGAATACACAATCCAACTCGAGTTGCCTACGGTGAATCAGGCGGTGACCGTGAGCGCGGCCAATACGTTGATCAATCCCGATCAAGCTGGCGCCGTTAGTCAGATTGGTTCCGACCTCATCCAAAACCGGCTCAGTTCGATCCCGGGCCGTTCCCTGCAGGATCTGGTGAATTCGCAGCCCGGCTGGCTCTACGAGGGAAATGCCGTGCTCCATCCGCGCGGCTCGGAATATCAGACACAGTTTGTGGTCGATGGTGTCCCTCTGACAGATAATCGCTCGCCGAGCTTCGGACCGGCGATTGATGCGGACGATGTGCAATCGTTGACCATCTACACCGCCGGCATTCCTGCGGAATATGGCCGAAAAATGGGAGGCGTCGTCGAGGTCAACACGCTGCAGGATTCGCAGCCGGGTTTCCATGGCCAGTTAGCCCTTTCCGGCGGCAGCTTTAATACGGCCGGGGTTTCCGCCGCAGGGGCAATATTCTTGGGGAAAGAATATCTTTGGCGCCAGCGCCAGTGGCAGCATGACGGATCACTATCTGAATCCCGTGGTTCCGCAGAACTACACGAATACAGGCACGCTGGGTGACTTTTCGGTGAATTACGAGCGCGACTTAACCACGAAGGACCGTTTGCGATTCATCGTTCGCCATGAGTTTTCGCGCTATGAAATTCCGAACGAACAAGTGCAGCAGGCGAACGGACAGATGCCAGACGGCAGATAACATCGAGACGATGGGAATCGCCTCGTACCAGCACACCTTCTCGTCCAATGCGGTGACCGATTTTCGAACCATGGTGCGCGACAACGAGATTGGGTTCAACTCCAACCCAGATTCGACTCCCATTGAAGTCTTCCAGCAAAATTTCTTCCGCGAAGCATACTTCAAGGGGACCGCCACCGTCACTCGTGGGCGGAATGAATGGAAGTTTGGCTTTGAATCGGACAACACGTTTTTGAACGAAAATTTCCGCTACCACATTACCGATTCAACGCCAATTTGACCCTGGCACCCCGATTGACTTCAGCTTTCTCGCAAACCGGCCTGACCTTGAGCAATCCGTATTCGTGCAGGACCAGATTCGTCTTAAGAACTGGACCATCAATGCGGGCTTGCGCTGGGATCACTACCAGCTCTTGTTGAACCGTCATGCGGTCGATCCGCGCTTCTCGATTTCGCGCTATTTCCCCTCCGCTGATCTTGCTCCTGCATTTTTCCTATGACCGAGTTTTTCAGACCCCGTCATTCGAGAACATTCTGCTTTCAAGTTCGATTGCAGCTGAGTCCATCAACCCAGTCAGTTTTCTGCGGCTGCCGTGGAGCCTTCCGAAGGGAACTACTACGAAGCGGGCTTGACCAAGGTGTTCCACGGCAAGATCAAACTGGACACCAACTATTTCCGGCGTCTTGTGGCCAACTATGCGGATGACGATCAGATCGATAACACGACGATCAGTTTCCCGATTGCATTCCGTAAGGCCGTCATCTATGGCGCGGAAGCGAAGATCGATCTTCCCGATTGGCACGGCTTTTCGGGCTTCGTGAGCTATTCCTATACTCTTGGGCAAGCCTGGTTTCCGGTGACGGGCGGCTTGTTCCTAGGCAATGACGCTCACAGGATTACCTGCCGAGCGGCCACTTTCCCAGATTCGCAGGATCAGCGCAACACGGTTCGCGGACGCCTTCGCTACCAGCTGAAAGCCGCGCTTCTGGATAGCGGGCGGAATCCAGTTCGACAGCGGCCTGCCCTTTGACTTTCAGTGCGATCCACTAGCAGCACAGGCGCTCGACCGAGATTACGGACAGCAGGTCGTGAATCGTATCAACTTTGCCCGAGGCCGCATCGATCCCGCCTTCCAGGTCAATGCCTCGGCGGGCGCGGATGTTTATAAGTCGGACCGTATGAATATACGGTTCCAGATCGATGGACAGAACCTTACCAACATTCTTAACGTCATCGACTTCGGCGGGTCTTTTTTCCGGAAACGCCATCGGACCATCGCGCAGCGCAGCCATGCGCCTTACCTCTACTTCTAGCGCGTCTATCTTCTAGCGCGTCGCGAGCGATTACAAAACCACACGTTCACGACAATTCCCAGTTGCATATCGCCCCAACCCGAGTGTAAAGTCGCCGATACGGTGGCGTCGCGCGCGGCGTCCGGTCGTGCGGATGGCACCACCCGCGGAAGGGGGGATTGGCAATGCCCACAGCGATTCCACTCCATGTCAACGGTCAGGCAACACGAGTGACGGTCGATGATCCCGACATGCCGTTGCTCTATGCGCTGCGCGACAACCTGGGACTGCACGGGCCGCGCTTCGGCTGTGGCGTCGGGCAGTGCGGATCATGCACCGTACACCTTGACGGCAGGCCGGTGCGCTCCTGCGTGACGCCGCTCTCGGCGGTCGGCAAGAAAAAGATCGTGACCCTGGAAGGCTTGGGCACAACCGACAAGCTGCATCCCGTCCAGAAAGCATTCATCGAAGAGCAGGCCGCGCAGTGTGGCTACTGCATCAATGGCATGATCATGGAAGCGGCCGCCCTTCTCGCTTCGAACAAGAAACCCAGCGATGCTCAGATCAAGCAGGCGCTCACCCACAATCTGTGCCGTTGCGGTACCCACCTGCGCATCGTGCGCGCCGTCAAGCGCGCATCTGCTGGCGTGTGAAGGGAGGACGACCATGCTGTTCGCAAAGCCAAGCCGCCGCGACTTCTTGAAGGGCACTGGCATCCTGATCGTTAGCTTCTCCCTGCCCGCTCTGTCTAAGACGGCGTTCGCCCAGAGCGGAACTCCGGCAAACACAAACACAAAGACCGTTGCACTCGACGATGTGGATGCCTTCCTGGCGATCGACCCCAGCGGCGGCGTGACGCTCTATTCCGGCAAGGTCGATCTGGGCACCGGCATCGGCACGGCGTTGACCCAGATCGTGGCCGAGGAACTGGACGTGCCGTTCGCGCGCGTGCACGTCATTGAGGGGGACACTGCCCTGACGCCCGCGCAGGGCAAGACCTGGGGCAGCCTCTCGATCCAAAACGGCGGCATGCAGATCCGCCAGGCTGCCGCCACCGCCCGCCACGCCTTGCTGCAGGAAGCGGCAAAACAGCTCGGAGTGCCAGCCGAGGATCTCATAGTCGAGCAGGGCACCGTGCGGTCGCGCAGCGGCGGCAAGCAGGTCACCTATGGCGAGCTGATCGGCGGCAAAACATTTTCACTGAAGCTGGACAAGCAGGCGCCGCTCAAGGACCCAGCGACGTACAAGATCGTGGGGCAGCCAGTTCCGCGCTTCGACATCCCGGAAAAGATGACAGGCCAGTTCACCTACATGCAGGATTTCAAGGTGCCCGGCATGCTGCACGGCCGTGTCGTGCGGCCGGCGGCCATCGGCGCCACTTTGCTGAGCGTCGATGAGAGCTCGGTCAAGGACGTTCCCGGCCTGGTCAAGGTTGTGCGCCAAGGCAATTTCCTGGGCGTGGTGGCCGAGAGCGAGTGGGGCGCCATCCGGGCGGCGCAGAAACTTAAGGCGAACTGGTCCAACTGGGAAGGCCTGCCGGAGCAAAGCAAACTGTGGGAGCATGTCCGCGCCACCAAGGTCAACAAGGACGATGTCACCAGCAACGTCGGCAACGCCGAGCCGGCGCTCGGACAGGCCGCCAAACGGCTGAGCGCGACCTACAACTTTGCCATCCACACGCACGGCTCCATCGGGCCTTCCTGCGCTGTTGCGGAAATCAAGGACGGCAAACTCACCTGCTGGTCCTCCAGCCAGGGGACGCACGATCTGCGCCAGCAGCTCGCGGCCATGCTCTCCATGCCGGACACCGACGTGCGCGCCATCTATGTCGAAGGCTCCGGCTGTTATGGCCGCAACGGCCATGAAGACGCGGCCGCCGACGCCGTCTTGCTGGCACGCGCCGTGGAGCGGCCGGTGCGCGTGCAGTGGATGCGCGAGGACGAGCATGGCTGGGATCCGAAAGGGCCGCCGACGCTGATGGACCTCCAGGCGGGGCTCGACGCGAACGGCAACGTCGTCGCCTGGTATTCCCAGGTCTACGTCCCTGAAAGCGCGACCGGCAGTGTCAATGTCAAGCTGGTGGCAGCGGAACTGGCCGGCCTGCCGCATGAGACCGGAATGGTTCCCGGCAACATCATCCAAAACACGGCCATACCCTACACGTTCCCCAACGTGCGCACGGTAGCGCACCGGCTGGCTGAAACCCCGTTCCGTCCATCTTGGATTCGCGCCCCGGGGCGCATGCAGAACACCTTCGGCAATGAATCGTTCATGGATGAGCTTGCCGCCGCGGTCGGCGCCGATCCGCTGGAGTTCCGGCTGCGTTACCTGAACGATCCGCGCGGTGTCGAACTGTTGAAGCGGCTGGCGAGCTTCGCCCAGTGGCAGAGCCGATCGTCCGGACAACGTCGCCGAAGCAAAAGAGTGGCGACGTCGCCACCGGCCGCGGCCTTACCTACATCAAGTATGAGCTTGCTCGTACCTATGTAGGGGCGGTCGCCGACGTGGAGGTGAACCGCAAGAGCGGCGAAATCCGCGTCAAGCATTTTGCCGTCGTGCAGGATTGCGGCCAGATCATCAACCCCGACGGCGTCAAGAACCAGGTCGAAGGCAACGTGACGCAGACCGTCAGCCGCGTACTGAAGGAGGAGGTCACGTTCGACCGCTCGCGGGTGACCAGCCTCAACTGGGCAAGCTACCCGATCTTGACCTTCCCGGAGATGCCGGACGTGGACATCGAGCTGATCGACCGGCCGACGGAGAAGCCCTGGGGCGTGGGCGAGCCGTCCGCTGCCGTCGTGCCCTCCGCCATTTCGAACGCAGTGTTCGATGCGGTGGGGGTGCGGCTGCGCTCGGTGCCCTTCACCCCGGCCAAGGTGCGTGCCGCTATGCAGAGTGCCTGAGGTGCGAAGTCTGGTCAGCTAAGGCGGGTGTATACTCAGCCGGACCTGGGAGCCAAATTAAGTCTCCCGGAAGAGTGGGGGCTTCGCGATGCAACCTGATGTTCCGTCTGGCGCACCGTTGACGCCTGCAATCGTCTTCGAGAATCTCCAAGCCTTTCAACGGACCTTCGCGCTGAAGGCGGCTATCGAGTTGGACGTGTTCCGCGCCGTGGGCCAGGGGCCGGGTGACGTGTCCTCGATCGCGCGCCACGCCTCGGCCTCGGAGCGCGGCATTCGCATTCTGTGCGACTTCCTCGTCGTCTCTGGACTTCTCCAAAAGGTGGACGGGCACTATCGGCACACGCCGTCCAGTGCGGCATTCCTGGACCCCAGCTCGCCGGCCTGCCTGGCTTCGATTGTTCGTTTCCTGTCGCTACCGGCGCTGCGCGAGCCCTATGAACATCTCGCCGACATCGTGCGCAAAGGCAGGACCGTGCTGCCGGGCGAAGGCTCGGTAGAACCCGAGAACCCGATCTGGGTGGAGTTTGCGCAAAGCATGGCTCCCATGATGGCGCCCATGGCCGGGCCGTTGGGGGCCATCGTGCTGGAAGGCCGCACCGGACCGATGCGCGTGCTGGACATCGCCGCCGGCCACGGATTGTTCGGCATCGAAATCGCCAAACAAAACCCGCAGGCGCATGTGACCGGGCTGGACTGGGCGCCGGTGTTGCGGGTAGCGCTCGAAAACGCGCGCAAGGCTGGCGTGCACGACCGCTACGACATGCTGCCGGGCAGCGCATTTGAGGTGCCGTTCGGCGGTCCCTACGACACGGTGCTGTTGACCAATTTCCTGCATCACTTCGACGTGGAGACCTGTGTCGGGCTGCTGAAGAAAGTCCGCGGCTCGCTCAAGCCCGGCGGATGTGCAGCGACGCTGGAGTTCGTGCCCAATGAAGACCGCGTCTCGCCCCCGATGCCTGCAGCCTTCAGTATGACCATGCTGACGTCAACCGTGGCCGGAGATGCGTACACCTACCGCGAACTGTCGGATATGCACACCAAGGCTGGTTTCAGTGGCCTGAGGGCCCATCCCATCCCGATGAGCCCGCACACCATCGTGATGGCGCGGGCCTAGGGAGTGTTTGCCATCCTGCTTGAATGTTTCCCGATTATTTCTTCCTGAATGAGCCACTCGGACGTGATTCTTCGAGTTTGCGATGTCAGTCTGAATGGTTTGATAATGGCCTGATCGTCAGGCACCCAGCCAATGAAGAAACTTCCGCGAAAGGCTCACAGCCATACGGGAAAGTCGGATCGGCTTTCGGCCCAGCGGATGTCGGCCCAGGAAGATCGGCGCCGGCCTCGTTTCTCCCGCGAGCTTTCCGTGCTTTACGAAGACGATGCCGTGGTCGTTCTCGACAAACCAGCCGGACTTCTGGCTGTGCCGGTTAAGGGCTCCGATACTCCGTCCGCCTTGTCTCTGCTTGTCGCAAAACTCAAACTGAAGAGACAGCGAGCCTTGGTCGTGCATCGCATCGATCGGTTTGCTTCCGGGGCTCTGCTATTTGCCAAGACCGGTCCGGATCGAGAGGCGCTGGTGCGACAGTTTCTCGCGCATACTCCCGTGAGGAAATATCTCGCGGTGCTGCGCGGCCGTCTCGGCGGTGAGGCAGGGACGCTCGTGCATTATTTTCGACGGGAAGGAATGTTCCAACAGTTGCGCACGGCGAGAGACCCGCGGGCGGCTCGTGCCGAACTTCGATATTCCGTCGAACGCCTTTTTGCGGATGCTTCGCTCGTCCGGGTTGAGCTGGTGACAGGATTGCAGAATCAGATCCGAGCGCAATTTTCGGCGATCGGCCACCCGGTTATCGGCGATAGGAAATATCACCGGGCGGAATCGTCGGAGCCGCTAATTGCTCGCGTCGCTCTTCATGCCTGCATATCTTGAGTTTGTCCATCCGCGCTCGGGGGAGAGCGTCGCGATCAACTGCAAACTCCCCCCGGATTTTCAGCATTTGGTCCGAGAATTATCGCGATCAAACCGTGCGCGCCGATGATGATACCAGGATGATGCGCGATGGGAATGGCTTCCGGAAGAGTCGTTGAAGCTGACTGCTGGGTACGGACCATCCCTACGCACGCGGGGAGAACATCGAAGGGCCGCGGACTTATACCACCGTCCACCATCCATTCGAGACAGAGCTCACAGATCGTTAGAACGAATAGCGGTATTCGAGCCGGACTATGTGCTCGTACCAAACCGAGTGCGTGACCGCTTGCCCGAATCCCACATAGACGGAGTTGTGTCTGCCAAATGAGGTGCGCGCTCCAATCTTGAGATTGACAATATTGGTGCCGCTGGCATCGGCCACTGCCGCCGTGTTTGCCGGCGCAGGCCCGGTTCCAACTGTCTCAAGGCCGCCGAGCACGTGCCATCCAAACAACTCGACCACGGGTGCAAACTTAATGTTCTCGCGATTCACCAGTTGATAGCTGGGCCCGAAGCCGTAAAAGAAGATGTCGCCGGCATAGTTGCCGACGCCCGAGAGGCTGGAGCCGTTGATTGGGAGCCAGCCCCCGATCTGGGACTCGACCGCCCAGCGGTCCGAAAGCCGCTGATAGTACAGCAGCGAGGGTTCGATGCTGTAGTGGGCCGTGCCCAGTCCTCGGGAACCATCCCCGGACGGGAAGTAAGCTTTGAATTGGAAGGTCAGCGAGTGATCGGAAGAAGCGGTCACGGCCAGCTTGAATCCGGCTCGAACATCGCTAATTCCCGATTGGTTCGAGAAAGTAGGTGTCCCGGTGCTTGGGAATGAAACTCTGCGGCTGAATCCAGCGGATCGGGACTTCGGTGAAGACCGAGAAGCGGCGGACCGGAGCATATTCCACCTGAAAATAGAGTTGCTGAAAATTTATGTTATTCGAGGCGCCGGGCTTTGGTCCCGGTGCGCCTCCTCCGTTGCAACCGCATTGCGGGTAGAAGAACTCGGCGCGATCGGGAGCATTGTCTTTGAAGCCCGCGTCGAAGCGAATTCGAACCTGCGAACCGACGATGGCGTCGTCAACGTAGCCGACCATGCTGCCCTCAAGGGGCGGCCCGGAGGGTTCCTTGGCCGGCGCCGTTTTCTGGCTCTGAGTCGACTTGCTGGTTTGCGGCGGCTGCGGATCCGGCTGCGACTCAGCCACAGACGGGGATGTCCCGCTCGCACTGGACGTCATGGAGGCTTCCGCCAAGCCTCCCGTCGAAGAAGCATCTCCCAACGGCGAGGCGCCCGGTCCCAGCTGCTCTTTCATCCGGCTCAAGCCCGTCTGCTGCGCGATCAGCATTATCGGCAGAAAGACGACAGAAATTAGGATCAGCCTTCTCATGGTTCTTGTTCCCCCTGATTTGTGTTCAGCCATGCAAGCCATGTCGCGAACCCCACGAACTGCAGCAGAGCCTGACTTCAGACTCGCCTCCGGCCTGCTCAATTTATTGCCGCCAAGGTTAGCATACTAACGTGGAATTCGGGATAGTGATGAAGGTGCGCTTTTTACTTGGCTCTCAAACATCTCCAGCCCTGCTGAGATTCCGCTAGCGATTCTCTTGACCGCTGGCGTTCAGGCGCTCGCGAACGTCCCGAGCTTTGTCTCGTTCCCTGGCCAGCGAAGAAGAAGCAGCAGGCGTGGCCAATTCTTCGAAGAGAGTGAGCGCCTGTTGATTTCTCTGCTTTGCCGGGTCTATCTGTTTTTCATTCAACAGCAAGATTGCCATGTTGTCATAAAATCGCGCCAGTTCCATCTTGTATTCCCGATTGCCGGGTTCTTTCTTGCAAAGGCCCTCGTGAATCGCAATAGCGCGTTCGTACAACTGTGCGGCCTCCGGCATTCGCTTCTCGTGTCCCAGCAAGTTGGCAAGGTTATTGTAGGCGCGGGCCAAGTCCTGCGACGGTGGCGGATTTTTGTTTCCGGCCGAGGCATCCGTGTTCTTCTCCGCTAACGGCTCGAGCAGCGCAACCGCCTGGCGGAAGTCCGATTCCGAATGGTTGAGATCTGTGCTGTAACGGAGGATGCCGCGGTTGTAGTAGGTGCGGGCCAGTTCCTGCTGGTAGCTGGAATTCCCTGGTATCTGGTGCACCAGTTCCTGCTGCAGGCGTAAGGCGTTGTCATATTCGTTTTCCGCATCCGCGCGGGTGTACGGCACGGGCTTCTGCGCTTCTTCCAGCCAAATCCTCAGGGTCTCGCCCAGCCAGTTATAGGAGTAGGCCTCCGCTTGCCGGTATTCGGGATTGTCGGGATGCTGCTTGGCCAGGCTCTCCAACTCGGTTATCGCCAATTGGTACTCATTCACTGCGTCTTGATACTTCCCCAGTAAACGATTGATATCACCCAATCGGGCTCGCGTCCGTGCCGTTTCCAGACGAAATTTCTCGTTGCCGGGGTTCTGCTTGCTTAAGTAGTTGACATAGAAATCCTTTGCCTTCTCCAACAGGCCTTGCCGGAATTCCTCCATCTGCGGAGTGTCAGCCGCTTCGCGCGCCTGCTGGCTGCCGGCCGACGATAAGCTCTCATCCACCGCGGTCTTGGCTAGCTGCAGATTGGCTTCAGCACGGCGCTTTTCGCTCCAGGCGAAAAAAGCCAGGGACACAGCAATCACCAGCATGATTCCGAGGACCGCAGCCGCCCATTGGACGTGCCTCAGCTTTCTCTTTCGTTCCTGTTCCCGTTCGGCCTCAAACCGCGCTCGTTCTTTCTCACTGCGATCCAGAAAATCCATCGCGCGTGCGAAGGACGAGTCGTAACGCTGCGCCCAAGCCGCGGTGGGGTGGTCTTGCCGTCTCCACCGGAGGCCAAGTTCAAGTTCGGGGTTGTGCCAAAGACCCGCCGTGCCTTCCGCAAACCAGGCGGAGGCCTGCGAGAGCCGCGCATAGACCTGGGCGGATGCCCGCTCTTCTTCCGCCCATGCGATCAAGCGGATCCAGCAGCGCATAAGACTCTCGTGTGACAAATCGACAATCGATCGGGACTCGAGCGACGTTGCTGCCGGCGGCATCAGAAAACTCCGGCCGGGCCGTCGAAAAATCTCAACGATCTGGATCACTTCCGGCTCTGACGCTTCGCAAATAGCAGAGAGCTCCCTGATGGAGGTGGGCCGCCGGATGCCTCGGGGATCCGAAAAGGTGTCGGTCAGGGCCTTAAAGATCTGTTCCGCAATCTTGCGGTTGGCGTCGGAGTTGGTCTCGAGGAATGCCTCCTCGGCGTGCAGAGATAAGGCTTGCTGCAAGGTGCCAACCGCTTCGTAGTCGGCGAATGTCGATAGGCTCATCGTGATTCCGATGCTGGCCTCGATGCCGTTCCCAATGGTCCCAGGTTCGCATTAAGGCATGCTGCAAAACGGGAAGCTGGTCCTGATTGTCTCCCAAGTCGTTCAGCAAACGTAGAACCAGGCGCGGGGCGATCTCTCCGCGTGCGACCGCAATCGGGCCGGTAATGGCGGAACGCAGCTCGTCGCGAGTCATGCGCGGAACCAGGTATTGACCTGCATTGACGGCCTCCGGCAGACCCGGAAACTCCATGCAGTCGCCGATGAAGTCTGAGCGCATGGTCAGCACAACGTAGATCGGGACCTCCGGCTGGCGCGTCGCTTCCAACAGCAGCTTGACGAATGCCACGGCTTCGTCCCGCGAGTTCTCAATCTGGCGGCTTCGCCGGAAGCGGAATAGTTCCTCGAATTGGTCGACGATCACGAGCAGGTTGTCTTCGGGCGGAATTCTCGCCTGGCGCACCGCGTCCACCAGGCCTCGAGTACTGCGCCGCAGGGTTGCTTCCAGCAGCACGCGGTTGGTGCTGGCCATCTCTCCTTCGGTTCCCAGCACTCCGGATTGGTTGAGTGCCGCCGCCAGGTGTCCGATCGGGTCCTCCCCGGGCCGGAGCGTCGCAACTCGCCAGGTCGAGCCGGCATTTACCATGAAACCGCTGTAAAGAGAGGGGATCAGACCAGAACGGACCAACGACGATTTGCCGCTGCCGGAAGTGCCCACGACCGATAAAAATCGGCTGGCACGGAGCCGCCGCAGCAGTTCGTCGATCTCTTTTTCGCGGCCGAAAAAGAGATGATCTTCGTCGGGCTCGAAGGGACGAAGGCCCGGGAAAGGATTGAATAGCGATCCAGGTGGCATCAACCCTTCCTCTTATTAACCTTTCAGGCTAGAGATCAATGGCTGCAATGGCTCAGGGGAAAATCCGTCCCACTGCGGGATCACCAGCGCCTCGTGCGTTCGGAAGCGCTCCTTGTCGGGTGTTCTCGGAGGCACCAGGGAGATCGCCACGGTTGGCATGGGCTTGCTGCGGCCATAGCCGGGGCTTTTCTGCAGCTCCCGCAGCTTCCGGCGCAGCCAGCATTCGTTGCCGGAGCCATATAGGATCAGGGCTCCGTCGCAACTCCGCAGGTTCTCTTCGTGATATTCGCGAATCTCCGCCTCATCGCCCTCGAACACGGGACGGAGGACTTCCAATTTTTGCTCGAACAGAAAATCTTCCCAGGGCGAAGTGATGAGTGCGTCGCGCTGATCGTAGATGAGGTAGAGCCGCGCGTGCTCGCGGACTGCAACCACCCCAGTGCTCGGTCGGGTCGGTGCGGGCGCGGGCTCCGGCGCCGGCTTTTGTGCATCCTTCAGCCGCCCGTCGATCACGGTCCTCAGATCTTCGAGAAAGGTCTCCAGCAAGTCCGCTCCCTTTTGGATTCGGGGATCCATTCGGAGATGCTCAATGACCTTTCGTTGACGTTCGTCTTCTACTTGCAGGCCGGGAGGAATCCACAACAGGCGCGAAAAATCGGCCTGACTGCTTCTTTCGATCGCGAGTTCGTTTTGAATCTCCAGCAATGACTGCACACCTCCTTCAGGGACGAGGCTGAAATTCTTGCCGATCAAGTGAATCGACATCCGGCATTGCGCTAGATCCCGGCGAACCGCCTCCTTCACCTCCGATTCGACGTGCGGCAAGGGACCGGCGGGAAGCACGGTGTAACCGTGCTGCTGCAGATCTCTTCTGATGACTTCGCGCTGCTCCCTGAGATCGAAAGTGGTTTCCGCCAGAAAGACCGCTCCGTGAGCATTATCAGGGGTCGGAACAACCGCCGTTCCGGAGGGCGCCAACATCTCGAGCAGGCAGCAGACATCATGGGCCAAGTCATCCAGCCGCATCCAGAAATCCCTTTGCGCCTCGGGCCCGAATACTTCGTCCAATTCGCGCACTCTACCGGTGTCCGGATCGATGTTGAAGAACTGATAGCCCAGCATGGACCCCAATTTCGGGGGGTGTAATTCCAAGGGGACGGGCGTCTTTAGGACCTTAAAGATGCGGGCCTTATTGCGAAAATGGACGCCACCCTGCTGTTCCGCCGCTTTCCAGAATTCCTCGAGTTCCCTACGCGCCCATTCTGATTTAACGTAGCGAGGCGAGACCACCGATATCAGCGAGGCCACACGGCGGAGTCGCTCCATGAGCGTCTCCCCAAAAGCGTCGTTGCCTTGAAGCTTAGGATCGCGCCAGATTTCAGGTGGTTTGCCGAGGAGTTGTCCCACCCGGATCTCCAGCGCCCGATGCAAGTTCGTGACCCATCCCTTGCGCCCTTCAATCAGCTCCACATTATCCATGTGGGCATAGCTGATGAACGCATCCCCCTGAAAGTTCATGACTTCCTCCAAGTGGACGGTGAGAGGCGGTAGCTGCCAGTGGCGAAAGCTGAATCGAGAATGTGGGTCATGACAGTGTCAACCAATTCGCGGTCCGAAGCGCAACTCCACGTTTGAGTCTTATATTCCAAGCCAAAACGATTAGCAAGTCTTTTCACCACAATGTCATAGCCGCTCTCCGGCCGCCGTCTTGCGACGCAGCACGACAGCCGCGACCAGCTAAGGAGCCCTTTCGACACCGCCGTATGCTAATCTGCCTAGCCAATCCTACTGCTATTGCCACAGCTGAGAGTAGGGTAGTAGGTTTACCGGAGCGGAGGTCCAGCGATGGCGTATGACGTTTTCATCAGTTATGCGAAGGAAGACAAAATTGTCGCCGACGCGGTTTGCGCGACGCTTGAGTCGCACGCCGTCCGCTGTTGGATCGCTCCGCGCGACGTGCTCCCGGGCGTAGCCTACGGCGAGGCGATCATTGATGCGATTCGCGGCTGCCGCGTCATGATTTTGGTCTTTTCCTCAAAATCAAACGCCTCTCCCCACATCCCGAAGGAGATCGAAAGAGCCGTCAGCGCGGGCGTGGCCGTGATTCCGTTTCGCATCGAAGACGTGATGCCCGGCAAGTCTCTGGACTACTTCATTGGCAGCGTTCACTGGCTCGATGCGCTCACTCGACCGCTCGAACAGCATCTCGAGCGGCTGGTACAGAACGTGCAAACGCTTCTTTCGCGAGACGCCGCGGTAATCGAACCCAAAAAATCATCCGCAATTGCGGCGCCCGCCCCATCCGTCGCGTCGAGCCCCGTGCGCCCTCCATGGCTCTATGCGGCGTTGGGTATCATGGCACTTCTCGTGATCGTGTTTGCTGTTCTGTTATTCGCCCGGAAGCCATCCAAAACCGCGCAGATCGCTCCTGCAGCGGTCAGCTCGACACCTGCTGCGGCCAGCCAACCGCCTCCAGCGGTTGCATCCCAACCGAGCGGAATATCGAGCGCAGACAGCAGCGACGCGGCCGCAGCGGCGAAACCGGCCGCCCCGGCCGCCGCGCGAAAAGAAGCTAAGACTGGAGTCCATGATACCGCTCGCGTTCCTGCGAAGCCTGAAACTCCAGCTTCGCACGCTGCAGCCCCCTCAACCTCAGCCGAGGATCTCTTTGATCAAGGCCTTTCCGCGTATAGGGCCAAACAGTTTTCGCAGGCTGCGGAACTTTACCGGAAGGCTTGCGATGGCGGCGAACGCAAAGGATGCCACGATCTTGGCTTGATGTACTACCGCGGTGAAGGAATGACGAAGGATCTGACCCGCGCCGCCGGTCTTTTCAAGCGCGCCTGTGACGCAGGCGGTACAGGCGGATGCCTGGATCTCGGCTTGATGTACTTGCGAGGTGAAGGCGTGCCCAAGGATCTGAATCGCGCCGCCGACTTGTACAAGCGTGCGTGTGATGCAGGCGCTCCGCCAGGATGCACCGATCTTGGCCGGATGTACCACGACGGTGAGGGAGTGGCGAAAGATCTGAATCGCGCCGCCGATCTTTTCAAGCGTGCCTGTGACGCAGGCGGTTCAGTTGGATGCCTGGATCTGGGCTCGATGTACTCGCGAGGTGAAGGCGTGCCCATGGATCGGAATCGTGCCGCCGATCTCTTCGAGAAAGCGTGCAATGCGGGCCTTAACCGGGGATGCGAAAATCTCGCCCGCTTGAAGAAGTAACTCCCACCTGACGGTGGATTCAGGCGCTTTGCGATGTCCTAAGTCAGCTTGGGTGGGTCGCCGTCGTGCGACGCAGGACGACGTAGGTCGGAAAGGTTCCGTACTTTTTTGCCATCGAAGTTTGACCCACATAATCGCAGCGAAACTCCTTTACCCCTTCCGCGGCTGCGAGTGCGGCAAATGTCTGACTGGCATAGACCTGACCTGTCGGAGTGATCGGCTCGATGCGCGCCGCCCGGCTGACGTTGGCTCCGATGTAGGTGATGCGCTCGGTCACGGGATCGCGACAGGAATAGACTAGTCCCGCGTGCAGGCCGATGCGAAGGTTCAAACCCGGCAGACCATGCTTTAACCAGTCGGTGTTGCGGACGGCGTCGCGTAAATCGAGAGCGAATTCGCCGGCATGCCGAACGTTCGAGAAAACAAAGTAAAGGCCGTCACCCCAGGTGTTCTTGGTCAGAGGGCGATGCGCTGATTCGGCTGCTAGTCTGCCGGCAAGTCCAAGAAAGTGCTGAGCAAATAAAGGGACCTCTGCATCGGTAAGTTTACTGAATCCCTCCGCATCGGCAAAAAGTAAGGCGCGGATTTCCGGAGCAAATTCAGATGAGGACGTCGCTGGCCTGGTTCGAGGCTGTCGCAGGAGATGCAGCGGCCTGTTCAGAGATGCTGGGACACTCGCGGCGGAGAATCTCCTCCAAATTGATGACTTCCACGTGAAGACCAAGTTGCCGCCAGCGCTCCACTGTGCCTGCGGTACCCCCTAAGCCCGTTCCCGACTTACCGTCCCATACGGCTACGGGCACAAGTTTGGTTTCGAGTTGCTCGGCGCGGACGCTGGCCAATCCATGAAGCATCAGATTGGCAAATTCGTAGGAGATGCCGCTACCCATCTGGGACTGCCTTGAAAGTTCCTGGGTATCCATCGCCTGTGCGATTACCTTGTCCAGTCGTTTTGCCCAGTCGCCGCCTCGAACAATCTCGACACTGTCCTTTATAAAACGCTCCTTCTCATAGGGCAGGATCACGTGACTTTCGCCCTTCCTCTCCGCCATGACTTCGTGGAAAAGGATGTCGGAGCCGCAGGCTCCGGAGGCATAGCCAAAGCCAGCGTTCAATTTGTTTAGACATTGCCGGATAGCGTCCTTCACCATCGGTTCGAGCCGCGGCGGGAATCGTGCTCCGGGTCGGTCGTCCCGATCGATCATGTGGCCGGTAAAGACCACCACACTGGGAAATCGAAACAGTTGCTCGATGCGTCCTCCACCTTCATCCGGGGCGAGGCATTGCATCAACAAACGAGCATTGTGACGGGTAGATTGCAGGCTCCCCCAATCTCCGCGTCCTAGCTCTACGGCTTGGCCGTACCAGTTTTCGGCTTCCGGCCAGTCTTCTAACAGAAGTGCCGCTTCTCCCAAGGTAGAAACCAGCCAGTAGCGCTCGCCGTTCGACTCTGCGAGTTCCCGGAGCCTCTGGCGGCATTGGTCACTGACTAGGCGGGCTAAGGCTTTCGGCAGACTCTCGCTCTCCCAGCAAGAGCGCGAGTGTGGCCGCATTGATGGCGCTCCAGTAGCCACCGTTCGTCTCATACCCTTCCGAATAGATTTCATACGCCCGGCGCAAATGCTGATTTGATTTGGAGGCATCCCCTTCTTCACGGGCAAGATCTTTGTGCGTGCGGGCGAGCAGGCCGAGAGTTTCCTCATCCCGGTGCCCTTCTTCATACAAATGCTCAAGTACGATATTTGCGGGCCCGGCCGCGCCACTCCGGGCCAGGGCGAGCGCCAGAAGCTGACGCAGACGCAGGTCCTGCGGAAAGGACTTCATGCCTTCAGCGACCACGTCGTAGGCCACCAAAGGTTCGCCCAGCTTAAGTATTCTTTCGCCAAGTAGCCGGTACGGTTCCGGATTCACTGACCACTCCTCGGGATCATGCGCACGCCAGAGCCCTTGCAGCAGAGCGAGATCTGGTTGTGAGCCATCTCTAAGTAGTTGCAATACGCTGGTGAACCCTCTTCCCGAACCAGGCGAAGTCCCTTCCGAGGAAATGCGCGTGCCCGCCGGCGCCTGTATCGTGTAGCCCATTGCCAACAAGGCTTTGATGGACTCCATCGCGGTCTGGCGGTCGTATTGCCTTTCTGATTCGGGGAGTTGCTCATACGGGACCAGGTCAGGATGCTCTTTTTGCTGATCGTCCCGGCGTGGTCCGTAGTGCCATCCTTGCGCGATCCGCAGGTTGGCCCAGTTTTCATGAGCGTTCTTGGCGAGCATCTCACTCAATTGCGCGATTTCCGGGGTGAGTGTCAACCGCAAGGTGTCGATGGGGCTCGGTTTGTAATCCAAAAGATTGTGCTCCCGAATCGATTCGTCGTCCCACATTCTAAACTCCATCCGGCGGACCAGAAAAGAGCGGGTATCGAGTACGGCGAAGGAACGACGAGGCCGGGGCTAGGGGTGGCTATGGGTGGGGGCCTCCGACTCAGCAACCTTGCCTTCCGGAAGGAAATAAGAAAGCGCGACGAACACAAAGATGAAAAACGCGATGCGAACATCGACAAACGCCAGCGGCACCGAAGCGATGTAAAGGAACAAGCAATAGAGATTCTTGAACCGAATGCGGCGATAGTGGCGAACGAAATCGGGATCACCGCGGTGGTGCTGCAAAATGGCGTAGGTCAACAGCAGGAAAGAAGCCGAGCATAGCGACAGCACAACGCCATACAGAGCCACGGCGCGAGAATCACTATGATTATTCCCCATGTAGGCGGTGACAAAGGGCACGAGCGACATCCAGAACAGCAGTGTGTTGTTCGACCAGAGCAATCGAGCATCGGCATGCCGAGCCGAGTGCAGCGTGTGATGATGATTCACCCACATGATGGCGACCACGAGAAAGCTCAGAAGATAGCTAAGAAACTGCGGAGCCAGGCTGCGCAGCGAAGTGAGCGTAGTGTCGCTCGGAACCTTCAGTTCCAGCACCATGATGGTAATGATCACGGCGATGACCCCGTCACTGAAAGCTTCGAGGCGGTTGGTACCCATAATGGATCCTCCTAATGGTCCGCTAACCCGGCAAATGTACCCTCGTCAAGAAGGCGCCAGAATCAGCATTAAATCGATTCTGACCTCCGGCACCAGTGAATTATTCCCGTCGTGATCACTTTCTCAGAATGCTTTGACATTCGTGGCAACGGTCATCTGCCGTTCAGGATCATGGCCGCCGCTTTCTCGCCGATCATGAAGCAGGGGGCGACAGTGTTGCCGCTCGTCACGATGGGCATCACGGAGGCATCGGCGACCCGGACGCCTTCGACCCCGCGGACACGCAACTGCGGATCCACGACCGCCGCGCGGTCGTACCCGATCTTGCAGGTGCCTGCCGGGTGCCAGAGCGTCGAGGCCTGCGACCGCACAAAGGCGGCGAGGTCGGCGTCCGTGCCGGGGGACAATTCGCCCCCGTTCATCGCCGAGAACGCCTTCGTCTTCGAGATCTCGCGGCACAGCTTCACGGCCTTGACCAGCACGTCCACGTCGGCGCTGCAGGCAAAATACTTGGGGTCGATCTTCGGCGCATCCTTAGGGTTTGCCGATCGCAGCGTGACCTCACCGCGGCTGAATGGCTGCAGGAGGGTTGGCAGGAAGATGCAGGCGGGCCCGCCGAAGTCCAGCACCGGCATAAGCGGCTTGGGCACGCTCGGCGTGAAATTCAGCTGGAGGTCCGGCGGCGCCGCGCTCATGCCCTCGCGCGTCTTCACGAACAGCCCGTTGCCCGTCAGCAGCGTCGTGTTCGGTGTGTTGAGCTTCGACCGGAAGACCACGCGCATATGGAGATGGTCCTGCAGGTTCTGGCCCACCCCGGGCACGTCAGCGACCACAGGCACGCCTACGGCCTTCAGGTGGTCGGCCGGACCCACGCCCGATACCATCAGGAGCTTCGGCGACAGGAATGCTCCCGCGCTCACGATCACTTCCCGCCCGACCGGCACTCGTCGAAGCTGTTCGCTCTGGCGATACTCGACCGCGACGACGCGGGTGCCCTCGAACACGAGCCGGTCGACCTCAGCTCCCAGTTCGATTTTCAGGTTGGGACGATTGGCCACGGGCGCCAGGAAGGCGCTGGCCGAGGTCGCGCGAGTACCATTCCGCGTGATATGGAATTGCAGCGGCCCCGCTCCGTTCTCCTGACGCGCGCCGTTGTAGTCCCAGTGCGGGCCGTCGTATCCGAGCTCGGTCGCGCCGACCAGGAAGTGCTCGCTCCGCATCGACTGGTCCGGACACACGCGGATCTGCAGCGGTCCGCCGGCGCCGTGGTACTCGGAAGCCCCTTCCTCGAAGTCCTCTAACTTCTTGAAGTACGGGAGTACGTCCGCATAGGCCCAGCCGTCGCCGCCCAGGGCGTTCCACATGTCAAAGTCGCGGGGGTTCCCGCGCACATATATCATGGCGTTGATCGAGGTGCTGCCGCCCAGCACTTTGCCCTGGTTGATCATGATCTGCCGCCCCGACATCCCGGGTTGCGGCTCGGTCGAAAACATCCAGTCGACGTCCGATCCCCACAGCTCGACCAACCCACCCGGATCCTGGATGTTCTTTCGCGTGTCCACCCCGCCCGCTTCGAGAACAAGCACTGAATTTGCCGCGTTGGCGCTCAAGCGGTTGGCGATGACCGCGCCGGAAGCCCCGCTGCCGACAATGATGTAATCGTATTCAGTGACCGCCATGACCGCCTCTACTACCGAGATGGCGTGAGCCGACCGCGCCGTCGTTACTCATTGTTCGTTTGCTCGTTGCTAGTCGCGCGTGGCACGAAAGCGCGCCGCCCTTCGACGATGGCGCTGCCGGGCTAGAAGCGCATGTTGGTCCCTACCACGATGTCGAAGCACCTGGGGCTGAAGCCCTTGGAATGAGCGCCGATGAACTTCGCCCAGATCTCCTTGGATTCCGTCACCTTGTAGTTGACGAATGAGAACAGCGTTTCCGTCGGATAGAACCGCCCTTGATATGCGAATTCTCCATCGCCGCTGACGCGCGTGACCGGATAACTGGCAAACACGCCGTAGCGGTACTTGCCGCTCACGAAAACATAGTCGGCATTAATCGAGAACGAGTGGAAGTTGGAAGGACAGTTATAGATTCCCGAGCCACGGTCACAGTCGTCGTTCAGGTACGCAGCGCCGATGCGGAAGATCGGCATCTGAGCCTTCCCCAGCGGCAGCACGCGATACATTAACTTCGCCTGGGCGATCCGGCGCGCGTTGCTGGGTTGTAGGACCAACAAATTTCTGAAAAATCTCGCAGTCCTCTTGGCAAGCCGTGTAGTAGAACTGCGAAAAGTACGGCGTGAAGTCGATATGTTTGCCGAACGGGATTTGCGCCTCGCCCCCTATGTTGTGGATCAAGATCTTTTCCTTGACCTCCGAGATCGACTCGGGCGCGAAGAACTGCACGAGATCGGATTGGAGGAAGGAGTCGTGCGCGCCCCCGAATACCGAGTAGTATTCGCGCCCGCGGTGCCGGTTCCAGGTGCCTTTGAAGTCATAGAGCGTCCGGTCGGGAGCTTCCGGGTAGAACGTGCGATTGATGTAGGCGTAGAAGTCGAGATTCTTGTAGTACGTGTCCCAGAACCCATTGAGCGTGATCTTTTGCAGCGAAGTCCAGCGTCCGTTCGAGGGAAAGGCCGCACTGAAAAAACCATCGCCCACCCAGAAGGTGATCTTCCCATACTCCGTGTAGAACGACGGGCCGCCGCCATAGGTCACGAGTTGCGTGTCGTAGTGGTTGCCGAAAGCGTGACCGAGGAACGTCCAGTTAGTTCGCTTGGCCAGCTTGACGCGGCGCAACCCGTCCAGCGCGTGGGCATTCTTGCGGGTCCAGGGCGAGCACGGCGTTGAAGAGCTTCTCGGCCGCGAACGGACGATCCATGATGAGCATGAACTCCGCGCCGCCAAGCATCGCGCCGATTTGCGGCGACGCCGCCGGCGCCACAGTTGGCGAGGCCTCTGGCGGGGCCGTGTCCGGTGAGGTCTGCGACGACTGCTGGGCCTCAGCCGAGCCCGCCGCAAGGATCCATACCATCACCAGCACCCACCACAACTGCCGTCCTCTGTTGCGCATAGTTGGTCTCCCAGTTACTCCATGTGAAAAACATTTTGTTTTCCTCGACTGACATCGTTCACCCTCCGTGATTTCGTCGGCTTCGATTCTGTTTGCCCGTCGCGCCCCGGCTACGCGGCCGCCCCGAGCTGTTTCATCAACCCGGCCTCGTCCCAGACGTCCCAGAGCTCGGCTACCTGTCCATTCTGGACGCGGAAGATCGTCATGCCGATCATGCTGACCTTCTTCTGCGTGGGCGCTAATCCAAAGAGGTTTCCGGCGTGGGTCGCAGTGGCCGACCAGCGCACGGCGGCGCGATCGCCCATCTGCAGCGAGTCATCGATCGAGTAGTGGATGTCCGGAAACGCGCTCAGCAGCATCGCAACGAACCCCTTGCCCACCTCGCGGCTCGGGATCGTCTGACCGTTGACGTGCCCCACGTAGGAGGGCGCCATCGCCTGCTCCCACAAGCTGGCGTTGTGATCGTTGTAGACTTGGTAGAACCTGTGTACCGCATCCATTACTGACATCTCTGTTCCTTTAACGAGTAACTATGCTACACCAGGCCAGTTCCCCGCTGGCGCCGTGATCTTATGAAAATACAAAAGTTTGAGCCTCTTTGAGAACGGAAGAAGTGGCTCTGCTCTTAAGTGCGATTCGGTCCTGCATGGCTACCGGCCCATCGTGTCCAGAAGCAGACGGGCAGTCTCCTCGCCGGAGAAGTTCTGCTGACCCGTGATGAGATTGCCGTCGCGAATCGCAAAGCCGCGCCACAGTCCAGCCTGCACGTAGTTGGCCCCGATTTTCTTCATCTCGTCTTCGATCCGCCAGGGCATCACATGCTTGTCGCGGGACAAGCAGGTTCATCGACCAGACGGCATTGTCCGCAAAGTCTTCCTCGACGTTGGCAAATCCTGTTAATGTCTTGCCCTTGGCGAGATATTCGCCGTTCGAGAGCTTGGCGTATTTCAGGACGGCGACACCGTGGCAGAGCGCACAGGCGATCTTGCCCTTTTCGTAAAACTCGACGAACTTCTTGTGCAGGCCCGTCGCCTTGTCGAAGGTGAACATGGGGGCCTGACCGCCGGCGACGACGATGGCGTCGAATTTCGCGACGTCGATGTCAGTCGCCTTCTTCGTATTGGCCACGAGTTCAGCGAGTTTCGGGGTCGAGATGAAACCCATGCTGATCAGGTCGGACGCGGAGTAGCCGGAGGCGTCGCGCGGATCGGACATACCATCGGCTTCGCACTTGCCGCCGTTGGGGCTGAAGACCTCGATCTCGTATCCGGCCTCGGTTAGCACGTAATAAGGGTGCGAGAGTTCGCTCCACCAGAAGCCGACGGGCCACTGGGTTGTCGTGGATATGGCGGGATTGGCGATCACGATTGCAACGCGCTTGGGGTGGGACTTGCTGACAACGTTCGGATCTTTCAGACTCATCGTTTTTCTCCTTTCGGGTTATAAGATTTTGCGATGCAGTGTAACAACAGAGTCCCCATTGGCGCTACGCACTTCTAGGGTCAGTACTTACTTTGAGGCAACTAAACCTCCATCAGAATCAGGCCGGCCGCAGGTTCTGCTTCGGCTTGTTGTGCAACACGGTGAGTCATCAGCGGGGAGATGATTGCTAAGGGGCTAATCCGTATTTCACATGGACAAAAGCCTGAGAAAAGATTAGTGTTCCGTTGGGCTCTTTGGGCACCCAGCCCAAGGCGCAACAATCAACACGGGAGGATTCCAAGAAATGAAAAGGCTCGGATTTGTGTTGCTGATGGTGGCCATTGCCCTGATGCTCGGGGGAAATGCTCTGGCTGACAACAATGGCGTCGGAGACGGTAAATGCTCAAACCAGACGTTTTTCGGTGATTACGGATTCACCGTCAACGGCACGATTAACCCAGGCGGGTAGCTGGTCCCACCCCACGATATATATCTCGGGGGTACAAATGATTCACGCTGACGGCAAAGGTAATCTGGTCGATACTGAGGCGATTGTTATCGACGGCGTGCCCCTAGTAGACGCCCCGCCAAGCTATTTTTCCGAGCACATTGGAACTTATACGGTCAATTCCAATTGCACCGGATTAGCTTTCCTTACCAATGTCCCTTTTGGCGGTGTTAACTTTATAACCCTGTCCTTCGTGGTGGACAAAAAGGGCAAGCAAATCCGCATGCTGGGTGTTCCTCCGTTTGATAGTGGTGGGACACCCCGCACTGTCACCAGTGTAGGCGAAAAGGTCGAGTAGCTGCGGTGCAGCTTCGGCCCAGCGAATTCACGAAAAGCCCGGGCGAGCCCACAGTTGGACTCGCCCGGGCTCCGGTTTTCATCACCGGTTTCATCACCACTGATGTGCTAATACTGCGGCTCCCGGTGAGCCTGGTCGGACAGGTCTTGGCCCTCATGCCATTGAAGGCCTTGACCATCCGTGCTGATCGAAATCACACACGTCGCGGGCGCTCAACCGATCTTCTGAGCGAAACTGTAGTGAACTTCAATCTTTCCGTCGTGCATGTGCCACGCATCGCCAACCGCCCATCGCCCGGTCTTGGAGGTGAACACCGCCTGGAAGAATATGGATTTCTCCGTCTCGGCGAAGTTAGTAACTTCCTCCACGTTGATGGACCCTTGCCAGTCAATGTAGGTCCGGAAAAACTTCTTCAACGCCTGGTTCCCTCGAATTATGTGCGGAGGAGGCGTAGGAAGCACATTGAAGGGCGAGATCAGTATCCCGTCTTGTGCGTACTGGTCGTCAATCATCTCGTCAATCTTGTTGGCATAGATGTACGCCATGTGATCATTGAAAAACTTGTGTCCCCACGTTGTTTGCGATAGCATCGCTGGACTCCTTTGGGTTTGGACAACCATTAAGCTACGTGGCCGTTCGCGCCAAGGCGCGCTTGAGCACACGCTCCGTCAAAACTTGCGTTAGATGTGCGCGATACTCGCTGGAAGCGTAAAACGTACCGCGAAAGACGCCGTGTTCGGTGGCACGACTTGCCGCCGCGCTGAGCGCGCCCGGATCGGGCCGGGCGCCAGTCAGCGCCTTCTCGACGGCTTGCAGCCGCACTGGATACTCGGTGGAACCGGTCGCGGCGACACGACATTGCGCGACCAGGCCTTGCGCCGAAAGCGTCACGCTGGCGGCGACTCCACATAACGCGTAGAGCGTGGCCGGATCCTTCATTTTCTCGTAGGCTGCGCCGGTTGAAGGCGCGGCGGAAGGGATGGTTATCCCGGTAATTACTTCGGCGGCGGACAGCGCAGTCCGGCCTGGTCCGGTGAAGAACTCCGCGGCTTCGACCGAGCGTGATCCTCCAGGGCCGGTGATATCGAAGACCGATCCAAGAACCAGCAGCACCGGCGCGAGGTCGCTGCCCGGATCCGCCTCGCCGAGTGCGCCGCCGATGGTTGCCCGGTTGCGTACCTGCGCATCCCCGACGAGGGCGGCGGCATCGGCTAGCACAGGACATGCTTTGCGGACCAGGTCGCTGTCGGCAATCGCCCCGAGCGTCATCATGGCGCCGATGCGAAGTCCGCCGCCGGCCAACGATTGGATGCCCGACAAGCCGGCCACCTTGCGGAGGTCCACAAGCAACGAGCCGGCGATCTGACTCCGGCGGGGTTCGACCAGCAGACTCTGGCCGCCGGCGAGCAGATGCGATCCAGGATTGCTTGCCAGCAGCCCAACAATCTCTTCCAGTTTCCCAGGTGCGGCGTATGCGCTCTGACTCATCTTGGTTGCCCCTGCATTACCCGCCAGATCTTCTCCGGTGTCGCCGGAATATCGATATGGCGCATTCCCAGATCTGAGAGCGCGTCACAAAGTGCATTGACGATAGCGGGAGCCACGGCCGGCTCGCTGACGTCGCCGGCGCCCTTGGCGCCCATCGGATTGATTGGAGTCGGTGTAACCGTGCGGCTCAACTCGAACTCGGGCATTTCGCTCGGCCGAGGGATCGGGTAAGTCCTGAGATCCCCGGTCAGCAGATTCCCCTGATCGTCGTACACGACTTGCTCGCACAGCGCCGGACCGATGCCGAATGCAATGTTCCCTTGCAACTGGCCCTCCACGATCTGCGGGTTGCCAACAACTCCGACGTCGTCCACGCCCACGTAGCGGACAATATCCACGGCGCCGGTTTGCTCATCCACCTCGACGAGTGCCGCGTGAGTGCCGAATGGGAAATTGAAATCCTCGGGATTGAAGTACGACGTAATTTCCAGGCCAGGTTCCACCCCACGAGGCAAGTCCCAGGCGAACCACAGCGCCGAGGCAATATCCTGCAGCGTCTTGGCCTGCTTCGGATCCTTATTCAGCCGCACGCTTCCGCCGGAGTATGTCACCTGGTCTTCGCCGACGCCAAGCATGTGGGCGCCGACCTTAATCGCCTTCTCTTTGACCTTGCCCGCCGCAATGTAAATGGCGGCGCCCTCGACGCTGAATGTCCGGCTGCCGTAGCTGCCCTGCCCGTACGGGACGCCGTGACTGTCGGAGTGCAGGATCTCAATTCGGCTGTTTTCGATCCCGAGTTGTTCCGCAACGATTTGAGAAAAGGTGGTGACGTGGCCCTGGCCATGCGGCTGGCTGCCCGTGATCACCGTCACGTCTCCTGTCTGGTGGAGACGAATGATCGCGCTACCCCATGTACTCCCGATCAACCCTTCGCGCCCCATGCGCGGCGAGGGGCCAACGCCGCCGATGGTGACGTAGGATCCGATACCGACGCCCAGCCGCTTCCCGCGCCGACGCGCTTCCGCCTTGCGGGCGGAGATGTCGCTGTACCCGATTTTTTCCAGCGCCAGGTCCAGAGCCGCAACATAGTTGCCGGAATCGTAGGTCCATCCCGAGTCCGTTTTCAAAGGGGAACTTGTCCGAAGGAACCATGTTCTTGCGCCGCACCTCGGCCGGATCCATCCCGATCTCGCGCGCGAACATTTCCACCAGTCGCTCGATCATTAGCATCGCTTCCATACGGCCAGCCCCGCGCGCGGGACCCAGCGACACCGTGTTCGAGAACGCAAGGTAAGCTTCGTAGAAAGGATGGGGGATGACGTACGCGCCGGTAATACTGCGGCCGGTCAGCACTAATGGTGCTCCTGGCCCGTTGCTGGCCGGGTACGCGCCAAGACTCACATAGTTCGTAACGGAAAGAGCGCTGATCTTGCCATCGCGATTGCCGGCGAGCGTGCCATACTGCTCCTGCCCTCGGGAATGCACGTTGGTGCGAGCGACGCCTTCTCGTGTGTCCACCCACTTCACCGGCCGGCCCACTTCCTTGGCCAGCACCAGCATGAGCGGCGCATCCTGGTACAAGTAGCCCTTCGAACCGAAGCCTCCGCCGATGTTTGGCACAATCACCCGCAGCTTGTTGTAAGGAATCCCCAGCACCAGGCCACAGATCATGAACCGGTTGCCGTGCGGGATCTGGGTGTTCGTCCAGAGAGTGTAATCTTCGGTCCCGGCGTCGTATTGCGCCAGCGTCGCCCGCGTCTCGATGGGGTGGTGGATCTGGCGGGGGATGATTTGCTTCTGCCGGATCACGACTTCCGCGCTCTTAATCGCCGCGTCGGTAGCTACCTTGTCCCCATACGTCACGTGAGTGCATAAATTACCCGGGACTGTGTCGTGTAACTGGGGTGCGCCTTCTTTGAGGGCAGCCTCGGCGGTGATGACCACAGGCAGCGGTTCGTAATCGACTTTGATCGCCGGCAGCGCATCGAAGCCTGCTGGCGAGTCTCCGCCACCACCGCGGCCACCCACTCGCCGACGTACCGGACCCGATCGGTGGCGAGCGCGGTTTGAGCGCCGGGAACCCCGTACGGATGCGGCGGGAAGTGGCTCTCCACTCCTGCAGGCTTCCAGATGCAGACCATCGGCATCAGTTTTCCGGCCAGATCCGCGCCCGTGAAAATCCTGACCACCCCGGGCATCTTTGCCGCGGCGCTCGTGTCGATACTCTTGATCTTCGCGTGAGCGTGGTCGCTGTGCAGGATGACGACGTGGGTCATGTCTGGAAGCACAACGTCCGCGGTGAACTTCGCGTCCCCGTTCAGGAATTCCGGATCTTCACGGCGCTTGATCGAAGCGCCTAGTCCCTGGGCTGCCGCCGTCTCCTTCTTCTGTTCGGGCTGCGCACTACCTCCGCGGACTTCGCCAAACTCTGTACCGCGGTTACCGCGTGCTGATACACTCCGCAGCGGCACAAATTCCCGTCGATCTGCCGCCGGATCTCCGCCTCGTCCGGAGCCGGGTTGCGCTTCAGCAGATCCGTTAACGAGAGAATCATGCCGGGCGTGCAGAAGCCGCACTGGACGCCATGGTGCTCCCAGAATGCGGTCTGCAATTCGGTCATCGAACCCATAGGGGAGAGTCCCTCGATGGTTACGACGTCCGAGCCGTCCGCCTGCGCCGCCAGCATCGTGCAACTCTTCACCGACACGCCGTCGACCAGAATGGTGCACGCCCCGCACTGGCCGGTCTCGCAGCCCACCTTGGTACCCGTTAACCCGAGGCGCTCGCGCACCAGGTCCGATAGCAGAAGATGTGGGGGAACTGAGACCTTGTGTACCTGCCCGTTCACTTTCACCGAAATTGGAATCTCTTGCGGTGTGGCCATTTTCCCCAGCTCCTCAGAGCTGTGCACTTTCATCCTGATTCCTTTAGACCGCGGCGAGACTGCCCTCGGTCATGATTTCCTCGAAGTACTGCAGCGCGATTTACTTGTTCGAGTTGACCGGCGTGATGACAGTCCGCGAAAATGTTCCGGCAAAGATATGGCACCAGCCGAATAATTGTCAAGAACTCTGTATTCGTCCAGAAAGATGAGTGACAATCTTCAATTTTTTTCTGGGGATGAGATTGGCGGCAGAGACTGCTGCGAGGTTAAGTAGCCGAGCGTGTGATGAGGGCAGACGGGGTTGTGGATTTTTCCCAATGCCAGAGTTCGAGATTGAGCTTTTCATGGCGAGAACTTAGCAAGAGGGCCGTTTCCGGCCATTTCGAGGTCGTGTCTCGCGAAGAACCGGCAACACGTCGCGGCCATGACCTGGCGCGGGAACGGGAGATAGACCGGTTTACATCCGCATCCGCACATGCGGATTATTAGCGCAAGCTACAATTAGCTGAGTTACACTGTGCTGCGATTGCGCCGGAGGCTGAGCTCATGGGAGCGGATAGGAACAGCGCGGGCCAGGTGTTGAAGGTCAAATTCTGGGGCAGCAGAGGTTCCATCGCGACCCCGGGCCCCAAGACACTGCGCTACGGCGGCAACACCGCTTGTGTCGAAGTCCGTTATCGCAATTCTGTCGTGGTCTTCGATTGCGGCACGGGTATTCGTGAGCTCGGAAATTCTTTACAACGCGAATTCAACGGCACGCCCATCCACGTTCATTTGTTCGTGAGCCACACGCATTGGGACCACATCCAGGGCTTCCCTTTCTTTACGCCTGCCTACGCCTCCACCAACGCCATTACCATTTACGGTCTGTGCAGCCCGGATCGCACGTTAGAAAAAGCCTTTCGCGAACAAATGGATGCGACCTTTTTCCCGCTGCCCATGGACCATTTGAAATCGCGCATCGAGTTCGTCGAGTTCACGCATGCGGTGGAGATCGACGGGGCCACCGTCACCACAAAGCGGGTGAATCACCCCGGACTTGCCTCAGCCTTTCGCATCGATGTCGACGGCAAGTCGGTGGTCTATATGACCGACCACGAACCGTACTGCAGCCTGTTCGGGGACACCGCCGAGAACCTCGAGCGGGAGCGGGAATTGACCGACTTCGCGCGGGGTGCCGACATCTACATTCGCGAGGCGCAATACAATAGCGAAGAATACAAAGCGCACCGCGGCTGGGGACACGGCACCTTCGAGCATGCGCTGGTGGCGGCTCGCGACGCCGGCGTCGCCAATCTAGTCATCTATCATCACGATCCCCTGCACGACGACGATTGCCTGGACCGGCTCCACGCCGAATGCCAGGCAAAGGCGGCAGCCATGAAACTGAGTTCACGCATCTTGTTCGCGGCCGAGAATGTGGAACTGAGCGCTTAGCCGCTCGTCACGCCGCACCGCCATCGGATTCCATCAGCCCCACCACAGGAAGAATTATTTTCTGCCGTTATTTCGTGCCGTTATTTTCTGACGATTCCATTGGTGCTTGACAATCTTTCGGTCGGCGCTATAATCGGGCGCTACAAAGGCGAGCTGACCTGCGCTGGGGAGCGGGTCTGAGAACGGGGCTTTCGTTAACAGGTCGCCCCTGTGCTGCTGTTGCTCGCCGCCCGTTTATCGTGTACATTACCCTGCTGTGAAAAGCTGTGAAAAACTAATAAATGCGAGATCAGACTTTCTCCGGGTTTGAATTTCGCCAGCGCGCTTCAAAAATATTCCGCCAAAGTGAGCAATTTTGAACACCACCGCCGAAACTGATTTAAGCGTTGCGTGGGGACTGCTAATTTTCTAAGGAGGGCTACGTGAGCAAGAAAGTTCTTACGGTCCTGTCGGGGTATGGATTCTGGGGAGAAGAGCTTATCGGTCCGTTGGAGGCGCTCGAATCCGCGGGATACGAAGTGGTTTTTGTAACACCGCGTGGCCAACGCCCGGTTGCCTGCCACCCAGCATGGATGAAAAGTTTCTCGATCCGCCACTGGGCCGGGGTGTTACCAGCGCGGAAATGGCGGCCAAAGTTCGGGCGATCAACAATTCGCCGCGGCTGGACAAATGCTGAACCTAAGCACATGGTTTCCGGAGCGGCCCTACTACAGCGCTCCCTTGTTGGTGCGTGAGCTCGAAAAGTATTACAACCAGCGCGACGCCGCGTGGAAACAACTGGAGCCGTATGCGGCGATACTCCTCGTCGGCGGCAGCGGTCCCATCGTGGACATGGTTAACAACCAGCGTGTCCATGACCTGATTCTTGGATTCTACAACGCGGGCAAGCCGGTCGCGGCGGAATGCTACGGTGTGGCCTGCCTCGCCTTTGCTCGAAACCTCGAAGACAGAAAAAGCATTATCAAGAACAAACACGTCACCGGACACTGTCTCGAATACGACTATCATGACGGCACCGGCTTCATGGGCATGGATTTCAACATGGGGCCGCCGCCCTATCCCTTGGAGTACATTCTGCGCGACGCCACCGCGCCCGACGGGGCGTACATCGGCAATTTCGGTAAGGAAATCTCCGTGATCGTTGACTACCCCTTCGTCACCGGGCGGTCCACGGCGGATTCCTACACCACGGGCAACAAGCTTGTGGAAGTGCTCGAAAAAGGCCTAAAGCGTTACGGTTGGTGAAAATGCATTCCATGGCACAACGCGTCGCGCCCGGGCAGAAGACGGCGCGCCATTTCATCCTGGAGCAGTTCCTGGCCGATGGCATGCGCCATATGTTCGGCCAGCCTGGAACTGTCGAGCAAGGCTTTCTCGACGCCTTATGGGAGTATCCGGAACTGCAGTACATTCTCACGCTACAGGAGACTGTGGCCGTGCTGATGGCTGACGGGTACGCGCGTTGCACCCATAAACCAACCCTGGTGCAAATCCACAGCACGCCAGGGTTGGGAAACGCAATCGGCGCGTTATACCAGGCGATGCGGGGCCATTCTCCACTGGTTGTGATCGGTGGGGACGCCGGCATCAAGTACCAGGCAATGGATGCCCAGATGGCCGGGGACCTCGTAGCCATGGCCAAGCCCGTCACCAAGTGGTCGACCATGGTGATGGATAGCTCTTCCGTGCTGCGGGTTCTGCGCCGCGCTGCGAAAATTGCCGGAACTCCCCCCATGGGTCCGGTCTACGTGTGTCTGCCGATGGACATCCTTGACGAGCCCGGAGTTGAAAACGTCTATCCCACCACGCTTCCCTCAACTCGTGTAGTTCCGGAGCGCAGCCAGATCCGCGAAGCAGCCAAGATGCTCGCGGCCGCCTCCCGCCCCATGATTTTTGTTGGCGACGGCATCGCGTTTTCCAACGCTCAGGAAGAACTTGCCCGGGTCGCCGAAATGCTAGGCGCGGAAGTGTGGGAGGCTGATGCTGGCGAAGTGAACATGTCGTACGGCCATCCGCTATACCAGGGAAGCACTGGGCACATGTTCGGATATAGCAGTCTCCCCACGACCACGAAGGGCGACGTGAATCTTGTGTGCGGCACCTACATGTTGCCGGAAGTGTTCCCCGAATTGGGGAGTATTTTCGCCGAGGGCGCCAAAGTCATCCACATCGACCTGAACGTGTACGAGATCGGCAAGAACCATCGCGTCGATCTGGGAATGCTCGGCGACCCGAAGCTGTCGCTGGCGGCGCTTGCCGAAGAACTGGAATCGTCGCAGTGGCCTGATTTGAAAAAAGCGGCTAAGACACGCTCCGAACAACTGGCGCGCCAAAAGGAAGCTAAGCGCAATTCGGAGTTCGAGAAAGACAAGCAGGTGCGCGGTGCCGTTCCCATGCACATGGCGCGTTTCATGGAAGAGCTCGCGCCCCAATTGCCGGACGACGCCATAATCTTCGACGAGGCACTGACGAACTCTCCCCCCGTGTCCCGATACTTTGCGCCCAAGAAAGCCGGGCAGTATTTTCTGACCCGCGGAGGCTCGCTCGGAGTGGGCATTCCGAGCGCTATCGGAGCCCAGTTGGCAAATCCCGGCAAAACCGTGTTCGGGTTCACCGGCGATGGCGGGTCGATGTACACGATCCAGGCGCTCTGGACCGCTGCCCGCCACAAGATTGGCGCCAAGTTCGTCGTTTGTAACAACCACTCTTATCGTCTGCTGCAACTTAATGTTTCCGCTTACTGGAAAGAACGCGGCATTCCCCAACATCAGTTTCCGCTCAGCTTCGACCTTTCCAAACCGGAATTGCAGTTCGCCGGCATGGCGCAAGCCATGGGGGTGCCAGCGACGCGGGTCGAGAAACCGGAACAGATCAAACCTGCCATACGCGAGGCTCTCGCTACCGAGGGGCCTTATCTGATTGAACTTGTTCTTGAAGGAGAGACACGTCCGGATCTGATTGGCGTCAGATGTGGGCAATAGTGTCGGAAATCAAAAAGGGGGAGTTATGTCTACTGTTCGCCAGATGCAGCCTTCGTTGACACCGCGGGAAATCTCAGATTTCGCGGCCGCGTGGTACCGCAAGCTCGATGTTCACGCGCCCATGGTCGAGATCCTTCCGTTCCTCGCCGACGACGATTTGGTGATGAAATTTCCGGAAGCGACAGCCAAGGGTTGGGCTGGCTTCGAAAGCTGGTATCAACGCGTCATCCGTATCTTCTTTGACGAAGTTCACACCGTCAAAGAGTGCACGCCGAAAATCACTGGGAACGAGGCGGAAGTGCACGTGGTGGTGCAGTGGGAGGCCAGTGTATGGAATCCCCCAGCCGCCACTTCGGCGCGCATCAAACTGGACGCGGACCAGACATGGAAGGTCCGGCGTTCCGATCGCACGGGCGGCCTCGAAGTCACGTTGTATACCGTCAATGGTCTCAACTATCACCCTGGCTCCGCCAAACTGTAGTCGAGAGGAGAACCTAATGCCAGAAACACTCACGCAGCGTGTAGAAAAGGGCGTTCCCGATAGTCCGCTGGGGCGCTTTTACCGGGAGCACATAGACCTGATTCTCAAGAAAGACATCGAAGGGATACTCAACCAGTACACCCCTGACGCCCTGCTGATCAGCAGTTTCTCCGGCGACCGCAAGCCACTGTACTTCAAAGGAAGAGAGCAGTTGCGCGAACATTTCAAAGGAATTCTCGGCTTGAAGGGCCTGCAAGTCGAGATTGCGTTCTGGGGCGAAACGCCCGACGCGCTGATGATCGTAGAAGCCATCGAGATCACTACCGATCAAGGCACCGCCAAGATGCGCTTCGCCGACAGTTGGGTGCTGAAGGGCGGCAAGATCGCAATCCACTTCGCCGGAATGACGCAGTACCCGGATGGATCCGTCGCTTAGGAACGGGGGATATCAATAATGGCGCAGCCTAAAAAGGTCGCTGTCCTTATCGAAAGCGACTTCTACGAAAAGGAAATTTTCTACTACGAGCACCGCTTCCCCGAGGAGGGCATGGAAGTTCACTTCCTATCCCGCCTCTGGGGACAGCCGATGATCACGTTTAAAGGCCACGAAGAACACTACCCATTCGAGTGCCATGAGAGTTTCGAGAACATGAGCGACGCGGAGTTGCGGAGCTATTCCGCCGTGATTGTGCCCTCCGGGATCGTGTCTGACCGACTGCGCTGGACGGAAGACATTCACAAGCTGCCTCCCGCAGTGGAGTTCCTGAAGCGTGCCTTTGCCGAGAAGAACATGATCAAGGGCATTATCTGCCACGGGCTATGGCTGGTTTCGCCCGTGCCGGAATTGGTCCGCGGGCGCCACATCGTGGCGCACAACAACCTGCTCGGCGACGTGAAGAACTATGGCGCCATTTACGAAGACAAAGACGTGGTGGTGGATGGCGACCTGGTGACCGGGCGGACCGGAGGACATTGTCATCTATTCGCCCGCAAGATCATCGACATGATCTCCTCGGGCCGTGTCGCCGGAAGTGCCGCTGGGAGTGCCACTAATGTCTAGTGTTGCCTTCAATCATATTGCCATTAACTGCAAGGATCCGATCCTGATTGAGCGCTTCTACACCAAGCACTTCGGCTTTCGCCGCAGTCGCGTGTACCTGCCCGGGCCGGGTCAGGTAGTTGTGATCAAGTCCGGACCGCTTTCCCTCGAATTGTTCCCTGCGAAGGGCGACCGCCCCTCCCGAGTAGAACGTGACGGGACGGAATATCCAGGTATCCGGCACGTTGCCTTTCTCGTGGACGATCTCGACGCCAAGTTAGCTGCGATGGGATCGGATGCGAAGCTGTCGCTCGGACCGCTCGACATGGGCCAGTTCATACCGGGCATGCGAGTGGCATGGCTCGCCGATCCGGAAGGCAACATTGTGGAACTGAACCAGGGTTATGTCGACGAGCCCAATCCGCCCGCGCTTGCTTGAGCGCGTGATGGCTGGACGTCGTGGCAGCAGGAGTAGCGCCTCAGTGAAATGCAATCCGTCCACGCAAGATTGCTGACCCTTCGCGAGCATTTCAGAGTTGCAGCCAGATGGCTCTCGAACCAGCCCCACGCCGCCATTGCGGTGGTGGTGACGGCCATCGGTCTGGGGCTCTTCGCCTATTCCGGAATCGGCGGCAACCAGCGTGCCGGCTTTCTGTTTCTCCAGGACATCGAGCAGCGCACGCTCGATCTTCGCTTTGCGCTGCGCGGCAAGCGCGCTGCGGATCCTCGCATCGTCATCGTTGGCATTGACGACAAGACGCTGCAGACGATCGGTTCCTACCCCCTGCCGCGAAGTAACTACGCTCTTCTGGTCCGTGAGTTAAAAAAGAGCGGAGCCAGTGTTGTTGGCTTCGACGTAACCTTCCCCACCGCAGCCAGCAGCGAAGCGCTTGACGTCCTCGCCCGCTTGCGCAGCGAAATCGGGCCCTCCGCGCCCGCAAGACCTGCAAAACAAAGTTCTGCAGCTAGAGCAACAATCCGATGTTGACGCCCAGTTTGCGGCCGCCCTCAAAGACGCGGGAAACGTGGTTCTCGGCCATCTTTTTCTGAGTGCCGAAGCTTCCAAGTTCTCCGACCCCAAGCAGGCCGAGGCCTATTTCAACATCGTATGGGCGAAGGCCTTCCCCCAGGTCCTGAAGGTCAAATCCGGCAATCGCGATTTCGATCTCAGCCAGGCATGGATTCAGGCGGGAGGGCCGGTGGCCGCTGGAGTGGAAGCCAACCTTCCGAAACTGGCCGAAGCCGCCGCATCTTATGGTTTCTTCAACATCACTCCCGATGCCGACGGCACGATTCGCCGGGCGCTGTTCGTGATTCGCTACCAGGACCAGGATTTCTTCCCGTCGCTGGACTTGCAGGTCCTGCGGCAATACGAAAACATTCCCGACCAGCAAATCGCAGCATACATCGGGGCGGATGGCCTCGAGCGCATTCAGTTTGGCGATCACGACCTGCATCCCTGGCAAGATAGCAGTGCTCTGATCAACTACGCTGGCCCCTATCACTCCTATCCGCACTACTCGATGGTGGACGTACTCCGCGGGACGCTGCCCGCGGATGCGTTTCGCGACAAAATTGTTTTGGTTGGCGGTACCGCGCTGGGCATCGGCGACCTGCGCAACACGCCGCTTGACAAGCAAGGCGCCGGTTACATGGGCGTAGAGATCCACGCCAACATCATCGACAATCTGCTGCACAGCGCCGAGCCGCGTCGCACTTTTCTCATCCGCGGCTTCAACGAAGAGATGGTCGACATCGGCTTCATTCTCTTTTTCGGCATTGGGCTGGGACTCTGGTGCGGCCGCTCGCGTCCTCTGAAGTCAACGCTCACCGCCATGGCGGTGCTGGCCGCATTCTCCGGGTTCGTCTACTACGGCTTTGTACACTGGGGGCGCTGGTACAGCTTCGTGGTACCGGCGGCGACGCTGGTGGCCTCGTATGCTTCCATCACCAGCTTTCGGGTGATTCATGAAGAGCGCGAGAAGCGGAAAATCCGCAGGACATTTTCTCAATACATCTCACCCGGGGTCATCGAACTGATCGAGAAGGATCCGCATGAGTACATTCGTCCCGGAGGCGAAGTCAAAGACCTGACGGTGATGTTCAGCGATATTCGCGATTTCACCACCCTCTCCGAGGGCCTGACGCCGGACGAACTGGTTAATCTGCTGAATCAATATCTGTCCGTGATGACCGACATTCTGTTTCGCCATCTGGGCACACTCGACAAATACATCGGCGATGCCATTATGGCGTTCTGGGGATCGCCTTATCCGCAGCCCGATCATGCCTTACGCGGTTGTCGTTGCGCCGTGGAGATGATCGCCGGTCTGGAAGAACTGAACCGCAAGTGGGCGGAGCAGGGACGGCGCACGATCGCCATCGGCATCGGACTGAACACCGGCCCGGTGAACGTCGGCAACATGGGATCGGAGCAAGCGCCTGGCGTGGACCTGCATGGGAGACAACGTCAATCTGGCTTCTCGTCTGGAGGGCATGACGAAGGAATATCGCAACCGCGTGATCATCAGCGAATTCACTCATGCCCAGGTGGCGGATCAGTTTGTCACGCGCGAAGTCGACCGCATCCGGGTAAAAGGAAAGAAAAAGCCGGTAGTGATTTACGAGTTGCTGGCTCCGATTTCCGAACGCCATACCTATGAAGCGCTGCTGACCAAGTACAATGCGGCGCTTGACGTATACCGCAGTCAGAATTGGCTGGAGGCCGCCGGAGCGTTCGGCGAGCTGCTGATTGCCTACCCGGATGATGGTCCCACCCAGATCCTGCTGCAGCGCAGCGTGGAATTCCTAGAGGAAGCGCCGGAGCCCGACTGGGACGGCGTCTATGTGATGAAATCGAAATAGTTTTACTCGCGGTATGCACCTGGAGTTTCATCAGTCTCAGCCTTCGCGCCGAGGCAACGCTAAATACCCCTAGAAACGCATTAGAGAGCCTGCAAGACACCGGAAGGCGAGAAAGACACGTGTCTCCTTAATATTTATTATGGGTTGTTATGCGCCCCGGCCGCGATACTGGATGACCAGCATGGTGATGTCGTCGCTCTGGTGGGCTTCCCCGACAAAACTGCCCATGTCTTCCAGCAACGCCTTGATGGTCCCCTCGCTGTCTGTATGTCCAGTCCGCAAAAGGGTTTTTTCAATCGCTTCCGCCCCGAAGAGCTCGTGGTCAACGTTCATAGCCTCGGTCACTCCATCGGTATAGAGAACCAGAGTGTCGCCTGGGTTCAGTTGCATCGTGCCGCTTGTAAACACTTGGCCCGGCATGAAACCCAACACGATGCCGCCGACCTTCTCCACCTTCAGTACCGCGCCCGAAGGTTGCACGATGAACGGGGGCTCGTGCCCCGCGTCCGCATATTCCACCTGTCCCGTACGCAAATCGAGAATGCCGGCGAGGGCGGTAACGAACATCTGTTGGGGATTGCTTTCGCAAAGGAACTGATTGACTCTGGCCAACGTGGGACCAATCGCATCCGGCGAAGCGATGGCCGACATCTTGAACGCGGTGCGCGTCATGGCCATGAACAGCGCTGCCGGAATTCCTTTGTCGGAGACGTCCCCGATGATAAAGCAGATTCGATCCTTGTCCAGGGGGAAGAAGTCATACAGGTCGCCGCCCACTTCGTACGTCGGAATGATGGTGGCGAAAATATCCACCTCTTTGAACTCCGGAAGCGCGGGGAAGTCCTTGGGTACGAGACCCATCTGTATTTCTTTGGCCAGTTCGAGAGACTTCGTCACGATCTGCGATTGCAAGTACGCGTCGACCATTTCGGCGCGTTTCAGGGCGATGCCGAGATGAACGCAAATGGCCTCGAGAAACTCCTCGTCGCCCTTTGTGAATACTCCGCCTTTCTTGTTCAAAACCTGCACCACGCCGATGAGGACTCCGGCTTGATCGATGATCGGCATGGAGAGGATGGATCGCGTCCGGAATCCCGAGGACTTATCGAACACCGGATTGAACCGGCTGTCGTTGTAGGCATCCGGGATGTTGATGGTCTGCCGGATCTTGGCGGTTGTGCCCGCGATCCCGAAGCCGAAGAGCACGCGAATCTCTTGCGCGCCCACTCCCTCGGCCACTCTGCTAACCAATTGGTCGGGTTTCCTGCGATCCACCAGAAACAATGTGGTTCTCTCCGCCTGCATCGCCCGGGTGACTTCGGATACGATCAGCTGGAGTAATGGGTCGAGTCGAATCTCAAGACCGAGCGATTTAGAGATCCGCAGCAAGATCTCCAGCTTGCCGTGGTCGTCCAACACGGCTGGCGTCGGCGCGGGCTTGGCGGCTTCAGCGGGCGGCTTCAAATGGACAATGAAACGGTGGACGTTCTCCAACTCCGTAGATTGGTACTGCAGATCGTCGACACCGTCCTTAGCCAACATGATTCCCAAGCCGCCTATCGGACGATCCGACAACTCCTTGGTAAGCCCTTCGTCGTCCGGTTCCTGGTGAAGATTGGGATCGTAGGATTTTCCGTGATCCAAGAGCTCGACGACCAGACGATTGTCTTCGTTCTTGGCGGAGATCGAGATGTCGCCTTGAAGTCCCGCTTCTTCATATCCATGAACGACCACGTTGGTGGCGATCTCATCCACGGCCAGTAACAGGTTGTAGGTTGCGGTGTGGTCAAGACCCGCCGTGTCCGCCGCGGCCTTCACGTAGTCTCGAATCGGACTTAGAGCGTCCAGATTCCCCGGAAGCGTAAGTGCGTCCATGCTTGAGCCCCCGTTCTAGGCGCTGGCAGGCTCAACATCAGTCACGAACACGCCATCGTAGAAGCCGGTCTTGTGCAGCGTATCCACGATGGCGGGTTGCGGCTTCACCAGGTAGATTTTCAAATTCGGCTGCTTCTGTTTGGCGAAAATGAGGATCCGCAGTCCCGCCGAAGCCATGAAGGTTAGCTTCTCCACCTGCAGGACCAACTGCGCCGGCTTGCCGGTTAGGATCTTGTCTACGGTCTCGCGCAATTTGGGGGCAGTGCTTCCGTCCAGCTCTCCCGAGAGAGCGATGCGCGCAGTGTTTGCGTTAACCGACGATTGGATGTCCAGTGCCATTATGATTTCTCCCTTGTCTAACCGCGTTCCTTTACGCGACCAGAACCATGATGGATCGTCCGCCCACGATCACTTCGGCGGAGTCCACTCGCGGACCGCCTTTGCTGTCGTAGATGTCTTCCGGCGACCGCATTGAAGTGTTGATTGCAACCCTCCAGCTCTTTCCGTCTGCTGCCGGGGGGACCTGGAACGGCAACCCATCCCAGTACATGTTGATCGCGACGTAAATGTCGTTATCCTGTGGGGTGGCGTGCTTCCCGCATAACAGATAGGCCAGAACTGTGCTGGCGCCTCCCCAATCCGGTTGACCGACGCGCGTGCCGTGGAAGCCGATGTCCGGTTTGCCGCTTCCCACGTAATCACGATGCTCGAAGAACCTGTTGCCACGGAGCACGGGGTGCGCATGCCGAAAGGCGAGGAGCTTGGTGAAGAAGCGGAGCAGCTCCTTTTCTTTTTCCACGTTCCGCCAGTCCAACCAGCTCACGGCATTGTCGTGACAATAACTGTTGTTATTGCCACCTTGCGTATGGCCCATTTCATCGCCCATGAGCAGCATGGGTACACCGCGGCTGAGGAAAAGGAGGGTCGCCGCGTTCCTCATCTGTTGACGACGAAGAGCGTTCACGCCGGGGTCGGTGGATTCTCCCTCCCATCCGCAGTTCCAGCTATTGTTATCGTTGGCGCCGTCGTTGTTCCATTCGCCATTGGCCTCGTTGTGCTTGCCGTTGTACGAAACCATGTCGCGGAGAGTGAATCCGTCGTGGCAGGTGAGAAAATTCAAGCTTGCCGTCGGACCTCTGTACCAGTACAAATCCGGAGACCCTTGGATTCTATTGGAGATCTCGCCGACCAACCCGAGCTCGCCCTTGATGAATTTCCGAACCGAGTCGCGATACTTACCGTTCCATTCCGCCCATCGTCCGTAAGCGGGGAATGACCCAACCTGATACAACCCACCCGGCGTCCCAAGCTTCGGCGATCAGCTTGCACTTGCTGAGGACCGGGTCGTAGGCCAGCGATTCCAGCAACGGGGGATTCGACAGCGGCGCCCCATTCTGATCGCGTCCCAGAATGGACGCAAGATCGAAGCGGAATCCATCGATGTGGTATTCCGATGCCCAGTAGCGCAGGCAATCGAGCACCATGTTACGAACTACCGGATGGTTGCAGTTCAACGTGTTGCCACAACCGGAGAAGTTGTAGTAGTAACCTTCCGGGGTCAGGATATAGTAAGTTCGGTTGTCGATGCCCCGGTAGGAGATATAAGGACCTCGCTGGTCGCCTTCAGCGGTGTGGTTGAAGACCACGTCGAGCATGACCTCAATCCCGGCGCGATGCAGTTCTTTGATGAGGTTCTTCAACTCATCCACCTGCATGCCCAGGCGTCCCGTGGCCGCGTATCCGGCCTTCGGCGCAAAGAACCCGACCGTGCTGTATCCCCAATAGTTGAGCAGCAGTTCCCCGGTTTCGGGGTGCTTCCGGTTGTTCTCCCATTCGTCGAATTCGTAAATCGGCAGCAACTCGAGGCAGTTGACGCCCAGGGATTTCAGATAGGGAATCTTCTCGAGAAGGCCCGCGAATGTGCCCGGCGCCGAGACCTTCGACGAGGGATCCGCCGTGAAACCACGGACATGCGCCTCGTAAATGATGAGATCTTTCGTGGGAATCTCAAGGGGTGTATCCCCCTCCCAGTCGAAGTCGTCGAACGAGAGGCGGGCACGATGCTGGTAAATGTCGTTCCAATCTGGCTCCTCGCGCCACACGTCGCGTCCCCCCAGCACTCTCGCATAGGGATCGCTGAGGATCTTGGTCTTATCAAAGCGCTGTCCGGTCGCGGGATCCCAAGGACCTGAAAAGCGGAATCCGTATTCCAGAGTTTCGTAATCCAAATCGAAAACGATGATGGAATAGACATCGCCGATGCGGAACTCCCGAGGGAATTCGATTTCAGCGAACGGCCGTGGTTCGTGTTTGTTAAACAGCACTAAGGTGCAGGAATCGGCCGAACTGGAGAAGACGGAGAAATTGACTCCATTCGGAACAATTGTGGCTCCGAAGGGAAGCGGTCGGCCTCGCCGGAAGCGGACGCCGTCCACCTCGTGAGTGGGATAAAAATCGATGCGTTCTTCTGTGGCCAGGCTCATGGAATTGTCAAGTTATCAAACAATGTCGGACTCACGCGACCGCCTGCTTCGCCTCTGTCTCCGAATTCGCTAGCGTGAAGAAGTTCAGGAACCCGGTGTGGGACATCACGGTTCGAATGTCTTCGGAGACTCCAACCAGCACGAGCTTGCCTTTCCTTCCGGAAATCTCGCGGTAGAGCAACAGCAACAGGCGCAAGCCGGCGCTGGAAAGATAGTCGACCTTGGTAAGATCCAGGATCAGCTTCGAGTTCGCGGCCAGAAACGGACGCAACTGCTCCCGCACTTCGGGTGCAGTTTTGCCGTCCAAACTGCCTACCAGCCGAGCCGTTCCAATGCCATTCGCTTCTGAGGTTTCGAGGTTCATAAGCTGCCTGCTTACTGTTCCAGCCACTGCGTTGGCGCGATCTTCACTTTCACGGTCTGCCGCTGGTCGGAAGCAGGCAGTTTTACCGTCAAGGCGTTGGCGTCGTAATCCTTATGAGCTTTCCCATCGATCCAGCATCCCTCGATGCGAACGCTGCCCTTCGGCAGGATATCCGGGGACACGCGCAGAATGTTATCGGGAAATCCCCTCGGATACGGCTTGAAGAAGAACTCCATGGGCTGGCGCGTAACCAGCAGGTTCGTGTACACGGCGGAGAGGAAGCACAACTCCATGGAGTGATATGCGCTCATGGAATGGCTGCCCTTGAAGCGCTCCGTGCCGACCAGGTACGGCAGACCGTTGCCGAGAACGTTGAAGTACACGCCGCCGTCATCGTGGTCCAGGAAGAAGGCGTTGTAGAAGGCCGCGGACTCGCGCCCCATGCGCTGGTAGAATTCATCCTTCAAGATACCGTGCAGAATCATGTACGCCAGGATGGCTTGCTCCTGCTGCCACCAGGCCTTCCTATCGTGCCATGCGAAGCGGGGATGCTTGCCGTCCGGCTTGATCACGCGCTCCACCACATCGTACCAGCCGCAGCGTTGCCGATCGCTGCCCGCCGCCGGCATCAGCTCGGCAATCTTGCGCGCCAGCTCCACGTACTCGCCCTTATGCTTCAACGAGTCCATGCGCATGAGGTTCCAGGCGATCTTCAGGTTATGTCCGACCACGGCACGGTTCTGCTGCCATCCCCAGGTTTGATCGTGGCTCCAGTCCTCGTGGAACTTCTCGTTTACGAAGGGGCTGTTTTCGTAATCCGGAAAATACTTCGCGATGGTGTCGAAAGTGTATTCGAGGAAGTCGCCGTACGCCGGATTGCCCGTAGCCAGATACAAGTTGACCAGGTAGGCGGGTGCGTGGTCGCCGACCGAATTCCAGTTTTTGCGGGCCCGGTTATGAGCCAGGGATTCGTGCCGCGGGTTGAGTTCGACCGGATCAATGTGCGAGAAATACCCGCCCTTCTCGTTGTCCTTGTACTTCTCAAATATCTTGACCGTCTTCTCGATGTCCCACATGATTTTCGGGTCGCCCGTCAGGCGGTAGGTCATGGTGGGGCCAGCGAGCGCGTAGATCTGCTCATACATCGGAATCGAATACTGGTCGTCGCCGAATTCCGAGGTGAGCAGCTTCGTTTCTTTGTCGCCTTCGACCCTGATGCCGTGATACCAGTACACGATGTCTTCATCCTGGTCGTAGAAACGCATGTGATCGCGCAGGTATAGGGAACCTTTTTCGGAAGCTTCCAGAAACGCCTCGTCGCCGGTCATCATGTAAGCCGTCGAGAGACCGTAAATCATGCGGCTGACGGTGTCGGTTTCCTGGAGGAAGTCCCCCTTCTTAGTTCCGGAGAGTTGCAGCATCGTCCGGTAGTTGCGGTAATTAATCTGCTCGTCGGGGTGGTTGAACTGCCACTTCAGATAACACTTGCCGATCGAACGCGACTGATTGATCCACCAATTCGGCTCCTCATGGCGGTATACCCCGGGTCCATTACCCGGGAAGACCAGCCACTGCGCTTCGAACCGTCCCGTTTCGCCTGCCGGGTAGAAAGTGCCGTAAGCGAAGACGAACTGGCGCTGTAGCGCCAGGAGCCTGGGCATATCGCCCGTCGCATCCTGATAGGATTCCGACAGGTTGTAGCCGTAGCGCGCAAACGTGTTGGAATTCAGATAGACGGCGAATTCCCGATCGTCGGAAGTGCGCAGGGTGAAACTGCTCTCGCGAGAGTTATAAGAACTGACGTATCCCGCTATGGTATCGGAGAACGTGAAGTCGACGTTCATTCTAAGATCCTCATCCTGAGCTCACTGGTCTTCCCCGCCGCCAATCGTATTCGGAGCGAGGGTTTCTTCTTTGGACTTCAACAATTACGGACCCCAAACAAGTTTCGTCATACAGCGGGACAGCGCAGCAATTGCGCCACAATCATGTTCGCATCCAAGCTGGCGAAGCTACCACGAGCTAAGAATAGTGTCAAGCCGTTGTACATGGTGGTGACGTTGCGGAGTGTCACGCACATCCTGAACCACAACAGTCGTGTCGTGCGAAACAAGAATCATTTAACCGTGGCGCGAACGGGCGAGAAGAGTGTATACTACCCGCCGTTTTGGAAGTCAAGAAGGAAATTCGGCTAAGGAGTATCCAATCATGGCGCGCTCGAAATTCGCCGGCGGTAGCAAGCGTAAAGATGAGAGTGTCGCCAACAATGCGGCCCCAGTGCCGCCCGTGACCGCCAAGGCCGCAACAGAACCCGTGCAGGGTAACGAGGCACGAGACGCGTCGAAACGGCAAGTGATGAAGACCGATTCGCGGGCCAGCGTTGTGCCCATCAATCTGGAAGATGAAATCCGCCGCCGGGCTTATGAACTTTCCCAGCGTCGCGGGTTTGCATCGGGACACGAAACTGAAGACTGGCTGCGAGCGGAAAACGAAGTTCTGCAGCGTTATCGTCAGTAGAGCGCGTCTTATCCGGCGACATTCCGTCGTGCGGAGCGGACCAACCTAATCCCCGAGAAACGCAACCGAATGTGTGTTCTGCTTGCCGGGCCTGCTGGCCTGGGTTTGCCGAGAGGGATTGAGCACTGGTCCCTGACCAACTTGCTGCAGCCGCGGGTGAAGAGACGAAAATATTTTCAGACTACCGCTAGCGGGCGAGATAGGATACACTGCTCGCCACTTTTTGAAGTCAAAAAAAGGAGATTCGTACTTGGATTCGAGCCCGTTGCTTAAATCATTTCTGTCGATTGCGCTGTCTCTACTTCTGGCTGCAACGCCACTGTATGCGGCTTCAGCCGATACCCAAACCGCTGGAGAAGTGAAGGCGCTCATTCCCGAGGCATCTCGAAATGCCCAGCCAGTAAACGCCAAAGACAGCCTCAACTGGAATGATCTGCTGAAAACTGGCGCTCAAGGACGCTTGCGGGCTGGCCTCACCGCCGGCTCCATTCTCAGTCTTGGCTCCAACAGCGAACTCCAAGTGGTGCAGCACGATGCCGTCTCCCAGCAAACCTCGCTGGTGGTGAACTACGGTAAGCTGCGCAACCAGGTGAACAAGATCACCAAGCCGGATGGCAAGTACGAGGTTAGAACGCCGAACGCGGTGATCGGAGTAATTGGAACTGATTTTTACGTCGGCTATGAAAACCGTCAGACCACAGTGATCTGCTACACAGGCAAGGTTGTGGTCACGCCCGCGTCCGGGGCGAAGGTGGTCAAAGGCGACAACAAAAAGAAGGAGTCGGCAGCCCATCATCCTTCTTGCGGGCCAGATGGTGGTCATCGGAGACGACACCCCGCCCGGAGGGTTCGTCGCAATGTTGACTCCAGGGCCGGTGGCCGAGGCGGGCATACAGGACACCAACGTTCCCGATCAGCCGGTGAGCGCGAGCAATGCACGTCACCGGCGGCGAAAAGTTTTGATCCCCATAATAATGGCTGGTGGATTGGGACTGGGGTTGGGGTTCGGGGGTTTTTCGGGCGGTGGCAGTCGCAATGGCAACAGCAGCACTGGCAGCCCGCCAACCAATCCAATTGACCTTACCAACCAGTTTGGCACAGTTAATCTCACTAACACCGGAATCGTATCCAAAGGGTCGGAACTTGGGAGTTACGACAAGGTTGTAGCGCCTCCTAGTAAATCGCTGGGCACGGTGAGCTTCTCGGCGGGCGCGTTCACCGGCGCCAACGTCCTCACCAGTGGAACGTTTTCCGGCGTGGGGTCGAGCTTTAGCGTGGCTAGTGGGGCCGCGAATTATGGTCAACCCCCGAAAGGAAACATCTTCACTGGTTCGTTCGTCGGGCCTGTCGCCTGGACGCTGGTCAGCCAAACTGGTAAGTACACCGATAACTTTACGCTGTCGGGCGCGATCAACGGAACGTTGTACACGGGCAGCAACGTAACCGGGACCGCAACGCGAAAACATCACGGTGTATACCGACCAGTGGACCCAGAATCATGAGGGATTGATCGCTCTCGGCAAGATCCGCCTGAATGTTCCGAGCCCGAGCAAAATGGGAGTAGCCGGCAAGGGATCGAGGGCAGCGAGCAGAGCACTCGTCGCCAGCTCTTTGGTTGGACATTTGTGTGGTAAGTTGACTTCATGAACCTCCAGGTCAAGTTCAGCCTGATTTTTCTGCTCGTCTTTGGAGTTCAACTCGCGGTTGCAGGTTGTGTCTGTGATGGGTTCCTGCAGAGCAGCGCTCGCGATCAGGTGATGTTTACTGCCGATTGCGCGGCCGGTGAGGGGCATAGGGTGAAGGATTTCTACGATGCGCTTGGCAGGGAAATACCTTCCAGCCGGGACCGCGAGCGCTTCTTGTCGCGCTGCAAAGCAGGTATCTAAACCCCGGGAAGAAACCACGAAGCGGGGCTAGGGCTGGCTATGGGGTTGAAGCCTTCGGCTCATGGCCGCGCAGTCACACCCTCTGCCGTGTCAACAGCTGTCACCGCGTTCTCATTCGTGCTTC
>CAVRYC010000024.1:0-29885 GCA_963725245.1 uncultured Acidobacteriaceae bacterium | reverse complement strand
GGAGCGGGCGCAGGCTGCCCGCAGCGCGATTGACGCGGTGCTCGCCGCTGGCGGCACGCCCTACTATTTCAGCGTCAACCTCGCCGATGCAGACGCTGTGAACAAAGTGATCCAACAGGTGCGCCAGCGCAACGGGCGCATCGATGTGTTGCTGCACGCCGCCGGCCTGGATCGCAGCCACTCGCTCCGAGACAAAGACGCGCGTGAATTCGACCTGGTCTTCGACGTCAAGAGCGACGGCTTCTTTAATCTGCTGCGCGCCGTCGGCGACATGCCTCTCCGGGCGACGGTGGCCTTCAGCTCCATCGCCGGACGCTTCGGCAACGTCGGACAGACGGACTACAGTTCTGCCAACGATCTGCTCTGCAAGATCACGTCGAGCTTCCGTACCACCCGGCCGGCCACACGCGGCATCGTCATTGACTGGACTGCGTGGGGCGGCATCGGCATGGCCACACGCGGCTCTATCCCCAAAGTGATGGAATTGGCCGGCATCGATATGTTGCCAGCCGAAGCGGGCGTTCCACTGATTCGACGGGAACTGACTGTGGGAGGGACGCGGGGCGAGATTGTGATCGGCCAGCGTCTCGGTGTGCTGCTGAAGGAATTCGATCCCACTGGCGGCCTTGAAGTGAACGCAGCGGAAGTCTCCGCTGAAAAGCGCTCGTTGGTGCAGGGGCCAGCGGGCTGTGGAGTGATGATCGGCAAGATCGCGAGTGCAGGACTTTTCAGCCCGCTGACGATTGAGACTATGCTCGATCCGGCCATTCAACCATTTCTGCACGACCATCAGATTGACGGCACTCCAGTGCTGCCCGGCGTCATGGGCATCGAGGCGTTCGCCGAAGCTGCCCTGTGCCTGATTCCGGGCTGGCATGTCGAGGCGATTGAGGAGGTAAACTTCCTGGCGCCGTTCAAGTTCTACCGGAGCGAGCCCCGCCCGATGACGGTCGAGGCAGTGATTCATCCGCACGGAGACGGCTTGATCGCGGATTGCCGCTTGCTTGGGCGCCGGCCACTTCCGAATCAGACCGAGCCGCAAGTGACTACGCATTTCACAGCGCGAGCGCGACTGGTGAAACACGCACCCGCGTTGGTAACCGTGCCGGCCCTGGGCCGACCAGACGGACACATCATTGAAGCCGCTGACATCTACCGGCTCTACTTCCACGGCCCGGCGTACCAGGTTGTGGAGCGGGCATGGTGGGATGGAAGACGGATTGTTGGCCTGATGGCCAAAGGCCTGCGTAACAATCACCACCCGTCCGGCCTGCCGACGCTCATGGCGCCGCGGCTGATCGAGCTGTGCTTCCAGACCGCCGGAATCTGGGAGATGGGCATCGAGAGCCGCATGGGTCTGCCGCAACACATTGATCGTGTCTCCTTATTAATTGCGCGATCCCGAAGAGGCGGAAGAAGAGGCGGAACCAGCTGTATGCGGTCGTCACTCCCAACCCGCTCAAGGGAAGTTTCGATGCGGAGGTTGTGAATGCGAAGGGAACCTGCTACCTGCAGCTTAGCGGCTACCGCACGGTGGCGGTTCCCGGTGCCGTTGATGCTGGGCGGTTAGAAGCGCTGCGGGCGGCAATGTCATTGGAAACGGTCGCGGCTTAATCCCTGTGGCTTGATAGTACGTAATGATCTGTCGAGGCATTTATGAATCTGGAATTCCAGCGTGTGGCGATTGTCAATCGCGGCGAGGCCGCAATGCGTTTCATCCACGCGGCCCGCGAGTTCAATCAAGAACATGGCACATCTTTGCGCACGATCGCGCTGTTCACCGAACCTGACCGCCATGCCATGTTCGTCCGCGAGGCGGACGAGGCGGTGTGTCTTGGCCCCGCTCAGGTCCCCGACCCAAACACGCAGCAGCTCAAGAGCAGCTATGTCGACTATGGCCGGCTGGAAAGGGCGCTGACGGGCGCGCGTGCGGAAGCGGTTTGGGCGGGATGGGGCTTCGTCGCCGAGCACGCCGAGTTCGCGGACCTTTGCCGCGATTTAGGCATCGTGTTCATCGGCCCGGATGGCGAGGCGATGCGACGCGCGGGCGACAAGATCGCCTCGAAACGCCTGGCTGAGCAAAACCAGGTCCCGGTAGCGAAGTGGAGCGGCGGTCCGGTGGAAACGCTCGGCGATGCCGAACGCCACGCTGAGCGCTTGGGCTATCCCCTCCTTATTAAAGCCACCGCAGGGGGCGGCGGTCACGGGATTCGCCGGGTGCTTTCGCCCAGTCAACTTTCAGAAGCTTTTCGGAGCGCCCGCGCCCAAGCGTTCAAGGCCTTTGGCGACCCAACTGTTTTCATGGAGCAACTGGTTCAAGGAGCACGCCACGTCGAAGTGCAAGTAATCGCAGACCTCCATGGCAACACCTGGGCGGTCGGCGTGCGCGACTGCACCATTCAGCGCCGCCACCAGAAAATTCTCGAGGAAGCGCCATCGCCGGCGCTCTCTCAGGAACAAGATCAGGCATTGCGCGAAGCGGCAGTGCGCCTGAGCCAAGCCGCCGGCTACAGCAATGCCGGCACCGTGGAATTCCTCTACCAACCGGAAAGCCGGCAATTCTTTTTCATGGAGATGAACACGCGCTTGCAGGTCGAGCATCCGGTGACGGAGTGCACCACCGGGCTCGATCTGGTCAAACTGCAGATTCACGTGGCGCGGGGCGGTCACCTGGAAGGCGAGCCACCGCGCACTACCGGTCATGCCATCGAGGTGCGGCTGAATGCGGAGGATCCGGACAATGGATTTGCTCCCGCCCCAGGCGCAATTGGGCGGTTCAGGATTCTGACGGGGCCGGGAGTGCGGGTTGATACCGGCGTATTGGAAGGCGATGTCGTCGCCTCCGAGTTCGACTCGATGATCGCCAAAATCATCGCCTACGGGCAGAACCGAAAGGAAGCGCTTTCCCGGTTGCAGCGAGCATTGCGTGGCAGCGTTGTTGTCATCAAGGGCGGCGCCAGTAACAAGGCATTCTTGCTGGAATTGCTGAGTCACCCTGATGTGCAGCGTGGAGAAGTCCATATCGGGTGGCTGGACCAGTTGGCAGCGACCGGAGCCCACATCTCCAGAGGCTACGCCGACGTGGCTCTGGTACAGGCCGCGATTGAGGCCTACGACACCCAGTTGGCGGTCGAGCAGACCCAGTTCTATGCCTCCGCCGTGCGCGGCCGGCCGCAGGTGCGGAATGAGGTAGGCGGGACTACGGAACTACGCTATCGCGGACATTCCTATTCGGCCAAGGCGTACCGCCTGGGTCCGCAACAGTACCGCGTCGACGTCAACGGATCGCGCATCCATGCCCACCTCGACCGTCTGCGTCAGTTTGAATATTGGCTCACCGTCTTGGGGCGGCGTTTCCACGTTGTATCCGTGCCCCAGGGGCTGAGTTACCGCATCGAGGTGGACGGCGTATCGCACCAGATCGACCGCGATGACGGAGGTGTCGTCCGCGCGCCGGCGCCGGCGGTGGTAGTCTCCATTGCGGTCAAGGCGGGTGACACAGTTTCGGCCGGAGACCGCCTGGCGGTGCTGGAAGCGATGAAAATGGAGATGCCAGTCGTCGCCCCATTTTCCGGAAAAGTCCGGCAAGTGATGACCATGCGCAACGTGCAAGTGGACACGGGAGCGCCACTCCTGCAGATCGAACCCGATGCCGGCGGCGATGCGGTGGCCGCAGGGGAGCGTGTAGTTTTTGGTGCGTCACGCGGCTCGGATGGCAACGAGGAAGCCATCCAACCCAGTTGCCGCCAGACCCTGGAAGAACTCCGCCAGTTCATGCTGGGCTTTGACGTGGACCCCAAGCACAGCACTCGGCTGCTTACCGAATGGGACCAGAACTGCCCGGTGGACGACGAAATAAGGCAGGCAGAAGACGAGATCCTCAACATCTTTGTGGACATCTGTTCATTGTTCCAGCGCGACCCGGAGGTAAACCACCGGGCCGGTAGCGAAGAGCCGAGCGCTGAGGCCCATCTGTTTTCGTACTTGCGGATGCTGGAGACGGCCGGCGAAGGACTCCCACCGGCCTTTGTCAGCACGCTTCGCCGCGCTCTGTCACACTACGGCGTTGAAAGTCTGGATCGCTCGCCGGAACTGGAAGAGAGCCTGCTCTGGATATACAAATCGCACCAGCGCGTGGAGCAAAAAATCGCCCCGGTCATGGGAGTGCTGGAACGGCGTCTGCGGTACGTTCAGAGCCTTGCTCCGCACGCGGAGGAATCGCTGCGGACGCTTCTCGACCGGATCATAGTTATGAGTAACGGGCGTTTCCCGGCGGTCAGCGACCTGGCAAGGGAAGTACGCTATCGCTACTTTGATCAGCCGCTGTTTGAGCAGGCGCGCAAGCAGGTCTATGAGCAGGTGGAGGAACAACTTGCTTACATGGCCGCGAATCCTGATGCCGCCGACCGCCACGAGCGAGTCCGGGCGTTGTTGGAATGTCCGCAACCTCTCGTGGCGTTGCTTTCCGCCCGGTTCGCGGCTGCCGACCCCGCCATGCGCAGGCTGATGTTGGAGGTGATCACGCGGCGCTACTATCGAATCCGGACGCTTGAAAACCTCCGCACTCTGGAAGTGGATGGGCAGTGCTTCGTATCGGCGGAATACGATCATGAGGGCAAGCGTATTCATGTCTTTACCACGCACGCGGAGTATCCGCGGCTTTCTGAGGCGATGCGCGCGATGTTTCCTTTGATCGCGCAGGTGCCGGCCGACCATGACATCGTCGTTGACCTCTACGCTTGGCATTCGGGACGGCTGGGCGATCCCGAAGTCACGCAGCAGGAAGTTCAGTCGGCGCTCAACCAAGCTGGCTTCCCCCGTTCCATCCGGCGCATCGTGGTGGAAGTCGCTGGCCCCGTCCATGCCCAAGGCGCGGGCGGAATGCAGCATTTCACCTATCGCTGCAACGGGAATGCATATGAAGAGGAGAAACTCTATCGCGGGTTGCATCCCATGATGGCCAAGCGGACTGCACCTCTCGCGGCTCAGCAACTTCAACATTGAGCGGCTGCCTTCGGCGGAAGACGTTTACCTCCTCCATGCTGTCGCCCGCGATAACCCGAAGGATGAGCGGCTAATCGCGTGCGCGGAAGTGCGCGATGTAACGCCGTTGCGCGATGAGACGGGCCGTATCGTGAAATTGCCGCATTTGGAGCGCATGTTGACGGAAGCGATTGCCGGCATCCGGCTGTTTCAGTCACGGCGGCCAACCAATCAGCGCCTCTATTGGAACCGGATACTCCTATACGTGCGGCCGCCGCTCAATCTTCAGCGTGACGAATTGCGCGACATGGTGCGCCGACTGGCGCCCTCGATCGAAGGCCTGGGGTTGGAACAAGTGAGTAGTGCGTGCCCGTATTCCCAGTCCGGCGACCGGGGAATTGCGCGACATGGTGGTGCGCATTGCGAGTCCGACCGGCACCGGGATGCTCATTACCTTCCGGCCCGCCGGCGAATTACCGCCCATCAAACCGCTGGCCGAATACGAGCAAAAAGTTGTCCGCATGCGCCAGCGTGGACTCATCTATCCGTACGAAATCGTCAACTTGCTCACACCCGCCCTGGAACACACGCGGGCCGAATTTCCTCCGGGCGATTTTGTGGAGTACGATCTCGACGCCGACGGCCAGTCTGGTTCCTGTCGAGCGTCCCTATGGTCAAAACAAAGCGAACATCATTGTTGGCGTCATCCGCAACTTTACCGTCAAGTATCCCGAGGGCATAACGCGGGTCATGTTGCTGGGAGATCCGAGCAAGGATCTCGGCGCGCTCGCCGAGCCGGAATGCCAGCGCATCATCGCAGCCATTGATCTAGCCCGAGAAATGGGCGTGCCGCTGGAATGGTTCGCCATCTCGGCCGGCGCCAAGATTTCCATGGACAGCGGTGTCGAGAACATGGACTGGATTGCCCTTGTACTGCGCCGCCTGGTGGAGTTCACCCAGGCAGGCGGGGAGGTGAATATCATTGTTAATGGGATCAACGTAGGGGCGCAGCCCTACTGGAACGCCGAGGCCACCATGCTCATGCACACCCGGGGCATTCTGATCATGACGCCGAAGGCGGCGATGGTGCTTACCGGCAAGCGCGCCCTGGATTATTCAGGAGGCATCTCGGCCGAAGACAATCAGGGCATTGGCGGGTACGACCGCATCATGGGCCTCAACGGCCAGGCGCAGTACTGGGCGCGGGACATTGATGAAGCCTGCCACCTCCTGTTCCGCCATTACGATCACACCTACGTAGCGCCGGGTGAGCGGTTCCCACGGCGGGCGGAGACGACCGATCCCATCGCCCGTGACGTGCGAGCCTATCCTCACAGCGGCGAGGAAGGTTTCACATGTGTGGGCGACATACTGTCGGACGTGACCAACCACGGGCACAAGAAATCTTTCGACGTTCGTACCGTGATGATGGCGGCCATCGACCAGGACCATGCTCCGCTGGAGCGCTGGGCTGGCATGCGCGCAGCGGAGACGGCGGTGATTTGGGATGCACATCTCGGCGGCTATCCCGTTTGTCTGATCGGCATCGAATCTCGACCGTTGCCACGGCTAGGATTTGTCCCAGCCGACGGGCCGGATCAGTGGTGCGCTGGAACGCTCTTTCCGCTATCGTCCAAGAAAGTGGCGCGCGCCATCAACGCGGCCAGTAATAACCGGCCGGTCGTGCTGCTGGCGAATCTGTCGGGGTTTGACGGCTCGCCGGAGTCGATGCGCAGGCTGCAGCTTGAATACGGCGCTGAGATCGGCAGGGCGGTAGTGAACTTCAAAGGCCCTATCGTGTTTTGCGTGATCTCCCGTTATCACGGCGGCGCTTATGTGGTTTTCTCACGGGCGCTGAACGCGAATCTCGAAGTAGCTGCCTTGGAGGGCACCTATGCCTCCGTCATCGGCGGCGCGCCGGCGGCGGCCGTTGTTTTCGCCGGTGAAGTCGACGCCCGAGCCCGCAAAGACCCGCGTCTCCAGGAACTGAATGCGGCGATGGCCAAAGCCGAGGGCGCGGAAAAAGGACGGTTGCGCACCCAGTGGGAAGAACTCTTTAAAGTCGTACATTCCGAGAAGCTGGGCGAGATGGCCGCCGAGTTTGACCGCGTGCACAGCGTGCAACGGGCCCTCGCCGTAGGCGCGCTCAATTGCATTATTCCGCCTGCGAACTTGCGGCCTTATCTCATCGATGCAGTGGAGCGCGGAATGGGACGGGAAGAGGAAGCGAAATCCAAGAAGCCACGAGTTCAGGCTGAAGAATTGGAGAAGCCGAGAGCTCAGGCTGAAGTAGCGGCCTAGGTGGATTTGATGGAGGTACATTGGCTCGAACAGAACGAAGCAGATGTGCCGAAGGAGAATGCCTGGTTCAGCGCTAACGAGATAGCGCTACTGAACGGCATGCGCTTTGCCAAACGGCGCGACAGCTGGCGGCTGGGACGTTGGACGGCAAAACGCGCTTTGGCCTCTTACCTGAATCTGCCCGCTCATCCCGACATCCTTAGGAGGATAGAAATACGTCCGGCGCCGTCGGGCGCACCCGAGGGCTTTCTCGCCAACAAACCAGCCGTTGCGACTATTTCACTCAGTCATGGGGCCGGGCGAGCAATTTGCGCGGTGGCGCCAGTCCGGCGTCGAGTTGGGTTGTGATTTGGAAGTGATTGAGCCGCGCAGCGAGGCTTTCCTCTCCGACTATTTCACGGCCGAAGAGCAGGCGCTGGTTGCGCGGGCGCATGCCACGGACCGGGCCTGCGCTTGTGACGCTGCTGTGGAGCGGGAAGGAGAGTGCGCTCAAAGCACTGCACACCGGACTTCGACTCGATACCCGGAGTGTGATCGTTAGTCCCGACGACGCGTCATTCGACCTCAACGGCTGGAGCCCGTTGCAAGTTCGTTACACCGGCGGTCGGATCTTTCATGGCTGGTGGCAGCACATCGATAACATCATGCGCACTGTGGTCGCCAATTCACCACCGGATTCCCCGATTCCCTTGAAGATCCCAGTTTATTTTCCCGACAGGGCTTCCGTGTGCACGTAGAGGGCTGGTGATATGCATGTCCGCGAAGATCCATTTCCGTGGTCCGGCTCGCTACCGGCTCCGGAGCATAGCGGAGTTGGGCGAATCGATCCTCGAAGTGTTTGTCCGACGGATGCTCAAGGGGCCGCGGCGGCCAGGCTGGAACTGGTTTGTGGAAGTGGCCACGAGCATGGCGAAGAAACAGGTAAACACCGCCCTCAAAATGCGTGATGTACAGGAGGCCCGCCGTTATTTGGATTCGGTCGTGTTCAGCTCGCCGGCGTTGTCCGAGGTAACCATCAAGGATCGTTGTGCATGAGAAGTTCAGCGGAAGCTGGTTCTCCTGCAAGAACGCGGAGTCGCCGGTCACTGTCTTGTATTTTCATGGCGGCGGATACTCGTTTTACCCTCAGGCTTACACCAGCTTTATCGCGCAGATCACACTGGCGGCAAAATCGAGGACATTTGCCCTCGATTATCGTCTTTCTCCGGAGCATCGGTTCCCGGCGCAGCTTGACGACGCGCTCAACGCCTACCAATGGTTGCTGGGAAGCGGAAGCGACAGCGGCACCGATCCTGACCATCTGATCCTCGCCGGAGACTCGGCCGGGGGCAACCTGGCGCTGGCTGTGCTCCTGCAGGCGCGTGATTTGAAGCTCCCGTTGCCGGCCTTAGCCATTGCTCTCTCTCCGCCAACCAACTTCGACAGCGAAATCGTTAGCAATGAGTTTGACTGGATCGACAAGCCAGCGTTCCTGCAGTGGAGGAACTGGTTTTGTGACCCCGCACAGTGTCGGAACCCGCTCGTCTCGCCGCTATGGGCTGACCTGCGCAACCTTCCACCTATTTATATACAAGCTGGGTCCACCGAGATTCTGCACGACAGCATTCGGGCATTCGCCGATCACGGCAAGAATCAGGAAGCGGATGTCGTCCTCGAAAGCTGGGAAGACATGAATCATGACTTCCAGATCTTCGGACACGACGCGCCGCAGAGCGCCGATGCGCTGCGACGCATTGGACAAGTCATCGATGCCCAGGTTCGAGGGTCGGGAGAAAAAGGAAACTATTTCATGCTCAACGGGAGACAGGATTTGGAGCGCCAAGCCTTAAATTTTCGCTTTGCTGAACCCATGAGCTGCTTCGGCCATGCGTATCGCTCTTTCGTGCAACTCCCACGACTCAATCGCTTTCTGACATCCTTCTCGCGCCAGATCCGTATTCAATTGTCTCTCCGCTTCATCGAAGGTGTCTTCCGCAGCCATTCTGGCCCGGTAAGCTGCCTCATCCGCTTCTTTCACCTTCTTCGCGAAGAGTCTAACTTGAGGATCGATGGCCTGAGATTCCGGCTCGCTTTGCCGGCGGCTTCGAGCGCCACCTGCTCTCGCCGCCAACTCTTTGTAGGCGGCTTTCACCTCACTGCTCCAGCGCGCCTTAACTGCTTGGTTCAATTTGTCCAAGGCAGCATTGGCTTGGTCTGCGGCCTCTCGTACTCTGCGCTTTTCAAAGAGCCACCGGAAAACCGACCAGTCCACGGCTTCAATCATCAGCGCCTTGGCCTCTTCGACTTCGGGGAGCTTTCTCACGGCGCACTGAACATAGACCGCAACCATGGAAAAGTCCAGTGCGACGGCAGTGTGGTCTTACCAATGAAGAATCGCTGTAGCAGGCTGCGGAAAAAGTTGATGTCGCACTTGATTTTGGGTGGCGCAGCACTTCAGCGCTGCGTTGACTGTTTTGTTGTGAGTTCGGCTTTACAGTTTGCTGAAAAAGTCCGAGTCGGGCGCGGCTCAGGAAGAGCACGACTTTTACAGCTTGCGGAAAAACTCGTCGGGGAATCGAGTTTAGCGATGACGATTCACAAGCCAAGGTGCTAAGAAACAAGGATGCGAGGAAACGACGAACAGCAGGGAGCGGTATTCAGCTACGTGAGTGCGGAGCAGCGGATTGCAGCCGATCATCCGCTGCGGCAGATTCGGACCATGACCGATGCGGCGTTGCGGGAGTTATCGCCGGAGTTCGACGGCCTGTATGCGCCGACGCGGGCGGCCGTCGATTCCGCCCGAGCGGCTGCTGCGCGCGCTGCTGTTGCAGGTGCTGTACTCGCTGCGGAGCGAGACGCTATTGATGGAACAGCTGGATTACAACCTGCTGTTTCGCTGGTTTGTGGGGCTTGAGATGCCAGCGATGAAGTGTGGGACGTGACGGTGTTCACAAAAAATCGCCAGCGGCTGATGGCGGGCGAGGTGGCGCAGCGGCTTTTGGCGGCCGTGCTGAGGCAGGCGCAGGAAAAGAACCGGTTGCTGAGCGACGAACATTTCACCGTGGACGGGACGATGATCCAGGCGTGGGCCAGCCGCCATAGCTTTCGAGAAGAAACCCGAACCGCCGCAGCGGAGAAAGGGAGTGCGCGGACGGAAGTTGTTGCGCGACACGCACGAATCGAGGAGCGATCCGGAGGCGCGGTTGTTCAGGAGAAGCGCCGGCGGCGGAATCGCGGCCGAGTTATCTGGGGCACGTGATGATCGAGAATCGCAATGGATTGGTGGTGGCGGCCTGCGTGACGCAGTCGAGCACCAAGGCGGAGCGGGAAGCGGGGCTGGCGATGCTGAAACAGGTCAGCGATGGCCAGCGGAAGATCACACTGGGAGCGGACAAGGGATATCAGGAAGAACATTTCATCGCCGGGTTGCGAGCGCGGCAGGTAGTACCGCACGTGGCCGAGTATGCGGTCGAGTCGCGACACTGGCCGAACTGGTTGCGGGCGGAGGAGCGGGAAGATCCAGGGTTTGAGCAAAGTCAGAAGAAACGGAAACGAGTGGAACAAGTGTTTGGCTGGATCAAACATGTGGCGGGCATGCGGCAGACGAAGTTTCGCGGACGACGCCGGGTGGAGTGGATGTTCCAGTTGGCAGCGGCGGCCCTGAACCTGCGACGAATGCAGCGTCTGTTGCTGCAACCGGTGTAGTGCCAGGGGGAGAAGTGTGTGCCACGGTCGGAAAAAACGACCCGGAGCACACGAAATCAGGACGCCATAGCGCACGGAAAAACAACTTACCGAAAGATGGAACGTGAAAAACATCCCATTTTTCCGCAAGCTGTTTTAGTCGTGCCGTAAAGTCATTGAAAATATGTTCGCGCTTTAGCGCCCGAGGTGAGCTGACTAGTTCTTCATCAATCTGTTTAGCCGTTGACGTGAGGCTGCGAAGCGGAAAGTTTCCGCAGCCTCGTAGGGATAGTTATATGACGCTCTTTCGTGCAACTCCCACGACTCAATCGCTTTCTGACATCCTTCTCGCGCCAGATCCGTATTCAATTGCCTCTCCGCTTCGTCGAAGGTGTTTTCCGCATCCATTCTGGCCCGGTAAGCTGCCTCATCCGCCTCTTTCACCTTCTTCGCGAAGAGTCTAACTTGAGGATCGATGGCCTGAGATTCCGGCTCGCTTTGCCGGCGGCTTCGAGCGCCGCCTCCTCTCGCCGCCAACGCTTTGTAGGCGGCTTTCACCTCACTGCTCCAGCGCGCCTTAACCGCTTGATCCAATTTGTCCAAAGCAGCGTTAGCTTGGTCGGCGCTCTCTCGAACTCTCCGCTTTTCAAACAGCCACCTGAAAACCGACCAGTCCACGGCTTCAGTCATCAGCGCCTTAGCCTCTTCGACTTCCTGGAGCTTTCTCACGGCGCACTGACCATAGTCCGCAACAACGGAAAAGTCCAGCGCGACGGCGCCGTGGTTTTCATGAAGGAAGCGAATTGCAATGGGATAGTTATATGACGCACCGCAACGATCAACCTCAATTCGATTTCGACTTTATCGTCATCGGATCGGGCTTCGGCGGCAGTGTTTCAGCCCACCGGCTGGCCGAAAAAGGCTACAAGGTTGCCGTCATGGAGATGGGCCGCCGCTGGACGCCGGCCAATCTCCCGCACACCAGTTGGTCCCTCCATCGCTGGTTTTGGCGCCCAAAACTCGGCTTGCGCGGCTTTTTCAACATGCGGTTGTTCCGCCATGTAGTCATTTACCATGGTTGTGCGGTGGGCGGCGGATCCATCACCTACGCCGCCACCTTGCTTCCGCCTCCCGAGAAAGTGTGGGAATCGGGATCGTGGAGTGGCTTGGCCGATTGGAAAACGGAAATGCCCCGGCACTACGAAACCGCCTCGCGTATGTTGGGGGTAACCGAAAACAACATCCTCGGTCCTGCCGACCTCTTGCTCAAGCGAGTTGCAGAAATCTCCGGAGCTGGGAACACCTTCTACCACACCAAGGTGAGCATCCTCGAGCCTGCGGAAGGCGAACCGCCGGCCAGACCTTGCCCGATCCATTTTTCCAGGGCGAAGGTCCCGCAGCGTGCCACCTGCATCGCCTGCGGCGGCTGCATGATGGGTTGCCGCTACGGCGCCAAAAATACGCTCGATCTTAACTACCTTTACCTGGCTGAAAAACACGGGGCGCAGGTCTTTCCGGAAACCAAAGTTGTGAACGTGCGAGGCTTGGATGTTCCGAGCGATGGCAGCGCGGGATACGAAGTTTCCACCGTTAAGTCCACCGCATGGATTCGCCGCCAGCCCCGCCGTTTCACCTGCCGTGGGGTGGTGTTCTCCGCATCTGCTCTCGGGACGATGGAGCTTCTGTTTCAGCTTAAAGAAAGAGGTTCATTGCCGGCCATCGGCAGCCAACTCGGCAAGCACGTACGCACCAACTCTGAATCGCTGATTGGAGCTCGCATGATCGGCTCTAAACAGGACTTTTCGCAAGGCATCGCCATCGGCTCTGGCATCTACATTGACGAGCATACGCATATTGAAGCCGTCCGCTACCCCAATGGCTCCGACGCCATGGGCCTTCTCACCACCATGCTGACCGATGGTTGCCCCGGTCCGCAGCGCATTGTGCTCTGGGTGAAGAATGTACTGGGCTCTCTGCTGCGCCACCCGTTCAAGACTCTGCGCATGTTGCAGCCCTTAGGTTGGGCGCGCGAAGCTGTGATTCTGCTTTGCATGCAGACCCTGGATGGGCAAATCGAGATGTGCTGGCGGCGACCCTGGTTCTGGCCGTTCAGGAAGTTTCTCGTCAGCCGCGGTCAGAAGGTGCCCACGTACATTCCACAGGCCAATGAGTTTGCCAAGACAGTCGCACAGGTCGCTGGGGGAATTGCCATGAGCACGCTGCCGGAAATCCTCTTCGACGTTCCCGGCACTGCCCACTGTATCGGAGGCTGCGTGATCGCCGATTCACCCGACCACGGCGTGGTGGACAATCGACATCGCGTGTTCGGCTACAAGAACATGTACATTTGCGATGGATCGGTAGTGGCCGCCAACCTCGGCGTCAACCCCAGCCTCACCATTACCGCGCTGGCCGAGCGGGCTATGAGTTTCATCCCGCAAAAGGCGGAGACACGTTGGAATGATGCGGCCTCAGTGCGTGCGTGAGAACTGGTTTTTGAGCGATCCGGTGGAACGAAGAGCTCGAGAATCCAGCCCCGGAGGGGCTAACCAACTTAGCCCAGCGCTTCAGCGCTGGGAAAAGTGGGAAGAATGAGCTAAGTCCCGGCGGGACGACCCAGTTCTCACGCACACTCTTCCGTCCCCGCTCATGATGCCAGTTGAGTCTCCGAACCGGCTGGGAGCAGGCGATCGAGTATTGCCTGTTCGCCCTTCAGCCACAAACGGCTGGTATAAAGTAACGCGCTGCACTGCAGGGTGATCCAGTCGCCGGCCTCAGAGGGGAACGGAACTCCTTACGATTGCTTATCCAATGCTGGGCTACGTGACGCGCGATGGTCAAACTCACCCCGATGTCGCCGCCTCCGATATCGGCCAGGATCCCATCCAACGTCAACATCACCTTGGACAACATGACCAGCGGACCAGGAAACTTGATGCCCTTTAGCGCAATGTGTTCCAGGAGAAGCATGGCGTCCACACCGCTGGAAAGACGCCCTACCGGCAGGTCGTCAAGAAAGCGCGTGACCAACAGGCAAATCATCCGTCCCCGTGGTGAAGTTGATTCGATGCGCTGCTGACGTGAGCGCCAAAACTTCGTTGCACGTGCCCACCGGGTCGCGCAAGCTCACCATCAGAAACAGAAGCGCGAGATGCCGGCGCTGCTCGCGGCTTAAGCGTTCTCTCAGCGCCCAGTCGATGATCGTCAGTTCGCCGGTGCGGTTGTTATAGAGGAGATTGCCGGCATGAGGATCACCGTGAAAAATGGCATCCTCCTGCGCCGATAAAAGAGGTACGGCCACTAGCGCCTCGATCAGTTGTTCTGCAATCTTCTTGCGCTTCGACGCCGGCAGGCGGGCAGCCGCGTTCGTCACCTTTATTCCATGTTCCTCCGTGAGCGCCGTAATTCCCTGCGTGCACAGCGGCTGGATCAGCTGCGGCACGCGCACGCCAGACATGGACCGGTAGAGATTCCCCGCCTCGACCAAAGTTTTCTGCTCGCGGACGAAGTCGACCTCGTGCCGCAGCAACCGCCGGACTTTCCTGAAGGTATCGGGGATAAGGTCGGCGGGAAATCCATAGTTGTGGTGCCGGTCTCCGAAGTACTGGGCCAAACCCTGCAAGTAGTCCATGTCCTCGGCAAAGTACTCTGGGATATGTGGCTTCAGGACTTTGAAAACGCCGCGCTCACGTTTCCCGCTGGCGGGATTTCGCCAGGTGAAGCGCACGACCGCGCTGACGCTGGCTTCCGACAAGATGACGGGCGCGATATCAACCGCGTAGGTTTCGAGCCGCGGCCCCAGATCCCGCTGGATGATGGCGCGTATGTCCTCCGGCTTAACATCGCGAATTCCATTTTCCAGCCGCGCCAGCGCATTTCGCAGAGCGGGACGCAAATGCTGGTTGCGTGCGATGACTTGTCCCAGTTTCTGCAGGCCGGGGACTTTTGCAATCAGCCGCAGCAAACGCTCTTCAGCCGATGTCTTCTCGGGAAGCTCGAACTGCTCCAGCAGCTTCGGGGCGAGGCGCGCCGGAGATAGTCGCGCCACCACGAACATCATGGCGTCCCGCACCGGCGGACGCCACTTCACGTAGGCCGCCGGAACCAGCCTTTCCACCGGAACAATCTCGTCGACAATCCACCGCGCCATCGCGTCCCGCAAAGATTGGCCGGCGGGACTTCGCAGCACGCCTTCAATGGCGCTGATCCGCTCCTCCGCCGTCGCAGCTTGGGGCAGGAAGTGGGCAATGGCAGTACGCAACTGTTCCGGCGGGAGCTGGCGCAATCCCGCTTCAATGACCGAAGCATCTAGCATGGGGATTTAAAGAAATAATAACGCCATTGAACTAATTTTCGCAGTGATCCTCATCACCCAGTTTGGCCATTGGTTGGCAGGTGGCCGAGGCCTTTGACCTCGCTTGCACAACTAGCGCCGAGGGTGCCCCATCCTTGCGCGTTTTTTGCGCAAGGGTGGGAGCGCAGAATGATCGCACCATGGGCTTTGCCTTTGACTTCGCTTGTACAACTAGCGCCGGGGGTGCCCCATCCTTGCGCGGTTTTTGCGCAAGGGTGGGAGCGCAGAATGATCGCACCATGGGGCAAGACTTCTTGAGCGCCCTTCCGAGAACCCATAACTAATAAGTTTGCAATAATTACAGTGTAATAACTGCCCCCATGTGGCGACTTAACCACACACGCCCCCTAGCATTATCAATGACTTACAACCCAGTGATCGTCGATAAACATGACCGGCGGTCGCGGCCCAGCGCGATTATAAATACACATCTATACGTACAATATCACCTGCACAAAATGTTCCACGTGGAACATTGTACGTACAATTGCGGCGAATGGAAGGCGGAAGGTTTCCCCTCCATGCCAACCCTCCTCGTGAGCCCCAAAGCTCTTAGTCGGGCAGCACTTTGCCCCGAGTCTCCGCTGCGAAGGGAATGACCAGCAGTCCGATGCCAAAGGCAATCGCCGTAAACGCAACCGGCTTGCCGAGAGTCCCCATTCCGCTGACCAGCGCGGCCACCCCGAAGTTGACTCCTGCGGCAATGAAGCGTCCGAACGAAGTGGTGAAGGCAAACGCGGTCGCGCGCACGGTAGTCCCATACTGCTCCGGCAGCCAAAGACTGAAGACGGCGAAATTGCCGCCAAAGAAGCCGAGAAAGAACAGCACCGCGATGAAGGGATGCAGTCCCAGAGGCAGGTAAAACGCCCAGCCGAAGCTGAGCAGAATGCACACCGCCATCCCGGCGAAATAGAACGCCAAGGTTGCGCTTGCGTCCGAAGCGCTCGGCAAGCGGCGGAACCGCCAGGCATCCCAGGATCGTGCCCAGCGAAAGCAAGCCCATTCCGAATGAAGACATGCGCACGGCCTGCGGCTGCACCATGCCCGCACGCTTTGCGAGCTTGATGATGGCCGTCGGAGCGTAAACGGCGCCCGCCCACAGGCCGCAGATGGCCGCGGCCAGCAGGACGGTATTGACCAGCGTGCGCCGCGTGTAAGGAGCACTGAAAATCCGGCGCAGAGAAGAAAGTCCGCCCTCAGCTTGCCCTTAGCTTTTTGCTGCCAGCGTTCGGGCTCCTTGACGCGGAACAGAATCATGAAAGCCACAACAACCGGCGTCAGGCCGCACCAGAACATGGCGCGCCAGCCGTAGCGTGCGGCGACCGTGTAGTTCAGAGCCGCGGCCAGAAAAAAGCCGGCGTAATAACCAGTCTGCAGATATCCGGCGCCCATCTTGCGGCGGTCTTCCGGCCAGGCTTCGGCGACATAGGTTCCTGCCAAAGCCCATTCGCCGCCAATTCCGATTCCTGCCAGCAATCGGAACAATCCCAGTTGCCACACCGTTTGCGACATCGCGGCCGCGCCCGTGAAGATCGCATAGACGAAGATCGTGGCAGCGAGTACTCGCGTGCGGCCAAACCTATCGGCGATCGGCCCCCAAATTAGTGACAGGCCCCATCCGACGAGGAAGAGCGCAAACAGTATGGATCCCGCATATCCGACAGTAGCAGGCGTGGCTTTGTAACCCGACTTCGGAAGGAGTTCCGTCAGTGCGGGACTGAGGACCAGCGCATAGATGACCGAATCCATGCCGTCCAATGTCCAGCCGGTCCATGCGCCCCAGAACCCGGTGATCTGCTGGCGTGAGAGTTTGGTGTGAGTTGCGGGTAGTGGGCGGATCACTGCTTCATTGGCCACGGTGTCCTCCTGCGCAGTGAGGATGAGCGCGAAACCAGAGATTTGTTGGCGCGGGCAGCATACCACACCTTGTCAAGGGCGCACGGGCCATGTGCGAAGCTTGGACGGGCAACCGCCGGTTGTACGTATAATGCTGTACCTACTACAAGGGCAAGCCGCCAGCGCACAAAAAGCGAAAGGACGGGACTCGGCGTCGCTTTTTAGTGACCATTGGTCATGATTTATGGCTGAGATGCCATCCCAAGTTGTTGATAACGCTAGGGGGCGAGTGTGGTTAAATAGCCACAGGCGGGTAATTGTTACGCTGTAATTCTTACAAAACTCATTATTTGGTGGGCGGACATCCCGGTCGAGGGTTCCCTTAAGTGGCCCACCCGCCAGCGAAGGAGTCGAATGGGGCGATGTTGGCAGCAGAAAGTTGAGGCGCCTAGCGGGCGTCTGAGCCCGCTGCCGAAATCCCGTAGTGAAGCCGAGGGATGATGATTCGTGAAAACGCGTCAGTCCCCGTGGCATGAGGACAATCTAGTTTCTTCGCCGGACTAAGTCTGGGCCCCAGTGAATATCCCCACTCAGGCCAAAACCGGGCTTGAGCGGGCGACCTGCCGATGCTGTTACAAGGCTGCCTTGTTCGCCGCCGCTCCGCTGCGATTGTCTCGCAATGTTCCCGGAATTGCCAAGATTCCGCCCATTTCGCCTCAATCGTTTTCCACTACAGTCCCCTCGTTTTCCACAGGTTTGTAGCAGGCTTACGTTCCCCATTGATTTGCGATTTTGCGTAGGCGTACAATCTTATGAATTCATGAACTCGAAGCTTTCGCGTCGGAGGCGGCATGGCAAAAAAGAAAAATGCAGTACAGGAGAGACGGGAGCTACGTCAGTCAAGCAGACATACCAGGTCTCCCGCTTGAAAGGGCGCTGAAGGTCGCAACAACAATTGGTGAGAACTACGGCTACAAGCCGTCGTCTCAGCTGTCTGTTGCGAAGGCACTGGAAGTTGCGCCTACAACCGGCGGATTCAAAATGCTCACCGGGGCATCCATCGCCTAGGACTGACAACGGGAGGGTACAAGCCGGAAAACATCACCATCACGCCGCTTGGTATGCGGATCGTGAGACCGACCTCCGAGGGCGATGATCTCGCTGCCAAGCGGGAGGCTGTTCTCAAGCCAAGGATCATCCGAGAGTTCCTGACGAAGTACGACCGGGCACCCGTGCCCAAGGACGCCATAGGTCAGAACGTCCTGATGGACATGGGCGTGCCTCTGGAGAGGACGGGCGAAGTGCTGAGATTGATCCTCGACAGCGCGGAATCGGTGGGATTCCTGCAAACCATCAAGGATCGCAAGTATGTCGAGATTGGGGACACCATTGTTCCCGTTGAAGTCTCTGAGAACGAAGAATCGGATCGCGACCCGGACGCTGCTGAACCTGCCCATCCCGCCAGCCGTCAATGCGCCTCAGCCGCTCGCACCGATTTCAAAACCGTCGCTCTCTCTGTCACCGCGACGGATGCGAAGGCGAGGAAGGTCTTCATCACGCACGGTAAGAACGAAGGCGTTCATTGACCCCATCAAGAAACTGCTGACCTTCGGCGAACTCAAGCTGTGGTCGCCGGAGAAGCAGACGGTCTCGCAGCCCGTCCCTGAAAAAGTGATGGAGGACATGCGGTCATGCGGAGCAGCGATCATCCACGTCGAGGATGGAAGCGTCTGATGGACAAGGAGGTCAAGGAGCACGTGGTGTTGAACGAAAACGTGCTGATTGAGATCGGCGCGGCGATGGCCCTATACGGTCGGCGATTCATCCTTGTCGTGAAGGATGGCGTGCAGTTGCCGTCCAACCTGCAAGGACTTTACGAAGTGCGTTACGAGGGGGCGACACTGGATGGGAATGCGACGATCAAGCTCCTGGAAGCGATTAACGACATGAAGAAGCGACCGCTGCCTCAGACTTAAGCTCCTGCGTTCCAACGGGGATGCAGTAAGCCCTCTGGCTAAGGTGTATTCGCCACCAAAGCCAGAGGGAACCATTCACCATTAGCAACGGGCTTTTTTCAAAGCCCAGATTGGACGCTAACAATGAAAGCTCGACAACCGTGGCACTCACAGCGCCCCGGAGAAACTGTATACCACGACAACCTCGCCTGTACCGAAGGAAACAACATCGAACGGTACTATTTCGCATGGGGAACGGGAAACCGTCGTCTCTGCGATCACTGCGCAAGACTTGACCGCGCAGGACGGTAATAAACCATCAACCCCGCCGTGTTGAGAAGCACGGCGGGCTCTTACTTCTTTTGCGAGTCGGCGATCTCCTTCACCACAGCGTTCGCCTCTTTCATGATCCGGGGCATCTCTTCCTTCAAGCGCTCGACCTCCTTCCCGTGCGTGATTGCTGCCCGTTCACCCTCTGGAGTCAGTTTCAATTCTTTGAAGTAGACGCCGTCAGCGCCCTTGAGCCGCTCGCCACGGACGAACCCGCGTTCGATCAGGCTCTCTGTCGCATCACGGGTTGCCTTGAAAGCCTGCTCTGCATTGGGAGTCCCATTCTTGACCTGTGGGTTCAGTTTCCAAGTCATGCTGTAGGAGTCGTAGTAGCCGTTCGCTTCCTGATACATCGCAAGCAGAATGCCGCTTTCCGTGTTGTCGAACGTCGGCGCGAATTTCATCCTTGTCCCGTCTCCAATCGCCATTATAAAACTTCGACCCTCGCCTACATAGCGCGAAAACCAATTATCGCGGGCGCCTTGGAACCGCCCTCCAATTCGCCTCGCCAATGCACGCTTTGCAAGTTACGTCTCTTTCGTAAGGGCTAGTTCTAGCCGGAGGAATCGGTTTCTTGCAAAGAGTTGATAGTCCACCCTTGGTCGCATCTGCGTAGTGAATATCGAGTGTTGAAACAAACTTTTGTGGGTCGGTAGCCATTGTCTGCCTCTGAAATACACGATACACCGGGTTCGCAGCCTGCTAGGCGACGCGCTCGCCGTTGTCCGCGGTTTGAAACAGCGCCGCCACTGCGGGCTTCATTACCTTCCCCATCGCATTGCGCGGAAGCGCATCCAGCACGAGAAGCCGCGAAGGCAGCTTATGAACCGCTAGCAACTCCTTGGCCCAGGTGCGAAGCGAGGGCAGATCGAGGGCATCATTCTCATTGTCATTGTCATTCCGCGCGTCGTTTGGCACGTCTTTCAGTACGTCTTTCAGCGCGTCCTTGAGTACTATGGCCGCAGCGACGCGCTCGCCCCACTCTGGATCGGGCACGCCGACCACGGCACACTCGGCAATCGCGGGATGTTGGCGCAGCGCTTCCTCAATCTCCAGCGCGGAAACCTTGTGTCCGCCCGTCTTGAGGATGTCAATGTTCGTCCGGCCCAGAATGCGATAGACGCCGTTTTCGACGACCGCAGTATCGCCGGTGCGAAACCAGCCGTCGCGGAAGGCAGCCCGGGTTGTGTCGGGCTTGCCCCAGTATTCCGCGAATACGCTCGGGCCACGGACTTCGATCTCGCCCGGCATTCCCGGCTCCGCCTGCTCGCCGTTCTCTCCGACCAGTTGAACCTCGACACTGGGCAGCGGCCTCCCGACGCTGCCGGGCACGCGCTCGCCTCGAAACGGGTTCGACAACGCCATGCCAATCTCGGTCATACCGTAGCGCTCCAGCAGCGTGTGGCCGCTGATCTCCTTCCAGCGCTGGAGCGTGCTTACCGGCAGCGCTGCCGAGCCGGACACCATCAAGCGCAACCCGGCGCACGCCCGGCTTAGCGCGGCGCGGCGCTCCGGCGAAGCTTTGTCCCAGGCGGCGATAAGCTTCACGTAAATCGTCGGCACCGCCATGAACAGAGTTATGCTGCCGCTGGCGATGTGGTCCCACACGGCATTGGGGTCGAAGCGCTCCAGCATCTGGCAGGTTGCGCCCGACCACAGCGCACAGGAAACAACGTTGACGATTCCGTGCACGTGGTGCAGCGGCAAACACAGCACAATGCGATCGTCGGCCGACCACTCCCAAGCCTCCACCAGGCACATGATTTGCGCCGTAATGTTGGCATGGGTTGTGACCACGCCTTTGGGCCGGCTGGTGGTTCCGCTGGTGTAGAGAATCAGGGCGCGCCGGTGGTTGTTCATGTTGATTAGGTTCGGCGGGTGGCCGATGTTCGGAGCGATCTTTGGCGTCATGTCCGGCGTTATGTCCGGCAATTCCGCCGATGGGCGAGCGCGAAGCTGGCCATGCGACAGCGACAGCGCGCGGATGCCGCGGGCGGCGGCAATGGGCGACAGCAGCGCAACCGCCGAAGCATCGAACACCAAGGTCGATGCCTGGCTATCGTCGATAAAATATTCGAGCTCCGGCCTGGTCGAGTTGAGCGGTAAGGGGACGGCGATGCCACCGGCCCGCCAGATGCCCCACTGCGCGGCCACCCACGGAAATCCCGGCGTCAGCAGAAACGCCACCCGCTCTTCCTTAAGGTCCTTGCGCTTAAGATCCTCGCGCTGAAGGTCGTCGCCGCCAGCGAGCAGCGCCGCCGCCACGCGCGACGACGCATCCAGCAGATCGTTGTAGGTGAAGGACCCTTGCGAATCGACGACAGCGGTGCGTCGGCCATGCCGCTGGGCGCGAGCCATTATTGACGGAAACGGAATACGACCGGTGCGACTGGTCACACGCCGACTTTACGTCGTCTCCGCCGCATTGTCCACTAATCCGGACCCCTATTTCTCTACCCAGATGAACTGATCCGTTTGGCGTATGTCGAGAACAGGCGGAATGAGTTACAATCTGACCGCTGTTTTTTGAGGGCAAGAAAAGAAGTTCTGGCTAATTAATAAGGTCGCAATTATGTATCGGAGCACTCGCAGATTGCCGGTGCCGGGCATTGAACCCCATGAAGTTGTTCCAATGCCCGATCGAAGCGGAATGCTCTCTCCGCTCGAAGCCGTTCGCCGTGAGATCCGCGAGATTGGTGACGAGTACGTCGATGCAGTTTTGCAGGTGATCACCGAGTCCGCCTTGAGCCTGACTGGAGCCAGTGGCGCGGCTCTGGCATTTCGCACGGATGACAAGATGATCTGCCGGGCGCGAGCCGGTGAACCAGCGCCGCCGCTCGGAACCCCGGTGGACGCACAAGAGGGTCTCTCTGGAGAATGTGTTCGCACTGGCCTCCTCGTCTGCTGCCCGGATATGGAAAACGACCGGCGTGTTGATCCTGAAGTCGGTCGCCGACTGGGCATAGGCTCGCTCATAGCCGTCCCCATCGTGTCCGATTTCAGGGTTGTCGGCCTGCTGGAGGTTTTCTCTCCGCGTCTACGTGGTTTCACCAAGGACCACGAGACGGTTTTGGACCGGCTCGCCGCAATGATTCCCAGAACCTTTAGTGAGGGGATCGAATCTAGTGATAGTGAGGGGACCGAATCGGAAAACGCCCTGACTGAAGGTACTCAACCGGAAACGCCGGTAAGGCCGGAAGATTGGTCGCGACCTCCTGCTTCGGACTCAGATTCGATGGAGTCGGGCTCGTCGGAGTTAATTTCGATCGAGGCGACGCGCGAAGCCGTGCGGGAACAGAAGCCCGAAGTCCTCGAGCAAGTTTCGGAGCAAGTGGCGCAGCCGGTCTTCAGTCAAGATGTCTCAGAACTCGATCTGCTCCCAGGGCTCGCGCGCGCCGCTCCGTCTAGGTTGCTTCATTGGATCCTGCTTAATTGGGCACTGCTTGGGCTGGCCAGCGCGGGGGTGTCGATGGCCCTCGGCTATTTGGTCGGCTCCGTGATCAAAACGCCTTAGGCTCGAATTGACGCTCGGTTTTGCTCGCCAACGGCCAACGACTGACGACCAAACGACTCTCGCGAAAACGACTCTCTCAAAACTGAACATATTGCCTGTGCGTGCGTCACATTCTGGCGAGACCCACTTTGATATATACATGCTCAGGGTTTCTGGAATCCCCTCCGATTCCGAAGTCTCAGACACGAGGGGATTGGCATGTGCCGCTGCGGCGAGCCGTTTCTGGTAACGATTGACAACGTTTTTCGCGTTGTCTCACGGGTATTCCTCCTTCAACTCGTTTTCATTGCGTCTGGGGCTTGGGGGCAGGATGCATCCACGGGCGCGTTGCGGGGCGTGGTATTGGATGCGCAGGGAGCGGCGATTACGAACGCGGACATCGTGGCGATTCGGGTGGAGACGGGGATCCGCTACCACTCGGCGACCGATTCGGCAGGACGATTTGCAGTGGACCTGCTGCCGCCGGGGCAGTATTCGGCGCGGGCGGAGGCGGAAGGAATGTCGCCGCAGATTTCCCCGGTGATTCGGGTGGAGGTGGGCGCGGCCGCGCAGTTGACGTTCAAGCTGAAGGTGGCGGGGCCGAAGGAATCGATCACGGTGTCGGAGGCGCCGCGGATGGAGACGGATCCGAGTTCGGTTTCGGCGCTGGTGGATGAGCGGGCGATCAAGGACCTGCCGCTGAATGGGCGGAGGTTCACCGATCTGCTGTTGTTGTCGCCGGGCGTGACGCAGGATCCGCGAGGCTTGACTTCGGGTTCGAACGGGGATCTTTCTTATGGCGGGATTCGGGGATACAACACCAGCTTCCTGGTGGATGGAGGGGACAACAATAACGGGTTCTATGCGCAGGCGTCGGGACGATATCACGCGCCTTACCAGTTTTCCGACGAGGTGATACAGGAGTTCCGCGTGCAGTCGAGCGGTTATGGAGCGGAGTCGGGGCGGGCTGGAGGCGCGGTGGTGAATGTGGTGACGAAGTCGGGCACGAACCATTGGCACGGGAGCACCTTCTATCGTTTGCGCGACAGTGAGTTGGGCGGAGCCGCGCCGCCATTTGTGGGTTTCAATCCCAGCAACGAGCAGCACCAGTTTGGCGCGACCATCGGAGGGCCGATCCAGCGCGGCAAGACGTTTTTGTTTGCGGGATACGATCAGCACATTTTTAATGTGCCGGCGGTGGTGGAGTTCGACAACGGGCAGACGGCGGTGGTGCCGCTAGTGGGCATTTACCCGACGCCAGGGGACTACGAGATCTGCAATCCCGCGATTGGGGGGCCGGCGTGCGACCAGGCGCTGGTGATGGCGTCGGCGGCGCAGCTCTCGGCCATGGGCGGGACGTTTCACGCGAAATTACTCGGGGAAACGGGATTTGTGAAGCTGGACCGGGTGCTCTCGCCGCATCAGTATCTTACGGCACGGCTGAGCGCGTCGCGATCTTACGGGGCGAACAACGTCTATTTCGATCCGGGGAGTCCGATTACCTTTGATTCGATCAGCGCGAACGGGGAAGAAGACGTGGCGACGGAAAGCGCGTCGCTCAGTTTGCTGAGCGGCATTACGCCGCGGCTGACAAGCCATCTGCGGGTGCAGTTCTCGCGCGATCTGGAGCAGCAGTTTCCCAATACAACCGGGACGCAGACGAGTATCTACAGTTGGATGGAGGATTTCGGGCAGTCGTCGTGGCTGCCGCGGCAAACCCGAGAACACCGTTTGCACCTGGCGGAGACTTTGAGCCTGAGCCGCGGGCGAAACCAGTGGAAGTTCGGGGCCGACGGGATGCGGACCTGGGACTACGATTACTTCCCGTCGCTGTTCGGTGGGGAGTATTTATACGACGACATTTCGGTGAATCCGTGGTCTTTACCGATTCCGTTTGCGCCGATGCATGCGGGGCTGAAGTTAACCCCGCTGCGGGCGTGGGCGCACAATGTGCCGCGATATTACGAGCAGAATTTCGGGAATCCGGTGTCGCATCCGAACAGCAACGATTACTCGGCGTTCGTGCAGGACACGACGCGGCTGACGCCGCACTTCAGCCTAAGCCTGGGAGCGCGCTACGACCTGCAGACGTTTTCGAAGACGGGAATGGTAAGTAATCCGCTGTGGTCGCAGGTGGGGAAGATGCCCTTGCCAGGGATGAATTTTGCGCCGCGGGTGGGAATCGGGTATGCGATCGGCAACGATCGGCCGCTCATGGTGCGGGCGGGATTCGGAATTTTCTATACCCGCATTCCGCAGATTTATCAGTCGGCGGTGATCAATGACAATGGCCTGAGCGATAATTTTATTTCTCTCGATAATACGGTTACCTCCCAACATCAGGTGTTTCCCTCTTATCCGAATGCGGCGGTGAATTGTCCCCGGGGTCCGGTCTCGTGCACGATACCAGCGGCGTGGCAGCAGTATGCGACCAGCGAGGTAGCGGCATTTGCCCCGGACTTTAAGACACCACGCGTGCAGCAGGCAAGTCTGAGTCTGGAGCGGGAACTGGCCGGCGGGTTCGAAGGGACAGTGTCCTATCTGTTTGTGCATGGCGTGGATATGATCCGGGCGCGAGATGTGAATCTGCCGCCGCCGACTTATTACAGCTATCCGATCTACGACCCGACCGGCGGTACTTTTCAGAATGCGTTTTATAACGTGGAATCGTTTGCGACGTGGCAAACGAGTTACAGCATCAGTTGTCCGTATCCGCCGTGCATTCAACGCGTTGCAACGTCCGATCTCGCAACTGGGGGCAGTCGATCAGTTTGAGAGTGCGGGATCGAGCGTGTACAACGGCCTGACGGTTTCGCTGCGCAAGCGGATGTCGGGGGGGATGTATTTCAACCTGGCGTACACCTGGGCGCACGCCCTCGACAACGGGCAGGACGCGCTGGTGGCGGGACAACCGGTGACGGTACAGAACTCGTACTCGACGAAGAGTGAGCGGGGGCCAAGCGTGACCGATCAGCGGAACCGGCTGACGATTTCAGCCATCGAAGAGCCGCACCCGTTTGCGGAGGGACAAAAGGCTCTGGGGACCCTGTTCAATCACTGGAGAATCTCAGGGATCATGACGTATGGCAGCGGACGCCCGGCGAACGCGACCGTGTCGGGAGATCCGAATCAGGACGGGAACATGAGCAACGACCGTCTGTCCGGGTATGGACGCAATGCATTCACCGGTCCGGACTATGCCAGCATGGACCTGAAAGTGGGAAGGATGATGAATCTGGGCGAACGGCTCCATTTGGAGTTGAGCGGGGATTCGTTCAATCTGTTTAATCGCAACAATGAGAGGTTGGTGGTAACAGACAACGGCTTCCAGAGTACGGCAGGCCAGTTTATCAAGTACACGCAATACGTGGGAAACACGTATTATCCGGCTTATTATCAGCAACCTGCGAGTCTTATGAAGCCGACTAGCTCATTTGCTCCGCGGCAGATGCAGTTTTCGATGCGGTTGAATTTCTGAAGTGGAGTGAAGATTCTTGCACATTTCCACTTGACTTAGGAGGGCAATGCTTGCATAACTAACGAGTCCAGTTAGGACGAGCGGGGGGGTGTAGTCCGTTGGCGGAAGTTCGACTTCAAGAGGGTGAATCCCTCGAAAACGCGCTTCGGCGGTTCAAGCGGAAGGTACAAACCGAGGACATTATCAAGGAAGTAAAGCGTCACTCGTTTTACCTGAAGCCCGGCGAGAGGAAGCGAGTAAAAGAAGCACTGGCTCGCAAGCGCAGCCGCAAGAAAGCACGCAAGGAACAGGACTGAGGAAAAACGGGCCGTTCGCTGACGCGGACGGTCCGTTCCTCGCAGATACGACTGTGCCGATGATGTTCTCTTGTTCGGAAAACGTAACAAGATCGGTTTGTTGCCTCTAAGATTTGCAAAACGCGCTAAACTACTCGGTTTTGAAAGTTGGAGACGCGGCAAACCGCGTCCCTATGGATCAGAAAAGCAGTATCCACGCGGGCATACCGTATGGCGGGCCGAATCCAAGGGGTAAGCATGAGGGGGATGTAAATCTCCTGCCCACGATGTGAACCGGATCCTTCCCTATTCGGGTCTCCCGTGCAGAGCAGGGACGCGGAATGGGAGCGCCTCTTCCAATGGAATACCAGGACAAGGTTTTGAAGTGTGTGGATTGTGGCACGGATTTCGTGTTCACAGCGGGTGAACAGTCGTTTTTCCACGACAAGCAGTTCAAGAACGAACCCAAACGCTGCAAGAACTGCAAGGGCAAGCGAGTGGCCGTGCTTGGAGCTACGACCCGCGGACCGTCGCGCGCGCATTCGTACGCGAAGACGGAGACCCGGACGAACTGTTCGCAGTGCGGGAAAGAGACTACGGTACCGTTCCGGCCGACGCAAGGAAGGCCGGTGCTGTGCCGCGAGTGTTTTCAGCAGGGACGGCAGGTCGCGAGCGCCTGATTACTCTCTGATCGTCTAGGAAACGATCATCTAGGCAACGATCGTCGTCCAGGAAACGAACGTCTAGGGAACGCTCGTTGAGGGAAGCCCGGCCCGCGGGCGCTCCCCCTGCGGTGGCGTCTGCGCTTCTTGGACCTTAGACGCCGAGTTGCTTGTCGGCGTGCCGGATGAGCAGGGCTTCCACCTGACGCAAAAGATCGCTGGTGCCGAGCGGTTTGATGAGCAACGAGTCAGAGTTTTCTCCGGTCCAATCTTCTCCGTCCCGATGTTTTCCGTCCCAATGTTCTCCGCGCCAATGTTCTCCGGATGGTGGATAGGCTGTGAGCAGGGCAGTCGCGGGGGCGTAAGCCTGGCGGCGCGCGGTGCGGATGACTTCCAGGCCCGCGTCTTCGGTTTCCATTCTCAAGTCGCTGATGACCATGTGGTAAACGGCAGACTCCATGCGGGCAAAGGCCTCGGCCGAACTGCCGGCGGTTTCGACTTCAAATCCGTGGAGTTCGAGCACCGCTTTGAGGGTCAGCAGGACGGCGAGATCGTCGTCGACGAGAAGAATGCGGCGTTTCATGCGCACCTCTTTAGCCGGAGTTGGGGTGCAATGCGCGGCGGCATCAGCTCGCAACGATCATCATCAGGAGATCACGGGAACTTCACAGATTGCTGGAAAACTTGGGTTGCGCGCCGCGGTCGCCCGCAGCGGCAGAACAGACTGCTGAAAAACTCAAGTTTCGTATCAGGGTATCGCTTCTGCGATGCCGGAAGTTCTTTGAATTGAGGTGCCCCTTTAGGAGCTGTGCACCGAAAACCGAGTTTTTCAGCAATCTGTGAAGCCGCGCCCCCTCAACACAAAACAGCCGAGTTTTTCAGCAAACGGTTCAGTCGCAGCATCCACTCGTTTAGTATAGGAGCGTGGCTCGCTTCTACATAGAAAATTTTGGCTGCCGCGCTACGCAAGCGGATGGGGCGGCGCTGGAGCGGCAATTTCTGGAGCGCGGACTGGAGCGCGCCGGGGCGGCTCGCGACGCGGAAATTGTTGTGCTGAATACCTGCACCGTAACCGAGGGCGCGGATAAAGATGCACGAGCGTCGATCCGGCGGCTGCAGCGGGTGAATCCGGATTGCCGCATTCTGGTGACCGGCTGCTACGCGCAGCGCGCGCCGGAAGAACTGGCAGCGCTGCCGGGCGTGACCTGGGTCGTGGGTAATTCACACAAGCACCAGGCGGCGGAGATTGCGACTTCGCCTTCCTTATTTCCCGCTGCCGGTTCTTCTTCTGCGAGTTCCGGTTTCGTGCCGCTGGGGCAACTCTGTCTGGGGCAACTCTGTAAAGATCAACTTTCCCGGGAGCAAGCCGGCAATGTGATTGTGGGGGATATTTTTGCGCATACCGAACTGCTGGCGGCTCCGGTATTTGAAGCGGCCAACGAGCGGACGCGTCCGAACCTGAAGGTGCAGGATGGATGCGACAACCGCTGTTCGTTCTGCGTGATTCCGTATGTGCGGGGACAGAGCCGATCGCTGCCGAGGGAGCGTGTCATCGCGGAAGTACGGACGCTGGTGGAGGCGGGCTATCGCGAAGTGGTGATTTCGGGGATCAATTTGGGGCGGTGGGGGCGGGATCTGGAGGAAAGCTCTCAGCTCCCAGCTGTCAGCTCTCAGTTGTCAGTCGTTGGCCGTCGGTCGTTAGTCGTTGGCGAGCAACAACCTTTCAGCGCCGTGCATTCCAGCCAGCGGGCGGAGTCGAACCCCGAACGACCAACGACCAACGACCAGCGACTGGTCGATCTGATTCGCGCCATTCTCGAGCAGACTGCACTTGAGAAATTGCGGATCAGTTCGGTCGAGCCTATGGATTGGAGTGACGAACTGATCGCGCTGGCAGCGGCCGATCGGCGAATCGCCAAGCATGCGCACGTGCCCATGCAGTCCGGGAGCGACGCGGTGTTGCGACGCATGCATCGCAAGTACCGGCCGTGGCATTACCGGGAAAAGATCCTGAAGATTCGAGCGGCCATGCCAACGGCGGCGATCGGCGCCGACGTGATGGTGGGATTCCCGGGCGAGACGGAAGCGGAGTTCGACGAAACCCGGCGCATGATTGAAGAGCTGCCGTTTACTTATCTCCACGTTTTCACATATTCGGCGCGTCCGGGAACGCCGGCGGCGGAGCAGCCGGGACAGGTTCCGGTGGCAGTGGCTCGAGAACGGAACCGCCTGCTGCGGGAGGTTGCATCCAGGAAGAAAGCGGCGTTCATGCAGTCGCTGGTGGGGACGGTGGTCGAGGCGATCACGCTGCAATCGGGCGGAGCGGAATTTTCCGAAGCGCTGACGGACAATTACCTGAAGATGAAAATTTCCGGGCATCATGATGCGAACCGCTGGATGGATGTGAAAGTCGAAGGGGTGAGTGGCGAGATGCTCATAGGGCAACGGGTACTGGGCAAGGTGTGTTGAACCCAGAGCCGGAGACTGCTCGAGGCTGCGGAAAAACTCTGATTCGAGCGGTTTTGGGAAGGGCATGACTTCACAGCTTGCGGAAA
>CAVRYC010000023.1:0-30115 GCA_963725245.1 uncultured Acidobacteriaceae bacterium | reverse complement strand
TTGACCGGCAACCCTTTTCGGGCTTAGGATAATCCAATCCACAGCTGTGGGAGTGATCCGAACCATGTCACAGTCAACCATGTCACAGTCAAGGCTTCGGTCTGCGGTGTGCTGTTTGTTGGCGATCCTGTTTCCAGCGCAAATGATGCTGGCGGGAGAAACGGCGTCGGCCATGTTGTACACGAGCGGTGCGACTTGGTTGAACGGGAGCGTGGTGCCGAAATCCGCAGCCCTGTTCGCGGGAGATATGTTGCAGACGCGTTCCGACTCGACGGCCAGTATTCAATCGAACGGATCGAACGTCATGGTGCTGGCGGACTCACTGGTGAAATTTGAGGGTCCGGCAGTAGAACTTGAGCATGGCTCGGTGCGCGTGACGACGTCGCGCGGACTGGCGGCGCGCGCCGGCGACGTGACGGTGAAGCCAGCTGCCAATTCGTGGACTGAGTTTCAGGTGACCGACGTGGATGGGCGCGTGCAAATCGCAGCCAACAAGGGCGACGTGACCGTGCAAGATGACAAGGGCACGACAACCGTGACGCAGGGCCAGCAGACCACACGCGACGACACCAGCGATACCGAGAAAAAGAAGAGAAAAAAACGCGCAGCGGGGGCAGCGGTGGGGGCGGGTGGAGGAATCATGAGTTCGACGGCGGCGATCGCCGGCGGATTGGGTGTCGTGGGCGGGGTTGCAGTGTGGGTTTGGTTGACACGAGTCGGCGCCCCGGTGAGTCCGGCGTGCCCGACGAATCCCTGCCAGTGATTTTGTGAACGACTCGAGTTCTTGCCCTGAGTTTTCCAATGGGTTCTGGGGTGGGCGACTGAATCCATGTCGCGCTACGTTTCCTACCGAGATTTCGACTGGGTCCTGCTGGGCTTCGTGCTGGCTGATCTGCGCGCTGGGCGTGCTGCAGATCCACAGTGCGACCGAGCACACGAAATTTGCCGGGGCCCACATCAAGCAAATCTACTGGGTTCTGGCGGGCGTGGGCGCGATGTTCCTGGTCAGCCTGCTCAACTATCAAGCGCTGCTTGAACAAATCCACTGGATGTACATCGCGGCGCTGGCCTCGCTGATCGCGGTGCTTCTGTTCGGCCAGAAATATCTGGGGGCGCGGCGCTGGATCAAGATGCCTGGGGGCGGGCATTTTCAGCCGTCGGAGTGGGTGAAGCTGATCCTGATTCTGGCGGTGGCGAAGTACTTTGCGGATTTGCATGAGCGGGAACTGTCGTGGCCGGACTTTCTGAAGGCGGGCGCGATCGTCGGTTTCCCGATGCTGATGGTGCTGGCGCAACCGGACCTGGGGACGGCGCTGACGTATCTGCCCGTGGCGATCATGGGCTTGTTTCTGGGCGGGCTGCGCTGGAAGCAGGCGCTGATCGTGGTGATGATCATGGGGCTACTGGTTCCAGTGGCCTGGATGAAGGTGTTGAAGCCGTATCAGAAGGAACGGTTGACGAGTTTTATCAATCCGGATGCGGATCGGCAGGGCTCCGGGTATCAAGTGAATCAATCTTTGATTGCGGTGGGGTCGGGCGGGATCTGGGGAAGCAGCCAGGGATCGCAGACGCATCTGGCGTTTCTGCCGGTGCCGCAGACCGACTTCATTTTTGCCGCGTTTGCCGAGGAACATGGGTTTGTAGGAGCTTTGGCGGTTCTGCTGTTATACTTTATAGTGCTGATGCGGTTGACCCAGAATGCGCAAACGGCGCCCGACCGCGCCGGGGCATTCCTGGTAATGGGTGTGGTGGCTGTGCTTAGCTTTCACATTCTGGTCAACGTCGGCATGGTGGTTGGCTTTATGCCGGTCACGGGAATACCTCTGCCGCTCATGAGTTACGGTGGGTCTTCCGTTCTTTTCATGTTTTTGGCGCTGGGGATGGTAATGAACGTCCGGATGCGCCGTTTCGTGAACTGAGACGGTCGGCAGAAGTTGGGAGCGCCCTTCTCAACCGCTCTTCTTGACAATGAGAACGGCGCCACGAAACAAGATTAGCAGAAAGATCAGTAAGAAACAAGATTACGAAGGCCCTCGCGAAAAAGGAGGGCAGAATGCCGGCAGAAGTCGAAGCCGGACAGGATTGAAGCCAGTCAGGCGGGGAACGGCCCCCTCAGCGTGAACGCGAGAGAGTGGCCACAGACCTGACAGAAGGCTTAAACGCGATCAGTGCAGACGAGTAATAACAATTCACTGCAGTGTAGGCCCCGGGAAGAACTCCGGGACCGCGCCCGCTCCTACCCGGAGCGGCGCTGAACGCTATCGATCTCTTGGTCCGCCTTGCGCTTCTGGTCCGGTGAAGAAAAACCGGAGTAGCGATGAACAAGGAATTGTTTGTATCGGCCACGCCCCACGAAACCAAAGTGGGGATCACGGAAGACGATCAACTAGCGGAAATTTACCTCGAACGAGAAAACGAATACACCTTAGCGGGCTCGATTTATAAGGGCCGAGTAACGCGCGTGCTGCCAGGCATGCAGTCGGCCTTTGTCGACATTGGATTGGAACGCGACGCGTTTCTATACGTCTCCGATTTCATGGATCTGGAACAGCAGGACGAGGATCTGGATGAACCGATCCCGGCGAATCGTCCGGTGATGGAGGCGCGTCCGCGCCCCGGTTCGGAAGCGGGCGGTCCAGCGATTGAATGAGTGAAGGGCAGTTTGCCGAAGCCGGAAGCGGAGCAGGGTGAGGGAGAAGAGCCGGAAGCGGCTTCTTCGGAAGCACCGGGCAACGCCGCGGGCGTTGCGCGCGACTTTCGCGGACGTCGACGCCGTCGCGGACGCCGGGGAGAAACGGGCGGCCGCGGGCCGAGTCCGGAGCGCGGCGAGCGTCCGGAGCGCGGTGAAGTTCGACGACGGAAGACGCGCAGTGAAACCGGCAGCGAACCACGGAGTGAACCTCGTAACGAATCACGGAATGAACCAAGGAACGACCGCTTTAACCGCGGCGACCGGGCAGGACGCGGCGGATCGGAATCGCGATTCCAGCGGCCGGCAGCGACGACCGCTCGCATCCGGTCGCGACTACGATTACGGCCCGCCTCCGGGATATCAACCGATCGTGCTTCCCGGCGAATCGATCTCGAAGTACCAGCGACAGGGTCAGAGTCAAGCGCCGGCTGTGCCGGCCGAGAACGCACAAGCGCAGCCGCGGCGGAGCGGCCAGCGTCGGCCGCCATCGTTGCGAACTTTCCCGAGGATGAGCCAATCTTCGCGGCGGAGGTTTCCGAGCCACTTCACGAACAGCATGAGCACGTGCTGAACGCGGAAGTCGAGGAAGAGGTGCACGGCGACCGTTTCAAGCGCAGCGCCAGTGGAGGATTTCGGAAGTCCGCGACCAAGTGCAATCCGCGCTCGGAGCTTATCTCGCGCCAGAGGCGACGGTACGCGAGAAGGCGCGCGAAGCGGGCTTCAGCGGCAGCCCCGCAGGTTGCACGCGAGGTAGCGCCGAGATGTTCCTCGCGACGTTGCGCACGGCGCCGTGGAGGAACAGGAGATCGAGGAAGAAGAAGCCGAACTCACATCCTACGGGGAAGAACCCGGAGACGACGAAGGCTTTGAGGAACTGGAAGAAGAGACGCGCGCGGCCGGTGGAGAGTTGCCGGAATCCGGAGTGGGAGAGGTCGCTCCCGGGCTGGCAGCCGGCGGCGAGCCGGCAGCGAACGGTGAAGCGGTTCCCGAAGCTGTCTGGAAGCCGAAGAGCGAGAAGCGGAGGAGTTGGAACTCGAAGAGGCGCAAGCCGAAGCTGAGGCGCTGCTCGAGGCCGAGGCGATTGGCGACGGTACCGTGGATGCGAGCGCGGAAGTTCGCGGTCCCGCACCGGAGGCGAGGCTGTTGCAGCGCACGCAGCGTCGCGGGCCCGACCGTGGATCGGACCGCGGGTTCGATCGAGGGGGCGCGGACGGCGCGGTGGACGCCGCTTCCGCAGCCGCGAGAACACGGTGGTGCCGCAGATCAGCGAACTGCTCAAAGAAGGGCAGGAGGTGCTGATCCAGATTGCGAAGGAGCCGATCGGCAAGAAAGGCGCGCGCATCACCAGTCACATTGCGCTGCCGGGACGCTTCCTGGTCTTCATGCCGACGGTGAACCACACCGGCGTGTCGCGCAAGATTTCGTCGGAAGAGGAGCGGCAGCGGCTGAAGCGGATCATCCAGAGCGAGCGCGAAAACGGCGGCGGCGGTTTCATTGTGCGGACCGCGGCGGCGGGCGCTTCGGACGAGGAACTGCGAGCGGATATCCGCTTTCTGAAAAACCTTTGGAGCGAGATCAAGGCACGCTCCGACAGCAGCAAGTCTCCGGCGCTGATCTATCACGACCTGAATGTGGTGGAGCGGGTGCTGCGCGATCAGGTAAGCTCGGAGTTTTCGGCGATCTGGGTCGACACGGAGCAGGAATACGAGCGCATTGTGCGGTTTGCGAATCGCTTCCAGCCGGGTCTGGTGAAGCGCGTCAAGCTCTATACGAAAGAGACGCCGCTCTACGATCAGTTCGGGCTGAACGAGGAAATCAGCAAGGCACTGAAGTCGAAAGTCTGGCTGAAGAGCGGTGGGTACATCGTGATCAATCAGACCGAGGCGCTGGTCGCGATCGACGTGAACACCGGCAAGTACGTCGGCAAAACCGCCCGCCTTGAAGACACGATCGTGAAGACGAACGTGGATGCGATCAAGGAAATCGTGCGCCAGGTGCGGCTGCGCGATCTGGGCGGCATCATCATCATCGACTTCATCGACATGGACGAGCGGCGCAACCGGCAGAAAGTGATGCAGGCGCTGGAAGAGGCATTGCGCGCCGATCGGGCGCCGTCGAAGGTGCTGCAGTTCAATGATTTCGGTTTGGTGGCGATCACCCGCAAACGGGTGAAGCAGTCACTGGAACGGACGATTGGATCGCCCTGTCCGTATTGCCAGTCCACCGGCTTCGTGAAATCGGTGAACACCATTTGCAATGAGGTGTATGTCGAAATGCGCAAGATCTCGAACCATTTGGAGCACAGCGACGTGATGTTGCGAGTGAACCCGGAGGTCGCGAAAGCCCTGAAGGCAAACAACGCGCAACTGCTGAATGAGATGGAAGAGCTCACCAAGAAGACGATCATCGTGAAGTCGGATCCGGCGCTGCACCAGGAGCAATTTGATATTCACTGAGTTGCTGGATTCCAGGTAACGGCAGGCACGGGAACAGAGGAGGGACGGGCGTGGTGCTCGTCCCTTCATTACTTGGGCGTGATTCTTGTTGTGCGCAAATGCCCGCTCGTGATGGAGCCCTATCCAAAAGCGAGCGCATAGTACGTAAGACGGACGCGGTTCGAATGTAGCGGAGACCCTGGGCGCAGCCAAAGAAAAAATAGTGCGCTTGCCTCCCGCGCGGGGTTTATAGTGTAGGGCTATTGCCAGCTGGGGAGAATTCCGGTTAATGGGTCGGCGGCTGGCCGTGCTCTCTTAATCAATTCCTGCCCCGCATTACGCGTCATCGCTCTCATGCTCCGCAGACAATCTTTCTGAGCGGAGGGAAACTGCTCGGCTGTGGAAGTGGCGGCCGATGCAGTTGTAACTCTGGCCACTTCGATTTGTGTGAAATCCAAAAAGGAGCAACTGATGAAGAACATGATTCGTGTCATCGCGGTGCTGGCGTTTGCCGCCATGCTGCTGTCCACCTACTCACTCGCTCAAGCTGTACCCGTGCGGCCGTTCCACGATGGTCCAGTGTGGGACATCGCCTTCATTAAAGCCAAGCCCGGCGTCGGACTGAAGTACATGGAGTACCTGGCGACCGAGTGGAAGACCGAACAGGAAGCCCTGAAGAAAGCTGGGCTTACCCTCAACTATATGGTCATCCAAACCGAGTCGCACGGTCCCGATGACTTCAACCTTATGCTGATGACCGAATTCAAAGACCTCGCGACACTGGAAGCCGACCGGGACAAGAGAGAGGCTGTCGCCAACAAGGCCTTAAACAGCAATGACAAGAAGATGATCGAGGGTTACCAGGAACGCGCCAGTTGGCGCGAAATCATCGGTAGTCGCCTGGCGCGGGAAATCATACTGGAGCCGAAGAAGTAACCTGCCCGATCTTGCAGAGCGGCAAAGGCGCGAGGGTTCGCGCTTTTTGAGCCGGTGGCCCCAGGTCTCGCGCTTTTCGAGACCTGGGAGGTCACCGCATCCTTCAGCAGCGCGATGATCCCCGGTCTCCAGCACCATTGACATCGGTGACAGAGCCAGAGTAGGGTTAGGTGCTTTTCCAACAAATCCTCTAAGCACTTAAGGAGAGCAAAATGCGAGTGCCACTGGCGCTTTATGGTGTGGTGTTGTGCGTCTGTCTCGTCCCGATCCTCTCGGCGCAAGATGCGGCGAAAGTTGATCCCAAGCATTACACGGTAGTGAGCGAAAACGCCCAGGTACGAATTCTGAAGGTGCACTACGGCCCGCACGAGAAGTCGGTCATGCACAGCCATCCCGCCACGGTTGCGGTGTTCCTCACCGACGCCAACGGGCAGTTCAGCTTTCCGGACGGCAAAACGCAAGCCTTTACCGTCAAGGCAGGCGAGGCGCAATATAGCGCGGCCGAGATCCACTTGCCGGAGAACACCAGCGACAAAGGGTTCGATGTGATCGTAGTCGAACTGAAAGGCAAGGCAGCGGCGAAGCCAGCGAAAACGGACATGAAGTAATCTCCCGATGTGATGGACTGCAATAGAGGGACTGCAGGGTGCCCCACTCATTCGCGTGTTTTGCGAATGAGTGGGGAGCTCTCACCCTACGAAAACGCCAACTCCTTAGCCCGCTGCACCGCCTTCACCACCGCCTTGATCAAGGTCACGCGCAGCTTGCCTTCTTCCAGTTCCATGATGCCGTCAATCGTGCATCCCGCGGGGGTGGTCACCGCATCCTTCAACAGCGCCGGATGATCCCCGGTTTCCAGCACCACGCGCGCCGCGCCCATCGTCGTTTGAGCCGCCAGCAGCGTCGCTACATCCCGCGGCAATCCCACCTTCACGCCCGCCTCCGCCAGCGATTCCAAAATGATGTAGATATACGCCGGCCCGCTCGCCGACAATCCCGTGACCGCGTCCATATGTTTTTCGTCCACGGCCACGGTCCGCCCCACCGCATCGAAAAACTTGGTCGCCGTTTCCAGATGCTGCTTGGTCGCGAACTTTCCCTTGCACAGCGCCGTCATGCCCGCGCCCAGCACGCAAGGAGTATTCGGCATCGCCCGTACCACCGGCACTTCTTTTTCCAGCCCCCGCTCAATCATCTCCGTCGGAACTGACGCCGCCACCGAAATCACCAACTGCTTCCCATTCAAGTGCGCGCGAATCTCCTTCACCACGTCCGCCACCACCTGCGGCTTCACGCAAATAAAAATAATGTCAGCGTCCTTCACCGCCTCCGAATTGTCGGTCCCCGCGTGCACCTTCAACTTCTCCTTCAGCATCCGCGCCCGTTCCGGATGCGCCACCGTTGCCCAAGTCTGCCCCGGCGACAGCAATCCATCGCGCAAGAAGGATTGCAGCAGAATCGATCCAATCTTCCCTACGCCCAAAACCGCCACTTTCTTTTTCTCACTCAAACTCTGTGGCATGCAAATTCTCCCAACCAGACTGTAAGTAGAGAAGCAGCTTGCCGCGTCGAGATTAGGCACGATCGTCTCGAGGCAGTCTGCACCATCTGCGTCTGAAACCTTGAAAGCCTTCCTACCTATTCACAATCTCCTCCGGCACCATCTTCAATATCTCGCGCCCAATCGGCAATGACGCCGTCGCCGCCGGAGAAGGCACATTCAGCACATGCAAAAACCGCTCCCGCCCCACAAACCGGAAATCATCTACCAGCGCGCCATCCGTGCCCACCGCCTGCGCCCGCACTCCCGACCCACCCGGCGTCATATCTTCCATCCGCACCTCCGGCACCAGTCGCTGGCAAGACTGCACAAACTCCCGCTTCCGCAGCGACCGCCGAAACTCCGACAGCCCATTTCTCCAGTGCTGCCGCGCCATCGCCCGAAATCCCGCATCCATGAATACTTCCATCGTCTCGCCCAAATCGAAATCGCGCCACCGATATCCCTCGCGCCGGAACGCCAGCACCGCATTCGGCCCCGCATCCACGTTCCCCTGAATCCGCCGCGTGAAGTGCACTCCCAGAAACGGATACCGCGGATCCGGCACGGGATAAATCAGTCCCCGCACCAACTCCTGCCGCGCCGCCGCCAGATCGTAATACTCCCCGCGAAATGGAACCAGCATCATCCCCGGATCATCCCCCGCCATGCGCGCCACCCGATCGCTGTATAGCCCCGCGCAATTCACCACATACCGCGCCGAAAATTCCCCCGCCCGCGTTCGCACCACCACGCCATTCCCCGAAACATCGAATCCCACCACTCCAGCGCCCGTCTTAACCTCCGCCCCGCGTCCCGCCGCGATCTCCGCATACTTCGCAGTCACCGCCGTATAATCCGTGATCCCGGTCGACGGCACCAGCAGCGCTCGAACTCCGCCAACATGCGGTTCGATATCGAGCATCGCCGCGCGCTCCAGCAACCGCAAACCCTCCAGCCCATTCGCCACGCCCTGCGCAAGCAACACATCCAGCCGCGCTGTCTCCTCCGAGTTAGTAGCCACAATCAATTTCCCGCACACCTCATACGGAATCCCATGTCGCGAGCAGAACTCCACCATCTCCCGCGCCCCCGCTACACACAGCCGCGCCTTCAGCGATCCCGCCTTGTAATAAACCCCGCTGTGGATGACCCCGCTATTGTGCCCCGTCTGATGCCGAGCCACTCCCGCTTCTTTCTCCAGAACCACCACGCGCAACCGCGGAAATCGCTCGCTCGCCTGCATGGCAAACGAAAGCCCAACAATCCCGCCGCCAATCACCGCAATGTCATAGGTCATAAGACAAGTCCGTGTAGCGCGGACACTCTTGTCCGCGGCCTTCGACTCCAGTGTGGGGACGGGCGTCCCGCCCGTCCAAGCCGTGCAAAAGCACGGCAGCCCACCGAGATGATCCTACCTCACAAGACGCTCACCTCACCGTGACGCAAGAACAACGGAATGTGACGCAAGAAAAAGGCGCAGACATGATGTCCGCGCCCCACTCCTGCAAAAGTTTTTTCTCGACCGCCGCTCTCGCGTGCTCGGCCAGTGCCAGATTGCCCTACTGCACAGTCAGCGTCACAACATCCCCGTGCGCCGCCCCACCCGCAGCCGTCGCCGTAACCGTAACCTGCGACGCGCCCACTGCCGTCGGCGCCGCCACCGTCAGAAAAGCCGATCCCGGAGCTGCCCCTGTCGCCGGCGTAGCCGTCACCGTGACCGTCGCCGGGTTCGGCACCACTGCTGGAGGCGTATACAGCCCCGTCCCGCCTATCGTGCCATTCGCATTGCCGCCCGTGATCGCCCAGGTTACGCTCTGGTTGGCCGTGAATTGTTGCTGATTACCTCCCGCCGGCCACGAGTTACCCGGCTCATCCGCAAACAACACAGTCGCCGTTTGCGGATTCACCGTCACCGGTATGGTGGTGCTGCCGCTGCCCGCGACCCCGCCGCAAGAAATCAACGCCATCAATCCAAGCCCCAGGCAAATTCCCGTGATCCCTCCGTAGAGACGCGGCTTGGCCGCGTCTCTTTGCGCCCGACCCCCACAATCCCCACCAGCACCACCCACAAGAAGAGTGCGTAGGGACGGCCGCCCCGAGAGCCTGCCCTGGCGAAGCCGAGGGTCCAGGCCGTGCGCAGCACGGCCCCCTCCCGCGGCCCCGACTGCGTCCCCAAGTTCGGTCCCATCGTCGTAATCGTCAGCGTCACCGTCACCGGAGGCGTCCCCGCCGCCCCCGCCGCAATCGTCGCCGGACTAAACGCGCAACTAGCGCCAGTCCCCCCACTAGTTAACGCCGGCAAGCCCGAGCACGCAAAACTCACCGCCGAGCTAAACGTCCCACCCCCCACGGGAGCCGCCGCAAACGTGTAGCTGGCGTTCTGTCCCGCCAACACTGCCACCGAAGTGCTGCCCGTGTCCGTCCACGTAAAGTCCGCAGCCGCCCCCGTCACCACCAGCGTCACCGTCGCCGTCGCCGCGTTGTAGTCGGTCGTGTCGGCCGGAGTGAACGTCACGCTCAGCGTTTGCGATCCCGCTCCGAGCACCGTCCCCGATACTGGCGAGTACACAAACGTCCCCGGCACGCTCGCCGTCGCATTCAACTGCGTGGACGATAGCGCCGTCCCGTAGGTGATCGGTGACGGCGTCGCCCACGTGATCGTCGGTGTCGCCTTGTTCACCGTCAGCGTCACCGTCGCCGTCGCCGTGTTGTAGTCGGTCGTGTCGGTCGGAGTGAACGTCACGCTCAGCGTTTGCGATCCCGCTCCGAGCACCGTCCCCGATGCTGGCGAGTAGACGAAACGTCCCCGGCACGCTCGCCGTCGCATTCAACTGCGTGGACGACAGCGCCGTCCCGTAGGTGATCGCTGACGGCGTCGCCCACGTGATCGTCGGCGTCGCTTTGCCCACCCCGGCGACAGGCTGTAGTTCCAAATACCGCGCCCGTACGTCGATGCCACCAGCGTTTTCGTGCCCGCGTTAGGATTAAAAAGTTGCAGCGCCGTCACCGGAGCGTTCGGCAGAAATCCCGACACCCCCGGCCCCGGCAGTCGGACCAACTTCCGTCCAACCCGGAGCGCTCGTCGCACTCACAAAAATGCCAACGTCGGTTCCCGCGTAAACCAGTCCCGCTTGCGCATCCACCAGCAACGCGTTCACCGGAGCATCCGGCAACTCCGCCGAGCCCGTGCCCGTCCAGTCCGTCCAACTCGCGCCGGCATTCGCAGTCTTCCACACGTGCGAGGTGGGGAATCCCGGCGTGCTGAATCCCATGATCCCTACATACGCCGTGTTGCCCGTCCCATCGGACGAATCCATCGCAACCGTCGAAATCGCATACCCGTTCGGATTCACATTTTGGGTTGCGTTCTCGGTCACATTCGTCATCAAACTGACGCCCGCGTTGGTCGTGACCCATACTTCGCCCCCAGGCGAACCCGCTCAGCGGCCCGTATCCGTTCGTCACCGCATATACCACCGTCGAATAGCCGTTCGGCGCTGGACCGCCCGCGGCTAGCGCATTGACCAGGTTGATTTCATCGCCCGTACACAAACCCGTTCCCAACGTGTCGAAGTCATTGCTCAGTTGCAGCGGAGCGGTTCCGCTGGTGCTGATCTGCCACACCCGGCACGTTCCCACCAGCATTTCACTGCTATTCTGCGGATCCAGAATGTAGGGAGTATCGTAAGCTCCCTGATCTCCGCCCAGATCGCTGGAGCCGACGACCTGAAGAAATCCAGCGTCGTTACACGCGGTTCCCGACTCGCACTTCATAATCGTGACGTAGGGATTCGCCGCAAACCACTCGTTCCGGGTTGTTGGGATTGATCGCATTGAATCCACCATCCCCGCCCAGCGCATTCTGCCATGTGACTGCTGCTGGTCGCGGTGCTGGTTTTAGGGGAGCCGTTATCCTGCGTTCCCCCGAGCAGAATGTCCGCGCTCGTGGGGTGCACCGAGACAGAAACAAATTCCGTCATCGAGCCCAGGGTCTGGCTCAGGCTGTCAAACTGATTCGTCCCGGTACAACTGCCCGTGGTCAGCCCGGAATACCCATCGAGCGTCCGGCTGATCCCGCCGTCGTGCGCGAAGTAGCCGGGCGTTGTGTCACCCGCCACCATGAACCCGATTCCGTGCTGGTCCGGATGCACATGCGCCGGCGCCCCCAGCGGGGTTGCACCCATAGACGTGCGTTAGATTGATCCAGTCGCCTTGCGAGCAGGTCGTAGCCCCGGGCTCTAACGTGCACTTGTAAAGATTGATCGCGCCCGCGTAAATGTCCGTTCCCGTTGAATTGGGGGTGGCGGATCGGGAATCGCCGCCAACTCCAGGTTGTACCAACCCTGTTCCACCCCGCAGCCGCTGTTCGGTCCAAACGCGCTGTCGCCGCAGTTGGTGATGCCGTTGTCCGGAATCTGCGTCCAAGCTCGCTCCGCCGTTCGTCGATTCGCCAGATGCCCTCGTCGGCGGGCACCGGATTTCCATTGCTGTCCGGCTGCACGTCGACCACCCACACATACATCTCGTTGCGCCCCGGTACCACCGCGAACTCGCCGCGATAAATCAGGCAAGTCGTTGCGTTCGAACCCGCCGGACAGAGCGCCGATGCCAGTCCCGCAGTCGGTTGCGTAGTCAGCGGCGTGAAGTTCTGGCCATCCGTCGATGAGTACAGCCCGTGACGCCGGATGAAAGCGTAGAACGTCCCGCTCGCTCCCTGGCTCGGGTTGTAAATCACCGCCGTGGCCGATGCGGGAACGGCGCCGTCCGTGAGGGTTGCGCGGTTCCACGTCGCTCCACCATTCAGCGAGTAGTAAAGTCCGCGCACCGTCGAATTCCCATCTTCTTCCGGGCCAAGGCAGGAAAAGGACTGTTGCCTCCAGCCGCCGCTGCTTCCCGACCAAGGCACAAGCCGTTGTCTCCCGCCGTTGCAGCCACGACCAGATTAGGATTCGCCGTGCTGAAAGCGATCTTGCTGAAACCGATCCCCAGAAACGATTGGTCCACTCCGGAGCCTGTCCGATCCCCGGATCTCGGTCCACGTCGAACCTCGCATCTGTCGAAAGCAGAATTCCCAGCCCATAATAAGAATCGCCCGAACTGTTCGTCTCCCCGGTGCCAACCAGAATCACGTTGCTGTTTCCCGGCTGCAAAGCAATCGCGCCCACCGCCAACGTAGGCTGATCGTCAATCAACGGCTGCCAGACGACTGCAGCGGGATTGGAACTCAGACTTCCCGCGTTGGTCGATTTCCAAAGACCGCCATAAGCGCCGCCCAACAGCACCGTGTTTCCGCTAGTGTCCGCCGGATCGATCAGCACCGAAGTAGCCCGCCCTGAGACCCAGTTGTAATCCTGCACTCCATCTCCCGTAGCATCGGAGGCCAGCGGAGCCGGTCCCAGCGGCACCCACGCTGTTGAGACCGAAAGTGCAGCGGGTGCCCCACTCATGCGTTCTTTGCTTGGGTGGGTGTGGGGACGATGACATAGGTGGAGGTGCTGAATTTGGCAGCGCGCAGCCGCGCGCGACGCCCGCATCGCCATCTTCTGCCGATAAGCCCGAAACCGCAGCCCCGCCGCCGATTCTCCCCGAGGCACAGTCCGCCCCCGCTGGTTCCAGTTCCAATTCAAATGGTCGCGCAGATACGGAGCGATCCCCGCGTCGCCGTCTTTTCGACTAGAGGTAGAAGGGGGAGGAAGATGAGCTTTCCGCCGAACTTCCTGACCGAAAGCGCTGCCAGAAAGCTCCACCGCCGAGAAGGAAGCGCGAAGACAATGAAAAAGAAGAGAACGAAAACCACGGATGGCCATAAATTGAAACGCCATCTTGCGCCGGCTGCGACGCAGCGCACAATAGAGTTTCAACGATTAAAGAAGATTTCCACGTCCTCGAAAGTCTCCCCAGTCCTTGGTAGCCAATCTTCTGAAAAAGCCAAAAGCCAAAAGCCAAAAGCCGAAAGCTGCCAATCCCCGCAACATTCGCTATACTAATGAGTATGTCCGTGATCAAAAACATCGGAGCCATAGCTCAGGGAATGACCATCACCCTGAAGGAGATGTTTCAGCCCACGATCGTCGAGAACTATCCCGACGGTCCCGGCCCCCTGAAAGGCGCAAAGTTTCAGGAACGCTTTCGCGGCATGCACGTCCTGCAGCGCGACGAAAACGGACTGGAAAAATGTGTAGCCTGTTTCCTCTGCGCCGCCGCGTGTCCCGCCAATTGCATCTATATAGAAGCCGCGGAAAACACCGCTGAGAACCGAGTCTCAGGCGCCGAACGCTACGCCCGCGTCTACAACATCGACTACAATCGATGCATATTTTGCGGGTATTGCGTGGAGGCTTGCCCGACCGATGCGATTACGCATGGGCATGGATTTGAGCTGGCGACTTTCAATGCCAGCAATCTGATTTATCGGAAAGAACAGATGCTGGCGCCGGCTCCGGCGCATATGGGAGCCAATCAGGTGTTTGCGCAATCGGAAACGGATGCGGGCGTGAACGGGGAGTTAGCGAGCTTCAAGATTTTTCCACCAAACGCCGGTCCCCGCAGGGACCGGCGTTGTTGTATGGAAGGCAGTCGTTGGTCGTTAGTCGTTGGTAGTTCGCGCCGGGTGCCCATCCTTGCGCGTTTTTTGCGCAAGCTGGGATTCGACGCTCGCATCCCGCCGGGGATTTGTTGTTGCACTTGATTTTGGGTGGCGCAGCGCTTCAGCGCTGCGGTAACCGCATTGTTTGGATTGCGGCTTCAGCCGCCGAGGTCACGACCGGCAACTAATGTCCAACTTTCTCCAACTCGTGAAAGAACGCGTCGTCATTTACGACGGCGCCATGGGCACCAACATCCAGAAGCGCAATCCTACCCTGGACGATTACTGGGGCAAGGAAAACTGCAGCGAAGTTCTGGTGCTCAGCCGTCCCGACATTATTCGCGACATTCACGCCGACTTTTTCCGCGTGGGCTGCGACATCGTAGAGACGAATACGTTCGGCGGGACCGGCCTCGTTCTAGGCGAGTTCGAACTGCGCGACAAAGTTCGCGAGATCAACCTGAAGGCGGCGCAACTCGCCAGGGAAGTGGCGCAGCAATTCTCAACCAAAGACAAACCGCGCTTCGTAGCCGGATCGATGGGTCCAACCACAAAATTGCCCTCGCTCGGCCACATCGGTTGGGACGCGATGGCAGCGTCCTACGAAGAACAGGCTTCCGCGCTGATCGAGGGCGGCGTCGATGTGATGCTCATCGAGACCTGCCAGGACCTGCTGCAGGCAAAGATCGCCACGGTCGCGGTGCTGGAGGCAATGCGCAAGGCGGGCAAGCGTTTGCCGGTACAAGTGCAGGTAACGCTGCAGGAATCCGGAACCATGCTGCTCGGGCACGGAAATTGGCGCGGCGCTCACGGCGCTTGAGCCTTACGACATCGACATCATCGGCCTGAACTGCGCCACCGGTCCAGCGGAGATGAATGAGGCGGTCCGCTATCTCGGCCTGAACTCCACCAAGCTGATTTCGGTTTTGCCGAACGCCGGACTGCCGCAGAACGTGGGCGGACACGCGGTGTACAAGCTCTTGCCCAAGGACTTGGCGGAGTATCACAAACATTTTGTAAAAGATTACGGCGTACGCATCGTCGGCGGATGTTGCGGCACAACTCCCGACCATCTGAAAGCCGTAGTCGATGCGGTCACCGGCGTCGAGCCAGCGAAGCGCGATGTGAAGCCAGTAGGCGCGGCGTCAAGCGCCTACACATCAGTCCCGCTGGATCTGGAGCCAAAGCCTCTGATTGTTGCGGAGGAGATGAACACGACCACGCGCGTCGATCATTTCCGCAAGCTGGTGCAGGCCAAAAAGTACGACGACATCCTGACCCTGGCGAAAAAGCTGGCGAACGAAGGCTCGCACATGCTCGACCTGTGCTGCGCCATCGTGGGCGAAGACGAGAAGGGATACATCTCCGCCATCCTGGAAAAAATCGCGACGCGCGTGCCCGCGCCGATATTGATCGACAGCACCGAAGCCGACGTGGTGGAAGAAGCGCTGAAGCGCATTCCCGGCAAAGCCATCATCAATTCCATCAACCTGGAAGACGGCGAGAAGCGGACATCGAAAGTTTTGCCCATGGCGAAGCGCTATGGCGCGGGCGTGATCGCGCTGACCATCGACGAAGAGGGCATGGCGCTGACCGCGGACAAGAAAGTTGCGATCGCGCATCGCATCTTCGATCTGGCTACACAAAAGTACGGCATCCGTCCGGTGGACTTGCTCTTCGACGCGCTGACGCTGCCGATTTCGACGGGGCAGGAAGAATACCGCTCGGCTGGCATCGAGACTTTGGCGGCGGTGAAGCGGATTCATGACGAACTGCCGGAAGTGAAAACGGTGCTCGGCGTCAGCAACATCAGTTTCGGGCTGGACGCTTATCCGCGGCGGGTTCTGAACTCGGTGTTTCTGCATGAAGCGGTCGAAAACGGCCTCGACGTTGCCATCGTCAATTACACGAAGATTTATCCGCTGTACAAGATTCCGGCGGAAGAAGTGGAACTGGCCCGCAAGCTGATTTACCAGGACCGCTCCAATGGCGATCCGCTGCAGATTTACATGCAGCATTTCGCGGGCATGAAAGGCAAGGCGCAGGCGCAGACCACGGCGCACGTGGCAACGCTCTCCATCGAGGACAAGCTGAAGTACGCGATCATCAACGGCGAAAAATCGGTGGGCGAGGGCAAAACCAAACGCAGTCTGGAAGAGTTGCTGGAAGAAGCGCTAGTCGAGTACAAGCCGCTAGACCTGATCAACACCGTGCTGCTAGACGGCATGAAGACGGTAGGCGACTTATTCGGAGCGCGCAAGATGCAGTTGCCCTCGGTGCTCGATTCGGCGGGAGTGATGAAGGCCGCGGTCGCCTATCTTGAGCCGAAGATGGAGAAGAAAACCGGCTCGCAGCAGAAGGGTACGATCGTGCTCGCCACGGTGAAGGGCGATGTGCACGACATCGGAAAGAATCTGGTCGACATCATCCTGTCGAACAATGGATTCAAAGTTGTGAACCTGGGAATCAAGCAGGCGGGCGACACGATCATCCACTCCGCGCAGGAGCACAAGGCGGATGCCATCGGGCTGAGCGGCCTGCTGGTGAAGTCGACGCTGGAGATGAAGTACGTAATCCAGGAACTGGAACGGCAGAAGCTGGAGTTTCCGGTGATCTGCGGAGGCGCGGCCCTAACCCGGAAGTATGTAGAAGACGACCTGCGGCGCGAGTATTCGAATTCGGTGTTCTACGGAGAAGACGCATTCGCGGGCCTGCACGTGATGGAGGATCTAGCGGCGGAGGACGGCAAGCGCGAGGCGCGTCTGAAGGACGGCAGGACGGTGAAGGAATACGCGAAAGCGGCGGCGGTGGATGAAGAAATCGGCCCGGTGTTCTCGGAGCGCAGCGCGGTGGTGACGGATGCGCCGAATATTCCAGAGCCTCCATTCTGGGGCGTGCGAGTGGTGAAGGATTACGATCTGCGGGAGATTTTCAATTACATCAACGACACGGCCTTGTTCAAGAATCAGTGGCAGCTGAAGACGGCATCGCAGGAAGATTACGCGCGCTTGGTGGAAGAGAAATACCGTCCAATCAAGAAGAAGCTGGAAGAAGATGTGATAGCGGCGGGATGGTTCGAGCCGAAAGTTGTGTACGGATATTTTCCAGCGCAAGGCGATGGCAATGACGTAGTAGTCTACGACCCAAGCTCGTGTAGGGACGGACGCATTCGTCCGTCCCGCCGAGCGAAGCTCGGCAGCCCTCGCCCGTCCAAGCCGAGCGAAGCATCGGCAGCAGCCGACGCCGCGAGAAATCTTGCGCTTCACCTTCCCCCGCCAGAAGGAAGGCCGCCGCCTGTGCATCTCCGATTTCTTCGCCGCGCCGTCATCGGGAAAGATGGATGTGATTGGCCTGTCGCTCGTGACCATCGGCCCGAAAGCATCGGTCGAAACGCAGCGCCTATTCGAAGGCGGAGAATATACACGCTATCTCTATCTCCACGGCCTAAGCGTGGAGACGGCGGAGGCGCTGGCCGAATTCCATCATAAGAAGATGCGAGAAGAGTTAGGCATAGCGGCCGAGGACTCGCCGCACATTCGCGATCTCTTTCATCAGAAGTATCGCGGCTCGCGCTATTCCTTCGGCTATCCCGCGTGCCCGAATCTGGAGGATCAGACAAAGCTGTTCGCGCTGCTAAAGCCGGAGGAGAACGTAGGCGTGCGGCTGACTTCGGGCTTCCTGCTGGAGCCGGAGCAGAGCACGTCGGCGATCGTGGTGCATCATCCGGGGGCGAAGTATTTTGTGGTGTGAGGCAGCAGCCCTGGATATCGAGCGCCAGCGCCTCCGTCGCCATGCCGGCTCGCTTCATCGAGGGTCTTTCCGGCGGTGATGCAGCCCGGAAAATCGGGAAAGCTCACGCCGTAATCCGAATGCCGGTCCTTATGAAGATAGGCGATATATTCCATGACTTCGCTCCTTATGGCTCCGGGGGATCACCTCAGTTTGATCCCGCCTGTTCTCGATGCTTTTCAAAGTGCCTATCGGTATGTCCCGGTTCGGGTGCGGCACCGTCACCCTCCCCTTTTTCGTCGGATGTTTGAACTGCTTGTGGCTCCCGACCTGATTCACCTCATACCAGCCGTCTTTCTGTCAAATGCCTTTATGACGTCCCGGCTGGCGTTACGAACTTTCTTCCACGTACTCCGCCTCTGCAGGGGAAAGCGGGCGGGAGTGCATTCTAACGATCAGCAGTCCGACCAAGACTGCGCTGACCAGCATGACGACCCTTATATAGAGGCCGGCGTGAAAGGTCTGGTCGCCAGCGGCGGTTCGGAGCAGGCCTGAGGAGGCGCTGATGGTGCAGAGTCCGAAATAGAATTTTTCCATCCATCCGCTGGAAATGACTAGCAGCCAGAAAAGAATGGCGGAGACGATCGCAAAGATTCCGCAGAGAATCCAGGTGCCGCGAGACACCGTGGACGCTACCCAGATGCCGGAGGAAGGTTGGGCGGCAACCATCTGCCTGACCGCAATCAGGAGGAACACTACGGAGTGCACCAATGCGACAATGGCGCGTTTGCGGTTGGTGAGAATGGAAAATCCGCCCATGCTAACCGTACTGTACTGGAAGCGGCGGGCATGAGACAGTGATCTGGATCACACGAGACGACGGCTAGCACGAAATGATATCGCGCAGCACTATCCTGGCGACACTTTTATTTCTCGTTTCCGTCCAGAGCCATGCCGCCGACATTCGCGTGACTGGCCGGGTGATCGATCCTCAAGGCAGGCCGGTCCCTGGCGCGAGACTGCAGCTTACTCCAAGGCAACCTGGAACCACACACCAGACCGCCCAGACGACGACCGACGACGAAGGCCGTTTTGAATTCGAGGTGACCTCGGTTGGGGAATACCTGGTAAAAGCCAATGCCGACGGGTTCCAGCAGGTCACGAAGGCTTTGAGAATTAGTTCCGGTTCAGCGAGCTTGGACATCCACCTGGAGAAGATAACTTCTCGTGCTGAATCCGTGACCGTCACGGCCAATATAGATGAGACCAGCCTGATCTCGCCTGACCCGGGCCAACGTATCATAGTGAGGGACGAAGCGCTGGACGCAAACCCTGGGCGCCCTGGAGCGCCGATCTCGATTCCGGGCGTTCCGATCGAAACCGCATCGGGTGGTATAAAAGCGCCCCAATACTTCGCACCCGGAGTAGCCGGGGACCATGGCGAGCCGATTGCACAGTACATAGCAGTGGGCAGCTACCTCGTGCCCAACAATCTATCGGCCAATGCCCACGGCAATGGCTATTCCGACCCGAACATATTTGTTCCAGAGGTTCTGGAAGGCGTTCAGGTCGATGGCGGAGCCTTCAACGTGCGAGAAGGGAATCACTCCGTCAATCTCGCGGCAACGTACGGCCTCCGTTCGCACCTCGATCCGTTTCTCACCGTCACCGGTGACTACCGCGACCTCGACGTGGTTGCGGGATGGAGCCCGTCGTTCGATTCCTTCCTCGCCTTTGAAGGCTCCTATGGCAACGGTTTTCTCGATCGGCTGGAGCACCGGCAGCAATACAAATTCAACGGTCAGCGCGTCTTTCTTGTCGGCGAGCACAAGCTGACCTTATTTGGGATCGGGTATTACGGTTTCTCCTACGTTCCGGGACTTGTCCCGATCTTTGCATTAAATCAATGGGACATTAATTACCCGAATCTCGGCGACACCATCGATCCCCGGCAAAAAGATCAGACGCACACCGCGCTCGCGGCCTTGAACGATGTCTGGCAACTTAGTGAAAGCCAGCAGCTCCAGCTCTCCGGCTTTTTTCGCACTTACAACCTTTCCTTGTTCTCAAACTTTGGAAGCGATCTGGGCCTGATCCGGCAAAGTGAGTTTCGTACCGTAGCCGGCGGAAGCGCGAACTACGTGAATAGAGTGGCGGAGTATTTTTCCTTGCTGGGAGGGTTCGATTACGAGCGAGAAGCGCCGCGCCGCGACGATCTTGACAGTTACGGATTTCTCAATCGGAGCAACCCCAGTTACTACGGACCGTTCATACCTGAGGACGGAAACAACATCACCATAGGATCGTTGACACCCTACATTGCCGCTGACGGCGCTCTGACTCGCTACTTTCGCTACTATCTCGGCTGGCGCCGCGATGAAATCAATGTCAATAATGACGATCTGCTCTTCCCACAGAATTCGTTTCAGAAATGGGTGGGCGTAAACTCACCGAAGGCTACGGTTTCGTTCCTCCCCTTGGAATCGTGGTATGTTCCCCTTATTTCTCTCAGCTTTGGTCAGTCGTTCTTTACGGAAGACCCGCGGATCGGCTTGGGGACAGGCGCTGGCACTCCGGTGGGCGCCGCAGGCAGTCCGGTGGCCACGTCGCATTCCTACCAAATAGTCGCCAGCAAGACGGTACGCAACACGGATTTCAAGCTTACTCTCGGCCACGTCACCAGCAGCGCGGAGCTGGGAAAAATCGATCCCGACACCGGATTGCAGTTTGATTTGGGGCCGAGCCGGCTTCGATTTGTGACCATTGCGGTGCGGCACAACTTTAGCCAAGGCTCGCTGCTGGCAACTTTTTCCAAAGCCGATGCGCGCGACCTCGACACCGGACAGCCGACTCCCGAAGCGCCCCGCACCATCTTCGATCTGCTGGGCACGGTGCAGAAACTTCCGTGGCATCTCGAAGCGCGCGGAGAATTTGAATACGTTGGCGCCAAGCCGCTCGGCACTGGATGCGAGCCCAACCCGCATGCGGAGTGCACAGGAATTCCTGTGAAGGAATTGCGTGGGGCCGTGGTCCGGCCTTTCATGAATGCCCGCCTAACTGCCGGCGTGAATTTTCTGATTGCCAGCGGCTACACCGGCCAGACTACGGAAAGCTTCTATCCGCAGACCGTCATACAAGAAGTGGTGGGAGTTCGTTTACCATCTTATGCCAGCCTGACCCTTACCTACAGGTTTGGGCGGACTGGCGCGCCCTAGTACTCATATGGCGTGGACTTATCCCACGGACTTGCAGGACACTACATAAGGGAGAGTAACTACACCAGGGAGAGTTACAGAAAGTGACGCTATGAAAATCGACAAACTGCTCAAACGCTACCGCATCGAACACGGAAAACACTTCAGCCTCAAGGATCACGACCCCGCGGACACGCATGGGCTGGGGTCCGAGCTGAAGCCGCAGTCGAAGGAACTACTGGCGAACGGCGTCAAAGAGCTGAGCCGCCTGCAGGACGTTCTTGCGGCACAGGACCGTTGGGGCCTGCTGCTGATTTTCCAGGCCATGGACGCGGCCGGGAAAGACGGAACCATCAAGCACGTTATGTCGGGCGTGAATCCGCAGGGAGTGGACGTGTGGGGATTCAAGGCGCCCTCAGCAGAAGAATTGCACCACGGCTACCTGTGGCGAACGTCGAAGTGCATGCCGGGGAGAGGTCAAATCGGTATTTTCAACCGGTCGTATTACGAGGAGGTGCTGGTCGTCCGCGTCCATCCCGAGATTCTGGAGAACGAGAAATTGCCGAAGCCAGCTGGTCACGAAGCATATCTGGCAGGAGCGCTTTGAAGATATCAATAACTACGAACGCTACGCTACCCGGAACGGCATTGCGGTGGTTAAGTTCTTTCTGCATCTTTCCAAGAAAGAGCAGAAGCGCCGGTTCATGGAACGGCTCGACACGCCGGACAAGAACTGGAAGTTTTCTTCCGCCGATGTGAAGGAGCGCCAATTCTGGGACGCATATCAGGAAGCATATGAGGATATGATCCGGCACACCGCGAGTAAGCACGCGCCCTGGTACGTTGTTCCGGCGGATAACAAGTGGTTCACGCGATTGGTGGTCTCGCACGCTGTGGTAGATGCATTGAAGGGTATGAATTTGAAGTATCCGAAGGTGAGCGGCGCCGAGCGGGCTGCTCTGGCGCAAGCGCGTCAGCAACTCGAGAATGAGTGAGGCGTAGGACTTGCGGCTGTCGGCTCTTGTGCTTATCGGCCGGCCCGGTTCGGTACAATAACCGTTGTGCCGGAAATTAAGGTTGACCGTGCTCAGACATTGGCGAAGGTCGCCATCTTCTCTGGGCTTACCGAATCTGAACTCGCTTTTCTAGCGCAGCGGGCTGTGCCTCGGCGCTTTTCTCCGGGCGAAACCGTTTTCAGCGAGGGCGAGCCTTGCGCGGGACTCTGCGTGGTCGAGTCCGGACACATCCGCATCTTCAAGAGCTCGGCCAGCGGACGCGAGCAGGTACTCAGCATCGATGGTCCGGGCAGTTCGTTCGCCGAGGTGCCAGTCTTCGACGGCGGCAACTACCCCGCCTCAGTGACCGCGGTCGACGCCGCCGCACTGTTGTTTGTCAGCAAGCAGGACTTTCAGGCACTGTGCCTGGCTCATCCGCAAGTTGCGCTCAAAGTGCTGCGCGTGGTCGGCGCTCGGCTGCGACGGCTGGTGGGGATCATCGAGGAACTCTCATTTACCACGGTGCGGCACCGGCTGGCTTCCTTCCTCTTGCGTCTTGCCCGAACCGAAGGCAAGCGCACGGCCGACGGTTTGGAAGTCACCTTGCCGGTCAGCAATCAGGAATTGGCGTCGCAGATCGGAACCGTGCGCGAACTGATTTCCCGGAATCTTTCCCGCTTTCAATCCGAGGGCCTGGTTAAGATCGAGGGACGCAGCGTGATCATCCACGATCTGACGGCTCTGGAAGCCGAACTCCAATTGGACGAATAGTTCTTCCCGGGACTTTCCAACCTATATCTCGTGTAGGGACGGGCGCCGCCGCGCGTCCAAGCCGAGCGCAGCTCGGCAGCTGCTTGTGGTTATAGCAACTCTTAATCCGCTATAACAGCGGTTTGATTCGCCGTGACAAAAGTCATCGGCACGCCGCCGCCGTTCCACTAACCTGAGAACATCAAGCGCGCCGCATGAACAAAGAAGAAAGAAACAGAGCGGCCGCACCGAGGAGAATACTATGAGCGTAATCACTGAGAAGACTGTGCGGGAATTGGCCGTGGAAAACCCCGCTGCAACCCGGATTTTTGAGAAGCTGGGCATCGACTATTGTTGCGGCGGCAACCAGTCCCTGGAACAAGCCTGCCGCGCGGCCAAGCTGTCGGTGGATCAGGTGCTGGATTCGCTCGAAATGGCGGAACAGACAACGCGGGCCGCGCAGAGTATCCATGATTGGCAAGCGGAACCGCTGGCCGATCTGATCGCACACATCAGCAGCACTCATCACAAGTACACGCGCGAGGAAATTGCCCGCCTCGGTCCCCTGTTCGAGAAAGTATGCTCGGTCCACGGCAAGAATCATCCCGAACTCCTTAATGCTCGTGCCACCTTCGCCGGGCTGGCGCAGGAACTGACCAACCACATGATGAAAGAAGAGATGGTGTTGTTCCCTTACATCGTCAGGATGGAGGAAGCGGTTATTCAGAAAGAGCCCGTGCTGCCACCGCCCTTCGGCAGGGTGCAAAACCCGATCTCGATAATGGAGCATGAACACGATTCCGCGGGCAACGCATTGCGTGCTATGCGTCAAGCCAGCCGCGGTTATGCCACTCCGGACGACGCGTGCATCAGCTACCAGACGCTCTACAAGGCCTTGGCTGAATTCGAGGCCGACCTGCATCAGCACATTCACCTTGAAAACAACATCCTGTTCCCGCGAGCGATTGCGATGGAGCAAGCGCAGTAACCGACTCGAAACGGTGAGTGGCATCCGCGCTACGCAGATTCAAGGGCCGCGGAAATAGCCTGCCGCCGAGCGAAGTTCAAGGGAGTGTCCGCGCCCCACGAAACCCGCTGCGCGAACCTGTCGACATATTGGATGCAGCTGTTTCCTTTTGACAGGAGGTCTGTGGTCGGGCAGAATAACGAATATCCGTACGTGTCGGGAACGCTTAATCCACAACTTTGAGAGGGAAAACTATGACGAAGACGATTGTAGTTGCGGTTCTTTCTGTGTGTCTGTCGTTTGCTGCCGGGGTCGCGGTTGCCGAAAAGGTTCATGACTGGCACGACCTGGAGGCGGCGCAGAAACACGTGCAAGAGGCAATCCATGAGATGGACAGGGCCCGCGCAGCCAACCATTACGATATGGCGGGGCATGGCGCGAAGGCGGAAGAGCATCTGCATGCGGCGGAGCACGAGCTGCACGAGGCGATCGAGGCTATGCGGGCACACTAGGAGCTGTCAGGTATCAGTCATCAGCTATCAGATAAAGCTTTTTGACGGGCTGATTTCTGCTTTGCGGTTGTTAGAACTAGGCGCGGGCCTGTTCCCGCGCTTTTTTTTTGTGCACGTCCTCCTATGGACACGGAGCGCGAGGAGGGGCACCCTCCGCCGGAGAATGCGGAGGGTGCGTTGTGGGCGGGCTGTATTCGCGAGAGCCGAATCGGGGATCCGCGCGACCTAGAGTGCTCGCGCAAACCAGCCGATCAGGCCACTAGCGACAGGGGCATGTTGCTCAACTGGGAGGAGCCTTCGCTGCCGAGGGCGAACTGTTGCAGTTGTTGCTGCAGGGTAGCGTAGGCCTGCTGAGCGCCGGCAAGGTTGCTGGAGGTGAGGCTTTGGCCGAGTCTGGTTGAGATCCTGGAGCAGGGAATTCTGGCTGCTTGAGTCTCCGCTTCCGCTGCTGAGATGGTGGTGATGGTGGAAGTGGTCGGTTGAGAGATTGTTCTGGAGATCCTGTTGAAGGGTCGAGAAATCCTTTTGCGCGGCGGAGAGACTGCCGGACTGGAGATCGGTGCTGAGCTGGTTGAAGGCTTGCGCAACGGGGTTGGAAGTGGAGCCAGCGGAAGTGGAGCCGGTGGTGGTGGCGGGCTGCGAGAAGGCTGCCTGCAAAGTGGCGAAATCGGACTGCGCGGCCGACAGGTTGCCGGACTGGAGAGCCTGGCCGAGCTGTTGCAGTTCCTGTTGGTAAGGATTGCTGGCGGCGCCGATTTGGTATTGATTGGAGCTGCTGTTCAAAATCGCGGAGATGGACATTGATGTACCTCGATGTAAAGTTTGCAAGCGTTCGGCGGGGAATTCGCTGGCGGGAAGATTGGCGCTCGTAGCCGGCGAAGTTCCGAGTGAACCTGGTGGTGTTGGAGCACGCACGATTCCATTTGGCGAGGTGCAGGGTGCGGAAGAAGTGATGGAGCGTTTTGCGACGGTTGCGGAGAATCGCGGTCGGCGAGATGGCGCGGTGCCGCGGCGGGTGGGCAAAGCGTGCCGGGCTTGGCGGAGGCAACAGTTGCCGGGCTGGCAGGCGTGTCCCAAGCTATCCGGGACCAACTTAATCAGAGTTTCCCTAAACCCAGTTCTTGAAACCGAATCCAGAAACAGTAAACTTGTCGGCATGGCGCGAAACTTCAAAGACTTGACGGAGCGCGAAATTCTGGCGCTGGCGATTTCACTGGAAGAAGAAGATGGGCGAGTGTATGCGGATTTTGCCGAAGGGCTGCGGGAGACGTATCCGGCGACGGCGAAGCTGTTCGATGACATGGGAGCGGAGGAGTCGGGGCATCGGGCGTCGCTGATCGAAACTTACCGGGCGCGCTTCGGGGAACATATTCCGCTGATCCGGCGGCAGGATGTGAAGGGGTTTGTGCATCGGCGGCCGTTCTGGCTGACGCGTCCATTGAAGATTGCGGAGGTGCGGAAGCAAGCGGAGATCATGGAACTGGAGACGCGCCAGTTCTATCAGAAGGCGATGGGGCAGGTGACGGATGCGGGGATCCGGAAGCTGCTCGGCGATCTGGAGGAAGTCGAGCGCAAGCACCAGGTGGCGGCGGAGGCGATGTCGGAGAGCATCACTCCGACGGTCAAGAAGACGGAAGACGAAGCGCAGCGGCGTCTGTTTGTCCTGCAGATCGTGCAGCCGGGGCTGGCGGGACTGATGGATGGGTCGGTGTCGACGCTGGCTCCGGTGTTCGCGGCGGCGTTTGCGACGAGGAGCAGCAACGATGCATTTCTGGTGGGGCTGGCGGCATCGATTGGCGCGGGAATTTCGATGGCGTTCGCGGAGGCGCTGTCGGATGACGGATCGTTGACCGGGCGCGGGCGTCCGGTGCTGCGCGGTTCAGTGACGGGATTGATGACGGCGGCGGGCGGAATTGGACATACGCTTCCTTTCCTGATTAAAGATTTCCATGTGGCGTTTCTTGCGGCGGTTATTGTGGTGGCGCTGGAGTTGGCCACGATTGCGTGGATTCGGAATCGGTATATGGATACTCCGCTGCTGTCGGCGGCGTTTCAGGTGGTGGTGGGCGGAGTGCTGGTGTTTGCGGTGGGGATTTGGATTGGCAGCTCTTGAGGGAATTTGTAATTGAGTAATTTGTAATTTGGTAATTTGAAAGAACGAAGTTCAAGAGAAAAACTCTGCGTCCCGGAGGTCTTGGCGGCGATCTATTCTAGGAACGATCGCGTTTAGGAACGATCGCGTTCTAGGTTGCGCAGGGTTACTCCGCTATGGAAGCTACGGTTCGTCCTCCCGCATGGAAGACCTTGCTGGCGTTCGCCATCATTTACTTCGTCTGGGGCTCGACCTTCCTGGCCATTCGCGTGGGGGTGCGTGAGGTCCCGCCACTGGTTCTTGCCAGTATGCGGTTTGTCGTCGCTGGAGGCGTGCTCTTCGGGTGGATGCGCCTGTCAGGCACGCCGTCTCCGTCGCGTCGCGAGTGGCTTGCGGCTTCGGTTCTCGCGGTTTGCATCTTTGTGGTCGATTACGGCCTGCTGTTCTGGGCCGAACAGCGCGTGCCTTCGGGAATTGCGGCCGTGATGCTCGCGACCATCCCGGTCTTCATGGCGCTTTCGGAGATCCTCATTCTGCGGACGCAGCGGCTTACGTTGCGGCTGGCGCTGGCTCTTCTGGTGGGGATCGGTGGTGTCGGGGTTCTGGTCAGCCGGTCACTCAGCCAAAGTTTCGGCGAAGCTCCTATCGATCGTGCGGGAGCGGTCGCGCTGGTGATTGCTGCGATAAGTTGGTCGATTGCTTCGGCGCTTACCCGCAAGCTGCCACTGCCCGCGTCAAAAGTCATGAGTTCCGGAGCGCAGATGCTGGCCGGAGGAATCCTGCTGGCGCTGACGGCGGCACTCCTCGGCGAGTTCCGCGGATTTAATATTCAGGCGGTCTCGCGCGGCGCCTGGTTCGCGCTCGCCTACTTGATAGTGGCCGGCTCCATCGTTGGCTTTACCGCCTATGTCTGGCTCATCCATCATGAATCGCCGACGAAGGTTGGCACGTACGCTTATGTCAACCCGGTAGTGGCCGTGATCGTCGGCTATTTCCTGGGAGGCGAGACCGTCGGTCCTAGAACCCTGGTCGGAACGCTGCTGGTGCTGGTCAGCGTGGTTGTGATCACCACGACTCGTGCCCCGAAGCCCGCCGCCGCGCCCTTGGCGGAAGCGCTGCCGGAAGCGGCGGAAACGTAGTTCACCACCATAGTTCACGACCATTGCCCACGACCATCGCCCGCCGCCATCTCAAACTGCGGAGCACGCCGGGAACACCTTGCCTGGCCATAAGTGCTCTTGGTTCGATGCGGATCATTTCGCTGAATTCTTCGCTGGGGTCAGGATGTGCTCGATTTGGCGGATGTGGTTGATATCGTGCCCGGCTACCATGCGGACGATGTGCTCGATGGATTCCTGGCCGCGCTCGGCATGCTGGCCGTACTGCTTCCACTGATCGGGGGAAAGCGATTTGAGGAGCGCAAGATTTGCTTCGCGCACCACGCGGTGCAGTTCGATGGATTTGCGGGGATCGCGCTTTTCGTAGTGTCCGGCGACGACCCAGGCGTTCTGATCGTAGGCCTGGACGGGGGTTCCGGGGGCTCCGAGGATGGAGCGCATGCGCCAGCCGATTACGATTTCGACGTCAGCGAGGTGAGCGAGGATTTCGGCGACGGACCATTTGTCGGGTGCGGGGCGCTTGCGGAGTTTGGCGGTGGGGACGCCCTGGATGAGGCGAGCGAGTTTTTTTGAGGTGGCGGATTGGGCTTTGAGCGGGTCTTGTCCCTGGGCGTTGGCTAGAATGCGCTGCGTGTATTGCTGAGCGGTTTCGGACATTTGGAATCTCCTTTTTGGCTCAGCCCCTAAAGGGGCGTCTTATTTCCAAGAACGTTTGGCATTCGCTCAAGCGATTTCCTGATACGTACCTCGTTCTCAGACTTCTTAACATAACTTCTAATGCCGCGCTGTACCACTTAAAAGTCGGTAGTGGTCTTGTTGCTGAGCCGCGAGCTATCGAGCAAGCCGGAAAAAGCCGATTGGAAAATGGTTTATGAGTGCTGTATCTGTTGACCGAAAGTCAAAACAATTTAAGGGGAGTTGGGCCATGGAAGGAATTACGAGCAGTCTGGCGAAACCGATGCAGATGAGGCGGGACGGGAAGCCGCGTCCGCGCTCGGAAGCGAAGCGGGCGCGGATTGTGGAGGCGGCGATCGGGCATTTTGCCGAGCGCGGGTATAGCGCGGCGCGGGTGGAAGATATTGCGGCGCAGTTAGGCATTGCCAAGGGATCGGTGTTCCAGCACTTCAAGAGCAAGGACGGATTGTTCCTCGAGGCGTACAAGAAGGCGGTGCAGTCGTTTCCGAAATATATGCAGGCTTCGGCAGCGGCTCTGGAACGGGGATTTTTCGAGGTGCTGCGGTACTGGCTGGGGCGTACGGAGAACATGGTGCGGGATAACTGGTCGTCGTACCGAATTTATCTGATCGGTAATTATGGGACGGATCTGGCGCTGCGCCGGGAGATCAACCGGTTTCTGGTTGTGGAGGATCCTTACGGATGGCGTGAGTTTGTGGGTTTTGGAGTCAAGCGGGGAGAGTTGCGGACGGATCTGGATGTGGACATGACCGGATCGATCCTGGAGTGGACGATGGACCGGTTTCAGGATGCGCTGCTGACGGAGGAATTGGATCCAGGACTGTTTCGGAAGTCGGGACCGGTTCCGGAGGAGAAAGAAGAGCGGATTGAACAGTTTGTGGAATTGCTGCGGCGGGCGGTTGGGTCGGAGAGAGCACAAGCAACTGGGAAGAGAGAATGAGGCTGGTTGCCAAGGCGATGCTCGTCACGTCCATGATCGCCGCAGTCGCAGTCGCATTTATTGCCTGCGGCGATCCCAAATACCAGCCTCCCGCGATTGTGGTTACGTTTAGCCCTTATTTTCCGCCTCCCACTTCGCTCAATACAGGCTCCACGACAGGCATTGCAGCAGTCGTTACGAACGACCCCAAGAATGCCGGCGTGAATTTCACTTGCGTCCCAGCCGGGGATTGTGGCTCGTTTAGTCCGGCCCAGATAGCCAGCAATGTTCCGACCTGTTACCAGGCCCCTGGCACGGTTCCAAGCGGTTCCACCGTAACCTTAACCGCAACCTCAGTAAGCGATCCCGCTAAATCGATCTCGTCGTCCCCGATCACCATTTCGAGAGGAGACCCCGTGTCAGGCTGCACACAGTGACCGCCGGGGCCGGTTCTAAAGCAGAGAGCAAGAATGCTTTTTGTGAGAACTGAGAGAACTGGCAACTGAGAACTGATTAGCTGAGAAGCAGCCGTCCCGTCATTTGACTTCCCGCGACTTTCTACGCAGAATAGAAGTAGTTCTTTGCAGGCCCATCCCACCAGTGGGGGCGTCACGGATTCGACGGAGATGCTTGCGGCCAAGAGGCATGTCGGGGTGCACACACCCGTAATCGCGTGCAAAATGATAATTGCCAATCAACAGATGGCATACGCAGCCTAATTCGTTAGGCCGCCGTTCTCCGCAGCTTTGCCCGTGGGCTGCGAGCGAACGTCACACAGCGGGCTGCTCTTCTCTGCTACGTCTGGGCAGGGAGGCTAAGATTTCAGGCTAGCGCCGACTGTTTCTTGTCCGTTCTGAGCAGTTGTCGCGAACGTCCTGGGGTAATGCCCAGGGCATGAACTGGAATAAGCATGTAGTCTCTTGACCAGTAACATTTTCGGACGCGGGTTCG
>CAVRYC010000022.1:0-26943 GCA_963725245.1 uncultured Acidobacteriaceae bacterium | reverse complement strand
CGGGTAGCATCGTCGAATCCACTCACGAAAGGAGCGTACGACCAAAAAACGACTTTCCACGACGGGAGGTAACTGAATGCGACGACGTTTAGCCGAAGGTTTGGCGGTGCTTTTATCGATCGCCAGTCTGGGGGCAGGAGCCGCATCCGGGCCAAGCAGCCTGGAAGCCGCCAAGGTCACACAGCCGCTGGTCATTGAGACCAGAGGGCACAAAACACGAAAACCAAGCAGCCCGAAGTCGAAGGCCTATCAAGTAGGCACCGCGTCCTGGTATGGAGAGCAGTTCCAGGGCAAGCAGACAGCCAGCGGAGAACCCTTCGACAAGCGCGATTTCACGGCCGCTCACCCCAGCCTTCCGCTGGGCACGTTGGTCAAGGTCACCAACCTGAGGAATGGCAAGGCCGTGGTGGTTCGCATCAATGACCGGGGTCCCGTAGTGGACGGCCGGATCATCGATGTTTCCGACAGCGCTGCGCTGGCGCTGGGCTTCAGAGAGCGCGGAGTGCAGAGGGTCCGCTTGGAACTCTACCAATCCGCGAATAACCGGCCAACGAATCGCCGGCCAACAAATTACCAGCCAACGACAGTGGCGCTGCTGCAACCGGTAGCCAAGCTCAACTAAACCCGATAGACTCGGGGACGATAGTTGAGAGTATGGATCCGCGCCAGCGTCTCATCGTTGCCCTGGATGTATCTACGGCCGCGGCCGCCCGGAAGATCGTGGCGGCCGTCGGCGACTCTGCCCACGCGTACAAGGTCGGCATGCAACTCTACACTGCCGAAGGGCCTTCCATTGTCCGCGAACTGGTGGGTTCGCGCCACCGCGTCTTTCTAGATCTCAAGTATCACGACATTCCGAACACCGTAGGAGCGGCCGTCTGGGAGGCGGCTCAGCTGGGCGTGAGCATGCTGACGGTGCACGCCTGCGGGGGCGGCAAGATGTTGCGAGCTGCCGTCGACGCCGCGCAAGCGGCCAACCCCGACTTGCTCGTCCTGGCGGTCACGGTGCTGACCAGCCTGGACGACGACGAACTGGGCAAGATTGGCCTGCGCGGAGGAGTGCTCGACCAAGTCCTAAGGCTGGCCGCCCTGGCGCGTTCGAACGGATGCAAGGGCGTGGTCGCTTCGGCGCAGGAGGCCGAAGCTCTGCGCGAGAAGTTTGGCCACGATTTCGCCATTGTGACGCCTGGAGTGCGCCCGGCGGGCAGCGGACAGGACGATCAGGCCCGCGTCGTCACTCCCGCGGAAGCGATTGCCGCCGGGGCCTCGCACATCGTGGTAGGGCGCCCGATCACGGAAGCCTCCGACCCGGCGGCCGAAGCGCGGGCGATTCTGGGACAGATTGGGTAGGGCAGTACTCAGTTCCCAGTACCCAGAAGAAACAAGGCGCGACGAAGGCGCCGCGCCCTTCATTGTGTGTCCTGGTTCTGACTGGAACTGGGTACTGCTCTCACAGTTTTTCAAAAAACTCGCAACCCGAGCACGAAATATAGATTCCGCCGGGCACGCCGCGCTCGCGATCTTTCATGCGTTTGACGATGCGGGTTTCCTTGCCGCACTTGGGACATGCGGTCGATTTCGCGGTATCCATGACCTTTTTCCGGTCGGCTGTTTTTGCAATTTTCGCCATTCAGTCTCTCCTGACAGGAATGTGCCGCCAGCCCAAAGGCCGCGGTTCTACCTGGTAATTGGGGAGTATCGTCGTTGGATGATAACGAACGCCGGCCCATCTCGAATCGGCGCGGCAGGATCAACCCGCGCGCAAGCGGTGCACTCTACTCGCCTAGAGAATCTTACACGAAGTTAGCTTTCAGCTGTCAGCTCTTAGACGAGTTAAAATCGCACCGAGCCGCTGTCCTCCCGCAAACCTTTAACGCAGAGGACGCGGAGAACTACGCAGAGGTTTTTAGCCTTCTCTTCTCCGCGAGCTCTGCGTTGCTCTTCGCGTCCTCTGCGTTAAGGGTTCTTGGTAGCTGGTAGCTCGAAACCGGGGGTGACCGGGATCACTCCCAGGCGTATGATCATTGGGTTATCCTGTAGCGAAAGAGGCCTCATGAGCTGGCTCCAGAATAAATTCGAAAAGAATTTCATGATCACGACCGTGGACTACGTCTTCAACTGGGCGCGCAAGTCGGCGCTCTGGCCGATGACGTTTGGGCTGGCGTGCTGCGCCATCGAGATGATCGCGTCTTCAACCGCGCGCTTCGATATCGCGCGTTTTGGGTCGGAAGTGTTTCGGCCCAGCCCGCGGCAGTCGGATCTGATGATCGTCTCCGGCACAGTCACGCTGAAGATGGCGCCGGTGTTGAAGAGAATTTACGACCAGATGCCCGAGCCGAAGTGGGTGATTTCGATGGGCGCGTGCTCGTCGGTCGGCGGACCGTTCAATACCTATGCCGTGCTGCAGGGCGTGGACCGCATTGTGCCGGTGGATGTTTACGTGATCGGATGCCCGCCGCGTCCGGAGAATCTGTTTTACGCGCTGCTCAAGCTGCAGGACAAGATCGACACCATGACCCTCGCCAAGCGGCCCACCGAAGTGCGACTCGAAGAGCACATGATGGAGGATTTCAAGCGCCAGGTAATGGTGGCGCAGACGATGCAGCCGAAGTGACCGCGATTAGCGGGCGTGAGCGAAGCGGGAGCCCGCTGCGGTCATCCTGAGCGAAGCGAAGGATCTCAGCCGTCAGCTGCTCAGTTGTCAGCTGGGACGGGCTGCCTCGTCTCTTTGTCCATGCCTGAGCGAAGCTCGACAGGACTGTTTCGCCTGCGCCATCACACAGGCTATGCGTAACTTCGTCAAGATCGCTTCGCAATCGGATCTTCCCCCCATCAACGAAGCCAAAGAATTCCCCTGCGGAGACAAGACCATCTGCGTCGCCAACGTCAACGGGGAGATCAGCGCCATGGATAACGTCTGCCTCCATCGCGGAGGCCCGATCGGCCAGGGCGTGATCTCAGGAGGAAAGGTTGTTTGCCCGTGGCATGGTTGGGCATGGGATCCGAAAACGGGAGAGGCCGGTCCGCCGGGGGCGAAGGTGGCCGTGTATCCGGTGAAGATTGAGGGCGGGGATGTGCTGATTGAGCAGTGAGCACGTGAGCCCGGACAGGGCCGGCCTAGCGCTTGAGTTGCACGACGTAGGCTTTTTCGCTGTGCCCCTTGCGGGCCGTGCCTTCGACGAATTTAAGAAATTCCCGCAGGTGTTCCTTTTCCGACAGTTCCGCCTCGGAGAATTTCACCCGCACGCCAAACGCCGGCGCGGTGCGGGTTGCGATTCCGCTGATGATGACGCCTTTCACCCAGATCTTGCCGCTTGCCACCCACAAGCCGATCTCCAGCGCCTTGCCCGCAGGCACGGCGCTGGCGGTCTCGACCAGGCAGCCTCCGCGGCTCACATTCGCCAGATTGCCCCAGACCGGCTCTTCTATACCCTCAACGTGAATTTCCACCGCCACATAGCACTTGATGCGCTGAAAATGGCGGCGATCCGATTCCAATTGCGATGTGAATAATTCCGGTTCAAACGGGGGCGTTTCATCCACTGGTTCGGGATGGGGAAGCGCGACGGGTGGCGCCGGCGCCGCGGCAACGGCTACATTCTTCTGTGCCTCGCGGGCTTTGACGGCCGCGTCTTTGATCTCGCGCATCGAGCGCAGCAGCGCCGCTTCGCGCTGTTCCGGACGTACCTCGCGGTAGGTCTGGAGCAGTTTTCCGAGGTGGCTGACCAGGTCGGGATCGGTGAGCAGGCGCGTCCAGTCCGATCCTTTGGGTGACAGTTTCGTGTTTTCGCTCATACGTAGGACTTCCTGCAGCTTTCGGTCGCAGGGAAGTGCTTGACTCTCATAGACTGAACTTTAGGTCGGGCTTACACAAGATGACCAAGGTCACTATCGCCAGGAGGAGCGCACCTGCAAGAAATTTGGGCGGGGCGAGCTCCATCGCGAGGCAACAATTTGCATCGGATCCCCACCAAAAAAGAGTCCAAAAGACTATCATTTTCGTTTCGGTAAGGAGATAACCCAGGTTCCATGGCTTCCGCAAATCGTCCCACCCGTCAATCGCGGTGTTATCGTGCATTCCTTTTGCTGGACGTTTTTCGATCGTGTCAATCGTCGTCTTCCCACCGGCGCTTTTTGCCCAAAGTTCGACTTCCGATTCGACGGAGAGTTCGACGGGTGGGGCCATGCAGATTCAAACCCCGCAGTTTCAAGCCTCGCAAGTTCAAACCTCGGCACAGAATCCAGTGTTTGGCAGTGTGCCGGAGGCCAAGCCCACCCCCGGCGTCCTGCCGCTGACCTTCAGCGACGCGATTGAGCGGGCTTTGCGCCAGAACCTGGCTGGTCTTTTATCGGAATACAACACCATCGAGGCCCGGGGACAGAAATGGCAACGACTCAGCGACCTGCTTCCGAACGTCAACGCGGATGTGCAGGAAGCCAGAGAAAAGGGAGCCTGGAAGCGCTAGGACTTCGCGGCCAGGTGTTCCCTGGTGTTACTTTTCCTCGCGTGATCGGGCCTTTTTCCTACTTTGATATGCGCGCCTCGGCCACCCAGCGCGTCTTCGACTGGAAGTCAATCCAGAAATACCGCTCTTCCGTGATCGGCGAAAACGTGGCCCAGTTCAATCTGAAGGATGCGCGCGATCTGGTCGTGCTCGCGACCGGCAACGCCTACCTGCAGGCGATTGCCGGAGCAGCCCGCGTGGAAACCGCGCAAGCGCAGGTCGAGACGGCGAAGGCGCTCTACGACAAAGCGGTCGCGCAACAGCAGGCCGGCGTCGCTCCGGCAATCGACACGCTCCGGGCGCAGGTCGAATACCAGACGCGCCAACAGCAACTGATCGCAGCCACCAACGATTTCGCCAAGCAGAAAATTTCGCTGGCACGCGTGATTGGACTCGCGCCCGGCCAGGAATTCGAATTGGCCGACAAAGCTCCTTACCAGGCTTTTCCTATCCCCGATCTTGAAACCAGCTTGCAGCGCGCGTATTCTCTGCGCTCCGATTACAAAGCGGCGCGGGATCGCCTGGTCGCGGCGCAACTGGAGCGCAGCGCCGCCACCGCGGGGTATTTCCCGACCCTCGATCTGGCGGCGAATTTCGGCGAAATCGGCGCGGTTCCCGGCGATGTGTTGCCTACGTACCAGGTCTTCGGTACGTTGAACATTCCGATTTTCCAGGGTGGCAAAGTCCATGGCGATGTTCTGAAGGCCGAAGCCAGCCTGCGGCAGGCGCAGGCGCAGATGGCGGACGTGCGCGCCCAGATCGATCAGGATATCCGCAACGCGCTGCTCGACCTCAAGTCGTCCGGCGATCAAGTGGAAGTCGCCCAGAGTTCGGTGAATCTTGCCGAGCAGGCGCTCACCCAATCGCGGGATCGTTTCTCCGCCGGAGTCACCGACAACCTCGAAGTGGTGCAGGCGCAGGAAGCGGTGGCGTCTGCGCACGAGAGTTTGATCTCGAGCCTCTATTTTCACAACCTGGCCAAGGTTTCCTTTGCCCGCGCCCTGGGACGCGCCGAAGAGGGCGTTCGCGAATACTTGAAAGGGAAGTAGCCAATGGAAGAAAGCAGCAGCGTTGTAGCCGAGCCCAAACCGCAAGCGGAAGCGAGTGCGCCGAAGTCCCCGGCCCTCGCTGGACAGCGAAGCCCGCTATCAGCGGCGAACAGCGTTTTTGAGCAATCCGCGCACGAAGTGGGGGTTCATTCTTGCCGGCCTCGTGATTCTGATCGCCGTTTTCTTTCTGTGGCGCTACCTCGCCAGCTACGAATCCACCGACGACGCGCAGATTGACGGACACGTGAATTCGGTGAGCGCGCGCATCAGCGGCTATGTGCTGAAGCTCAACGTGGAAGACAACCAGTACGTGGAAAAGGGAACGGTGCTGGTGGAAATCGACCCTGCCGACTACGAAGGCGCGGTGGCAGAGGCGCGCGCTCAATACGCCGACGCCCAGGCGCAGGCTTCCGCTGCCGGCATCAACGTCCCGATCACCGACGTGAGCACTTCAAGCCAGGTCAGCGGCGCCCAGGGCGGTGTCTCCGGTGCGCAGGCTGGAATCGCGGCTGCCCGCGAGCAGTTTGAAGCAGCCAAGTCGCAGGTCGCGGAAGCGGACGCCAATAACACCAAAGCGCAGAATGATCTTCTCCGCTACAAGCAGCTGATCGACAAGCAGGAAATCTCGCAACAGCAGTACGATCAAGCCGTCGACAGCGCTCAGGCCGCCGCCGCAACCCTGCAAGCGGCGCGCGCCAATGCCGACGCTTACGCGGCACAGATCAAACAGGCGCAGAGCAAACTGGAGCAGGCCGACGCCGATCTTCGCACCGCCGGCAACCGGACGCAGACGATGCGATTCATCCGCGCCCGCGCCCAGTCTGCGCAGGCCATTGCCCAGCAGAAGAAGGCTGCATTGGAGCAGGCGGAACTGAACCTCTAGTACACGAAAATCATGGCGCCGGTCAGCGGAGTCGTCAGCAACCGCACCGTCGAGGTCGGTCAAAACGTGCAGCCCGGCCAGGAGATGATGAAGGTCATTCCGCTCGACGAAGGCGACCTCTGGGTCACGGCGAACTTCAAGGAGACGCAGCTTAAGAAGATGAAACCCGGCTTGCCGGCTGAAATCGCGGTGGATGCGAACGGCAAGACCTACAAGGGGCATGTCGATTCCATCGCCGGCGCCAGCGGAGCGCGCTTCAGCCTGCTGCCCCCCGAAAACGCCACCGGCAACTACGTCAAAGTGGTGCAGCGCATTCCGGTGAAGATCGTGTTCGACAAGGACGAAATCAAGGGACATGAACTCCGCCCGGGGATGTCGGTGGTGCCGAAGGTCTGGATTAAATAGCTCCGAGCCGCGAGCTACGAGCTTCGAGCAACCGATTCGCGTTCGCTCGCAGCCCGTAGCTCGTAGCTCGAAGCAGAGGTTGAGAAAATAATGGGCGCTGCTGCGATCACCATGAATGACGCCGCCGAATGGCGTCCGGCAGTCAATCCGTGGATCATCGCTCTCACGGTGACGCTGGCCACGTTCATGGAGGTGCTCGATACCAGCATCGCCAACGTGGCGCTGCCGCATATCGCCGGCAGTCTTTCCGCGGGTCAGGACGAGAGCACGTGGGTGCTTACGTCTTATCTCGTCTCCAACGCCATCGTGCTGCCGCTGAGCGGCTGGCTGTCTTCGATCGTCGGACGCAAGAATTTTTACATGGGCTGTGTCGCGCTGTTCACGATCAGTTCGTTTCTGTGCGGGCTCGCGCCCAATCTCGGCATGCTCATCTTCTTCCGCGTCCTTCAGGGTGTGGGTGGCGGAGGCTTGCAACCGAGCGAGCAGGCCATCCTCGCCGATACCTTTCCTCCCGCCAAGCGCGGCATGGCATTCGCTGTCTATGGCATCGCGGTGGTGATGGCTCCGGCCATCGGTCCTACGCTCGGCGGTTATATCACCGACAACTTCACCTGGCGCTGGATTTTCTTCATCAATATCCCCGTCGGCATTCTTTCGCTTTTGCTGACCTCACGGCTCATCCAGGATCCTCCCTACTTCAAGCGCCGCCAGCTGAAAGAAACCCGGATCGACTACACCGGGCTAGGTTTCGTCGCGCTCGGCCTCGGAACGCTGCAAGTGGTCCTCGACAAAGGACAACGCGAAGACTGGTTCGAATCGCACTTCATCGTATGGCTGAGCGTGATCTCCGCCGTGTCGCTGATCTTCGTCGTCTTCTGGGAGTGGAACCACAAAGACCCCATCATCGACCTGCATTTATTTCGCGAGCGCAGCTTCGCCACCGCGAACTTTCTGATGTTCATGCTCGGATTTGCCCTGCTCGGCAGCACGCTGCTGTTGCCGCTGTTCATGCAGACGATGCTCGGTTACACTGCCGAGCGGTCCGGGTTGGCGCTGATGCCGGGCGGTTTCGCGATCATGCTGTGCCATGCCGCTGGTGGGGTTTCTGCTTTCACGCTATAGCCCGCGGTATCTGATGCTGTTTGGTTTGTCGATGCTCTCGTTTTCGCTGTTTCATATGACGAGGTTCGACCTGGGCGTGGATTTCCACACGGTGATGATGGCGCGCGTCTATCAGGCGGTGGGACTCGCTTTCCTGTTCGTGCCCATTAACACCGCCGCGTATTCGTTTCTGCCGCGCGATAAGAACAATGCCGCGTCCGGTTTGATGAACCTCGCCAGAAATATTGGCGGCAGCGTCGGGATTTCTTTTGTCACCACCGGCCTGGCTCGCCGCGCGCAGTTTCATCAGGGGCAACTGGTGGAGAAGCTGAACGCCGCCAATCCGCAGTTTCAGTCCGTGCTGCGCGGGATGACGAGTATTTTTTCGGGCGGCGGCGCCGGGCCCGGTTCCGGAGGCAGTTCCGCGCTGCAGCATGCCTACGCGCATGACGCAGGCGAATGTGATCCGGCAGGCGACCATGCTGGCCTACATTGATAATTTCTGGGTGCTCGGGGTCGTGATCGTTTGTTTAATCCCGTGTGTGTTCCTGATCAAGAAGTCGAAGCCGGGAGCGATCGTGGCGCACTGACAACTCGTGGTGCAAGGTCGATTCGTATCAGGGTATCGCTTTAGCGATACCGCAGGATCCGTCAACTAGAGGCCCCTTTAGGGGCTGCTCCACGGAAAGGAGGTTCGCGATGTTTCGCATCGTTACTTTGGAACGCGAATTTGGCTGCGGGGGCGGAGGCATTGCCGGCGAACTGGCCCGCCGGCTGGGGTGGAAGCTCTGGGACCAGCAACTGACCAGCGAGATTGCCCAGCGCGCGCAGGTGCCGGAATCGGCCGTGGCCTTGTGCGATGAGCGGGTCGACAGCCGCCTCTACCGTTTCGCGAAAGCCTTCTGGCGGGGCAGTTACGAACGCAGCATGCCGCTGGATGCCTCTTCCGCGTTTGATACGGATCGCATGATGGCCATGGCGGGAGAGATCATGCGCCACATCGCCGCCGAGGGGAATGCGGTCGTCGTCGGCCGTGGCTCCCCGTTTTTGCTGCGCGAACGCGAGGATACTTTTAGCGTCTTCACCTATGCTCCGCACGACGAAAAAATTCGCCGCCTGCTAGCGATGGGCAGGACCCGGGAAGAGGCAGAAGACCTGGTGGAGAACGTGGACAAGGAGCGGATGGCCTACATCAAACACTACTTCAATAACGAATGGCCGACGCGCAGCCTCTATCACCTGATGATCAATACGGCAGTCGGGGACGAGAACGTAGTCGCCACGATTCTGAACAGCATGCAGACGTTCGCAGCTCATCCTGGCGAGACCGCCCTCCGTGGCATTCGCTGAAGCGCGGGAGCTCCAGCGGCTCAGTTCCAAGCGACGGGATCAACGGACTCGCCCAGCACCCGGCGACGCCTACGTTACGCACGTTACGCCCTTACGTTATAAGATAGGCGCAAAGGATGGAGTCAACTCCGCAAGTGGCAGCTTCTGATTCGTATCCCCCGGTGCAGGAGGAAGTAGCGCGGCTCGCCGGCTCGTCGCAGGTGCGCGCCGCATTCGACCAGTTCCGCTCGCAAGAATCGCAGTTTGCGCTCTGGCAGATGGAGGCGACGAAAGTTGCCGCTCCTCCATTCGGCGAGGCGGCACGCGGCGCCTGGCTGGCCGACCGTTTTCGCGAGCTCGGGCTCAGCGAGGTGCAGGTGGATGAGGTGGGCAACGTGTTCGGCGTTCGTCCCGGCGGCGGAAACCGTTTCGTGGCGCTCAGCGCGCATATTGATACGGTGTTTCCGGCGGCGACGCCGTTGAACATCCGGCAGCAGGCCAGCCGCTTGTATGGCCCGGGAGTCTCCGACAACGGCGCGGGCATTGCGGCGATGCTGGCCGTGGCCAGTGTATGCGGCAGCGCCCGCATCTCGCATGCGCTGCCCTTTGTGTTCATCGGGAACGTCGGGGAAGAAGGCGAAGGCGATCTGCGGGGCATGCGGCACGTTTTCGCGACGCCGCGCTGGCGAGACGCGATTGCCTACAGCGTGATTGTCGATGGCGCCGGATCGGACACCGTGGTGGCGGAGGCCTTGGGCAGCCGCCGTTTTGAGGTGATCGTGCGCGGCCCGGGCGGTCACTCCTGGAGCGACTTCGGCGCGCCCAATCCGATTATTGCGCTCTCCCGTGCGATCGAGGTCTTCCGTCAAACGCCCGTGCTGGCCGCGCCGAAAACCACGTTTAATGTCGGCACGATTCGGGGCGGGACTTCCGTCAATTCGATTCCGGAATCCGCCAGCATGAGGGTCGATCTGCGCTCCACGTCAATGGCGGAAATTGACCGGCTGGAGCGAGCGCTGCGCCTCGCACTGGAGCAGGCGGTCGCATTGGAAAATCGGGCCGCGGCTCAGCACGGAACGCGCCGGCCGCAGGCGGTGCAGAGCGAAGTGCTCGAGATCGGGAATCGTCCGGCGGGCGAACTGGCGCCGGGTGCGCGGCTGCTGAAGGTGATCCGCGCGGTGGATGTGCAGTTGGGCAATACGGCGCAGGTGCAGCGGGCGTCGACGGACGCCAACATTCCGCTTTCGCTCGGCCGCGAGGCCATCGCCATCGGCGGCGGCGGTTCCGGAGGCGGAGCGCACACGTTGCAAGAATGGTACGACTGCCATGGACGAGACCTCGGTCTGAGGCGCATTCTGCTTACAATGCTGACACTTTCGGGAGTAGGGGAATGATGACGCGAATCGCTCCGATTCTGCTGTTGGCCGTGGCCTCGGGCGTGTCGGCGCAGAGCGGCGTTCGAGTACAGAGCGCTCAAAAGCCGAAAGCGGACCTGATCTTTACCCACGGCAACATCTATACCGGGGTGGTCGATGCGGCGTCTTCGTTCGGAGCGGGCAAGCGCTCCGAGGCAATGGCAGTCGTGGGCGACCGGATCCTCGCCGTGGGGACGCGCGACGAGATCATGAAGCTGAAAGGACCAGAGACCAAGATCGTGGATCTGGATAGCCACTTCGTCATGCCCGGCTTCAATGACGCCCACATGCACCTGGCCAGCGCCGGCCTCGAGAAAATGAACGTGAACCTGGTCGGCGTCAAGACACTCGATGAGTTCCGCGAACGCATCCGCGCCCAAGTCGAAAAAGCGGCGCCAGGAGAGTGGATCGTGGGTGGCGGCTGGGACGAGACTCTCTGGCCGGTCAAAGTTCTGCCCACGCGCTGGGATTTGGATGAAGTGAGCCAGAGCCATCCGGTTTTTCTGATGCGGGTGGATGAGCATATGGCAGTGGCGAACACGCGCGCCTTGCAACTGGCCAGCGTCACCGTCGCCAGTCGCGATCCGGAGCGGGGAAAGATCGATCGCGATGACGCGGGCACGCCCAACGGCATTCTGCGCGAGAAAGCGCAACTATTGGTGCAGGCAGTGATTCCCAAGCCGACGCACGAGAAGCGCCGGCAAGCCATCGAACTCGCTCTGGCGGATCTGGCGAGTCACGGCATCACCTCCGCGCAGGATTATTCGCCGTGGGAAAACTTCCAGATTTACGAGGAACTCGAGCACGACGGAAAGCTGACGGCGAGGATTTCAGAGTGGCTGGATTTCGACGACTCGATTGCAGACCTGAACAATAAGCGCAGCTCGCATCCCGCGTCCGACACCATGCTCCACACCGGAATGCTGAAGGCCTTCCTGGATGGTTCGCTGGGCTCGAAGACGGCGGCGTTGCTTGAGCCCTACAGCGACGATCCGAAGAACGAAAATTTGAAGAACGATAAAAAGATATTCCGAAGAACAGCGGCCTGCCGCAATACGAAGCGGCCAAGTTGAACGCGATGACGAAGGAGCGGGTGCTGGCGGGATATCAGATCGGCTTCCACGCCATCGGCGACAAAGCGGTGCAGATGGCGCTCGACGCGTTTGCCGGGGCGGAGAAGGCGGCGAAAGAAGGCAAGGTGAAAGCGGCCGACGGCAATGCCAGCGGCAATAACACCGACTACCGGCTTCGCATCGAGCACGCGCAGGTCACCACGCCGCAGCAGATTCTGCGTTTCAAGGATCTGAAGGTGATCGCCTCCATGCAGCCGAGCCACTTGCTCACGGATATGAACTGGGCCGAGTCGTATCTGGGCCCGAAGCGCGCCGAGCATTCCTATGCGTGGGCTGACTTCCTTCGCCGCGGAGTGGTGCTGGCCTTTGGTACGGATTATCCGGTCGAACCGGTGACGCCCTTTCGCGGTCTCTACGTGGCGGTTACCCGTATGAGCGAAGACGGAAAGAAAAGTTATTATCCCGCGGAGAAACTGAATATCGAGCAGGCGATCGCCGCCTACACCACGGGCGCGGCTTTTGCCGAATTCGCCGAAAAGCAGAAAGGCAAGCTGGAGCCGGGCATGTTGGCCGACTTTGTCGTTCTCGATCAGGACATTACGGCAGTCCCACCGCCAAAAATCCTGGAAACGAAAGTTCTGCGTACGGTGGTCGGCGGCAAGACCGTGTACGAGGCGAAGTAGGATCGGGTGATCGGGCTGATCTGACAGCGATCTCGAATAACCGAGAGGCAAGGTTCTAGATGACCCGATCACCCGATGACCCGATCACCCGATGGCGAGAGCGGGAATGCGCCTTCCTGATCTGCGCCCCGGTGTGGGGACGGGGCTCGCCCCGTCCGGCGGGCGAAGCCCCGCCGCCACAACACCCTTCCCTTGGCTCCTGCGTTCTTGGCGAACGCGAATCTCGCGTTTTCTGCGTCTAATTGATTTGGCGATCTTCGACCGACCCCTGCCGGGGGCGAAGGTATAATGAAAGAATTAGCCGTCTTAATTGGCAGTCTTTAGGAGGTAAGAAATGGATTCGCGCGAAAGCGCTTTTTGGGTGCGTCTCAAAGCCAACCGTTGGGCGTACATGTTTACGATTCTGGCGACGCTGGCGGTTGGAATTCTGATTGGCACGATTGTCTCTTATGGAGTGAAAGGCAAGGAGGGACAGAAGTCGTCGGATGCGACCCCGTTGACCATTCCCGCTCCGCAACAGCTCTCCACCGCCTTCTCCCAGATTTCCAAGCAGCTGGAGCCGAGCGTGGTGAACATCAATACCGAGTCAACCATTAAGAACCCTCACCGCCGGCACCCCGTGCGCCCTAATCCGGATGACCAAGACCAGGACAACGGCGAGGACTCCCCGTTCCAGGATTTCTTTGACAAGTTCTTCGGCGGCCAGGGCGGCCAGGGCGCGGAGGCGGGAACCATCCGCCAACGCTCGCTCGGTTCCGGCGTGATTGTGGATGCGAAGGGCTACATCGTCACCAACCGGCACGTAGTCGAAAAGGCCGATCGCATTCGTGTGAAGTTGCAGGATGAAAACCCGGCTTCTCCTGGCCATGATGCCAAGCTGATCGGCATGGACCAGGAGACCGACCTGGCAGTGATCAAGATTGATATAGATCGTGCGCTGCCGGCCGCCAAACTGGGCAACTCCGACGGCATGGAAGTTGGCGACTGGGTGCTCGCCATCGGCAGTCCCTTCGGACTGCAGGAAACTGTAACGGCGGGCATCGTATCGGCCAAGGGGCGCAACATTGTTCCCAATCGGCAGTTTCAGTCTTTTATTCAAACGGACGCCGCCATCAACCCGGGCAATTCCGGTGGGCCGCTGGTGAATATGGCAGGTGAAGTCATCGGCATCAATACTGCCATCCTTACGGAGACGAGTTCGTACGCGGGCGTGGGATTTGCCATGCCTTCGAACACGGTGGCGCAGGTCTACAACCAGTTGATCGGTCCGGGACACCGGGTGGCGCGCGGGTCCATTGGCATTGAGTTTTCAGCCCAACCGAACCCGGCCATCGCCCGCATTTACGGATCGGGCGTGACCGTGTCGAACGTGGTATCCGGCAGCCCGGCCGAAGAGGCGGGCCTGAAGATCGGCGACACGATCACCTCCGTGGATGGCAAGGAAGTGAAGAGCGGCGACGATCTGGTGGCTGACATCGCTTCCCGCAAGCCCGGCTCGAAGGCCAAGCTCGCATTTGTGCGCAACGGCAAGAAGCAAGACACGACGGTGACCATCGCCGATCGCTCGAAACTGTTCGCTTCCCGTCTGGGCGAAGAAGAAGACAACCAGAGCGAGGAAGCACCCAAGGCGAGCAAGTTTGGGGTCACGGTTCGCAACATTACTCCCGATCTGGCCGATCGCCTGAGCATTCCCGCAGGCAAGGGCGTGGTGGTGCAGGAGGTGAAGCAGGGATCGTTCGCCGAAGATCTCGGCCTGAATCGCGGCGACGTAATCCTCGAAGTGAACAAGCAGCCCGTGAACAATCCGGACGACTTTACCAAGATCGAGTCGTCGCTCAAGAGCGGGCAGGATGTCGTGTTCCTGGTGCGTCCGCGAGGCGCAAGGGCCCAGGATGGAACGATTTTCCTGGCAGGTACACTTCCGTAACCGATAAGTGCTCCGGCGAGACTGGCGCTCCATCCCCGTTTCGGGGGACGATAAGGGGAGGCTGGTCTCGCCGGTTTTTTGTTGGAAGGCAGTCGTCAGTCGCTGGTCGTCGGTCGTTCGCGGGTTTCAAAAGAACGACGCGTCCCGAACGAGACCAACGAGCTGACGACCGAAACGACTGATTTCTGATGGTCGAACTGCGATTGGTCTGGGCCTTTAAACATGCACCGTTCTGATCAAATTCGGCGTTGGCGACCGGTGGGGCTTTGCGGCCTGCTGCTCTGCCTCGCCGTGCATGGGGTCGCAAGCGCAGCGGCGCAGACGTCGACTCCGCCAAAGAAACCGGCGCACGCTTCCGCGGCGCCTGCCTCGAAAGCAAAGCATCACACCAGCGGGCACGCGACCGGCAAGCGCACCTCAACTAACACGTCGTCTCACACTTCAGCTCACTCCTCTCGCACCTCAGCTCACACCTCGACTCGCACCTCGTCTCACATCGCCCGCACTCGGCGCAGAAGAGCAACTCCCACGGCAAGAAGGGCTCTAAGCTGGCCGCGAAGAAGCGCGGCCAGCAGGCGATTGACACCGATCGCGCCCGGGAAATTCAGGAAGCGCTCATCCGCGAGCGCTACATGGAAGGCGAGCCTACAGGATCGTGGGATGACGCCACGCAGGCCGCGATGCAGCGCTATCAGGCGGACCAGGGATGGCAATCGAAGACGACTCCAGATTCCCGAGCGCTGATCAAGCTCGGATTAGGCCCCAGCCACGATCACCTGCTCAATCCGGAAAGCGCAATGACAATGACCGCGACAACATCCGCCGCGTCCGCGGCGGACGACCCCAAGGCCGGAACTAAACAGACGCCGGCGGCAGACAACCTTCCCAAGCAGTAGTCCGGTGTTGGGGGCAATCCAGTCTTCGTCGGAGCACAGGGCGAGTCTTCACTTCCGGTATTCCAAGCCAAGCTCGCCATCGTACTGTCGGATAACCCCGTAGCACTCGCAGGCGCAGTCTTCAAGTTTCTTGCGGTTCACGATCTCCACTGCGCCACGGGTGTACTCGATGACCTTCCTCTTCTGCAAAACACCAGCGGCCAAGCTCACGCTCGGTCTATCTGTCCCTAGCATGGTGGCGAGGAAATCATGGGTGATGGGCAGCGACCCTGATTCCACTCTATCCTGAGTCATTAGCAACCACCGCGCAAGGCGCTGCTCAATATCGTGCAGCCGATTACACGCCGCTGTTTGTGCAACCTGGATACCCCGAATTGCGGCATAGCGGCTCAACATCGATTGCAGGCGTGGAGCGGATTCCAAAGTGTTTTGCAAAGCTCCGACCTCGACCCGAAACCCGTCCCCCGTGATTTGTACCACCGCTTGCAGCGGGCTCCTGCTCAGGCCAACCGCCGCCAGTGTTCCTGTAAAGCCCTCATTTCCAACTATGCCAGCTTCGGCGGTTTTTCCATCTTTCATTACGACCACAAGAGAAATCAAACCTCGATTCAGGAAATACGCAAACTCCAGCTTTCCACCCACCTCGTGAAGGACTCGATGGTTGGGCAAGGTGACGTATTCGAGATGAGGACGAAGTGAGCTGTAGTCGCCATCGGAGATGGATAGAAGTATTTTGTTGCTGACTTGCTTCCCTGCGGTATTCGTCCGCTCGCTAGGCTGGGAATGAACTCGCCCGTCATGGGGTGCGAAACAGGAAGTCTGGTCGGGCATGGCGAACCCCCTCTCGAAGACCTATCAACACTAGGCTGGATACGACCCTGATACTGAGCAATACTGACCGCTTCAAGACGCGCCAACGCGATCCCCACTTAAAGCGATTCCGCTCACTTCAAACGAGCACCCCGAAATCAGGCGTTCGCGTGAACAAGACTTCCGCGTATGTAGGATGTCCGACAGACCATCCAAATTGGCGCATGTAAACTCCGCCCATCTTTCTATGCATCTCCGCCACGCCCAAATTGGGGAAGGTTCTCTGCGGCAATCAGGCAGTACGGCCGCTGCGGAAGGAGGCGTTGATGGCGAACCAAAGCGTTTCGTCCCTTGACAGCAAGCGGGTATTGGTTGGGGCGCGGCGACAGAGGCGGCCATGAGCCGGAAGCTGGTATGGATTGAGCAACCGCGTTTTCGGGGATTTGGTTGCTCCGAATGTGGCTGGCGGTTCCAACCTTCTGGTGCGCCCACCGGCGCATCTTTCGATGAAATGATGCACAACTTCGAGGTACGGCGCGATAAAGAGTTTACATCCCATGTTTGCGCCGATCACCCAAAAGCCCAGAGCGCGCGGAGCAAAAACACTGAATAATTCAAAATGCCAAGATTGGGAGAAGCTTTACCGCGCCGCACTCCTCGAGTCTGACCGGAGCAAGTTGCTGCAGCGGATCGAGGGCGCAGAGGCCGTGATTCTCGAGCGATCGCGAAGTTTATCGAAGTCGCCAGGCAACCACGAAAAAGAGCAGGGCGTCATCACTCGGGCACTGCACATCTTGAGCTTGCTGCGTGAGCCTGGGCAAAAGCAGTAGCTTCACGCGATTGCTGCTCGAAAGAGATCGGCTCCCACTACTCGCCATCTACGCCGCGCGATCCTGCGAGAGTAGTTGATGAAAGCAGGTTTACACCAATCATCAATGAACGCTGGCATGCAGTCCGATTTTTCCTAATCCAGCACCGGCCGCGGGCAGTAAGGGATCGGCATCCCCTTAACAATCGCGCCCGGGTTGCCCTCGACCAGCGCTTCGGCATACTCGGCTCCCACGATTTTTTCTGCCACCGCGCGAGCCGCGGAAAGATTCGGGATGCGGCGCTTGGTGTCGTGCGCATCGGAGGCGAGGATATGCACGGCAGAGCGGTCGAGCAGCCAGCGGGCGATGACTTCAGGCCGTTCTCCCCAGAGCCCGGTCAGCGCCGAAGCCGTGACCTGCATCAGGCAGCCCTGTTCCGCCCACTCCAGGATGCGCTGCGGCGTTTGCTGCAGGATCGGGTTCCGTTCGGGATGGGTCAGGATCGGCGTAAGGCCGCGATCTGCCAGGCGGGTGAAACACTCGGAAAGCCGGGTCGGAACACTGAAGTTGCTGAGTTCAATCAGCAGATAGTTGGTTTCGCCAATCGTGTAGGTGTGCGGCTGCGCCAGGACGCGTTCCAGATTCTCGAATGAAAGATGAAAATCGCAGCCTAGACTGAATTGCAATTGCAGCGCGGGACCGACCTTCTCCCGCAACTCGTCGAGAAGCCCGGAGAGGTACGCGCGATCGTAGGCGTAACGATCGTTGGCGTGCGGCGTGGCGACGGTGTGGGTAATGCCGTCGGCTGCCGCCATGCGGCACATTTCGACGGCCGCATCCCAGGACTTGGGGCCGTCGTCGACCTCGGGCAGAATGTGGCAGTGGATGTCGATCACGACGCAATCTTTACTCGAACTACATGATTAGAACACATCCCGATTGATCGATCGAATCGGGTCATCGGGATCGATCGGGTCATCGGGTCGATCGAAAAGCCAGAGCCTTTCGCTTTTCGATACCGTATCACCCGATGGCCCGATCACCCGATGCAGTTGCGCTACTCCCGCCTTATCGTGCACGATAGTGAACACGACCTTTTCGTTCCCATCTTGGATATTGAGGAGCTGGTTCGCAAATGAGCTTTCTAAGGGCGGCGCGTGGCGCACGGGCAGGTCAAAGTGATGGCCTCCGCATTCTGGTCGCCGTGTTCGTCGTCCTGGCCGGATTTTCCCTTTCCTGCGGCAAAAGCAACCAGAGTACGTCGACATCTAACCACGATGCCTACGTGACCCTGCCAGCGTGGGGTTCCGTGCTCCTGCTGCACATCGACGGCACAACCGGCCAAATCACCACGGGAGCGCAGACGCCGCAACAGCAGGACTTTACGCCCGCCGGCCTGGCATTCCTCCCGTCGAAAAATATTCTGTACGCGATGAATTCCTTCGACGACACGATCTCGATTTTCAAGGTCGCCGGCGACGGGACGTTGACGCTCAGCAGCACTCCGATTGCGGTCGGTGCCAGTCCCAATGCGGTGGTCATCGACCCCTCCGGCAAATACTTGTTGGTGACAAATAATTTTTCTAGCGGTGGCGGCTATAACGGTGGCGAGATTTCCGTTTTCTCAATCGATCCCAGCACGGGCGCTTTGTCCCCGTTCGGATCGCCCGTCCCCGCGAATACGAATCCAACTGAGATTCTGTTCACGCATTCCGGCAAGTTTGTTTATGTCACTAATCCGGAGATCGGGATGGTCACCGGCTTTTCGTTTTACGAACGGCGTGCTCAGTCTGGTCCCTGGGACTCCAGTCTCTTCGGGACAGGGAGGCGGAGCCCTCGGCCTGGCAGTGGATGGGAGTGATCAGTTCCTCTATGTTACGAACCCTTCGGCCACCAACCCTCCGCCAAATCAATCCACCATCGGCAACATTTCCGGGTTCAACATCGATCCCACCAGCGGTGCACTGACCCCGATACTCGGCTCGCCGTTTACCTCCACGGTGGGCGGCGCAGGGCCCCACCACGATCACCATCGATCCTACCGGCAGGTTGGTTTATGCGGTGACCCCGGGATCGATCTTCTCCGTCTGGTGTTTCGAGATCACTTATCCGAACGGACAACTTGTGGCCGTGACGGACTCGCCGTTCAGTGTGGCTGCAGGCGGACTGTTCGCCCTCTTCGACCCCAGCGGCCGCTTTTTCTATATCGGCAGTGCAATCGGGATTGAGGCTTATACCTACAATCCATCGACCGGCGCTCTCACGACCTGTCCTGGGCTCGCCTTTTTCCACCTTAACGGCGCCCGGCAAGATGGTGTTTTCAGAGTAGAAGCCAACGATGGACTTGGGATTAAGGCTTTGTAATGTGTGATTTACGGGGTAGCACTTTGGTGGAACGAGTTTAGCACCCGCGTGCCATTTTCAGATTCGCCGCTTAGTCTTAAATTCCCAATTGAGCAGTTCTGGGGGAGGGCTGCCCGGGCGTCCTGGATTCGCAAGAATCCGGACGCCCGTTTAATTCTGAAAACAATTTGGTAATTTTGTAATCGGGTAATTTTGTAATTTAAAACGATATACGCTCTAGATTTTCAAATTGCCAAATTGTCCGATTACAAAATTACCAAATCCTACCGGTCGATCCAGCCCCCGCTCAATTTGTCGAAATGGTGAAGTTCACCGTGATGCGGGCCTGAGTTTCCACGGCCTGCCCGTTTTGCAGGTAGGGCTTGAAGTGCCACTGCTTCACCGCCTCGCGAGCCGCGGTAGCCAGGATGCCCGGGCCACTGAGAATCTGCAACTCCTGGATGGTGCCGTCCCGCGAGATGAGCGCCATCAAACTGACGGCGCCCTGCACCTTCATCTGCCGCGCCAGCAAAGGATAATTCGGGGGCACCGAAATGCTCACACTCTGCGTCGTTTGCGGCGAAAGCTGAACGCGATCGCCGGCACTCACCAGCCCACTCGTCGCCGACGCGGGAGCGGCGGATGCGGAAGAAGTCTCGCCCGAGTTCACATCCAGATGGATGGCATTGCTTTTCGCGGGTATGGTGATGTGGCGGTTTCCGGCTACCACTTCCACCTCCAGAGGTGGCAGCACGGCGCGCTCGGTGGTTGCCGCAAAGGGAGCTTCGGCCGCGGCGGGTGCCGGCGAATTGGCTGCCTTGCGTTCCCGCGTGGGAGTCGCCGGCGTGCTGGGAGTTGGCACCGCCGCCATGCTCTTACTCTTGCTCTTGCTTCGAAGCGCAGCTTCTTGGACTTCACCGGTCGGCGGAAACCAGAAATCCCAGTCCTTCAAAACCACCGCCACCAGCGCCACCAGCAGTACCCCCAGCGCGATGAGCATCCGCTTTCGCTGTACTTCTACATCCTCCGACACGGGTGGCAAGGGGAGCTGCGTTGGCCGCTCGAGATGGTTCTCGGTATGGATTTCTTCTTGAAACAAGGACACGGAGCCTCCTCGGGATCGTAATTCGATCGAGGGGGAGTGCTGAGCTAGTATGCCCTGAAACCCGCGCAATGCCAAGCAAATCCCGCTCTGGTTGCACCTTTTACTGGCGGTGGGCCGTAAGTCCTTCCGCCCTGTAGGGACGCGGCTTGCCGCGTCTGCACGGGAAATCAGACGCCCCTAAGGGCTGGCCTCGAAAGCCACCTTGTTTCTGTAGGTTGCGCAGGCCCAAAAGGCCAGGGGAAGCAGCGCCACGCCCTTCCCCTGGCTCAAGTTCCGCACCAGCTCAGGAAACTTTCGTAACCTTATAGTCGAGCTTGTCCAGAATGCCGGTCGCGGCGTCAAGAATTTCCTTATCCACCTTGCGATTCGAAGCGATGGCTTCCGCCAGCGGGATGGAAATAATCTTGTTCCCCCGCAGCGCCGCCATTTGCCCAAATTCGCCGCGGTGCACCATGTCGATGGCGCCCAGTCCGTAGCGCGTGGCCAGCACGCGGTCGAAAGCGCTGGGCGATCCGCCTCGCTGGATGTGCCCGAGCACCACCGACCGCGACTCGAAGCCCGTCCGTTTTTCGATCTCGTACGCCACCGTCGAGCCGATTCCGCCCAACCGAACATGCCCGAACTCATCGCGCCCCGATTGCGGGGACCATTCACCGTGTTTCTCGTTACCATCGGCAAACTTCGCGCCTTCGGCGGCCACCACGATGCTGAAATATCTTCCGCGAGCTTGGCGCTGGCGAATCAGTTCGGCCACCTGGTCGATATCGAAAGGAACTTCGGGGATCAATATGACGTCGGCGCCGCCGGCGATGCCGCTGTAGGCCGCGATCCAGCCCGAATCGCGTCCCATCACTTCCACCACGATCACGCGATTGTGCGCCTCGGCCGTTGTATGCACGCGGTCAATGGCGCTCGGTGGCCACATTCACCGCCGTGTCGAAGCCGAAGGTGAAGTCGGTGCCGGACAGGTCGTTGTCGATCGTCTTCGGAACGCCCACCACTTTCACTCCGTTGGAAAAAAGTTTCTGCGCTACCGACAGCGTGTCATCGCCGCCAATAGCGATCAGTGCGTCACAGCCATGTTTCTTGAGGTTCTCGACGCAGTGCTGCAGGCCGTCCTCATGCTTGGCCGGATTGGTGCGCGAAGTGCGCAGGATCGTGCCGCCCCGCGGCAGAATGCCACCCACCGCCGCGAGGTCGAGTTCCATTGTCTTGTCTTCCAGCAAGCCGCGCCAGCCTTCCATGAATCCCACGAACCCGTCTTCATAGTGAAACGTGCCCTTGCGCACCACTGCCCGAATGACTGCATTCAGCCCGGGACAGTCGCCCCCGCCCGTCAGCACTCCAATTTTCATCGCCTGCTCCTAGATATGATGTCTTGGTACGAGTATGAGTTGCGCCCCGGAGCGGATGGAATCCGCCCGCGCGCATGTTTCCAGCGGGCCCGAATGTGTATTAGGTTATCATGCTGCCTTGGTCCGCGGGCGTAGGATCGGAGCTCTTCCCGCAAGAAAACGCGCAGCCAGATCCCGCAGACCAGGATATGTCGAGGCGAAAAGCAGAGCGAAAGCTAAAAGCCAAGCAGCCAACAGCCAACCGCCACCGACCTCCTGCTACACTTCCCTCATGCGCGTCCTCGGCATCGATTGCGGCACGGAATACACCGGATACGGCGTAGTCGACTTGCTCTCCGACGACCACAACAATAACAATAAGAATAAGAATGACCGCCTCGTCTGCGTCGCCTGCGGCGCCATCAAAGTTTCCCCGCGCGACCCCATGCCCACGCGCCTCTCGCGCATCTCGATCGGCCTGCAGGAACTCATCTCCCAGCACCGCCCCGACCGCGTCGCCATCGAAGACGTTTTCTACGCCGCCAATGTGAAGTCCGCCTTGAAACTCGGCCAGGTGCGCGGAGTCGCCATGCTGGCCGCCGCTTCCGCCGGACTCGAAGTCGCCGAATACTCGCCGCTCTCCATCAAGTCCGCGGTGGTCGGATACGGCCGGGCCGAAAAACATCAGGTCCAGCAAATGGTGACGCGCCTTCTGAATCTCGATCAGATCCCCGAACCCGCCGACGCCGCCGATGCGCTCGCCATCGCCATCTGCCATCTGCACACCGCCGCGACGCAAGAACGCCAGAGCGATTTGAACGGCAATTTTAAGTATGTGACTTGTCATCCTGAGCGGAGCAGCCCGCCTCGCTTGCGAGGCGGGACGCGGAGTCGAAGGACCCCTACACCTTAGGCATCTCCTCTGTGGCAGCAAGGCATTCCCCCGCTGCACTCCGAGGATTGGGACTACGCTAAGATTAACCATGGACCACGGGACTGTGATGGTCAATATTCCTCGGAAGGACAGTCCTGCCTCGCGGTTTCTACTACGCATGCAACGTCCGATCTACTGAGTGGTGCAACTTTGAAGAATGTCGGCCAGAGATCGCTGTCTGCCTGCCGACAGGGGTGAGTCGTGGTATTTCCCTTCGGCAACAACGACGTCCGCTTGGGTGTGCCGATGAATATTCCGCAGGAATCGAGCCCGCGCGCGACATGGGAAGCCCCTGCACAGTCGAGGAGCCCCAAGTATGCAAAGCAGAAGGCCGCGGCTATTGCCTTCTTCGTCGCTGAAGCCTATCCGCAGGGTGGAGAGCCGTGGAAAGCGGACTTAGTCCGAATAAGACGGCAAGCCGTGAGCATCGCACGCAAACTAACAGCTAAGAGCGAATAGCGCCCCCTTGACACTCCCCGCCACCATCCCCAATCATTGACCGGCCCATGCACCGCCTATTTCAGATTGTCTGCCTGCTAATGTTTTCTTCGATCGTCTTTTCTTCGACCCCTGCCTATTCGCAAGCCGAAGCCCCGCGCCGTGGTCACCTTCACCCTCGATTTCCCCACCTCCCAGCCGGAGCATTACTCGATCCGCGTTCAATCCGATGGCTCGGCCCGCTACCAGTCCAGCGGCCGCCTGTCCGCCGATTCCGACGAAACCGATTCCACGACAACGATTCTCACGACACGATTCACACGTACGACGCTTCGATCTTGATTTCACCCTAGCCGCGGAAACGCGGCAGAAAATCTTCGAACTCGCGGCGAAGGCCGGCTATTTTCAGAAAGACGTCGACTCCCATCACAAGAGCCTCGCCTTTACCGGAAAAAAGACGCTCGGCTACAAAGACGCGCGGCGCAGCGGAGAGTCCACCTACAACTATTCCACCAACCCGGCAGTGCAGGACCTGACCAGCCTGATGCAAAGTCTCTCGACCACGCTCGAATTCGGACATCGCCTCCAGTACGATCACCACTATCAAAAGCTAGCGCTCGACGAAGAACTCAAGCATATGGAGGAGATGGCCCGCGCCAATCAACTGATCGGGGTCACAGCCATTCAGCCGATCCTCGATCAAATCATCGCCGATCCCTCCGTGATCAATGTAACCCGCGCCCGCGCCCAACGATTGCTGGAACGCGCAGACATTCGCTGATCCTTTCCCAGCACCCGACCCATGCCGGAAAATCGCCCTGAACATGGTATAATTTTCGTATAAATCTAGCCAGATAATGCCTGTAGATGCAAGAACTTAGCGAGATTTGCGCAGTGAGACAGAGCGGGCGAAGCTTCGCTCCGCTGGACGGGCGAGACGCCCGTCCCCGCACTAAATCGACAAGTAGCCTTTACTGAGAGCTGACAACTGAGAGCTGAGAGCTAACTTCATGGCTGACGATCAGAATCCTGAACTTCCACTTACTCCTCCTCCCGGCGGCGACGGTCAATCTCCGACCGGTCCGGGCGCCCTCAACATGCAGCCCGTCAATATTGAAGAGGAGATGAAGCGGTCGTATCTCGACTATTCCTTGTCGGTGATTATCGGCCGCGCGCTGCCTGACGTGCGCGACGGACTGAAGCCGGTGCATCGCCGCATTCTTTACACCATGCAGCAGATGGGCCTGGCTCCGGGACGGGCCACGCGCAAGTGCGCCCGCATCGTCGGCGAAGTGATGGGCAAGTACCATCCGCACGGGAACCTCGCCGTTTATGACGCGTTGGTGCGACTGGCGCAGCCGTTCGCCATGCGCGCGCCGCTGGTCGATGGACAAGGCAACTTCGGCTCGGTCGATGGCGATCCTCCGGCGGCGGATCGATACACCGAAGCTCGTCTGACGCGCGTCTCTACCGCGCTGCTTGAAGATCTCGACAAAGAAGCGGTCGACTTTTATCCGAACTACGACGGCACGGAAACGCAGCCCGCGGTTCTGCCCGCGCGTTTTCCGAACTTGCTGGTCAACGGCTCCGATGGCATCGCCGTGGGCATGGCGACGAAGATTCCGCCGCACAACCTGGCCGAGATTGTCGATGCCACCATCACGCTGGTGAATAATCCCGGCGCGCAGTTGCCGGAGATTCTGAAATTTGTGCAGGGACCGGACTTTCCGACGGCGGCCATCATTCACGGCCGCGCTGGAATCTTCGAGGCGTACCGCACTGGCCGCGGCCGTTTCATGATGCGCGCCCGCGCCGCCATCGAGAACATCACCAAGGACAAGCAGGCGATCATCGTCACCGAGATTCCTTACCAGGTGAATAAGGCTCGCCTGATCGAGCGCATCGCCGATCTCGTCAACGACAAGACCATCGACGACATCTCCGATATTCGCGACGAAAGCGATCGCGACGGCATGCGAATCGTGATCGAGCTCAAGCGCGGAGCCGAACCGCAGATCGTGCTCAACCAGCTCTTCAAGCACACGTCGATGCAGGAAGGCTTCAGCATGATTCTGCTGGCCGTGGTCAACGGCCAGCCCAAGGAAATGGGGCTGATCCAGGCGATCAAACACTTCATCGACCATCGCGTCGATGTGGTGCGCCGGCGCACTTCGTATTTGCTGGCCAAAGCGCGCGATCGCGAACACATTTTGGAAGGCTATCTGACCGCGCTCGATCATCTGGATAACGTGATCGTGATCATTCGCGGCAGCGCCAACCGCGCCGACGCTCGAGAGAATTTGGTCGCGTACTTTGGCGGCAAGAAGATCGACATCAATACCACGGGACGCGCTCCGAAGCTTGATGCCGAGAAGCCGTTCACTGCGAAGCAGGCCGACGCCATTCTCGAACTGCAACTGCACCGGCTGACCAAGCTTTCGATCGACGAAATTTCGAACGAGTTGAAGCAGGTGCGCGAGGCCATCGCCGAGTACGAATCGATTCTTGCTTCCGAGGCGAAGCTGCGCAAAGTCATCATCAAGGAACTGGAAGAGGTCAAGAAGCTTTACGGCGACGCGCGGCGCACCGTCATCGAGGACGAAGCCGCGGAAATCATGCTGGAAGACCTGATCGCCGACGAGCAGGTTGCGGTCACGGTCAGCCATTCCGGCTACATGAAGCGCACTCCGATCTCGACCTACCGCATGCAGCGGCGCGGCGGCACCGGGCGCACCGGCATGAAGACGCGCGACGAGGATTTCGTCGAGCATCTGTTCATCGCCTCGACCCACGCCTACATCTCTGATCTTCACCAACACCGGGCGCGTGTACTGGCTGAAGGTGTATGAAATTCCCGACATCGCCGCTGCCGGCAAAGGCAAGCACGTGGGCAACCTGGTGGGCCTGCAGCCGGGAGAAACCGTGCGCACCATGCTCGCCGTGCGCGACCTGGAAGAAGAAGGCAGGTACGTCTTCTTTGTCACGCACAACGGCACGGTGAAGAAGACCGAGGTGAAAGACTTCTCGCACGTGATGTCAGCGCGGCATCATCGCCATCAATATCGAAGCAGGGCGACGAACTGGTCGCGGCCTCGCTGACCGACGGCAACCAGATCGTCTTCCTCGCCTCGCATGACGGGCAGGCGATTCGCTTCGACGAGAACGACGTGCGCTCCATGGGACGCAACGCCACCGGCGTGCGCGGCATGAACCTCGCCGAGAAGGATTACATCGTCGGCATGGCCACCACGATCAAGCCGGAGGCTCAAGGCGGTCGCGAAAGAAGGCGAGATCGCTCCCGAGATCGCGGACCTGATCCCGGAAAAAGGCTCGCTCATTCTCTCCGTCACCGAGAACGGATACGGGAAGCGCACTCCCGCCGACGAGTATCGCCTGACCAATCGCGGCGGCAAGGGCGTGATCAACGTCAAGACCACGGCACGCAACGGCAAAGTCGTCGGCATCTCGCAGGTGAGTGAGAAATCCGAGGTGATGCTGATCAGCCAGTACGGCAAGATCATCCGCATCGAATCGAAGTTCATCCGCGAATCGGGACGGTCGGCGCAGGGCGTGCGGCTGCTGAACGTGGAGCCGGGAGACCGGGTCGCGGCGGCGGTGGTGATTCCTCCGGAAGAGCCGAATGGGAATGGGACGCTGATACAGTAAACTTCTGCTTCAGTAAACCTGAGGGGCGGGTCTCAGTTGTACGTACAATGTTCCACGTGGAACATTTTGTGCAGGTAAAAATGTATGTACATTGACATACGTACAATGGCCGTTGTGTCTGACCTATGGTATGCGTTTCGCTGTGGGATGGTCTGCAAGTCATTGATAACGCTCATGGCCGGTTGTGGCTAAAGAGACACAACCGGGTACTATTTACGCTGTAATTATTACAAAACCC
>CAVRYC010000021.1:0-86208 GCA_963725245.1 uncultured Acidobacteriaceae bacterium | reverse complement strand
TGGGTCATGCGCGAAGCGATCGAGCAGTACGTGGAACGCGAAGAGAAGCGCGAAAAATTCCGGCAGGACGCGCTAGCCGCCTGGACTCATTACCAGACCACCGGCCTCCACGTCACGGCCGAAGAAGCCGATGCTTGGTTGGCAAAGCTCGAAGCGGGCAAGGACGCCGCTCCCCCTAAATGCCGCCGCTGAAGTGGTCGCAACCCGCGCTCCTGGATGTGGCCCGTCTCCATGCCTTCTTAGCTCCCAAAAGCCGGGATGCGGCCCAGCGTGGGGTCAAGGCGATCCGGCAGGGAGTGAAAGCGCTCGCCAAGCACCCGGGAATTGGCCGCCCTGTCGAAGAAATGCCGCTCGAATTCCGCGAGTGGGTGATTGAATTGGCAGCGGAGCCTATGTCGCTCTCTATCATTACGACGGAAAACAGATCGTGATCCTGGCGATCCGGCATGGGCGCGAGGCTGGATACTGAGTGACGGGCACCCGCCCACCTCACCCCCGTTTTATTGTGAATTAATATATTTACAAATATAGGACTTATATGATAAGTTATTAATGTTGTTGATGTGATTATGATAATGGAGGCCGCGACATGAAAAAGCGCCAATTGGTCTACGTACCAGAAATTCACCCAACCAGCTTCGTCCTGCTCTTTGAAAAGGGTATGACGGGGACAAGTTTTAGCGTTCGGGATTACTCGAACTCCAAGCGTGCGTCGGTACGCTATGCAGGAGAACTCAACCTAACGCTTTCCGCAATTCGTGAGAGAGCGATGCGAAGCGGACTGATGTTCGACGCTCCTACCGTTGCAACCACAGATGGTGATTACTGGCACAGCTGCATTACTGGCTACAACAGGAGATACTTGCAAACAGTCCTTCCGCCTTCGTCTCAAAACTCATCAGAGCCTGGCGACTCCAAGGTTCAAACCGACCTGGTGAGTTGCTATCCCGTGCTAGCGCTAGAAAAACTGAAGAATCACGCGAAGTGGTTTAAGCGCCAAGATCAAGAACGGATACTCCGGAGTAGTCGCAGCGAAGACTGGGTCACCTGGAATGCTTTCGCACTGCTGACTTCTACTGCTGGCTCCTCGTGGTGGCCACGTCTGTTGTCGCTTGCCGAGGAATCAAATTCGAATCTCAAGGTTCCCGCTGGGTGGCTGGAAATTCCCGAAGTTCGACTCTGGCAGACTGTTGCGTCCCCAAGGGAATACGAGGCGGCAAACCGTGCGCGCATGCGCTGCTCTGGCAATAGAGAGCGAATTCTACGCAGCCATAGTCCCGCGCCGGTTGAGGGGCCCTCAGAAATAGACGTTGTACTGCAGAATACTCAATTGCTTGCTTTTATTGAGGCTAAACTGGAATCCGATATCAGCTTGCGAACGACTCATGACCTCTCCCGCAATCAGATAGTTCGCAACATAGATTGCTTGCTGGACCAAGCGAGCGGACGCACTCCACTCTTCCTGATGTTGGTGCGCGACGCGGCGGAAGGTCGGGCGTATACTCAGCTCATTTCTAGGTATCGGGACGACCCAGCAACCTTGGCTGAGGAATTGCCTCACCACGATCCGGAGATGGTAAAATCCGTCGCCCGGAATCTTGCAATTATCTTGTGGAAGGATCTGCTGGCGCCGAGCATCGAAAACTGCAGTGAGGACGACGGAGTAACGTCGGCAGTTAAGAAGGAGCTAAAGAACCGGGTTCTGGGCGGGTTCGAATGACGATCGGATACGTTGCGCACGGGACGGCTCAGGTTGCGGTGGTCGCCTGCCCAAAACTCATCGGTAATCGTCTGGTGCTGCTCTCGACGAAGGGTGAATACTCGTGGGCAATCCGCGACTACATCAAAGGACTAATGCTAAGAAGCGGTGATTCAGAGATGACGCTCTCAGAAATCGAGGTCGATATCGCCTACTCGGAAAAACCCACTTACCGATCAGTGAACAGAAAGGGGGAGTGGAAGCGGAGTTTGGAACAATTGTCCACTCAACATTTTGGCAAGAAATACGATCCAAACAGAACTGCATTGTCTAGCACGGGTGTATGGAAACCAATGTAAGGGCGGGTGCCCAACGTCCCCGGCCCGACCAAAAGGCGAGCAATCTTTGCACGGCTCATAAGGGCTCTCGCGTTTGGAGGAGTCGCTTTACATCGCGCTTGCCATGCAGGACGGCGACGATCTCCACCAACTCGGTTCGCCGGTACACGACCATGTATTGATACACGCTGAAGAACAGCACATCTCGGCTGGTGAGGTCGGGACGCTTATGGCCTTTGCCGGGAACATCAGCCAGACCCTCGAAGGCATCCACCAACTCGCCCTGAATGCGGTTGGCGAGTGCCAGCCCCGCTTCTCCGAGCAGGTAGCGCCAAATCTGCCGAAGATCGTCTTCGGCTTCCGGCGCGACGAGGTAGGGTTTCACGAACCGGAGCGATCCTTGTCCTTGAGCCACGCCGCCTTATCGTCTGCAAGACGCGCACGCAGCTTGTCTCCCGCTATGCCTTCGCCCCGGTCGAGCTGGGCCAAGCCGCGCTCGATCTTGGCGTTGATCGCCTCTTTATTTTCCTGAAGCCACACCTCGCGTTCGCTTTGCATTTCCAGGGCATCGAAGAGCACGTCTTCGACGTTCTCGAACGCGCCGCTCCGCAGTCGCTGCTGAATCAGTGCCTCGATTTCCGGACGTTTTATTTCGATGGTCATGGCGCAACACTTTGGCAACTGTTCTGCCCCCACCCTACCGCCGGGCTGGCTTTCGGTCAACCGGAATAGGCTCTTTCATCACCAACAAGCCGAGTCTATCTGTTGCGAAGGGTGGGGCACTCTGCTCTAACACAGAAGCGGAACGCTCCCACCCTTACTCCCTGGAATCGACTCGACGGCCCCGCGAGGCGACGAGGGGGTCTGCTCTGCAGGACCGGAGAGCCGCGAGAGATGCGGGTCACGATACAGCAACTCGCTCCTCGTTGGGCGGGTTCACATCTTTTGTTCGGAATTCGTAACAGCAGGCCGGAGGGTGGGCCACTTCAACGGCGAAGTATAACGCGGGTTCGCCCTTTAACATCGACCGAAATAACTGAGGGTGCGCCACTTCTCGCGCTTTGAAGCTGTGAAAAAACCATCCAGCGAGTTAATTGACAGAAGAAAAAAGGGGGGTAAGCTCTGGGCATGAGCGAACCCTTACTCCGCAGGATCAATCGTGAGCAGATGATGTGGCGGGCCGTCGACGTGGAACAACTGATCGGGGAAGATCACGTGGCGCGGGCGATCTGGGATCTGGTGGGGCGACTGCATCTGGATGGTTTCTATCAAGGGATTGGGTGCAGTGAAGAAGAAGGTGGGCGGCCGGCGTACCATCCACGGCTGCTGATTAGTTTATGGATATACGCCTACAGCCAGGGGATCGGATCGGCGCGGGAAGTGGCGCGGCGCTGCGAGTGGGAACCGGCGCTGCAGTGGCTGACGGGGTGCGAAACCGTGAACTATCACACGCTGTCCAGTTTCCGGGTGGAGTATCGGGCGGAGTTGGACGAGTTGTTCACGCAAGTGTTGGGGCTGATGAGCACGGAAGGGCTGATCACGCTGGAGCAGGTGGTGCAGGACGGAACCAAAATCAAGGCGCAGGCGGCGAGCGACAGTTTTCAAGGCGAGGCGAAGATTGCGGAGCATCTGGAGCGGGCACGGCGGCGGGTGCGGGAGATGGGGGAACCGGACAGGGAAGCAGGACCGAGCCGAGTGGAACAGGCACGACGGCGAGCGCGACGCGAGCGGCAACAGCGGCTGGAGCGAGGACTGGACGAACTGCAGAAACTGCGTCCCAGCAAACCGCGGGCGCGGGTCAGCGTGAGTGAACCGGAAGCGCGCCGGATGCGGCAATCCGATGGCGGCATCGCACCCAACTACAACGTGCAGATCGCAGCCGATGCCGCGCAGTCGCTGATCGTGGACGTGAAAGTGACGCAAGCCCCGAATGACAGCGAACAACTGGCGCCCGCCGTCGGACGCATCGCGGCGCGCTTGGGCCGCAAGCCGTGCCAGATGCTGGCCGACGCCGATTTCACCAATCGCCGCAGCATCGAAGCGATGGCGGAGTTGGAGGTCGATTACGTGGGCAGCCTGCGCAAAGGCGGCACGGAGAAAGACAACACCGGCACGGGACGCTTTACCGCCGCCGTCTTCGTCTATGATCCCGAACACGATCGCTACTCGTGTCCGGGAGGCCAGCATCTCAGCTACGAAGGCCGGCATCCGCACAAGTCGGGACACATTTTCTACCGCTATGAAGCCCCTGCCCAGGATTGCCAGAACTGTCCGCTGAAGCCGCAATGCTGTCCGAGCAATCAGCATCGTGGCCGCGGCTTGCTGCGCACGGAAGAAACCGCGGCCATGATTGCTTTCCGTCAGAAGATGGCCACTCCCGAAGCGCAGAAGCAGTATCGCCGCCGCAGCCGGGTGATCGAGTTCTGCCACGCCTGGATCAAAAGCAAACTCGGACTGCGCCAGTTCCACCTGCGCGGTCTGGCCAAGGTGCAAACGGAAATGCTCTGGGCCTGCCTCACCTACAACCTGCAACAATGGATCCGACTGCGCCAACTGCAAGCCGCAACCGCTTAACCACGCTGCGGCGAGCTAGAAATCGAGAAGCTCCTCGCGCCAGCCAAACTACACTTCCAGGGTTCGCAACCCCTTCAGCAACCCTCGCTGATTCTTCGTGCGCAATCTCGAAGATGGTTTTTTCACAGCTTCGCTTTTTGAGAAGTGGCCCGCCGCACAGCCGACACCGGCGGGCGGCCCTGCCTTCCCCTTGCCGGCAGCCGGCCTAACGCCCACGTTTAACAACGACAGCGATCTTCACCCCCAGGGCGTGCAGCACAGAATTGATGGTTTCAAAGCGTGGATGTGCGCCCACACTCAGGGTTTTGTACAGGCTCTCCCGGCAAAGGCCGGAGTCTGTGGCGATCTGCGCCACCCCTCGCGCTCTAACCACCTCGCTGAGCGCGGCCAGGAATACATCGGGGTTTGGGTCTTCGGCGGCGAGCGAAAGATATTCCGAGATGAGCGCATCGTCAAAGAGATACGCCGCCGGCTCGACCCTCGCGTAAGCTGTTTTCCGCTTCAACGCCACTATTGTAGCCGAGTGGCTACATCCCGCAAACGCCCCTGAGGCAAGAGGCTGCAAGGCGGGGTCGCCAACCCAAAATAACGATGTGTGTAACAAGTACAGAGTAATAACTGCTCGGTTGTGCCTATTTAACCACAACCATCCCCGAGCATTATCAATGACTTAAAACCCGTCGCACGCGGCAAGGAAGAATATACGCAGGCCAATTGCGAGGTTTCAACCGCCGAATGTATGTATCTTCACGTACGTACAATAGAGCACAAACGTACATACAATAAAGCCAGTACAGTGTTCCACGTGGAACACTTCGACAAAATGGCAACCCGGCTCACTCCCGTTCCGACAACTTTCTTACTGCCTTGGCTATCTCCGGCAGCCTGGCGTAGGCGGCGCAGCACTTTAACCACAATTTGTGATCGATGGCGGGAGCGCCGCTGACCATGGCTCCGGCGGGAACGTCGTGGGGGATGCCGCTTTGGGGTATGGCTATGGCTCCGTCTCCGATTTTTACGTGGCCACTTACGCCTACTTGTCCGGCCAGGATTACGTTGTTGCCTACGTCGGTAGTGCCGGCCAGGCCTACCTGGGCGCAGATGCAGCGTGTCGTGTCCTATGGTGCAGCTGTGGCCTATGTGGACGAGGTTGTCTAGTTTTGCGCCTCGTCCGATGCGGGTCTCGCCTATGCTGGCTCGGTCGATGCAGGTGTTGGCCTGGAGTTCGGCATCGCTCTCTACTACTACGTTGCCGGACTGGACGATTTTGTGCCAGCGGTGGCCGTTGGCTTCATCTTCATTTTTGGCGAAGCCGAAACCGTCGCAGCCTACTACGGCTCCATTCTGCAGCAGGACGTTGTCTCCTAGTTGGCAGAATTCTCTTACTACGGCGTGGGAGTGGGCGAAGAAATTGTTGCCTATGGTTACTCCGCGATAGATGACTACGTGGGCCAGGAGGACGGCGTTGTCTCCGATCACTACGTCTTCGTCGATTACTACGTAGGGGCCGACGTGCGCGTTCTTGCCTAGCTTGGCTCCTTGGGATGAACTACCGCGGTGGGATGGATTCCGGGGGCGTAGCTTGGCGGGTGGTAGAAAAGCTCGATGGCTTTAGCCCACGCTAGATATGGGTTCTTGCTGCGCAGCATTCCTGTGGCAGATGGCGGGAAAGTTCTCGGCTACTATGACCGCCGAGGCTTTCGTCGTCTTCGCGGCGGCGTTGTACTTGGGATTGGAGACGAAGGTTAGCTGGCCTGGGTCCGGCGTGCTCGATGCCGGCTACGCCGGTGATTTCGGTGTTGGGTGAGTGCGTTATCGAGGCGGGCATTTAGGGCTTTGGCTATGTCGGCTAGTTTCATGGCGGTGTCTCGGAGAATTGTAGCGGAAGGCGTGCGCGGCGGTGCGGCGGGTGGATAGTTTGCGGCGAGGGCCGAGCTGCGCTCGGCTTGGACGGGCGAGGGCGCCCGTCCCTACGCGAACCGACGCTCGAACCTATTGCTCGAAGAGCGTTACTTGCCTGGTATCGGGCTGGCCGCCTCTGCGGCGGCGGTTGGCTGCTCCTATTACCGCTAGGACTGTTACTGATGTCAGCGCTTCTCGGGGCACGAACACCCGCTGTGTGTTTGAGCGCAGGTCGGGAGGGTTCAGTAGAAATCCTTCGGCGGGATTTTGCGTCAGGTCGTTGGGCAGGATGCCTTCGATCACTTCGCTGTCCTTAAACTTCAGGCGCACCCACAGGCCTTCGGTGCGGGGGCGGGTGGTGAAGGTCTTGCGGAGCATCAAGTCGGTATCGGAAAACTCGCGGACAAAATAAACGGCCTTGATTTCTCGCAGGTCGATGGCTACCACGTTGCCTGAGGTGTTGAGCAGTTCGAGCTTGCCCTCCACCACAAAGTTGGCGGGCGCGACGTAACCGCTGACCGAGTCGCGGTCGTGTTTCCGCACGATCACTTTCTTGTGGGTCGAGGGCATGGATCTGCTTCGTAGCTTGCTTCTTAGGCTAGTTCATAACCCTGGATCCATGAGCCGCAGATTCTTGGCGGGGCTAGGTTTTCGCGGACAAGAGTGTCCGCGCAGATTGGATTCTCGCACTTTCCGCGATGAATTCGGACAGTTTGTGCCTTCACAGTAGCCAAACGGTAAACGTTGTGTTATTTTCTCTGTTTACTTGGATGGCAAGTAGTGCGGTATAAGTCTAATGTCTAGAGGGAGTTAGATTCCGCGAGGGGGCAGCTCGCCAAGTTTGGAGCCGCTCCGCTGTGGAAATCCTGTGGATAAACGCCCCGGTCGAGCCTCCGAGCCACCGCCAGGCGACTAGGAAGGCATGGCCGATTACATATACACGCTGGAAACGCGGCTCTCGCCGGATCAACAAAAGGCCGTCGCTCTTGTCTTAGACGCCGCCAAGGCGGCGGGGATGAACCTGTATCTGACCGGCGGCGCCATCCGCGACATCATTACCGGCTTTCCCATCCGCGATTTGGATTTCACGGTTCAGGGCAACGCGCTCAAGCTGCAAAAAGATCTGGAGCGGGCGGGAGCGGTGGTGGGTGACGCCGACAACGAGACGCGGAGCCTGCTGCTGACGCTGCCCGGTGGGGTTCGCGCCGAGATTGCGATGGCGCGCTCGGAGCGCTACGACAAGCCGGGCAAGCCTCCGCAGATGGCTCCGGCCACAATCATCGAAGATCTTCGCCGCCGCGATTTCACGGTTAACGCGATGGCCCTGTCGCTGAACGAGGGATCGCGTGGGCTGTTGATGGATCCGTTCAACGGGGTGGCCGACATCGAAGCGAAAGTGATCCGCGTGTTGCACAATTACGCGTTTCTTGAGGATCCATCGCGGATGATCCGGGCCACGCGCTTTACTACTCGCTTTCATTGGCCGCTCGAGGAACGGACACAGGCGCGTTACGAATCGGGGAAAGAAAATGGCTATATCGAGTACATACGGAGTTCGAGCATCGGATACGAGATCGAGCAGTTGGCGTATGAGGACGATCCGCTGGGTGTTCTGAAGGCTTATGAAAAAGAGGGATGGCTGAAAGTGCTGAATCCGCGCTGGAGCACGGCCAAAGTGGACACGGCCAGCTTAGGCGCGCTGATGAAAACCCGGCAGCAAATGAACGACCTTGGCTATGCTCCGGAAGTTGCGCCGCTGGTGCTGCATTTCCTCACGGAGCGGTTGGGCGAAAAGGATATTTCGGATTTGCGGCGGGCGATTCCGCGCAAGGATCTGGTCGAGGCCTGGAAGGATCTGGATTCGAACGCCCACAGCTTGGCGAAACGCTTGTCGGGCAAGGAAGCGGCTACACCGTCGCGGACGTGGCAATTGCTGTCGTCGGCGCGTCCGGAGATGATTCTGTTTCTGGCGATTACGGCGCGGCAGCAGGCGGTGGCGCAGAAGATCAAGAATTTCTTCACCAAGTGGCGGCAAGTGCAGCAGAAGATTCCGTTGCCGGAGATGACGGAACTCCGCATCACGCCGCAGATGCCGGAGTATCCGAAGATCGCGAACGATGTGTTCATGCTGTTGTTGGATGGCAAGCTGCGTTCGCGGACGGAGACGCTGAAGTTTCTGAAGCCGCTGGCACCGCCACCGCCACCGCCTCCGCCACCTCCGCCGAGCAAGCGGGGCAGAGGAGCCAAGGCCGCGGCGGCTGCGCCTGCTCCTGCGGCGGCTGGCATGAAGACGAGTGCTAAGGGGAAGGGAAAAGTTGCGGTCGCGGCGCCGGCAACCCCGGCACAGATGAAGTCCGCCCCGGCGGCGAAGCCTGTGGTGGCGGCGAGGCCCGCTGCGGCTGCCAAGGTACGCAAGCCCATCAAGAAGCCGGGCAAACCTGCCAAGCCCACGAAGCGGGCCGCTAAAAGGAAGGCAAAGGCCACTAGCAAAGCCAAGAAGAAGCGCAAATGATGCGGGTTTTCGGGGCGTTGTGAAGCTGGGTTGCTGGCTATTCCTGGGCTCAGCCCCTAAAGGGGCATCTTCTTCCCAAAAACTTGCGGTATCGCTAAGGCGATACCCTGATACGAAGCCCAAGTTTTTTCCCGTCAAAAGGAAAGCGCACCTTGGGCGCTAAAGCGCAAGCAGGTTTTTCAGCGGCTTTGCGGCACGGCTGAACAGCTTGCGGAAAAAGTACCTCCTGTACCACAGTCTGACCTCAGCGGCTAAAGCCGATACTGGAAATACGGCAGTTATCGCAGCGGTAAACCTGTTCTGTTCCATGACATTCTTTACAGTTGTTATCACGACATCCTTTACACTGCCGCGCGAGCGGAGCGAGTGCGGCAGTGTAAAGGAACGCCCGCCGAGGAGCGGGCGAGATGGCGTGGCGAACGATGGCGGTCCGGGATCAGCGGGTAGAGTTTGTGGTACGAGCGCATCAGGGGCAACAGAGCCTGAGCCAGTTATGTGCCGAGTTTGGCATCTCTCGACCGACTGGGCACCTCTGGCTGAAGCGGTATCGCGAACAGGGAGTCATCGGGATCGAGGAGCACAGCCGCCGTCCCCAGCATTGTCCGCGCCAGACCGCCCCGTCGGTGGAGGAGCGCATCGCCCAGTTGCGGCGGCAGCGGCCGGACTGGGGCGCGCGCAAATTACAGCCACTGCTCCGTGGCGAGGGCATCGTCTTGCCGGTCATTACCGTGCATCGCGTATTGTTACGGCACGGACTGGTGCGTCCCGACGATCGTCGGTCTCAGGCTTGGCAGCGCTTCGAGCGCGCGGCCCCGAACCAACTTTGGCAGATGGATTTCAAGAGTCCCAAGGGATGCCAGCAGCCGGTCGGCCCGCTGTCGGTGATGGACGATCATAGCCGCTTCGTCATCGCCCTGGAGAAAACCGGAAGCACGCGCACCGAAGCCGTGCAGGAACGGCTCGAGCACGCCTTTCTCAGCGCGGGCGTGCCCGAGGCCATGCTGATGGATCACGGCACGCCCTGGTGGAATGCGCAGGCGCCCAGCGGCTGGACGAAGTTACAGGTGTGGTTGATGAAACAGGGTATCGCTTGTCTGTTGAGCGGGATTCGGCACCCCCAGACCCAAGGCAAGGTCGAACGCTTCCATCTCGCGCTGGAGATGGCCCGGCGCCGACGCCTGCACAATGCCGAGATGGATCAGGCGTGGCTGGACCAGTTCCGCTACGAGTACAACTATCTCCGCCCGCACGAGGCGCTCGGCATGCAAACGCCCGCCACGCGCTGGGTTCCTAGTCCGCGCCGCTATGACCCCGATCCGCCTCCGTGGTGCTATCCCGAAGACGCGGAAGTCCAACAACTGGGATCGCAAGGCCAACTGAAACTCGACGGACAACGGTGGGAAATCACTAAGGCGCTCGCTCGGGAACCGGTACGACTGGTCCGCCTCCCTGGTCGTATCCTGGTCTACTATTGCAACTCGCTGCTCAAGGAGATCGATATCCTCGCCCAACGCCTCTCCACCGCAGAGCGTTGGACTCAACCCAACTGTAAAGGATGTCTTGATAACGCGGTGTAAAGGATGTCATGAGACTGGACAGGTTTACCGCTGCGATAACTGCCGTATTTTCAGTATCGGCTTTAGCCGCTGAGGTCAGACTGTGGTATAGAAGGTACTTTTTCCGCAAGCTGTTCAGCCGTGCCGTTCCCAAAACCGTTTATGAGATAGCTTGCGCTATATGAATTTCGCCATATGAGTTCCGCTGCGCTCACCCTCGACCAGGAAGTTTGGCGGCCAAGTACAATCCCTGGCTGATCGCGGTCGTCGTGGCACTGGCAGCCTTCATGGAGGTCCTCGACACCAGCATCGCCAACGTGGCGCTGCCCTATATGGCCGGGAATCTGGGCGCAAGCAACGACCAAAGCACGTGGGTTCTGACTTCTTATCTGGTTTCGAACGCCATCATCCTGCCGATCAGCGGCTGGCTCGCGGGCGCCTTTGGACGGAAGCGCTTTTTCATGGCCTGTTTGGGTGTCTTTACTGTGAGTTCGCTGCTCTGCGGTGTGGCGCCGAGTCTCGGGTTTCTTCTTCTCTTCCGGGTGTTGCAAGGCGCGGGCGGCGGCGGGCTGCAGCCGATGGCTCAGGCCATTCTGGCGGACACGTTTCCACCGCAGCAGCGAGGCCTAGCGTTTGCCCTATATGGCATTACGGCCATCATGGCACCCACGATCGGGCCAACGCTAGGCGGTTGGATCACGTTCAACTATTCCTGGCGGTGGATTTTTTTATCAATCTCCCGGTCGGCCTGACCACATGGTTCCTGGTGCGGCGCTTTGTCGAAGATCCTCCCTATTTAAGCCGGCTCAAGGCGGCTGGGGTCAAGTTGGATTACATTGGCATCGCTCTGCTGACGCTCGGTATCGGGGCATTACAGGTGCTGCTCGACAAGGGCCAGGAAGATGATTGGTTCGGGTCGCACTTCATCACGACTTTAGTCGTCGTCGCGACCGTATGCCTGATCTCGCTGGTGATCTGGGAGTGGTTTCAAAAGGCGCCGATCATCGACGTCCGCATGTTCAAGAGCTTTAACTTCGCGAGTTCGAGCCTGATGATGTTCATGCTGGGAATCCTGCTGTTCAGCAGCCTGGTGCTAATGCCGCAGTTCCTCCAGACGCTCGTGGGGTACACCTCGGAACTGGCTGGGCTTGCGCTTTCGGCGGGAGGCCTTGTTTTGCTGATTGAGATGCCCATCATGGGCCAACTGACGACGAAGTTCCAGGCGCGCTACCTGATCGCCTTCGGCTGGCTAGCATTATCCATCGCCATGTTCTATTCCACGAAGCGGATTGACTTGCAGATTAGCTTCAGTGCCGCCACGTGGCTGCGCATCGCCCAGGTTATTGGTTTGGGGTTCCTGTTCGTGCCGATTACGCTGGTGGCTTACATCGGAATTTCGCCGGAGAAGAACAACGCGGTTGCCGGAATCGTCAATTTCATGCGCAATATGGGAAGCAGCGTGGGAACGTCCTTGGTCACCACGTTGATTGCGCGGCGCTCGCAATTCCATCAAGCCAGGCTGGTGGAGAATGTCAGGGTAGACAATCCCAATTTTGTGAATTCGGCGAATGGCCTGGCTCAGCACCTGGCTAACTCAGGTGTGGGCAAGCACGAGGCGCACCTGGCGGCTTATGCCAGGATTTACCAGGCCCTGCAAGCGCAGGCGGCAAGCCTGGCATACATCGATACCTTTATGGTTCTTGCCGTGGGCGCGGCGATCATGTTCTGTCTGGCTTTTGTTTTGAAGAAGAATGATCCGGGTGGCGGTGGGGTAAGGGTAGCGGAGTAAATAATCAATCTGATGTAATGCAGGAGATCACAAGAGTCAGAGACGCAGTCATGCTGGAAATTAAACTCATCCTTTGTCCCATTGATTTCTCAGAGTTCTCGATAAGGGCGTATCGCCATGCGCTATCGCTGGCCGAGCACTATCGAGCCAAGTTGGTGGCGCAGCATATCGTAGAGCTATGGCGATATCCTTACGCCGACTTTGCTGCCTCTGCAGAAGTCTATGAGGAGTTCTGCCGGGCGCTTCGCGAGAGCGGCAAGGAGCAACTGCAAGAATTCGTGAAGAACCACACCCACGATGAAATTCAGCCGGAGCTCGTGGTGCACCAGGGAACAGCACCGGACTGTATTCTGTCGTTTGCGGAAGCGCAGAAAACGGACCTGATCGTCATGGGAACGCACGGCCGGCGAGGGTATGACCGCCTGATGCTGGGGTCGGTGACCGACCGAGTGATGCGCAGGGCTCCCTGCCCGGTGCTGGCAGTGTGTAAGCCGCCGCACGACTCCGTATGGCCGCAGGTGAAGAGCAGGGCCACGTCCACCGCTTGAGCCGAATTCTTTTCTGTGCGGATTTCTCCGAGAATTCCGAGCGGGCTTTGAACTATGCGATCTCTGCGACAGAGGAGTACGACGCCGAGCTCACCTTGCTGCACGTGTTGGAGGAGGTCCCAAGTCCGGCCAAGACGGAAGAGGCCATAGCGGCAGCGACGGAGCAACTCGATAAACTGATTCCGCCGGAGGGACGCAAGACCCTCAAGATTAAGACGGCGGTGCGCATCGGAAAACCGTACCAGCAAATCATTCAACTCGCCCTGGAAGAGCAAATCGACATGGTGACTATGGGAGTGCGTGGCCGTGGCGCCTTGGATCTAGCGGTGTTTGGTTCGACAACCTATCGGGTGATGCAGTTGGGACCCTGCCCTGTTCTCGCCGTCCACGTTTGAACCGTTACCTCGGCTATGACGCACATGATCAAAATCGTCACCATTGAACGCGAGTATGGAAGCGGCGGCGGCGAAATCGCTCAACGGCTTGCCAAGCAGCTTGGCTGGAAGCTTTGGGATCAGTTGCTGACGGAGGAGATCGCGAGGCTTGCTGAATGTCCCAAGGCAGTCGTCGAGGCTCGAGAGGAACGAACCGATCCGCTGTACTACCGGCTCTTCAAATCCTTCTTGCGCGGGAGTTATGAAGGAAGCCTCAATGCGCACAAGCTTAAGCTGGTCGACAGCGAAAGCATTTTGAAGATTACAGAACGCGTCGTTCAGCAGGCGGCGAAAACCGGAAACTCTGTCATCGTCGGAAGGGGGTCGCAACATTTTCTGAGGAACCGCAAAGACACGTTGCGTGTGTTTCTTTATGCCCCGAGAGAAGATAAAGTGCGGCGCCTGTTGGCTCGCGGCAAGACTGAGAAGGAAGCCGAACAGCTAGTGGATACCGTTGATCGGGAGCGCGGCGATTTCATCCAGAAGTATTTCCACGTCGAATGGCCTGACCGCACCATTTACCACACCATGATCAATACCGCGATCGGCGACGAGGCCGTCGTTCACATGATTATCGATGTTATGAAAACTCTCGAGGCAAGAGTCACTGCCTGAGCGCTTGCAGAATAGCTAGCCGTGCGCTGTCTGAGACAATTCTTTTGCAAATCGTTGTCTACAGGTTGCAGACTCCAGATCAATGAGGGTAATGGAGATTGATCACCAATTTGACCGATCTCGGCTGGCCGTCGAGATACTGTTTCGTACCCATATGAGTGAACTGAAACTCTTGCCCGAAATTGAGGAACCGCGCATCGATCTCACGGATTGGGCAATTAGGATCGGCGTTGGCGCGCTCTTCATTTTGGTTGGATTGGACAAGTTTCCCAACGAATCATCGTCGTTTTGGGTAAAGATGTTCCGCCAGATCGGACTCGGTGACTGGTTTCGTTATACCGCTGGGATTGTTGAGATTGTCGGCGGACTTCTCGTGCTGATCCCGAGATTTGCATTCATAAGCGGACTGCTGTTGACAGCAACGATGGGTGTCGCGTTACTTGTCCACGTCTTCATTCTCGGCGATAACGACCTGCCCATCTCGCTTCTCTTTGTCGTCGCTCTGGCGGCATTCACCCGGCAACAATACGGCCGCCGGAAGAGGAAAAGCGTAGCGTAACGAACTTGGCGTCTCAACTGTTCATTTGAACCAGCAAAGCATTGCTTGAGAGGCTGGGCAGCAGCTTGCTAGGGCTAGCCTTGAGCCTCCCTTGCTCACGCCGGAAGCCATCTGAGACGCGCCCCGGGAAATATCACGAACCTTCCGTCGAAATGGTGCCTACAAGAATGGCGCTGTGACCCCATTTTTCTCGTCCTGTCGCGTTACCTGGTGAACGCTGAGATCGACTCCGCGTGAACATTTAGGGAGACCGACATGACCATACAGAAGGAAAGAGGCCTTCAGATCGGTTCAGACGGCTCGTCCCCGATCCCTTCTTTCCGAAATTCCTCCCTAGCCGCTCGCAGTGAATTCTCGGCTCCGATGGCGTCTCCCTCTTCAAACTGGAGGAGGGCCAGCGCCATCTGAGATTCCTCGATATTTCCTTTCTCCCCTATTTGGGTTCGCAGCGTGATCGATTCGATGTAGTAGTCGAGAGCGGCGCTCAAACTTCCCTCCGCCGTCGATACATCTCCCAGGCTGTAAAGTGCGTACGCAACTCCGCTCTGGTCGCCGATCTGCTTCGACAGGTTTTCGGCCTGCTCGTACATCTTGCGAGCGCCCTTCAAATCGGCCTGCCAGCGAAGCACTTCTCCAAGATTGTAAAGTGCCGTGCTGGTGCGCTCCCGGTCGCCGATCTCCTGCGACGCCGCGAGCCCCTCCTCCAGCATCTTTTTCCCTTGTTTCAGGTCGCACTGCGGAAGGGTGCGGGCGGCGATACTGCCCAGAACAGCAGCCGCGCTGTGCTTGTCACTGACCTCCCGGAAGGTGGCCAACGCTTGGTTCAACATATTGATGGAACCGGACAGATCTCCCTGCTCGCCCAAGGCGTTGGCAAGATCGTTGAGTGTAGTGGCGGTGGCGCGCATGTCTCCGATCTCGCGCTGCATGGCGAGCGCGCGGTTGTAGGCGCCGGCAGCTTCCGTGAAGTTTCCCTGGTCAAAGCGAACGATGCCGGTGATGGTCAGCGCTTTCGCCACTTCGGCACGCTCGCCCGCTGCCTCGGAAATACGCGCTGCTTCTTGCGCGCTGCGAAGCGCGTCATCCAGCGCGCCCTGTTTTTCGAAGGCACGCGCTTCCTGATTAAGAGCCTGGTTCTCGCTCATGGAGGGACGAGACATTCTACGCCTCACCGCTCCCTTTAGGTAAGGAAACTTAGGCAGCGTCTTTAGAAAACGTGTTGTTAAAATTCAGAGCAGCACTGTCCGGAGTTCCTCCGCCCTGGTCGTGGTCCCAGATAACCCACGTAGCGGCTCTTGCGAAATAGGGGTGCACACAGCTGATGTGCTTGGCTCCAGGCGTGGCCTGCTGGCGCCGGTTTACGTCTTTCCAGGTGTTACTCCACCACATCTGCATCGAGCACGCGGTCCTGCTCCAGATAGTGGGAGACGGCGTATTGGGCTAGAAGCGGTGTCTGGAGCCGGATCTCAGCGCCGATCCATTCCCCTTTGTTGTGGGGCCCATTGAGCGGATGATGGCAACGCCCGCCACTGCCGAACTGAGGACCGAAATCGGCACTCTGGATCTGGTCATACTGTTTCAGCTTGCGCCAGGCTTCATCGCCCACCGTGCCGGAAACGTCAATCTTTAATCTGACGATAGCCATAGATGGCACCATTCTCGCAGCAGATCGGGCCGCAAGTCATCTGTGAGTTTTTTGCTCCGGGAACAGCGACCCGTGAGACATTTCTCGATCATAGGTCACGCATGACCATTGTGGGAGTGTTGTGGGAAGATCGGCCCGGACGGCGTTAAGGCAGTGAATTCTTGGCGTCCCCGGCGGGATTTGAACCCGCGTTACCGCCGTGAAAGGGCGATGTCCTAGGCCAGGCTAGACGACGGGGACGTTTCTTGGTGAGATGAGATGGCTGGTTGCCGCCAAACATCATAGTAACAGGGCGTTTTTCCCGCGTCAAAAGTAGATGCGCGCAGGTAGTGTCCTAATTCCGCGCGCGGCGACTGTAGCGCCGCCGTCCCGGCGGCTGTCCGGCGGGCATCATGCCCGCCGAGCCGAGGGCAAGGATGCCGGCGCTACTTCGGCGACAACACGCCAAATTAGGACACTACCTGCGCGCACACCAACTTGACCTCGAACCGACCCGCCAGCGATTTAGAATACAGCCATGGGCGATTCGCTTTATTTGAGCCTGTGGTTTCCCAGCTTTGATGAGCCCGAGATTCTGCCACGAACGGTCAGCGTACTCCGGCAAATTCCGTTTTCTCCGGCGCGGGACGGGGTGACCTACGCGGCGATCCAGCCGGTCTCGTGGAGTGAGCCGACGATTCTGGAGCGCCGCTTCCGTCCTGGCGTTGCGCCGGAAGCAGCGGCGGAAGTGGTCGCGGAACTTCTCCACGACGACTATGCCTTCATTTTCGAGGCTTATTGGGATTTGTGGACTCCTCCAGAGGGCGCGGAAAAATGGGTGCTGGAGCCGTCGCTGGTGCGCCTGATTGCGCATGGCATGGAATTTGAAGAGCGCGCTGCGGAAGATGCCGGGCACATTCAAATTGATTTCGGTTTAGATACGTCCTTCCTGCACGAAGAACTCGAATTTACTTCCGAGGCGGAGCGAAACGTCCGGAGCAACGTACATAAACTGGTCGAGTTTACCGCCAAAGTGGAAAAGAATTCCGGGGCAACGGGGCGGTTGCTGTGGTCCGAGTCGGAGGAGAATCTGGCGCAAAAGCTGATCGCGCGGCTGCAGCGGGTCAACTGATCAACGCAGAGGTCGCGGAGACCCCGCCGCAGAGAGCGCTGAGAGATCAAAACCTAGATCGCATGATCTCTTCTCTGTCTTTCCCGGCGACCTCTGCAAGCATTTTCTCCGCGTCCTCTGCGTTAATCATTTTTTTGACATCAAAATCCATTTACGAGTCGCGAGATGCCATCTTTCAACCTATCAACGTGACAATTGATCAGCAGGCCCAGCCTTTTCCCTCCGAGCCTTAGGTAAGAAAGAAGCTGGGCTTTGTGAACCGGCAGAACGGTTCCAAGTGCCTTTAGTTCCACAACAACTTCATTCTCGACGAGAAGATCCAGACGATATCCGAGGTCAACGCGCACTCCATCGTAGCTGACGTGAAGCGGGAATTGGGTTTCGACACGCAGCCCCCGTTTCCGCAATTCATGAGCAAAGCATACCTCGTACGCACCCTCGAGAAGACCCGGCCCAAGAACGGTATGAATTCGCATGGCCGCATCAACAATTTGCCCGCTGATCGCATTGAGCCTTACTCTATCTTTCTTAGTGACCTCAGCGCGAATTGCCTCCGCGGCCTCTGCGTTAATCACTTCGTTCGTCCTGAGTCAATCTGCAGCTTCTCGCTGGCCGCAGCCTGCGCCGCCGCGAGTCGCGCGGTGAGCACACGGAACGGGGAGCAAGACACATAATCCATTCCCACCCGGTGGCAGAACTCCACCGACGACGGCTCGCCGCCGTGCTCGCCGCAGATGCCAACCTCCAGGTTCGGACGCGTCTTCCGCCCCCGTTCGATCCCCATCCGCACCAGTTCTCCCACACCTTCCTGGTCGATCGCGGCAAACGGATCCTGCTTCAGAATCCCTTCCGCCAGATACGTCGGCAGCACTTTGTTGATGTCGTCGCGTGAGAAGCCGAACGTGGTCTGGGTCAGGTCGTTGGTGCCAAAGGAGAAGAACTCCGCTTCCTTGGCAATCTCGCCCGCAACCAGGCAGGCGCGGGGCAACTCAATCATTGTGCCTACCAGGTAGTGCACGCGCCTTCCCTTTTCCTTGAACACTTCTTCGGCGACGCGCCGGACAATCGCTCCCTGGTTCGCCATCTCTTTCACGGTCGCGGTCAGCGGGATCATCACTTCCGCGTGGGTCTTGATGCCTTCCTTGTCCACGGCCACCACCGCTTCAAAAATGGCCCGCGCCTGCATCTCGGTGATCTCCGGATAGGTGATCCCCAAGCGGCATCCGCGATGCCCCAGCATGGGATTGAACTCATGCAACTCTTCCACACGCGCCAGCAGCTCCGGAAGAATTTTCTTCAGATCGCCGGCACCTTTCGCACCGTACTCGCGGTATTCCTCGAGCAGAATCTTCTTCTGCGTCGTCCCGGCACTGGGCAGACTGGCGATATCAACCATGAGCTTCTCGCGCTTGGGCAGAAATTCGTGCAGCGGCGGGTCGAGCAAGCGGATTGTCACCGGCAACCCTTCCATCGCCTCAAACAGGCCGATGAAATCCTTGCGCTGCATGGGAAGCAGTTCTTTCAGCGCGGCGCGGCGAGCGAGTTCCTGGGCTCGCTGCTTGACTTCGGATTGCGCACTCGATTCCAATTTTTCTCGAATTAGTCGCGTGCCATGTTTCCGGTTGTACTCGGCAACAGCAGCCGGGATGTACTTTTCTTCACGAGCGAGAATCATGGCTCGCATATGGGGAATGCGGTCCTGCGCAAAGAACATGTGCTCGGTGCGGCAAAGCCCAATGCCCTCGGCGCCAAACTCGCGCGCCTTCTTGGCATCGCGTGGGATGTCGGCATTGGCCCGCACCCCGAGCGTGCGGTACGGCTCCGCCCAACTCATGAACTGCGCGAGTTTTGCCAGATTTTCTGGGTCTGGCGGGAGCAACTTCCTCTTGCCCCTCAACACACGGCCGGTCGAACCGTCGATCGTAATCCAGTCGCCCTCCTTGAATGCTTGCCCTCGCGCCCGCATCTCGCGCGCCCCTTCGTCGACCGCAATCTCACCAGCGCCCGCAACGCAGCTCTTGCCCATGCCCCGCGTAACCACAGCCGCATGACTGGTCATCCCGCCTTGAGAAGTCAAAATGCCAACCGCAACCTCCATTCCGTGGATGTCTTCCGGAGTCGTTTCCGCGCGTACCAGGATCACCGGATTTTTCTCCGCGCCGTGCCCAGCTTTCTCGACTGCATCATCGGCAGTAAAGACGATTTGGCCGACGACTGCTCCCGGTGAAGCCGGCAATCCCTTCGAGGTCAGCATGTCTTCGAGCCTCACGTCTTTTTCATCCAAGCGCGCCACATAAAAATCCACGACTTGGTTGGGATCGAGGCGGAAGATCGCAACCTCCTTGGTGAAGAGCCCTTCGTCCACCATCTGCATGGCTACGCGCACAGCAGCAAGTCCGGTACGCTTGCCATTGCGCGTTTGCAACATCCAAAGCTTGCCTTCCTGGATAGTGAACTCGAAATCCTGCATGTCGCGGTAGTGCTTCTCCATACGAGTGGTGATGTCGCGGAGCTGATTGTAGACATCGGGCATGATCTTCTGCAGTTCGAGGATGGGAACCGGCGTACGCACGCCCGAAACCACGTCTTCGCCCTGCGCGTTCAGCAGAAACTCGCCATAAAACTCCTTGTCACCATTCGCCGGATTGCGCGTGAAACCGACGCCAGTGCCGCTGCTGTCGCCGAGGTTGCCGAAGACCATGATCTGCACGTTGACCGCAGTGCCAAGCATGTCATCGATATCGTTAATGCGGCGGTACGTCTTTGCGCGATCGTTCTGCCAGGAGCGGAACACCGCGTCCCGTGCCAGGACCAGTTGCTCGTGCGGATCCTGCGGAAAGTCGCGCTTGGTGTGCTTCTTGACAGCTTTCTTGTACTCCGCGATCACCTCTTGCAGCGCCTTGGCGTCGAGGCCCGTGTCGAACTTGGTTTTCTTCTGTCTCTTCTTGGCGTCGAAGATTTCGTCAAATACCGATTTCTCGATGTCGAGTACGACATTGCCGAACATCTGAATCAGACGGCGATAGGAGTCATAAGCAAAGCGCGGATTATCCTTGATTTTAGCCAGCGCCTCCACACTCTTATCGTTCAGACCGAGATTTAGGACCGTGTCCATCATGCCTGGCATCGAAAACTTCGCGCCTGAACGCACGCTCACCAGCAGTGGATTCTCGCCCTTGCCGAGCTTTTGTCCCTGCAGGCTTTCGAGCTTGGCCAGCGCTTCTTCCATCTGGCGGTCCACTGCTTTCGACACCGCGTTGTTCCGCATGTATTCGCGGCAGGCCTCGGTCTGGATGGTGAAGCCGGGAGGCACGGGGAGGCCGAGGTTCGTCATCTCGGCGAGTCCAGAGCCTTTGCCGCCCAGAACGTCCTTCATCTTGCCATTGCCATCGGCTTTGCCACCGCCGAAGAAGTACACATATTTTGTGGTCGTGGGTTTTGCTTCGATGATTTCAGCATCAGGGAGAGTCGTTGTTGCCATATATAGGTCCTCTATTCTAGATTTTGCAGCGCGCGCACTTTATCGCAGAGCTGCTATGGTGCTTCTTTATTTTCAAATCCCTTGTCATCATCTCCAAAGTTCTTGTCATCCCGAGCGAAGCGAGGGATCTGCAGTTCCACCTTCTCCCCCCACCCGTCGGCCAAGTCCTGCCACGTGGGATTCAGGCTCTTAATCAATGCAATTCGTTTCGCCCGCGTCCACGCTTTCACTTGTTTTTCTCGGGCAATCGCATTTCCGATGTACTTGAAAGTCTGGTAATAGACTAGCCGATTGATGTTGTATTTCTTGGTGAATCCATCAATTTGCCCGCTCTTGTGCTCGAGCGCACGACGGTAGATGCTGTCAGTTACGCCGGTGTAGAGTGTCAGCGACCTGCTCGCCATGATGTACACGTAATAGCGTCGTTCACTGCGCAACTGCAGATCCCTCGCTTCGCTCGGGATGACAAAATCTTAAAGAGTACTTCTTATTAAAAGCGTACTTGCACATCAACTCTTGCCTTCGGTCACGATCTCCGAGAAGTCCGCGATGGTGGAGAATTCCTTGACCACGGTCTGCAACAGAGCCAGGCGATTGGCGCGGAGATTGTCATCGTCCACCATGACCATGACCTTGTCGAAAAACTTGTCGATTGTCGGCCGTAGCTTCGCGATCTCGCGCAGCGCCGCTTCATAATCGTGCGCCGCTCGCAGCTTTTCGACCGTCGCGACGGTCGGCGGGATCAGCGCTGCCAGTTCCTTTTCCGATTCTTCCCGCAGGCCGGCGGGATCGACGCGAAGGGCAATAATTTTCGTCTTTTCAGCCGCCTGGCGCAGGATATTCTTCATGCGCTTGAAGGCGCTCGATATGGATTCGAAATCGGCCGAGTCGCGCACGCTCTTCACGGCCTCGGCGCGGGCGCCCGCGTCCACCACATCGTCGGAGTTGACAGCGAGTACGGCGCTGACCACGTCGTACGCGTAGCCACGCGCATCCTTCAAGTAAAACTCAAGGCGCTCGCGGAAGAAGCTGCGCACCGATTCAGTGTAAGCGGCGTTCGAGAATTTCTTCTCGGCCTCGGAGCCCTTATAACGAACGCGCGCATCGGCCATGATCTCCGAGAGACGAAGCGGCAGTTTTTTCTCGGCAATCGTTTTCACGATGCCGTTCGCCTGGCGGCGCAGCGCGAACGGATCTTTCGATCCGCTAGGAATAAGGCCGAGCGCAAACATTCCGGCGATCGAGTCAGCCTTATCGGCGATCGACAGAACCGCTCCCTCGACCGTCGCCGGGACGCTGTCTTCCATCGACTCGGGCTTGTAGTGATCGTAGATGGCCCGCGAGATCGCCAGCTGTACGTCGGGCCTCATCTCCTCATCGAGCTGCTGCACGCGCGCGTAGAGGCCGCCAACAATTCCCTGCAGTTCGGTGAACTCCTTTACGAGTTCCGTGGTCAGATCGGTTTTGGCCAGCAATGCGGCTTTGTGGACTACGCCGGGCCGAACGGTCATGCCGCTTTGTTTCACCGTCTCGGAAAGCCAGCTGGCCATGTGTTGCACGCGCAGCATCTTGTCGTAGTAGCTCCCGAGATCTTTCTGGAAGGTGACATTACGCAGCAACTCGACGCGCTGCCGGAGAGTCTGTTTCTGGTCCGTCTGCCAGAAAAAACGCGCATCGTTGAAGCGGGCGCGCAAAACCCGTTCGTTGCCGTGGCGGATCAATCCGTCTGAGTCGGCAGCCGTGTTGAGCACCGCCAGGAAGTGCGGCAGCAGTTTTCCATTCGCATCTTCGATGGCGAAATATTTCTGGTGGTCGCGCATCACCGTGACCAGCACCTCTTCGGGCAGATCCAGAAATTCGGGATCGAAGCTGCCGAGGACGACGGAGGGAAATTCCGTCAGGTTGACGACCGACGCGACGAGCGGCTTGTCTTCGCGCCAGCGCGCGCCGGGGATGGTGCGCGTGGCCGCGTCGAGCGCTTTTCGAATCACCTGCTCACGCTCGGCGGCGCCCAGAACCTTCGCGCCGCGCAGCGCTTCCACATAGGCGCTGGGCTTGGCGACGGCGACGGCTTCGCTGCCCGTTCCACCGCCCGTTTCGCTCCCAAAGATGCGGCGTGCGCGGGAGGTCTTGCCGGCTGCGATGCCGAACAATTCCATCGGGACGACCTGCTCATCGAGCATTGCCACCAGCCAGCGCACCGGACGAACGAACACCTCTCCGCGCTTGCGCCAGTACATGGCCTTGGGCCAGTAGATAGTGGAGACCTCCTTGGGAAGCGTCTCGGCGAGAATCTCGGCGGCAGCGCGGCCTTTTCGCGTGACCGTCGCCGCCAAATATTCGCCCTTGGGAGTGCTGACTTTTTCCAGCTTGCCGACATCCACGCCGACCTTCTTGGCAAATGCGTGCGCCGCCGGTGTCGGCTGCCCATCTTTATATGCGACCTGCGCGGACGGGCCGTTCACCTGTTCGGTAATGTCCGGCTGCGAGGCGGGAATTCCGGAAGCCAGAACGGCGAGACGGCGCGGCGTGTCGAGATGAGAAATCTCGCCGGCTGGGTCGAGGCGCTCGCGCTGCAACAATGTGCTCAAGCGTTCGCGCAGCTCGCGAGAAGCGGCGTCAATCATCCTCGCCGGAATTTCTTCGCATCCGATTTCGAGTAGAAAGTCAGGCATCGGGCAATCCGTTTATGCTCTCAGAATTACAAAAACGTGAATGTGAGCCCCGTCACAATCGGAGTGTGTCAATCGGCAAGAAAAGAACTCTTACCAACAGGTGCGCAGAGGTCCAAAGCGGAATTCTCAGCCCACCGGAGCCAGCTTGCCTTTCTTTTTCTTAACCGCTGTTTTTGCAGCCTCGCCACTCTGCTCACTTTTTTCTTCAGTCGAGTACTGCTGATCTATCCAGGCTTTCGCTATCCCCACCGCTAGCACCCGCACCCGCGCGATCACTCCGACGCGTTCGGTCACCGAAATCGCGCCTCGGGCATCGAGAATATTGAAATAATGCGAGCATTTCAGGCACAGATCATAGGCGCCCAGCAAGGGAAACCGCGCCTTCTCGCGGAAAACGTCATTGCCATCGCCTTCGCTCTTATCCTTGGTTAAAGCAGAATAGCGCTCAATCAGTTTCTTGCACTCGTCTTCGCAGAGTTCGAAATGCTTCCAAGTTTTCTCGACGTCCGCCATTTCGAAGTTGTACACCGAGAACTGCTGTTCATCGGCCAGCCGCACTTCTCCATATTTCACTTCCTTGCCTGTTTCGGGATCGCGCGCCCACACGATGTCGTAAATCGAATCCACGTCTTGCAGAAAAGCGCACAGCCGCTCCAGGCCGTAGGTGAGTTCGGCGGAGATGGGGTCGAGGTCCACGCCGCCACATTGCTGGAAGTAGGTGAACTGCGTGACTTCAAGTCCGTCGAGCATGACCTGCCACCCGATGCCCCATGCGCCGAGCGTAGGAGACTCCCAGTTATCCTCTTCGAACTTAATGTCGTGCTGACGCAGATCGATGCCGATTGCGCCCAGCGATTCGAGATAGAGATCCTGCACATTCTCCGGCGGCGGCTTCAGGATCACCTGCAACTGCAAATGCTTGAACAACCGGTTGGGATTCTCCCCGTAACGCCCGTCAGCCGGACGCCGCGACGGTTGCACGTACGCAACCTTGTATGGATTCGGCCCTAGTACGCGCAGGAATGTTTCCGGCGCCATGGTCCCGGCGCCCACTTCGACGTCGTAAGGCTGCTGGATGACCGCTCCGCGCTCGGCAAAGAACGCCTGCAGCTTCAGGATGAGCTGCTGGAAGGTCGGCGAATTGGATTTGAGTGAGTTCAAATAATTAGCTCTTAGCTGTTAGCTCTTAGCTCAAAACTTCACACCCGAAGCTCGTGATGTGTCCAGCAGGTTTGTCGCATAAAATCCAAACTGTCATCCTGAGCGAAGCGAAGGACCTGTGTATTTGCCGGCGGGATGCACAGGTCTCTCGCTTCGCTCAAGATGACAACTCATGTTTGGGTCGCGAACTCACCGAACGACGTTAACAGCGAAAGGCTAAGAGCCAAAAGCTAACCGCCGATCTTCTCCAACATTCCCGCCGTCACCAGTTTCTTTTCGATGTGCCGCTCCAAGATCTGGACAAGAAACTTGCGCAAGTCAGCGCACACCGCTTTCGGCCAGTCAATCTCTGCAAACTCGGAAACCCGCGACCGCAGCATCTGCGCGGCGATCTTTCTCGATTCCGGCGACAGTTCCGACGACGCTATCCGCTTATCGTCGACGCAGACCAGGCCGTCGGCGAGCGCATGATAGAAGGCCCGGCTGCCGTCGCGGCTTCCATCGAACGCCCGTCCGCAGACCACGCACTCTGAAAACTCCGGCAGAAATCCCATGAGCCGCGTCATCCACAGCTCGAAGTAGGTAAGCGGCATCCACAACGCCGGGCCGCGCAGTTCCTGCAAAACCGCCAGGCTCAAGCGAAAAACCGCGTCGCTCGCCTCGCGGTCGGGCATCAACTCGTCGAGCAATTCAGCGACGTGTCCCAACGCCACCGCCCGCGAATAACTGACTTCACCGGCCAGCGGCGACTCGATCACTTCACAGGAATCAAGCCGCGCCAGTTCCTGCCGCTCGCGGTCGTCGTAAAATGCCCGCACATACGTGAGCGGCTCGAGAGCGCCTCCGAAGCGGCGTCTCGACTTCATGGCCGCGCGCGCCACGCCTTTCACCTTGCCTTCCATGCGGGTGAAGAGCGTAACCAGCAGGTCGGACTCGCGCAGCGGATAGGTGCGCAGAACGATCGCTTCCGACTCCTTCAGCGCCATGGAAGGTCAACAGGTCAATTAATGATTGTAATGGACTGCGAGAGGGATGCAAAGTTGATGGATTGGCTGTTGATGGATTGGCCGCGAGCTACGAGCTTCGGGCTACGAGCAAGCAGGCTAATCTGGAAGTGTTCCCCTGATACGCTGGTCGGTGTTGATTGCTCGAAGCTCGAAGCTCGAAGCTCGCAGCTCGCAGCCCGAAGCTCGAAGCTGCTCTACCGCCCGAAGTACTTCGCGTTGCGCTCGGTGTACTCTTTCCACTTTTCCGGCAGGTCGTCGAGCGCGAAGATGGCCGATACCGGGCATACCGGAACGCAGGCGCCGCAGTCGATGCATTCCACGGGATCGATATACAGCATCTCTTCCGTCGCGAACTTGTCGGAGTCCTTTTTGGGATGAATGCAATCCACCGGACAAGAATCAACACAGGCGGTGTCTTTGGTTCCGATGCAGGGCTCGGCAATTACGTAGGCCATAAAATCTCATGCTCCTCAAGCGCGCGGGGGGTGAACCAACTTGTCGATTTTACCAAGAACGCGGCAATCGGTACAGGCTGCGGGGTGACTGCAATGCGAAGATGGACGCGAGGATCCGCTTAGAAAACTCCCAGCCAGCGGACGGGGAAGCGACTTGCGAGGGCGTTCACCAGGCGCTCGTCGGCGGTAATGAGATATCTACCCGTGGCAGTGGCCATCGCAACGTAGGTGCTGTCGTAAATGGTTCGGTCGAAATCGCAGGCGATCTTGAACGCTTCCGGCAGAAAAGCTCGGCTCGGCACAGTGGGAAAGTCGCGGTTGAGCATCGCTTCGAGAGCGCGTTGCGCCAACAACTCTGTGATGACGCCGCGTTTGGCGGCCTTCCAGAGAAAGCTGTCGATCTCAAGCCAGAATAAATCCGGAACAACCACCTGAATCGTTCCCTCCACGTAGGCGCGAAGAAAGCGATGGGCTTGAGTGGCAAGAGGCTCAATGATCTGGGGCGTTGCCCACTTCGCGCCGACGCTCGCGTCCATCACGAACGTCTTCACCGCTCACGGTCCTCCCGGATCATGTCTTCGGTCGAAGGGAACGGCCCTTTGCCGGGGGGCTTGTGCGCTTGAATTTCCATCAATTCATCATAGAATTGACGGCGTCGTTTTAGTTCGGCTGCGGTGGGCACGGTGTCTTTCAGCAGGGCGATGACTTCGGCGGCGATGGAACTGCGGTTCTTACGGGCGCGGGCGCGCAGGGCTTCGTAGAGGTCCTTGGGCACGTTTTCCACGTATAGGGTAGGCATAGGGATAGTCTAGCATAGCCCTAGGGAGAGTTTTTGATGTTTGCCGAGGACCGGCGCGCTCGCCCTCCGGATGATCCCGGCGCTACAGGCTGCGGAAAAACTAACGTTACGTATCAGGGCATCGCTTTAGCGATGCCGTAAGTCTTTCGCAATCAGACGCCCCTTTAGGGGCTGGGGCGCGAAGTTAGACTTTTTCCGCAACCAGCGCTAGCCGTGCATCATGGCCGACTCCACAATTTCCCTTGGATCTTCGACTTTGGTGTATTCCCACAGGCAGAGTTCGTTACCGTCGGGGTCGCGGAAAAATGCCAGTCTGCCGTCTTTTTGCACTTTGATTTTGCTGGTTGGTATTCCGCGGGCGTGTATTTGCTCCAACGTCTCCTGCAAGTTCGCGACCGAAAAACAGAGGCGGGCATTGCCACTGCCGGGAACCACCGATCCGGGTGGAATGGGCACGAGTTCGATGAGCACGCCATCGAGATCGAAGCGCGCGACGTAGTCACGCGAAACCATGGGGAGTCCCGAGGGTTTCACGATAGAAGGCGATGGATGCATCCATGTCGGTGACGTAGTAGAAGACGCTGTCGAAGGAGAGTTTCAGTTTGCTGGAAGAAGAAGATGATGATGATGAGGAATGCATGGCAGGAATGCCTCCTTTTTTCCGCTAAGGGGGAAGCTGTGGACTTGTTTGCGGCGACAGACAAATTCTAGAGACAACGGCGGCAGCCTTGTCAGTGAGGTTTGACACGGTTGTAAGTGACGGTGGAACGGCACCGCCGGACCTGGAGAACGAAGCCATCGCCTCCGGTGGGGCACCCGCAGCCCTCGCATCCTCTCGCAACTCAAACACCTCCGAGCCGAGACTACTTCTCGTGCTCAGCCGCCAGCAGTCGGGCTTCCTTCAGGTCGATTCTGGCTTTGTGGCCGTGCTTCGCCAAGAGATAAAGAAGCTCACCTCCGCTGATGAGGGTAAGTGGTTTTCCTTTTGCGAACTCGTACGCATCCGGGCCATAGTCCGCGGTTGTCACTAAGATCCCTTTGTTCGCTCCCTCGTTGTGGACTGTTCCGAACAGGTCCCTGACGGCGGAAACGCTGACAGGGTTCGTGTAGCGCTTCGCCTGGATTACGATTTTTCCGCCGTGTATCGGATCGGGGTCGAACACGATGGCATCAACGCCGCCGTCTCTGCTGGCTTGGGTGATCTTCACCTCGCTGCCGTCCGTGCTGAACTCTTTCTCGAACAATTCGCGGATTAGGTGCTCAAAATCCTCCCAGTCCATCGCCGCCAGGTTCGAGGAACTGTCGAGCCCGTCTGCAACGTCATGGGCTTGGACGAATCGCTTATCGTCTCGATTCAACTGCAGTATGGGCCTGACAGGCTGGAGAGCGATGAGTTTCGCTGCCGACACCCCTTTCAGCTTCTTGAAGCACGCCTTAGGATCGACTTTTGCCAGGTTCATGTCCATGAACTCCGCTTTGGTCGCGTGGATTGAGAGAATGCAGCCATTTACTTCTTTTCCCGTGGCTTTATCTATTGAGTTAACCCAGCCGTTGAACACAATCGAGTCGATCGCTCTGGCAGCATCCCCCTGAAACAATTCGTAAAGGGAGCGGAGAGCAATCTGGTAGAGAACCAAATCATAGGTACGGTTAAGCCATGCTTCTGAAACGTGAACTTCCTTTGTCTCCAATCGTGCCGAGACGACCTTGACCTCCTTAACGGTTGGCATGGCAGAAATATCTGGAAGAGAGTAGTCAACAACCAGGGTGCGCGAATCGGCGACGTAGTCGATTGCAGCATCGTGTGGGAATGAACAGGGATATTTCGAGCCAATGAGAACCAGCTTGCAGTAATCGGGAATCGATTCGGGATCGCATGCCAAGTATGCCCCCTTCCACCGTTCTATCGCCGCAAGCCACTCACGTCCCTTCGCAAGTCTGAACTCCTCACCACTGATATCCGATTCTCGCGCTGCCGGTTCGCTGTGCGGTTCTGAAGGCTTGGGCCCGTAACGCGATTCATCCGCGAGTAGCCCCCAGTCGATCGAGTGGTCCTCTTCAAGCGAGTCCCGCAGGAGATGTTCGAGGGCATCGATTTCCTCTTCGTACTCCCTTGTCTGATCCGCAGTCAGATCCTTTGCTATATCTATGTCCAAAGAGGCGGTGCCCGGACCCGTCGGTTTAAGAGAGCTCACATACTTATCCGTCCGCCATTTCTTCCTGGCCCGCCATCGCTCCCATTGCTCGTTCCACGCGCGGATCTGTGTCTCGGCTAGGACATCGACGATCTCGGGGAACGCACTTTGCACTGAACGGCGTTTGTGCAATCCTTCGTGGCTGATCTCGCGCTGAAACATAGGGCTCTGCTCCTTAAATCTCGAATCTAACGCGGTCTCAGGCGGACTTCAACTCCCGAATTGGGAACGGTCCAGACATTTCCGACCATTCTCGCGATAGACTCTCCTGATGACCACCGGCTCCCACAACGCCCTCGCTCGCGCTTCTTCTTCCTATCTTCGTTCGGCTATGCATCAGCCTATTCAGTGGCATGAGTTTGGGGAGGAGGCTTTTGCCGCGGCTCGCGCGGCCAACAAGCCTGTGCTTTTAGATATTGGGGCGGTTTGGTGCCACTGGTGTCATGTGATGGATCGCGAGTCTTATGACGATGCCGAGGTGGCGGCGATCGTTAATGAGCATTACATTGCGGTGAAGGTGGATCGGGACGAGCGTCCGGATATTGACAGCCGGTATCAGGCGGCGGTGGGCGCGCTCACAGGACAGGGCGGGTGGCCGCTTACGGCGTTTCTTACTCCCGACGGCAAACCGTTTTATGGGGGGACGTACTTCCCTCCGGCCGACCAGTACGGACGGCCCAGTCTTAAGCGTGTGCTGCTTTCGATTGCTCAGGCTTATCGCGAGAAGCACGGCGAGGTGCTGGAGCAGGCGCAGATGGTCGAGAGCGCGATCTCGCAGGCGGAGTCTTTTTCGGCGGACGGCGGGAAAGTATCTGCAACGGTGGTTGACGCGATTGTGGAATCGGCGCGGAAGATGTTTGACGAGGTTAACGGCGGATTTGGAAGCGCGCCCAAGTTTCCGCATCCGGCCGCGCTCGATCTGGTGATGGATCAGTATGTTCGCACGAAGGACCGTGGTGCCAAAGATTCGGATGTAAACAATGAAGAACTGCGCACGATTTTCGTCCACACGCTGGAAAAAATGGCGCGCGGCGGCGTCTATGACCAGTTGGCGGGCGGCTTCCATCGCTACTCGGTGGATGAGTGCTGGATCGTGCCGCACTTCGAGAAGATGTGCTACGACAACTCGGAGTTGCTGAAGAACTATGTGCACGCTTACCAGGCAACGGGGGATGAGTTCTTCGCGGAGGTGGCGCGCGACATCATTCGCTGGATGGACGAATGGCTCAGCGACCGCGCGCACGGCGGCTTTTACGCTTCGCAGGATGCCGACTATTCGATGGACGATGACGGCGATTATTTCACCTGGACTTTGGCGGAAACGAAAGCGGCGCTCACCGAGGATGAGGCTGCGGTGGCGGCGCTGTACTACGACATCCAGGAAGTCGGCGACATGCATCACAATCGGGCGAAGAATGTGCTGCATGTTTCCTCTGCAGCTCTAAGCTCGGTGGAGGAAATCGCGCGGCGGCTCAACATTGAGGAAGATCGAGCGCGCACGCTGCTGGCGGCGGCTCAGAAGAAGATGTATGCGGCGCGGCGGCTGCGTCCCACCCCGTATGTGGACAAAACGGTTTACGCGGGTTGGAACGCGATGTGCGTTTCGGCTTATCTGGAAGCGGCCAAGGTGCTGGATCTGGCGGAGGTGCGCCACTTTGCTTTGCGCTCGCTGGATCGTCTGCTTTCGGAGGGATGGAATGCGGAGCGCGGAATGAAGCATGTGATTGCGTACTCGGAGGCTTTCTCGGAGGCTCAGGCGGAGAGGCGCGACGTCGCTGGCGCTGTTCCTGTTCCCATACCCGGCGTGCTGGATGACTATGCTTTCGCGGTGATTGCGTGTCTCGACGCTTACGAGGCGACGGCGGACCTGAGCTATTTCCGCTTTGCGCGGTCGATTGCGGATGCGATGGTGGCGGGGTTCTTCGATACGGTGGCGGGCGGATTCTTTGATACGCGCGGCGGGGCGGCAACGGGCGGAGCGTCGAGCGAGCAAACCGCACTCGGAATTTTGGGGACGCGGCGGAAACCGTTTCAGGATTCGCCGACTCCGGCAGGAAATTCGGCGGCGGCGATCGCGCTTCTGCGTCTGCATGGTTACGCCAACGATTTGTCGCATAACGATGCTTCGTATCGCGACAAGGCCGGGCAGACGCTGGAGGTCTATGCCGGGGTCGCGGGTCAGCACGGCATTTTTGCGGCGACTTACGGGCTGGCGGTGGTCCGCTTCATCCAGCCGCACACGCAAGTGGTGGTCGTCGGGAAGGATGCAGCGGCCATGGAGCTGTATCGGGCTGCGGTGCGGCCGCTTGGCTTGAGCACGGCGGTGCTGCGTTTGGACGCTGACAAGGCTGTCGCGCAGAACCTGCCACCGGCCTTGGCGGAGACGATCCCGAATCTTCCCCAGCTGGGCGGAGGAGGGTCGTCTGAGACGATCGTCTGACGGGCGATCATTCGCGGTGGTGTGCTCTGGGTTCGCATGCCAGCCGCCGATTTTCGATGTGCAGGAACTAACGCGCGCGCTCTCACCCCAAGGGCGCGAGGCCGGCCAGCCACCGCTTGGGCGGTCGTCGTGATATCCGTCACTGCGGAGGTAAGGTGCAATGGTCTATCAATATGGATGGACGATGGCTACACCGGGGGTACCCCATGGTGATTGCATCCGAATTGAAACCGGGAATGTTCCTTCGCATCGAGGGGGAAATCTACAAAGTTCTCGAGGCGGAATCGAAAGCTGGGTCTGCCAAGTTGGGCGGAGTGGTGAAGACCAAATTGTGCAATGTCACAAGTCGCCGGATGTGGGAACCGCACTTTCGGCTCCAGGAGCGGCTGGAAGAATTGGAAGTTGAGCGGCGCATGATGGAGTTTCTGTTTGACGACTCGGAAACCTGTACTTTCATGGATCCCAACACCTTTGAGCAGGTTGCAGTGCCACGCGCCATCCTGGGACCGGCCTACGCATTCCTCCAGTCGGGGATGGAACTGCCAGTGGAGTTTTTTGAAGGCCGGGCCCTCAGTGTCGTATTTCCGGATATAGTCGATGCCGCCGTGGCCAACACCGCGCCGGCGACCCACTCACAACAGGATAGTGCCTGGAAAGACGCAACCCTTGATAATGGCCTTCGCATTCAGCGTGCCTTTGTTTATCGCTCCTGGGGAAATCGTGCGAGTAGACTGTGAGGGACGGTCGCTACGTGGAGCGCGCTCGGGGCGAACGCAAACGGACTGCGTAGCAGCCACCAGCGCCACGAGAAGACAAATGCCGGAGCATCTCACTACCGTCAACCGAACAAACTTCCAGCCCGCATATCTAGAGCTGTGGCAATCCGGGGAATTGGCGCGTCGCGTCAAGCTCGGCTTGGAGAAGCTGGCCGACTGCGTCCTCTGCCCCCGCAACTGCCACGTCGACCGCATCGAGAACAGGACTCAGGTCTGCGACACCGGACGTTACGCGATCGTCAGCAGCTCTTTTGCCCACTTCGGCGAAGAACGCTGTCTGCGCGGCAACCGTGGTTCTGGAACCATCTTCTTCAGCTGGTGCAACCTGCGCTGCGTTTTCTGTCAGAACTACGAAACCAGCTGGCTGGGCGAAGGCCGCCTCGCCGAACCGGAAGAATTGGCGGGGATGATGTTGCGCTTGCAGGAACAGGGCTGCCACAACATCAACCTGGTGACTCCGGAACACGTGGTGCCGCAGATTCTGGAAGCGCTCTTGCGTGCAGTGGAGCGCGGCCTGCGTTTGCCGCTGGTCTACAACACCAGCGCCTACGACTCGCTGGATTCCCTTGCTCTGATGGACGGGATAGTGGACATCTACATGCCTGATTTCAAGTTCTGGGATCCCGAGAGTGCCCGCCGCTATATGAAGGCTCCGAATTACCCGGAAGCGGCACGTCGCGCCATCAAGGAGATGCACAGGCAGGTCGGCCCGCTCGTCACCGATGACCAAGGCGTGGCGCTGCGTGGAGTTCTACTCCGCCACCTTATAATGCCCGGCAGTGTGGCCGGAACGCCGGAAATCATGAACTGGATCAGCCGCGAACTCGGTCCCGAAACCTATGTCAATCTGATGGCGCAATACCATCCCGCCTGCCGCGTCACCGGGAAGCAATACCCCGAGATCAACCGCTGCATTAGCCCGAGTGAACTCGAGCAGGCGGTTACTGCCTTCCGTTCGGCTGGGCTGTCTCGGCTCGACCACGAGCCAGCGTTTGTCCCACTGTTCTGAGGTCAGAGGTTAGAGGTCAGATTGCAGAAGTTAACCTCAGCAATCTGACCTCTAACCTCTGACCTCGACACCTCGATCTACCCTTTCGCCTTTTTCACTTCCTCGATCAGCGCGGGCACGATGTCGAATAAGTTTCCCACGACGGCAACATCCGCAATCTCAAAAATCGGCGCCTCGGAATCCTTGTTGATGGCCACGATGCTCCGGGAACCCTTCATGCCGACAATATGCTGAATCGCCCCCGAAATTCCCAGTGCCAGATACAGCTTCGGGGCAACCGTCTGTCCCGACGATCCGACTTGCCGATCCATGGGCAACCATCCGTTGTCGCAGATCGGACGCGACGCCGCGAGCTCACCGCCGAGCGCATCCGCCAATTGCTTCGCCAGGTCGATGTTTTTCTGCTCCTTGATCCCGCGCCCCACCGACACAATAATCTCAGCCTGCGTCAAATCGACCGCCTGCTTGGCTTCCCGGAAAACTTCCCGTGGCTGATTGCGCACGACGCCATCCGGAACCTCGACATTTACCGTCTCAACCGGCGCCGGCGCTGCGCCCGCTTCGACTTTATCGGCGCGGAACGAGCCATTCTGAAAGGTCGCGAAGTAAAGCCCCGAGCCCGCAAAACTCACGTCGGCCACAAACTTTCCCTGAAACATTTGCCGCGTGAACAGCAATTTTCCGCCTTCATACCTGGCCCCGATCGCGTCGCTGATGGCCGTGGTTTCGAAGACCGTCGCCAGCTTCGGCACAAAATCCCGCACCTGGTAGGTATGCGGCATCAACACCAGCTTCGCCGGATGTTTCTCCAAAAAAACCTGCAATGCATACGCAAACGCGTCTGGAGTGTAGGGCTCGAGTCTGGCCGACTCGACGTCATACACTTTGGCGACTTTCTTCTCCGCTACCTCGCCCGCGATCGCAGCTACGCCCGAGCCCACCACCGCGGCCTCCAGCGTCCATCCAGTCTGAGCGGCAATCGCCTGCCCAGCCGCAATCGTCTCCCATGAGACGCGGTTCAGCTTTCCTTCCCGCTGTTCAACGACTACAAGAATAGTGTCCATAAAGTCAGTTCTCAGTTCTAAAGTCAGTTCTCAGAAAAAGTTCCCAGTTCTCAGTAACGGCCCGAGTTCTTTAACTGAGAACCGAGCAACTGAGCAACTGGGGTTTTCAAATTACTCGCAGTTCATTCTTCAGCTTTTCCACCAGCTTCTTCGCCACTTCCGCCGGCGGCCCTTCCAGAAACTCTGTATTCTTCGACTTCTGCGGTGCGTACAGCTTCTCGATCTTCTGCAAATTCGCGCCCATTGCCGACTGTACTTCCCCGAGCGTTACCTTGCGCATCGGTTTCGTCTTCGCCTGCTTGATCCCGATCAGCGTCGCATAGCGCAGCTTGTTAATCCCCGATTGGATCGTCAGCACCGCCGGCAAAGGCATATCGACAAACTGAAAGAACCCTGCTTCCAGTTCCCGCTTGACGCGGATGCCACCGTCATTTTTTTCAATGTGCATGATGATGGTCGCGTGCGGCAGTCCCAGAATCTGCGCCAGAATCACGCCCGTCTGCGCATATCCGCAATCATCCGATTGCAGGCCGGTGAAGATCAGGTCGAATTTCTCATCCTTGATGGCCGCCGCAATCGCTCGCGCGGTATTGTAGGCATCGAGTCCGACAAAGGCATTGTCTTCAAGATGGATCGCGCGGTCCGCGCCTTTCGCCAGCGCCTCGCGCAACACCTGCATCGCCCGCGCCGGGCCCGCCGTCACGACCACCACCTCGCCGCTGTGCTTTTCCTTCTGCCGCAACGCCTCTTCGAGCGCGAATGCGTCCGGCTCATTCACTTCGTAGGAAACATCTTCGCGGATCCACGTCCCCGCATCATTCAGCTTCAGCGGAGCGTCTTTCTGCGGCACCTGCTTCAAGCAAACCAGAATCTTCACGGATCGACTCCCATCCTTCACAGCGTCAACTGTTGCAGATCAAACTGGCTAGTATAAACGAATGGATGGCCAACGAATGTGATGGGACAATGAATGACGGCACAATGAATGACTGCAAATGAGATGACTAGAACGGCGCGGGAATGAAGCGCGGAGAGCGTTCTCAGTTGGAGCGACGGGCGTCCCGCCCGTCCACAGGCTGCGGGCGCAGCGAGACGGGCGAGGACGCCCGTCGCTCCACTAACCGCGGTAACCTCGCTTCACTGCTGTGGAGGGCGCTCCGGCGTTTGGTTATTGGCTCTACTATCTACCCCCGGATTGGGAGTTCCTGCCCCTGGGTCGGCAGGTCGAGGAGCTGCCGGCTTCTCAACCGGATGGTATGCACTGCTCTCAGGCTTGCCTTCGGAATCTGCCGGTTGCATCGAAACCACCTGGTAGGCTAGCTCCTTCTTTTTTCCGTCGGCCACTCTCAGGAACATTCGGTCCTTCTTGATTTTGAATTCAGCTTCATGACCGACTGGGAGAACCACCGCGTGTTTCGTATCGACAGGACGAATGTGGTAATCCATTTGGTCGGTGCGGAGCAAATACTGGGGGCACAACTGCTCATGCGAGTTTACGTGCTCCACCCCCACGGCTGGCGACCATGCTCCCCAGCCCGGTGAGGCCCCTTTGCTTGGCGCCACAAGGAACGGATTGCATGCTTTCCAACATGCCCCTCTGACCTTTCTTGTCCTTGCCTGCCGCGATCGAGGACACAACCAGAATCAGCGAGAGCACAGCGATGAGCGATTTCTTGACCTTCATTAGGACCTCCCTAAAATGCTTCACCCTAAGTGTTCCACAGCAGAGGAGCCGCAAACCGGAAGGGTCGATAGAAATTGGAGGCCGGTTGTTTCGGCCCCCATTTCTGCTTCCGACCATTCTCCCTTTCGTCTTACCCGTGATCCCTATTGATTCGGGGTAGACTTCGGCTTCGCCGTCGGGCTTGCAGGCTTTGCGGTGAAGCCGCCGCCTTGCTGCACCCAGTTCGAGCCCATAACGGCTTGCGGATTCTCCGTCAGTTGTTGGCTCATCGCGGGATGAGCTTTCAGATATTCATCCAGTTCTGGATGGCTGGACAGGTACTCCTTGTTAGTGGCCAACGAAGGATCTTTGGAAAGCTCTGAGGCAACGTTGGAGTGACCGCCAAGGAATTGGCCAAAGTTCGTCAGCTCCCCACGGTTACGTTCGTCGCCACCGCGCTCGCCCATTCGACCGTAACGATCACGATCGCCCTCTGTCCGTTCGTACCGGTTTTCATCCCGCATGAATTGCGTCCGGGTGCGTCGCGGAACGTTTCGGCGACCTGAGGATGCGTCTTCAGATACTCTTGCAGGGCCGGATGATTCGAGACCCACTGACGGTTGTCGATCAACGAGGGATCCTTGCGGAGCTGCTCGGCGATTTCCGGATGCTTGTCCAGGAACCGATCCATTTCAGTTACGTCCCGGCGACTGATGTTGCGATCCCGGTCGCGATCTCGATCCGGTCGCGATCTCGGTCCCGGTCGCGATCTCGGTCTGCATCGATCACGGTCTCGGTCCTGGTCGCGGTCGCCCTCTGCTCTTTCGTAGCGGTTTTCATCCCGCATGAAGGCGTCTGGGTGGTCGCGGAACGCGTCGGCGACTCCGGGATGCTTCTGCAGATACTCGTGCAGCGCCGGATGATCCCCGACCCATCTACGGTTGTCGATCAGCGAAGGATCTTTGCGGAGCTGCTGGGCGATTTCCGGATGGCTGTCCAGGAATCGATCCATTTCGGCCACTTCTCGACGCGGTAATATCGTCACGCGAAGGTCGCCGGAGCCGGTTGGTTCGGTTCTTGGGCCGGCGGGTTCGCGGCCGGCTGGTTCGGCGTTGGAGCCGGAGCGGGCTGCATGGTCTGTGCGCTTGCCGCTATGCCGAGCGACAACAGCAGAGTGAGTAATGACGCCAACAATGGCGCCAAAGAAGCACGGCTGTATCGTTTCGTCTTGATTGCCATATCCACAAAACCTCCTACGATGAGCATGTGGCCCATCAGCCAGAAGGATGCAACCTGCCTGCCAAATGGGACCTATCGGGGAACATCTCGGTTAGGCTCAGCGGCTTGCAAGAATCGATCGGAAATTCCAGGAACTCCCTGGCAGGCAAAATCTGCCATTCTCGGGAAAATTCGCGGTACCGGATGGACCTTAGAAATTTCTACGTGCGAGACCAATTTGGAGGGCAAGCGAACGCCGGAAAAGCCGGGGGCGAACAAATTGTGAAGTAAACGCGGGGGACGCCCCCAGGCCTTGAGATCTGAGATCAATGATCTGAGATTAATGACCCGCGATCAATGAATCTGCGATCAATGACCCGCGATCAACGACCAGCGATCAAGAGCCCGCCGCCGGCAAGCCATCCTGCAGAAACGCAACGCTCTGCACGCCCGTAATCTCAAAGCGCTTGCGGCAGCGCATGTTCTTGCACATCATCATGTCATCGCGCCGCAGCATGTAGGACTGCGCCTTGGCGAACTTGGCGCGGTCGCGCTCGTCCGCCCGCGGCGGCAGACTCTTCTTCTTCATCCGCACCAGCCACTGGATCTCATACTCCGCCGACTGATGGCAGTGCGGACAGCTTAAGTTTGCCGGCTTCTTATCGGATCGTTCGTCAAAAAATTCGCGCTCATCCATAAATATTAGGGCCTCGAAAACCGCAGCAGGGTCGCAAGAATTCGCGACATTAGTCATTTTGTCATCTTGAGCGGAGCGAAAGACCTATGCGTTTCCTCGCAGCGGAGCAATCCACAGGTCCTTCGCTTCGCTCAGGATGACAGCGCAGATTTAACGCACACGACTCTACGTCACCCGCGCCAACCTCAGATTATTGCACTTTTGCGGGTTGGATGTGCGAAGATGCGGGCATCCCGACCATGCCGCGCAAGCGTAAGAAAAAAATCTTTTCCGCCGCCAAGGTCGTCCGCGAAATGGCCCGCGAACGCGTCGGCAGTCCCAACCCTCGCGCCTCGTGCCGGCGAAGAAGACGAAGCCGGAGAGGCACAAGCCCACGCTGGGCAAGCTGCTAACGGATGAGTAGCCGAGAAATGGCGTGGGCGCTTCGCCGTTACGAGCAGTAAACGTCGCTAGCACATTGGCTCCGCCGCTGGGGATCGTGACGGAGCAGTTGTTTCCCGACGAAGACGTACAGGCTGACGACCAGGTCACGGTGGCGCCCCTATAGGTTCGGCCGTGAGTCCCACCGTAGCCCCTACCGGAAACGCGGCAATGCATGACTGTTGGGCAGTCTATTGGCGGATGCCGGTCACGCTGATTACCGTTCCGGGCCCGGTGACCTGCACGCTCAAGGTGGTTTCAGTGCCGCCACCCGGGCAGGTCACTACGGCCGGATTGTCCACGGTCACGGTCGCGTAGCCAGGTACAATATTCGCCGCCCCGCCCGTGCCCGCGGGAACAGTTGCTATAATATCCGCGACCCCGCAGCCTCCTGCCGGCGCTGGCGCCACCGCACCAGCCACCCCCTGATAGTTGAGCGTCAACAATTCAGGGACATCGGTACTCCACGTTACCTGGTTGGTGATGTCTTTCGTTGCCGGCGGGTGGATGTACGTTCCAATGGCGCTGAAGTCAACCTGCCCCGATTGCGGCGTCGGATAGAGAGCAGTCGCCGGCGAAACCGTAAGGCTCACCAACTTCTGGTCGTGCCCGCAACTCGGCAGGCTCAAAGCCGCTCCCACTGCCACCAGCACGCCCAACGCGAGCCCAATATAACTCCGCTTCATACCCACTACTCCTGGAGGCAAGTTTACGGTCTGCCCGCTCGTCAGATCAATGGCCGCTCGTCAAATCAAAGGCACTTGGAATAAATCAAAGGAACTTGAAATCTAGCGGAACCGCCCCCAAAAAGCAAGAAACGGGGGACAGTTCGCAGGCGTCAGGCGTTAACTTGGGCTGCGATCTGGCGCGCGCCATCGTTGCCATCCAGGGCGACAAGCTTCTGCGTCGTGCACCCCAGACTAGTTTTTCATCAATTTGAAAAGCCGCTACGGACCCTGCACGACCTGCAAAGGTTGAGGGCTCTGGAGTCGCCGGCGAAGGATGGCGTTCCGGGCGGGGATTTCGGCGATGGCATCGGCATGGATCACATAGGCGCCATAGGGGAGCGTGTTGCCAAAGGGAATTTGAAAGTCGGTAGTGCCCGCTTTTAGCGGCAAATGCTGGTAGCCGATTGCCGTCGCCCGCCCATTTTCGGCGACGGCCACGATGATAATGGTCAGATCGAAGGCTTCGCTGGAACCATTGGAGACCTGGACGATGCCGTCGATCCGGTCGTCGCGGACCTTTGGAGGTTGAAGCCATTCGATCAACAGAGAAGCGGTGACCACGCCCCGGAACACTTTGTTGATGGTGTGCGCGGGATGGCCGGAATCCACGACCTTTAAGGTGAGCGCGAAAGCCCCGGGCTTGGCGGGGCGTCCCGCCAGCAGGCCTTCCGGGCTGAGCGTGATTCCTTCGGGAAGAGCTCCACTGGCCACGCTCCAGACGTAGGGCGGAACGCCGCCGCGGGCATGAAGAAGAACGTGGAATTCCACGCCCGCGACAAGCGATGGCGGAGCTTCGTCCACAATCGCAAGTGGGAGAGCCTGCGCGGCAAGCAGGCTGCGGAAACAAATCAGGATCGCAATGAGCCGCATGATCTTGGTGAAATTCATCCCGGTTGGTTTGATTTTACCGTGGGCACGGCGTAAAAGAACTGCAATATGTCTTGTCGTGTGTCGCAAGCTCTGGTTGGCCTTTTACTCGTCTGCTCGCTGATCTGTTTGATGAGCGCGGACGCTCTGGCGCAGGCTTCAGCTCCCGACCCGAAAACGAATAACGCTAACTCCGAAGAGGCCGCGGTCTTCGAGCGAATCTTGAATCGTGTCCACTTTGAAAACGACGGAACAGAAGTGAGCGAGACCGAGACCGTGGTTCGGATTCAAAGCCAGGCGGGCGTGGAGGAATTCGGCCAACTGGTTTTCGGATACTCATCGGCGACCGAGAAGCTGGAGGTCGAGTATGTCCGCGTGCGCAAGCCGGATGGGCAGGTGGTGGTGACGCCGGAATCGACGGCGCAGGATTTCGCTCCCGATGTGCTGAAGGAAGCTCCGATGTACAGCGACTACCGGCAGCGGCATATTTCCGTGGCTGCGCTGCAGCCCGGCGACACGCTGGAATACCGCGCCGTGACGCGGGTTCTCACGCCGCTGGCTGCAGGAAACTTCTGGTACGAACATACATTTCCCAAGGGTGTGGTGGTCAACGAAGATCGGCTGGAGATTGACGTCCCGAAGGCGCGGGAAGTGAAGCTCAAAACCCCGACGCGAAAGCCGGAGATTCAGGAAACCGGAGACCGCCGCATTTACACCTGGGTGGTGAAGGACATCCGGCCGGAACGCGACAAGAGAAAGAGATGAGGCGGACGAAGACGCCGGTCCCGATGTACAGTTGACGACTTTCACCGACTGGAAGCAGGTCGCGCACTGGTATGCCAAGCTGCAAGGCGAGCGCATGACGGTTGACGACAGCGTGCGAAAAAAAGCCGACGAGCTCACCAAGGGAGCGGACACGCCCACGGAAAAAGCGCGACGGCTCTACGATTTCGTGGCGCGGAATGTGCGTTACGTGAGCATCTCGCTCGGAGTCGGGCGGTATCAGCCGCACTCGGCCTCGGACGTACTGCGGAGTGACTACGGAGACTGCAAGGACAAACACACGTTGTTCTCCGCGCTGCTGCGGGCGGAGGGAATTCAGAGTTATCCGGTGCTGATCGGCAGCGCGCGCAAACTGGATGCCGACGTTCCCTCGCCGGCACAGTTCGATCACGTGATCACGGCGGCTCGACTGGGGACGGGAACCGGGCTGACCTGGCTCGATACCACTCCTGAAGTGACGCCCTTCGGGCTGATTCTTTACCAACTGCGAAACAAAGAAGCAGTGGTGGCGTCGGAGGATAGCGAGGGAGGCTTGCAGCGGACGCCGGCCGATTCGCCGGTCAAGACCTTCATGCGCTTCACTCTCGACGGCAAGTTCAGCGAGTTTGGCGCGCTCGATGCGACCCTTGAGTTCACGGCCCAGGGAGATCGCGATTGGCCGATGCGTTCAAGCTTCCGGCGATTTCCGCAGGCGCAGTGGAAGGACTTTGCGAAAGCCCTCTCCGCGAGTTGGGGCTTGCCGGGTGACGTCGATGACGTTCAGCTCAGTCCCATCGAGGACACGAGCAAGCCTTTTCATCTGAAATATCACCTGCACCAGGACCGGTATTTTGTAGTGCCGTCGGCGAGTGTGGATTTTCGCCCCATCCCGCCGTTGGGGATGCCTGCGATTCGAGCGTCGGAAAAGAGCAAGGAGCCGATGAACATCGGTCCCGCGGGTGAAATGGACTACCGGGTCCGCTTGCAGTTTCCCTCCAACTACACGGTGCACACGCCGACCGCGGTGAAAATGACGCGAGATTATGGCGACTATTCATCGACCTATTCGCTGAGCAAGGGAATTCTGGAAGGCGAACGCAAACTTGTCGTGAAAGTGAATGAGCTAACGCCGGCGCGGCGCGCGGACTACGAATCGTTTCGCAATGCAGCGCACAGCGACCAAGACCAGTTGTTGTCGTGCACGATCCTGACGCCGTCGGGGCAAGGGGAGAAGACGGCGGCTTCGAAGATGGAAGGAACTCCCGCGGAGCTGCATAAGGCGGGAGTGAAAGCGCTGCAGAGCAAGGATTATCGCACGGCGATCGACCTGCTGAAGCGCGCGCTGGACGGGGATGCGAGCCCGGCGAATCCTGCTCTCGCGAATTCTGGTCTGGCGAATTCTGATGTGGCGAATTCTGGTATGGCGAATTCTAGTCTGGCGAATTCGGTTATCAAAGACGGCTGGTATGACCTGGGACTGGCCTACGCCGGAGCCAACCATCATGCGGAGGCGATCGCGGCGTTCCGCAAGCAGATCGAGCTCGATCCGAATCATAAGCACGCAAATGGCGACCTGGCGATGGAGCTGCAAGAAACGGGGAAGACCGACGAGGCGATCGCGGCTTATCGCAAGCAACTGGAGACGGCTCCGTACGAGAAAGCAGCGCACAAAAATCTCGGCTTGTTGCTGGCACAGCTCGGACGAGATGCCGACGCGCGCACGGAACTGGAAGCGGCCGCCGCAATTCCTCCGGACGATCCGGAAACGAAGATGGCGCTGGCGCAGGTGTATGGACGATTGGGAGAAAACGCGCAAGCGCAAGAGTTGATGAAGGGATTGACGGGCAGTGCGGGTGCGGATTCGGGTCAGGATATCTTCGCCTCGGCGTTGAAGCCCGACATTGATCCGACCGAAACCGAGAACGCCGCGCAGCAGGTTCTGTACGACATTGGAGGACAGTTCGACTCGGGCGAGTTAGACCGGCTGGGGCCGTCGGCATTTTCGTCGATGCGACTGGTGGCGCTGGCATGGGCGCGGATCGGATGGGCGAAATTCCAGCGCGGCGAAAATCTGGCGGCGATGCAGTTTCTAACGTCGGCGTGGCTTTTGAGCCAGTCGGGAACGGTCGCCAACCGGCTGGGGCAGGTGCTCGAAAAGCAAGGCCAGCCGGAGAAGGCGCGCCATATATATGCGCTGGCCGTGGCGGCGGGCGGAAGCGCTAATGAAGTGCAGGATTCGCGGGCGCGCTTGGCGAAGCTGGCCGGCGATCCCGCAGCAGCGGAGAAAGATATCGCGCTGGCGCCAGCCGAGTTGGTGCAGGCACGCACGGTAAAGCTCGGCGCGATTACTAGCAAGCCGGCTTCGGCGCGGTTCAACCTCGTGTTCGACAGCTCGCCGCGTCCCGAGCGTGCCGAGTTTGTTGAAGGCGACGAAAGTCTTCGTTCAGCCGGCCAGCAACTGCGGGAGAAGGATTTCCCCGTGAGATTTCCGGATGTGTCGTCGGTGAAAATCGTTCGCCGCGGGCTGTTGAGCTGCGGCGGTTCGGGATGCAGCATTGAGCTGCTGCCGATCGAGAAATAGCGCTCTCCTCCGATTGTCATCCTGAGCGCAGCAGAACGATTCGCGAAGCGAGTCATTCTGCGGAGTCGAAGGACCCCTACGCTATCCCCCTATCTGGACTGCGGAAGGAAGTTCTCACCACAACACCGACCCCGTTTGCTCGTAGGCAATGAGTCTTGCGCTGAGCAGGAGCGGCTGCGGACTTCAAGAACTCCCGGCGGTGGTCTAGGCGGCGTATGCAGCGGACTGCGCAGCCTGTCCGCTTCGCGGGTGGAGTTGCTGCGATCAGACGACAAACTTGTCTCGCGTCGCGAACTCCATCCCCTCGACGCATCCGCATCGACTCCGATAATCTGGTGAGTCTTGTAATGGAGGTCCTGCCCATGCGGGAGGCCGTCGAACGACTGTGGCCGGAAATTCAGTGGATCGGCGATCCCAAACTTCGTGAGCAGGTGACCGAAGTCTGGATCAAGGCGCTCGAGCGCAGTCCGCTGAAGCCTGATGACCTGAATCAGATTCCTTTTACTCTGCTGGTTCCAAATTGTCCGATCACCTTCATGGAACACAAGCGCTGCGTGGTGCATATTGCGCGCGACAGTGCGAAAGCGATGACGAACTTCATGGGCCGAGCGCTGCCGATCGACGCAGACGTGGTGATTGCAGGCGCGATCCTGGCGGACGTCGGCAAATTGCTGGAGTATGAAATCGGTCCGGACGGCAAGAGCCGGCAAAGCGAGCGCGGAGAAGCATTGCGGCATCCCTTTACCGGAGTCGCGCTGGCGATGGAGTGTGGTGTGCCGGACGCAGTGTGCCACATCATCGCCGCGCACGCCGCCGAAGGCGATCTGGTGAAGCGCACGACGGAAGCGTTCATTGTGCATCACGCCGATTTCATGGCGTTTCTGCCGTTCAAGAATCCGAAGAACGTGAAAGTGCAGTGATTGTGTAACCAGCATCACCCTCAGCTTTGTCATCCCGAGCGAAGCGAGGGATCTGCATGGTTCCCGGCGCAAATGCAGATCCCTCGCTTTGCTCGGGATGACAATTGGGAAGTGATTCGAGGAGAAGCCAGTGTCAGCGAAAGAAGCGACCGCCACCAAAGAAACCATCACCGCGACCATGTCCCGCTGGGCCGCGGGGCTTGAATACAGACAGCTCTCGCAGGACGCGGTTTACCAGGCCAAACGCTTTCTGCTCGATTCGGTGGGCTGCGCGCTCGGCGGATATCGGCAGCATGACGTGATCATTGCGCTCGAAGTGCTGAAAGAGATTGCCGGGCGCGGGCCGGCGACGGTGATTGGCACCGGCCAAAAGATGGACGCAGTTTCGGCGTCGCTGGCGAATGCCCTGATGATCCGCTGCATGGATTACAACGACATTTACTGGAAGCAGGATCCATCGCATCCCTCCGATATTTTTCCGGCCGCGATGGCATGTTGCGAGCGCGCCAAAAGCGATGGCAAGGAATTGATTGTTGGATTTGTGTTGGGCCACGAGTTCGAAATGCGCTTGTGCGAGGCGGCGTTTCCGGGCATCCGCGAGCGCGGCTGGCATCACGCGACGCTGACGGCGTTTGTCTCGCCGATCGTGGCGGGACGCGCGCTGCATTTGAGCTGGGAGCAGATTCAGCATGCCATCGGAATTTCCGCTTCGCGGCATTGCACCATGGGCGCGGTGACTGCGGGCAAGCTGACGATGATGAAGAACACCGTCGATCCGATGGCAACGCAGAGCGGCGTGCTGGCGGCGCTGCTGGCCGAGCGGGGCTACACTGGCCCCGAGCACGTGATCGACGGGAAGGAAGGATTGGTGCACTGTTTCGGTCCGGAGTGGAAACAGAATTTGCTGACCGACGGACTCGGCCTGTCGTGGCGCATCACGCAATGCGGAATGAAATTTTTCCCGAGCGAAGCGCTAACGCACGCTCCGATTTCGGCGATGCTTGACTTGGTCAAGAGCAACGATCTGCATCCCGATCAAGTGGAGAAGATTCAGATCCGGTCGCTGGCGCGCGCGGCTGACATTCTTTCTGACCCGAGCAAGTACGATCCGCATACCAAAGAGACGGCCGACCATTCGCTGCCCTACGTGATTGCAGCAGCGCTGGTCGATCGGCAAGTGACTCCGGCACAATTCGAGATGAAGAAGATCATGGACCCGGCGATTCGCGCGCAACTGAAAAAAGTTGAGGTTGTGGCGGATCCCGAAATCGAAAAAGTTTTCCCAGCGCTGCAGCGGGTGATTGTGAACATCACGACCACCGACGGAAGAAAATTTTCGAAGCAGCTCGACTATCCGAAGGGCGATCCGCGAAATCCGCTGAGCGATGCGGAAATCGAAGAGAAATTCCGCGCGCTCGCGGAGGGCGCACTTTCGGCGAAGGCGCAGGCCAAGCTGATTGACGCGATTTGGAATCTGGAGAAGTGCGCGTCGGTCACGAAGCTGATGGCGCTGATGAAGGCGGATGTGAAAAAACCGAAAGCGAAAACTAGCCAACAGGACAGCAAGAACATCGCTAGCCGGCAGACACGTAGGGACGGACGCCCTCGTCCGTCCAGCCGGACGAAGTCCGGCTGACGTTGGCAGTGGAGTCGAATCCGGCGAGCAGGAGTAACCTATGACTGATCTAAAACAGACGATTGCATCAGACCTAACGGCCCGTTACACAAAACTGGCAAGCGTGGTTCGCGAGCTGGCGGCGCCATTGAGCGACGAGCAGTTTTGGGCCAAGCCCTTCGCTTTCGGCAACAGTTTTGGCCACCTCATACTGCATCTCACGGGCAACTTGAACTACTACATCGGAGCGCAGATTGCCGGAACGGGCTATGTGCGGGATCGTCCGCTGGAGTTTTCGGAAACGACGCGGCCATCTAAAACAGAGGTGTTGAAGAAATTTGATCAGGCGATGGAGATGGTGCTCGCCGCGATCAACAGCCAGACGGCGGAAGACTGGTCAAAGGAATACACCGCTGTCGGTGTGGACGTGCGCGACCGGTTCGCCGCGGTGCTGCTATGCGCGACGCATCTGCATTCTCACATCGGGCAGATGATGTATCTGGGATTCGAATTGAAGCGGAGAGGCTGAGTTACACGGAGTAATCATGGGCCAGACCATCGTTGAAAAAATCGCGCAGAAACACATGACCGAAGGGCCGGCGCGGCCGCTTCGAACGGGAGATTTTCTGTCGATTCGCCCGCACCGCTGCATGACACATGACAACACGTCGGCGGTGATGAGCAAGTTTAAGGGCATCGGCGCAAAGAAGGTAAAAGATCCGCACCAGCTCACATTCGCACTCGATCATGACATCCAGAATCGGGATGAAGCAAACCTGAAGAAGTACCGCGCCATTGAAGCGTTCGCGAAAGAGCAGGGCGTGGATTTCTATCCCGCGGGATCGGGCATCGGACACCAGATCATGGTGGAGCGCGGGTATGTGGTTCCCGGTTCGTTCGTGGTCGCGTCCGATTCGCATTCCAATATGTATGGCGCGCTGGGCGCGATCGGAACGCCGATTGTTCGCACGGATGCAGCCGCTGTGTGGGCCACGGGCGAATTCTGGTGGCAGATTCCGCGGTCGATTCAGGTCGTGCTCGAAGGCAAGTTGCCGGAGGGCGTCACGGGCAAGGACGTCATCATCACTTTGTGCGGGCTGTATAACCACGACGAATGCCTGAATGCGGCGGTCGAGTTCACGGGGCCGGGAGTAGCTTCGCTTTCGATGGATGCGCGGCTTTCGATTTCGAATATGACGACGGAGTGGGGTCCGCTGGTGGGCTGGTTTCCGGTGGACGCAGGTCACGATCCAGTATTTGCGCGGTGTTCACCAGCGTCTCAAGGCGATGGGCGCGGGCACGAGTGTCCTCCGATTTTCAGAAAAAGACATCGCCAATTGGGAGAAGAATCCTGCGACGCCGGATGCGGATGCGGTCTATGCGGCGCGGATTACGCTCGACCTCGGTCAAGTGACGCCGCACGTATCGGGGCCCGACACGGTGCAGGTGATGCAGTCGCTGGCTGAAATTGAGAACAAGAAAGTTGCGATCCAGAAGGCGTATCTGATTTCGTGCGTGAATTCGCGACTGGAAGATCTGGCGGCGGCCGCGAAGGTGCTCAAGGGCCGGAAAGTTGCCTCGGGCGTGAAGTTCTACTTGAGCGCAGCCAGTAAGTGGGTGCAGGAAGAAGCGGAGCAGCGTGGCATCTGGCAGACGTTGCTGGATGCGGGTGCGCAGCCGCTGCCGTCGGGCTGCGGGCCGTGCATTGGGCTGGGCGTGGGATTGCTTGAAGCGGGCGAGGTCGGGATCTCGGCGACGAATCGAAACTTCAAGGGCCGCATGGGATCGCGCGATGCGAAGTGCTACCTGGCGAGTCCGGAAGTAGTCGCGGCGTCGGCGATTGCCGGCTATATTCGCGGGCCGCATGAGTTCGCGAATCGCGCGCCGCAGCGCGACTATACCGAATTGGCGTCGGCGTTGGGTGCCGCGGAGAAAGTTGAAATCCTGGCGGGCTTTCCGCAGCGCGTGAAGGGGCGGCTGGTGTTCCTGCCGCAGGATAACGTCAACACCGATGCGATTTATGGCAAGGACTACACCTATCGCGACGACATGACTCCGGAAATGATGGCGAAGGTGGTGATGGAGAATTACGATCCGCAGTTCGCCGCGCGCACGAAGGCGGGCGACGTGATCGTCAGCCAGTTCAACTTTGGCACCGGCTCAAGCCGTGAACAGGCGGTCACGTGTCTGAAGGCGAAAGGCATTCCGCTGGTGATCGCGGCCAGCTTCTCGCAGACCTATCTGCGGAATGCGTTCAACAATGGCTTTTTGTGCATTGAAGTGCCGGAATTTGTGGCGCGTGTGCGCGAGCAGTTTGCGAAGGAGATCGCGGCGAAGCAGAAGACGATTATTCCCGGCGACGAGATCGACATCGATTTCACTTCGAGTACGATCAGTTGGCGCGGAGAGAAATTTACGTTCCCGGCGCTGGGCAGCGTGCCGCAGTCGCTGGTGATTGCCGGCGGAGTGGAGAATCTGGTGGCGAAGCGGTTGGGCGTGGCTTAGATTGTTCACCGCCGAGACGCGAGCACGCCGAGAAATCTAAGCAAGATTGTCATCCTGAGCATCAGGCGAAGGACATCTGTATTTCTCTGCGTCCTCGGCGTCTCGGCGGTTCATATCATGCGGTAGATGTTACAAGGAGCAATGATGGGGAAATACACAGTTATTACCATGCCGGGAGACGGCATCGGAAACCAGGTTTGCCGGAGTCTTTGCGGGTTTTGAAAGCGGTCGGCTTTGACGCCGAGTACATTCATGCCGATATCGGATGGGACTGCTGGCGCACGCAGGGCAATGCGCTGCCGGACCGTACGATCGAGTTACTCACCAAGCATAAGTTGGGCTTGTTTGGCGCGATTACTTCGAAGCCGAACAAAGCGGCGCAGGCGGAGCTTAAACCCGAGCTGCAGGGGAAGGGTTACGTTTATTACTCGCCGATCGTGACCATGCGGCAGAACTTCAATCTGGATATCTGCATGCGGCCGTGCGTCGGGTTCACGGGCAATCCGCTGAATTACATTCGCAAGAAAACGGATGGTGGCTTCGGCGAGCCTGGTTTCGATGAGCCCGGTTTCGACGAACCCAAGATCGACACCACCGTGTTCCGGCAAGGCACAGAGGGCATGTACGCGGGCGTGGAGTGGACGAACCCTCCAGAGAACGTGCGCGCCGCGTTGAACAGCCACCCGCGGTTCAAGGCTTTTGCCAATGTGCCCGGGACCGGAGATCGCGGTGAGTTGCCGCATCATCACTCGCAAAGCGGCCCAGCGCATCGTGACCGCGGCTTTCGAATATGCGAAGAAGCGCGGGTTCAAAGGTGTGACGATCTGCGAGAAGCCGAATGTGGTGCGCGAAACTTCGGGCATGATGGAAGAAGTGGCAAAAGAGGTTGCGAAGAATTATCCGGGGATTGCGCTTTGGTCGACGAACATCGACGCACAATTAATGTGGCTCAACAAAAATCCGGAGGACTACAACGTAGTCGTGTCCTCGAATCTGTTCGGCGACATTCTTTCCGACGCGTTCGCGGGGCTGGTGGGCGGACTGGGATTCGCGGCATCCGGCAACATTGGAGATGACGTGGCAGTATTCGAGCCGACACACGGATCCGCGCCGAAGTATGCCGAGCTGAATCCGCCCATCGTGAATCCGATTGCGATGATTCTTTCGGCGGCGATGATGCTTGATCATGTGGGCGAAGAGCAAGAAGGCGAACCGCATCCGCCAGGCGATTGCGGATGTGGTGCGTGAAGGAAAAGTCCGCACCTACGATATGATGCGCTTTACAGGCGGTCCGAAGGCGATCAGTCAGGGTGCGGCTTCGACGGTGCAGATGACGGATGCGATTTTGGAGAAACTGCGATAACCACAGGGGACGCAGAGAAGCACGGGGAATCAGAGGAGCCCGAAATTTTTTTGTCCTAATTTGAGGGAATTATGAGCAGCGCTGTCGAGACTACATCCCCGCGTTCTGCCGAGGCAGGCCATTGGGGCCAAGAAGTTCGGTCGGACGTGCACGTCGCTTTTGAGGCGCGTGACAGCGGCGGGGTCGAGATCTCACTGGAGTCGCGCGTTGCGCCCTATTACGGCGCGGCGATCATGGATCAGACGCGAGAAGTTCTGGGCGAGCTTGGAGTGAAGCACGCGCGGGTTGCGATTCATGATGAAGGCGCGCTGCCTTTTGTCATCGCGGCTCGCATCGAGGCCGCAGCGAGGCGCGTAGGCATCGCGCTCGGCAAACGCTCGCTGCCGGAGCAGCATCCGCTGCCGGCGCCGTCGCACAAGGACCGGCTGCGTCGATCGCGTCTGTATCTGCCGGGCTCCGAACCGAAGTACTACATCAACGCCTCATTGCACGCGGCCGATGCCGTGATTCTCGATTTGGAGGATTCCGTGCATCGCGGAGAAAAAGATGCCGCTCGCATCCTGGTGCGAAATACTTTGCGGGCGGTCGATTTCGGATCGTGCGAGCGCATGGTGCGCATTAACCAGTTGCCGCTGGGGCTCGAAGATCTGGCGGAAGTGGTGGGCGAGAGTCCGGACCTGATTTTGATTCCGAAGGTCGAGGAGCCCGAGCAGGTGAGAGAAGTGGATCGGATGATCGGCGAGATCAAGGCGCGCCACGGAATTATCCGGCCGATCTGGATCATGCCGATACTGGAGTCGGCGCTGGGAATCGAGAATGCATTTGCCGTCGCGACGGCGAGTGAAAATGTGGCGGCGCTGACGATTGGGCTTGAAGATTACACCGCCGATCTGGGCGTGGTGAAGACCGCGGAAGGGCGAGAGTCGCAATATGCGCGGTCGCGCGTGGTGAATGCAGCGCACGCCGCGGGAGTGCAGGCGATTGACTCGGTCTTCAGCGATGTCGCCGACATGGACGCCCTGCGGCGTTGGGGAGAAGCCTCACGGGCTGCGGGATTCGAAGGCATGGGATGCATTCATCCCGGGCAGATTCGCGTGATCCACGAAGCGTTTCAACCCACCGCGGTCGAAATCGAAAAGGCGCAGAAAGTGGTTGCCGCTTTTGAAGAAGCGCAAAACAAAGGATTGGCCGTGGTGAGTCTGGGTTCGAAGATGATCGATCCTCCGGTGGTGCAGCGGGCGCTGCAACTGGTGGAGCGGGCGAAGGCGATGGGAGTGATTTCGTGAGTGTGAGTGTGAACGCGAAAGAAAGAGTAGAACTGGCGCATAACGCCGCTGGGCGTGCGGTGCCGACGATGGTGAACGGCAAGCCGCAGATTCCGTTTCTGGGCGCGGGAAGATACCAGCCGCGCGGGCGGAAGGCAGCGCCGATAATCCGCTCGAATAAAGATTATCCAGATACTGGTGATAAGCGCGTGGCCGATCTGGAAACGGCGCTGCGCCAGTGCGGACTGCGCGACGGGATGGTGATCTCGAACCATCATCATCTGCGCGACGGCGATCAAGTCGCGCTGATGGCGCTGGAGGCGGCGGCCAGGATCGGCGTCAAGGATCTCATGTGGTTCCCGAGCGCGTCGTTTCCTTCCCAGGAGGGTGCGATCGATCTGATGGAAAGAGGCGTGATCCATCACATCGAAGGCTCGATGAACGGGCCGCTGGGCGACTACTGCACGCAGGGGAAGATGCGCGGCATGGGAGTGCTGCGTTCGCATGGCGGACGCTACCAGGCGATCCAGGATGGAGACGTTCACATTGACGTCGCGGTGATTGCGGCGCCGACCGCCGATTCTTTCGGGAATGCGGATGGTTCGCATGGCAAGTCGGCCTGCGGGTTGCTCGGCTTTGCGCTGGCGGATTCGATCTACGCAGACCGCGTGATCGTGGTCACCGATAACCTCGTGCCCTTTCCTTGTGTGCCCTGGCAGATTCAGGGCAACAACGTGGACTTTGTGGTGGAAGTGGAATCGATTGGCGATCCGGAAAAGATTGTTTCGGGCACGACGCAGATTACGCGCTCGCCCGACCGGCTGCGGATTGCGGAGTTGGTGGCGCAGTTTCTGCGGGTAGCGGGAATCATGAAGAACGGATTTTCGTTCCAGGCAGGAGCGGGCGGGATCGCGCTGGCCTTCGTCGAGTATCTGAAGCAGATGATGAAAGAGGATGGCGTCAAGGCGCGCTTCGTTCGCGGCGGGTCAACTAAATTCCTGGTTGAGTTGCTGCAAGAAGGGCTGACGGATTACATCCTGGATGGGCAGACGTTTGATCTCGACGGAGTGAAGTCGATAGCGAACGATCCGCGGCACGTGGCCACTTCGCCGTTCACCTCCTACAACTATCACGGTAAGGGGAATTTCGCTTCGCTGGTCGATGCCGTGGTATTGGGTGCGACGGAAGTGGACGTGAATTTCAATGCCAACGTGGTGACGCACTCCGACGGGCGCTTGCTGCACGGCATTGGCGGATGGCAGAACTGCCTGTTTGCCGGCTGCACCATTCTCGCGGTGCCTTCGTTCCGCGATCGCATTCCCGTGATCGTGGACGAGGTTACGACGATGACGGGGCCGGGCGAGATGATTGACGTGGTCGCGACCGAGCGCGGAATTGCGATCAATCCGCGGCGCACGGACCTGCTCGAAGCAGTGAAGGGATCGAAGCTGCCGATTCGTCCGATTCAGGACATCAAGGCGGAAGTCGAGAAAATCTGCGGCAAGCCGGCGCGGCCCAAGTTGGGCGATCGTCCGTGCGCGGTGGTGAAGTGGGTGGATGGGACGGTGCTGGACACGGTGTGGCAGGTTAGCTGACGGCGTTTCTGGTGCGGCGACCGAGTTAACGGCAGAGATCGCTGAGTCACGCGGAGAAACAGCTTCAGCTCGAAAGGAAAGTTAAATCCTGCAATGCGACAGTTTTTCCGCATGTTGCTTTTGGCTCTGGTCCTGATGACGGTGGCGCTGATTTCGGCGCTCACGGCCATGCATTTGGCCATTCACGGGCGCGAGGTGGCCATTCCGAAACTGGTGGGCATGAGTCCGTTCGAGGCCGAGCGCGCGGGCGCGGCTTCGGGCCTGCTAGTGGTGGTCGAGCGGCAGTTCTACAGCCCTGACATTCCCGAAGGAAAAATCATGACCCAGATGCCGCCGCCGGGAACGAAGGTGCGGCGAGGCTGGTCGATCCGCGTGGCGCAAAGTCTGGGGCCGCAGCGGGTGACGATTCCCGACGTGACGGGAGGGAGCGAGCGCATCGCGGAGTTGAACATACGGCGCCGCGGGCTCAGTCTGGGTTCGGTCGCGCACGTCAATTTGCCCGACGCGCCGCTGGACCAGGTGATCTCGCAAAGCCCGCCGCCGAATGCCAGCGGCGTATCCGCACCAAAGATCAATCTGTTGGTCAGCGACGGCGCCGAGCCGCCAACCTATGTAATGCCGAACCTCACCGGACAACCGCTCGGCAGCGCGATGCTGGCGCTGCAGGATGCCGGCGTCAAGGCCGGCAAAATTAGCGTGCTGCGGCCGCCGTTGCCCGGCGAGCCGCAAGCCGCGCCAGTTGCGCCGTCTGCGGTCTCCGAGCCCAGCGCAGCGAGCATGATCGTGACCCAGACTCCGGCGCCCGGACAGAAAATCACGGCTGGCAGCGCGGTGAATTTCGAAGTCCGCTAGAGCCCGCGAGCTTCGCTCGCCCGCACGGACGAGGGCGTCCGGGCCTACGTGATTTTCGATTATCTCCGTTCGATCATCGCGGCGAAGAATCCGTCGCAAGGATGCACGCCGGGAATTGTTCTCAGATAGGGCCCAGCGAGAAGCGACGCGATATCCTCCCAGCACATCTCGCCGCACTGCCGCAACTGCTCCAGCTCTCCTTTCAAATCGGCGACTTTGAATTCCGCCGTGCCCTCGAGGGCAGCTTCCACCACTGCTTCGTTTTCCTCGTGCTCCAGCGAACACGTGGAATAGACGAGCCGCCCGCCAGTCGCAAGCTGGGCCAGCGCGGACTTCAGGATGGCCACCTGCCGCGACTGAAGATCGTGCAGGTCTTCAGCTTTGAGCCGCCACTTGATCTCTGGATTGCGGGCCAGAGTGCCGGTGCCGGAGCAAGGAACGTCGGCGAGAATGCGGTCGAAGGTGAAGGATGGAGAGAAAGGCAAATGACGCGCGTCCGCGGCAACGACGTGTACGTTCGGCAAGCGATTGAGGTTCTGCAGTAAGCGTGCGCGGTGAGGATGCAACTCCGTCGCCAACACTTTGGCGCGCGGGTTGCGCCTGGCGAGCAAGGCAGTCTTGCTGCCGGGAGCGGCACAACAATCAAGGATCCTTTCTCCACGACCAACCAGCAACGCGACCAGTTGCGAAGCTTCATCCTGAATGGAGATGCGGCCTTCCTGATAAGCGCGCGTTCCGGTTACGTCGCCCGAAAGAACGCGTCGTGCAGCCGATAGCAGTCGGCCCGGCGAGAGCTGCACGCCAGCTGCGGCAAGTTCGGCATCGGTTTGATTAGATTGATCACCGTGAGATTCATCGTCGTGAATGTGAATGGCCGTGCCGGGCACTGTCTGATCCTGGATGCAGATCTGCCGCGTTGCCTCAAGTCCATAGTGCTCGGTCCAGCGAGCCACCAGCCACGGGGGATGAGCGGCGTTCTGAGCGAGCGTCATCGAGTCGGGCGATTTGCCGATTTCCGCGAAGATGTCTTCCGCGCCGCCCCCGGCAATTTTCCGGAGAACCGCATTGACGAACGGAGCCGCCGAACGCTTGCGCGCAGCCTTGACGAGTTCCACACTTTCAAAGATCGCCGCGCGTGCCGGAACTCTGGAGAGAAACTGCAATTGATACACGCCGAGGCGCAATGCGGCCAGAACCTCGCCGTCCAGCCGCTCGAGCTGCTGCGACGATGCTGCGGCCAATCGCCGATCGAGCAGAGACTGCCAGCGCAGTACTCCCATCACCAGTTCGGTGGCGAGCCCGTGATCACGGGAGGAAAGCTTTGCGAGGCGAGCGGAATGGAGCAGTTCGGCGGCGTAGGATTCTTCGCGCTCGACCCGCAGAAGAATTTCGAAAGCCACGGCAGCGAGCGAGCGGGAGAAACGGCCATCGCAGCCTACTCTCCCAGATGGTCGCCGGATTTGGGCCGGTAGCCGTTGATGAATTCCTGCGCGGTCATGCGGCGCTTGCCTTCGAGTTGAATTTCGATCAGCTCCAGCGCCGTGTCAGTGTCTTTGTCTTCGTCCTTGTTCTTGCCGCAGCCGACGAACAGGCGCATTCCCTCCACTGCGACTTCTCCCGGAGTCAACTTAACCGCATGTTGCAAAGGTTGAGCGCGGTGCACTTGCAGCGTCTTACCCTTAAAAGTCGTGAACGCCCCAGGCCACGGCTGAAACCCGCGCAGGCGATTGAACAGATCGCTTGCGCTGCGAGCGAAGTCCATGCGGCCATCTTCTTTTTTCAGAATCGGCGCGAGCGTGGCTTGCGAATGATCCTGCGGAGTCGGGCGAACTTGGCCCGTGTCGAGTCCGCGCAGGGTCTCAACCATCAAATCCGCGCCGATGGACGCCAGCTTCGGGCCCAACGTCTCGGCGGTGTCTTCCGGAGCAATCGGAATTTCGCGCTGCATGAGTATGTCGCCGGTGTCGAGCCCTGCGTCGATGCGCATGGTGGTAACCCCGGTGACGGATTCACCGTTGGCGATCGCCCACTGGATCGGCGCCGCGCCGCGATATTTTGGCAGCAGAGACGCATGCAGATTCAGATTTCCGAGCCGGGGAAGATCGATCATCCACTGCGGAATGATGCGGCCATAGCCGACGACGATGATCGCGTCCGGGCGAATCGCCGCAAGCTGGTCGCGGAATTCGGCGTTGTTCTTGATGGTGACGGGTTGCGCAACGGCAATGCCCAAGCGCATTGCCGCATCTTTCACCGGAGAAACTGCCACTTCCATTCCGCGCCCGCGAGGCCGATCGGGTTGCGTCACCACCAGCGGCACGGAATGACCAGCCTCGACCAATCTCTCCAGGGTCGGGACGGCGAATCTAGGAGTGCCACAGAAAACCAGAATCATAGACGTGCGGTCACAATTGCGTTCATGCCTTTGTCATCCCAGCGAAGCGAGGGATCTGCATTGCGCTGCGAAAGGCAGATCCCTCGCTTCGCTCGGGATGACAATTCATGAAGAGGAGTCCCTTACCACTCTCCCGCCTTCACCATTTTCTTGATCTTGCGCTTGATCAGGTCGCGCTTCAGTGCGCTGATGTGTGAGATGTACAGCTTGCCGTTCAAGTGATCGGTCTCATGCAGAAAAGCCCGCGCCAGCAGGTCTTCTCCGGTGTGCTCGAACAACTTGCCGCTCAAGTCCTGCGCGCGTATCGTCACTGTCTTGGCGCGCGTGACATCCTCGCGAAATTCGGGGATGCTCAGGCAGCCTTCACTGCTTCGCTGCCGGCCCTCTTTGTTAATGATTACCGGATTGATCAACACCAGCCTGGCGCCGGGGTCTTCCTTAAAGGTTACATCCACGACGGCGATGTCGTTTCGAAATGCCGATCTGCGGAGCCGCCAGGCCGACGCCGCGAGCCGCGTACATCGACTCGAACATATCTTCCACCAGCTTCTTGAGCGCGTCGTCAAAGCTGGTCACCTCCGCGGCAGTTTTCTCCAGGACCGGATCGCCAAATTTCACAATTGGATAAATCATTTTGGGATTACAGTTTCGGATTAGTAGTTCTTCAGCTGTTCCAGATAACCTTGAAAATTTCGTTTCGTTTCCTTCATCGAGTCGCCGCCGAATTTCTCGAGCGCGCAGCGCGCCAAGGTAAGCGCGACCATGGCCTCGGCGGCAACGCCGGCGGCGGGCACCACGCATACATCCGAGCGCTCGTACGCCGCTTTCACGGGCTCGCGCGTCGCGAAATCCACCGACTGCAACGGACGCCGCAGCGTGGAGATCGGTTTCAGATAACCGCGAACCCGGATCTCCTGCCCATTGGAGACGCCACCCTCCAGACCTCCGGCATTGTTGCGCGTGCGCGTGAAGCCCGCGAATCCCGCGCCGCTCTGATAGCCGATTTCATCGTGCACGGCCGACCCCGGCGAATGCGCTGCCTGAATCCCGCTTCCAATTTCAACCGCCTTTACCGCCTGCAACGACATGACCGCCGCGGCCAACAGCGCATCCAGCCGCTCGTCCCATTGCACGTAACTGCCAAGACCGGGCGGAACATTGTGGCGCCACCACCTCGAAGACTCCACCCACCGAATCGCCCGTGCGCAGAACTTTATCGACCTCTTCCTTCATGCGCTGCTCGGCATCGGCGTCGGCGCAAGCCAGCAGCACCTCGTTCTTACGCGACAGTGGCTCGATTTGCTCCCAGGCGATTTCCCGATCGGCAATCGAAACCGCGCCCACCGCAATCACGTGACTCAGAACTTCCACGCCCAATTCGCGCAGCAGCAGCTTGGCGAGCGCGCCAATCGCAACCCGTGCCGCCGATTCTCTGGCCGAGGCGCGCTCCAGAACGTAGCGCGCTTCGGTGAAATCGTACTTCAAAGCTCCGGCAAGATCGGCATGGCCCGGGCGCGGCGACGCCACGCGCTTGTGTTTTGCCGGATCGCCCGTCTCCACCGGCAGCGATTCTTTCCAATTTTGCCAGTCGCGATTCTCGAGCATCACCGCGATCGGCGAGCCGATCGTCTTGCCGTGATGCACGCCCGAAAGAAAGTGCGCCCGGTCGGTTTCGATCTTCATGCGCCCGCCGCGTCCAAAGCCCTGCTGGCGCCGCCACAGTTCGCGGTCCACAAATGCCTGATCCACCGCCAGCCCGGCAGGCAGTCCCGAAAGAAACGCAACCAGCGCCTCGCCGTGCGATTCTCCGGAAGTGAAGTAGCGCAGCATGTGGAAGAGGCATTGTAAATGAATAAGAAAAGTTCAGCTCTGGTTGATTTTTCAGCAACCGTTTTTTGCGCCGAAGGCGTGCCATATGCGAAACTGAGTAGCTTACGCCGCTAATTGCTGGACGACCCAGGTTCCATACTCATCGCGTCCACTACGTCAAAGTCCGCGAGGATTTGTTTTCATGTTGACCACCAAGACCGGTCCATTACATGCGGAGGTTGCTGAGGGCATCCGCTGTGTGATCGCCGACGATCACGAAATGCTGCGCTACGGTGTGCGCCGCCTGCTGGAAGACGCTCCCGACTTTGCCGTTGTGGGCGAAGCGGGCGATGCCGCCGGGGCGCTCAGGTTGGTCCTGCAGCACCGTCCCGACCTGGTGCTGCTCGATATCAGCATGCCCGGCATGTCGTCGTTCGAAGCCGGACGCCTCATCGAAGAACACTGCAAACAGACCCGCATCGTGTATCTGACCATGCATGAGGATCAGGAGTATGTGCAACAAGCTCTGCGCTCGGGCGCCAGCGGGTATCTGCTGAAAGATACTCCCGGGCCGCTTTTGTTGAGCGCGCTCCGCGAAGTGCATCGCGGCGAACAGTCATTGAGTCCGCAGATCCAGGCCAAATTGAGAGACGAGGCGACCCTGCGGAGCCAGGCCGTGCGGGTGCCGCTGCGGAGAAGTACTCTGACTCTGCGCGAGCGCGAAGTGATGAAGTTGCTCGCCGAGGGCAACACCGTGAAGAAAGCGGCGGCGGTTCTCGGAATCAGCGCCAAGACGGTGGAAGCGCATAAGTTCAATTTGATGCGCAAACTCAACATTCACAACAAGGCAGAACTGGTCACGGTCGCCATACAGAAGAAGATCCTTCCGCTGCCGGTCCCGATGTAAAAGCGTCAGTCTCGCGCACCTTTCAAAACTGCTGCGGCAAGGCCGGCAAGATCGGGAACCTCCAGGTCCGCTCGCTTCTCTGAGTCTGGAAGCGCGGAGGCTCGCACCGCGCCAATCCCGGGACGCGCCGACTTCCGGTTCACCCACACCGTAGAGATGCCCAGTGACCGCGCCGGCGCCACGTCGTGATAGATGCTCTGCGCGGCGTGCAGCAGCCGATCCGGAGAAATCGCAAACCTGCGTAAGGCCATCTGAAAATTATTGACGGAAGGCTTGTAGCTTCTCGCCTGTTCCGCCGTGATCACGCCATCGAATTCCACCTCCAGATGCTTCCGCGTTTCGGCAAATAGATCGTCGTCGATATTTGAAATTACGACGAGCCGGTAGCGCTTCTGAAGCTCGCGCAGCGCAGGCACTGTATCCGGAAAAGGCGGCCACGCCCGGACGGATTCGTGCAGCGAGCGGATTTCGGCGGAACTGGCCTCGAAATGGAAGCGATCGGCAAACCCCCGCACCACCGATTGCAGCACATCCCGGTAGCTTTGGTACGGGCCGCTTTCCGCCTGCGCCTCAAATTCCCCATAGAGTTCAAGAATGTCGGCGTCGGGCAGACTTTGACCATGATTCGCGAGACCATGTTGCGAGCACGGTCCGCAGAGTGGGCAAAATCCCCGACTCCCAGTCAATCAAAGTGCCGTAGCAGTCAAAGCTGATGGTGGTGAAGCGTGAGAAATCCATAGGCCAACGCAACCGGACGATTCGACGTCCCGATTCAGACGTCCGGGGGCGGACTCTAGGTTTTATGTTTTCTGTTCGCTGAACAGGTCTAGCACCGGCGTTGCGGAAGTTGGGTGTTCCGCTGGTTCGGGCGTGACCGGCGGCGCGCCGGAATCATCCGCACTGGTTTTCGCCGCCGGCGCTTTCTCCCCTTGCATGAATTTCCTCGAATCGAGCAGCGGGCGCCCCAGCGACGCGTTATAGCTGGTCCACGGCCCTTCCAGTTCAGCCTCGCGCTCGAAGTGGGCGCGCATCGCTTCCATCTTGGAATCCAGATCGTCGAGATAGTGCAGCATGAGCGCCTCGGGAAACATCGGCAGCTTGGGCGATCCGAAGTCGTACTGTCCGTGATGGCTGATGATCATGTGTTCGAGCAGAGTTTTCAGTTCCGCGGGAAAGTCGGGCAGCTTGGCGAGCTTGGCCTGCAGCATCTCCAGTTCGATGATCATGTGCCCGAGCAACTGGCCGCGCGTGGTATAGGAAAACGCACGGTTGTAGGTCAGTTCCTGGACCTTGCCGATGTCATGCAGAAACGCTCCCGTTAACAGCAGGTCGCGATTGACTTGTGGATAGTTCTGGCACATGAGATCGCAGGAGCGGAACAGCGACACCACGTGATCGAGCAATCCGCCGATGTAGGCATGATGAAGGGTCTTGGCCGCGGGAGCATTGCGGTAACGTTCGGCAATTTCCGCGTCCGCCATGAACAGTTCCACCAGCGACTTCAGGTGCGGATTCTGGAACGTGGCCACAAACTCCGTCAGCGTTCGCCAGAGTTCGCCGATGTCCTTGGTGGTCTTGGGCAGGTAGTCGGTGAAGTCGATCTCGGCTTCTTCCATGCGGCGCAGCTTGTGAATGGTGAGCTGAAAACGATTCTTGTACTTGTTGATGAGCCCCTTGATCTTGAGAAAGTCGTCCTGCTCGAAGGCGAGGATGAATTCTTCGACGTTGTCCCACATTTTGGCTTCGATCTGGCCGGTGCGATCGGCCAGGGTCAACGCCAGGTAAGGCTCGCCATTTTTTTTTGCCTTCACCTGCTTCGACGCCACCACGAAGCTGGAGGTGATGACCTTGTTTTCCTGTTGGCAACATTCGGAGATAAAAAACTCTTTCATGAGCGGAAACCTAAGTTCCTCCGCAGCCCTGTGAAGTCGTGCCCTTCCCAACCACCTGCCCAAAGCCACTTATGAGACCAGTTACCAGCCTAAAACACGCCCAGCTTCTTCTTCTTTTTCAGCTTCTTCGCGCCGGCTTCTTTGTCCGCGGTCTCGACCGGCTTGGTTTGCTTTGCGCTCGCGCCCGAGTCGACATAACCAGTCTTGTAGTCGATGATAGGCTTGTTCGCGCAGCGTGGTCAGATAGGCGCGCAGCGCGGGCTGCAGTTTCTCCATGTACAACGCATCCTGAATGCGCGGCTCAACTTCCTTCAGGGTGGGAATCCCCGCCATCTGATGCTCGGCCGCCTGCAGGATCACGTAACCCTGCTTGGTGCGAATCACATCCGTCACTTCACCCGTCTTGAGCGCGAAGACCTTATCGTCCAGTTCTTTCGGCATGGTGCCGCGCTTGAAATAACTCAGGTCGCCGCCGTCTTTCGCCGACGGTCCGTCGGAGTACTTTTTCGCCAGGTCTTCAAACTTTGCGCCCTTGTGAATCTGATCGAGCAGATCCTCCGCTTTGGCCTTGGCGGCGGCCAGCGCTGCCTCCGTCTCCGCCTCCGATGGCGGCTCGGGCTTCGCGCCTGTGCTGGCCGCGGGTTTGGCCGGTGTTTTGGGCGCAATCAGAATTTCGCTCAGGCGAACCTGCTCGGGGTGCTCCATCTCCGCGCGGTGCTGCTCATAGAACTTCTTCTCGTCCTCCTTGTTCATGGCCAGTTTCGAACCCACTTCCTGCCCAATCACGCGCTGCGTGATGATCTGGTTGCGCATGTTCTGCTTGAAGTCTTCATACGAAGCTCCCTGCGCCTCCGCCGCTTTCTCCAGGTCTTCCATGGTTTCGAGGTTCATCTGCTTGCGCATTTCATCGAGGCGCTTGATGAGCTCGGTGTCCCCGGTGATGCCGAGGTCTTTGCCTTTTTGCAGCAGGAGTTGCTGGTCAATCAGATCGCGCAGCACGTCGCGTTGCTTTTCGGCGAAAATGCGGTCGGCGTTGGCCGGGTCCTGCTGCTGAATTTCCTGCTTGAGCTGATCGCGGCTGCGGATGTATTCCGTGCGCGTAACGATTTCGTTGTTTACCCGGGCGATAATCTCTTCGACCACGGTATCGGCCGGCGAAAGTGAGGGGAGCAACAGCGCGTAGCCAACAGCCAACAGCAAGGCAAGTCTGGTCTTCTTCATTAGGCTCTCTGAATCGTTCTCTCGAAACGTTCTATCGAAACCTGGGGTAGCACCCGAGGAATTTGTTTTTCTATTTTACGCCGCGAGGGGGTATGGAGGCCAATTGAGCACGGTTGGTAGTGTCCTGCCTCCGCGCGCGGTGGCTGTAGCGCCGCGGTCCCGGCGGCTGTCCGGCGCGGGCATCATGCCGGCCGAGCCGAAGGCGAGGACGCCATCGGGACAGCCGGCAAGGATGCCGGCGCTAAATCGGCGGCAACACGCCAAATTAGGACACTACCCGCGTGTTGGCTAAGCTCGTGTGAGCGTCAGTGCGGTCACGTCGTTGTGCTTCGGAGCCATGTGCATGAAGTCCTGCACGCCCTGGAGGATGTTCCGTGAAAGATCTCTGGCCGAAGAAGGTCCCGCCTGCATCACGCTCTTTACTCCCTCCAGACCAAATTCGACGTTCTTCGACTCGGCCTCCACCACTCCGCGGGAGACCACCGCCAGCGAACCCTTTGCTCCCAGGCCGACGATGCGGGCGTCGGTCGGGGCCAGCGAGAACAGCCCGAGCGGCAGGCCGGTTGCGGGCAATTCGACGACGCTTGCGTCATCGCGCAGCAGGCCGGGAGTGTGGCCGGCATTCACGTAGCAAACCGTGCCCAGTTCTTCGTTGTAGCAGCCGGCGAAGGCCGGGCAACTGCGCACGCCTCCGGCCGCGCGCATGATCTCGAGATTCAGACGGCGCGACAGTTCGATCATCGCGTCCGATTCGTTCAGTTCGCTGGTCGCGAAGAGTTGCTCGCCCGACGTCCGGAAACAAGCCTGCGCGGCTTGCAGCACAGGGCCGCTGGTTTCGCGCTTGCCGGCGACGTCGAGCAATCCGAAAAGGAAACGTTGCGGGCCCACTCGCAGGAAATCGTGAAGGTCGCCTCCGGCGCGCGAGGAAAAATAGGCGACCGCCAGGTCAGCGCTCTGGAGCGCCGGGGTTTCCGCTTGGACGATTTCGGAAGCTTCCTCCGTCTTTGAGCCGAACCCGAGTTTGGAAAGGAGCGACATGAGGGGCGAAATTAGCACAAACCTTGGGGCGGGGCAATGAGCAGGAAGTGCTAGGCGCGCACCTTTGACCCGAATTCAGTACGCGAGAGACCGAACTCACGACGGCTCGCCCGTCCGAACTCAAAGATGCGGCCACTCGTACGGAAACAATTTCCCGGCCGTTTCCGGATTTAGCTTTGCGCCGACTATCCCCACCGCGCGGGCCAGTACCGGATCGCGGCCCTTGGCGAGGTCTTCGGCTGACGGCAACACAAGTTCATCTGGCAGCACGCCATTGTGTTCGAGACTCCTGCCGTCGGTCATGACGATATCCGCATCCGTAATCGATGCCCCGTAGAAAACCACGGTATCGGTTCCAGACTGGTAGCTGTAGTGCTTCGCTTCCATGACGCTTCCGGAGCTGCGGTCTCCCAGAACGGTTCCTCGCTTTTCGACCTGTACCACCCGGGCGAAGAGCTCTGCGGCCGAGGCAGACTTGCTGTCCACCAGCACCACGAGCTTGCCCGTGAAGGGATGGCCATGGATCTTGGCGACCATTGGTTTCTGCTCCGATCTGCCGATGCGGTCTCCGATCCTTATTTCCTTTTCGAAGCAACCGCCGATCAGATACTTAAGCGTGTCGACGCTGCCACCGGGGTTCCCGCGCAGATCGAGGATGAGCGCCTTGTGCTTACGCGCCTTGCCAACCATGCTGTCGATCTCCGACTCGGAAAAGTGGAACCCCGGAAACTTCAAGATACCTACGTCGTCGCCCAATTCGGCGAACCGGGCACGTCCAACATGTTCCTCGTTCTCCTCTTGCCGGATCAGGTCCCAGATATCATTGCCACTGCCCCCGCCGGTCAGATCCGTGACGCGCTTCCGTTGGATCAGGGTAGTGACCACCTCCACCTGGCGCTGCTTTCCGGCCAGATCCCGCAGGTCCAGTCTTAGAGCGGGCTGCGGGCGCAGCGTGTTAAACACGTACTCCATCTTCCAGAGGTTATCCCTATTCGGAGTGAAACCATTGCAGCGCCACTAACTCATCACCGGGCTTCACGCCCTTCTTTTCCGCATCGCTGCCGGGCCGCACCCGAATCACAAAGCACCGGTCTCCGATCACTTGTCCTTCCCAGCCATAGTCGTGACGGCTATTGTGAGCGGGCGGCAGGAAGAAAGTGTGGGAGTCATTGAGGGAATCCAACGCACCTGCCACTTTCGAGAGGGCGAGGTTCATCGTGTCGGTTGCGGCGATCTTCTGCTTCATCTCTTCGACCTTGGCCTCCCAATCAACTCCGTGAAACTTAGGATCGTAATAATGCTTTTTGATGTCGGAGGATATCTCGTGGAGCATGGACTGCGCCCTTTCCCGATCAATGCTCGTAATCTTCTGACACCAGCCCTTGGTCGTAAGAAGTCCGCCGATCACTATCAACGCTGCCGCATAAGTACGCGCTAACTCGCGATTCATCACTCCTCCTGTTGTAGCAACTCCGACGTACATCAATCCGATGCGCATCCATCCGCCGTGCGTCCAAATGACCCTTGGCCAAAAGACAAAGGTCATTAGTCGACCGGGAAGTGTAATCCAAAAGAACCGAGGATTCAGTGACGCCGCGCACTTAGTTTATTCGCCGTATCTTCCCTTTAGCATGCTCGTCATTTCGTCGCGAAGTTGGCGGTAATCGGAGTGCACGGTGGCGCGCAAAGCGGCTTCGGTGGAGCTGCCTTGCGACAGGCGTTCCAGGATGCGCGCGATTTCGCTCATGCCATAGGCGTCGCGGATGTATTCGGTGGCGGCTAAAGATTCGGCGTAGGCGAGGGTGGCTTCGGGAGCGGAGAAGCTCATGAAACTGCCTTCGAGCACATTGAAGGGGATCTCATTTCCGGAGGCGAAGAGCTGAGCCAGCTGGCGTCCGTTGGAAGCGGACGACTTGCCCTCTTCAATTTGTGCGATGCCTTCGTTCAGCCAGGTGGGGCAGCGGTTGCTCGACATCTGAGAAACGAAAGAATGAGTCAGTTCATGTTTGAGGACGCGGGCGAGCTCGGGCGTGACGCTCTGGACGCCGCTGATCGGGATGCGCAGCTTGCCATCGTTAATGGCGCCGCTCCAGGAAGGCGCTCGGGTAACGTCGAAGAACGCCTGCTGCGTGTAGAGCGTGACGGCGATGGTGTTGCGGGGCGAGTAGCCGAGATCGCGCGCCACGTCGTCGTATTCGGAGTCGAGGGTGGCGAGCAGGTCGCGGCGGAAGCTCTCGGAGGTGTCCTTGCCTTCGAAGTGGAGATTGAAGTGGCTGCTTTCGCGCTGCGAAAAATCGGATTCGGCGGTCGATTCGCGCTCGGCTCGGGCCAGGTATTGGCTGACCGTGGCGTCGGGACGCAGGGCCAGCGACTTCTTCCAGGAGCGAATGGCATCGGGCGTATGGTCGCTGGCGAATTGCACGAAGCCCAGCATGGCGATGGCATCGGGTGAGTCGGGAGCGATGCTGGCGGCGTGTTGCGCGTAGGCGCAGAGCTTCCGCGGCATGGCCGGTGCGCATCAGCGTGGCGGCGTAGTAGATCAGCAAGGTGGAGTTATCCGGCTGGAAACGGAGCGCGGATTCGTAATAGCGCTTGGCCTGCGGGAAGTTGCCGTGATCGGATTCGTGCTTGCCGGCGAGAAAGTAGGCGGTGGCAGCGAGTTCGGGATTGGCGGCTTGCGCGAGGCTGGAGAGTGCATCGGTATCGACCTTGCCGTCGCGGATGACTTTTTCGGCGATGTCGGCTTCGTGGTCGAAGGAGGGCGCGGGCGGGGTGATGTCGGGGGCATCGATTGAGCTCCGGCGGACGCTCCGGACCCGCGTGAACGGGCGCGACGCCTCCGGCCTCGATGCGCTCGACGGAGGATTTCGGGATGGCGTAGGTGTCTTCGCCGAGGTCGTACTCGACGCGGTCTTTGTTCTCGCGGACCTGGTCGGCCCAGATGGTGCGTCCATTCTTAAGATGGATGACGTCGGCGGGCGCGGGCAGCGCCGGCAGAAGCACTAGAATGAGGACAAGGGCTCGCACTCGGCTGATTCTAGCAATGGTGCACAGGGTCGGTAAGATGACCAAGGTGCTGGAACTGGGGCGGCATTCGGGGCTCCGGCAACGATGTCAATTGTAAGGAGTATCAGCTTGCCGGTTCTCAGTTCTCAGTAGAGTCGGAGGCTCCCTGGATTTTTCTGAGAACTGAGAACTGGGAACTGGGAACCATTTATGAAGCCAGGTCTGCTTTGGTCGTGGTGGATGATCGGGTTGGCATGGTGGCTGCTGGCCGCTGCGGCTTGCGCGCAGGCAGCGGAACCGGCCCCCGATGTCCGCAAACCACCAGCGCGCTCTACGCGCGCATTCGTTCGGTCGGACTCGATCCGCAACGGGTCTACCACGTTCGCGACGCCTCCATTGACCGGCCCAACCTCCATCTCGATTTCGACGACGGCACGCTGGCGTTTACGGAAGACATTTGCGGGCGGATTACGGGCGCGTTCTTCGAGGGTGAGGGCGAGATACGGCTGCGGCCCCCGAACCGGGTGGAGCGCGGATCGCTGGCGCTGTTCACGGGGATGGCGATTCTCGAAGAGCAGTTCACCTCGGGATATCTGCGCTTCAACGACGACACGGCGGCGGTCTTGCAGCCCTTTCTGACGCCGGCGCCGGAGGCCGCGGAATTCATAAAAGAATTGGGACGACACCAGCCGCACTCTGGCGGAGTTCGACGCCCTGCGCTTGCTGCTGGACTTCAGTCATTTTCTTCCGGCTCCGGGTGGAACCAGGGGAAGCCGGATTGGCTCGGAAATTTCCGCCCTTGCTGCACGCTCATTTGCTGGGCAAGAAACTGGGCGGTTTTGAAGTGGTCTGGGATGCCGCCGGCGCCGAGCCCTTGTGGGCGGGGCAGCCGCGGGTGAAAGACGGCATCCTCGTTCTTCGATATCTGGACTTCGTTTGCGCCCAGCGGGCATGGCAACGCGGCCACGTCTTCACTGCCTGGTCGATGCCTCGATCACGAGCTTCCGGATTCAGGCGTCGGTGCAGCCTCCGACAATGTTGCGAGCATCGACGGAGGTGAAGGTTCGAATTCGCAGCGGAGGAGAAAGGACGCTGCTGTTTGAGTTGTCGCGCTATCTGAAGATTGATGCGGTCGAGGCGGATGGGCGGCCGGTGGACTTCATCCAGAACCCGGCGATTGAAGGCACCGAGTTGCAGCGAAAAGGGAACGATCTGGTGGCGGTGGTGTTTCCCGCTCCGCTCTTGCCCGGGCAGGAATTGAAACTGCGCTTCACGCTATGCGGGCGAGGTTCTGTCGGAGGCGGGGAACGGATTGCTCTATGTGGGCGAGCGCGGCACCTGGTATCCGAATTTCGGTTTGAGCCCGGCGCAGTTCGAGATGGAGTTTCACTATCCGGCGAACTGGACGCTGGTGGCGACCGGAAAACAGATCTCGCGTGCGGGCAGAGAAGAAGACCAAGGCGAAGCGGAAACCAACCGTGAAGCCGGAGCGGAGAAAGTTTCGCGGTGGACCTCAGAGCGGCCGATTCCGGTGGCAGGATTCAACCTGGGCAAGTACGTTCGGGCCGAGGCGAAGGCGGGCAACATTCTGGTGGAGGCGTACGGCACGAAGGGAGTGGAGAAATCGTTTCCCAAGGCGCGGCCGGAGGTGATGGAGCGCCGCCTTTCCCAACGTTACCCCGCAGAGATCGAGACCGAATGGACCGATCGTGATGACTCCGCCGCCTCCGTCGCCGGCGCGCGATGTGCAGGCGGTGGCGGACAGAGCGGCGAAGGCGATCGGAAGTTTCTCGCAGTGGTTTGGGCCGTATCCGTATGGCTCGCTGGCGCTGACGCAGATGCCGGGGAATTTGAGCCAGGGATGGCCGGGGCTGGTGTTCCTGTCGAGCTTCGCGTTTCTCAGCCCGCAGGAGCAGACGGATCTGCGTCTTGACCCGGTCACCCGCGAGCTCGACAACCAGTGTCTGGTCCACGAGACGGCGCATCAGTGGTGGGGCGATCTGGTGCTGTGGAAGAGCTATCGCGATCAGTGGATTGCGGAAGGTCTGGCGAACTATTCGGCGCTGATGATGCTGGAGCAACAGAACCCAGCGCAATTCCGGCAGGTTCTGGAAAAATACCGGCGCGATCTTCTGAGCAAGAACAAAGATGGAGAGTGGCTGCGCGACGCCGGACCGGTGACGCTGGGGCAGCGCCTGGAGTCGTCGCATTTTCCCGAAGGATACGAGGCGATCAGCTACGAAAGAGGCACGTGGCTGTTTCACATGCTGCGATCGATGCTGCGCGATTCCTTGCTGCGCGATTCAAGGTCCACGGATTCGACGTCTCGCGATTCGACACTGCACGATTCCGAAACGGCATCCCGTTCCCGGAAAGGGCGCGCGAATCCCGGGCGAATTCAGACGAGCCCTTCTTCCGCGCGCTGCGGAAAATCAGGGAACGCTATGCCGGAAAGAGCATGAGCACGGAGGAACTGGTGCAAGTTTTCGAAGAGGAACTGCCGCGCCCACTTTGGTACGAGAATCGTCACAAGCTGGACTGGTTTTTCGAAGGTTGGATCGAAGGGACGGCGATCCCGCAGCTGGCAAGCGCGCGAAATTCGCATCACGGAGAAAGCTGGCGTGACCACGGTTACGGGCGTGATCGTACAAAAGGACGTGCCCGACGATCTGGTGACGGCGGTTCCGGTCTATGGCGACGACGGCGGGCAACGCCCTGGTTTTTCTGGGCGAAGTGCTGGCGGATGGCGCGGAGACTGCGTTTCGGCTGACCGCGCCGAGCGATGTGCGCAAGATTGTGCTCGATCCGAAGCAGACGATTCTTACCGCGCCGAAGTAGATTCCGAACATTATTTTCCCAACTATTTCGAACGACAGAGACCTTGGTGCGGACGCGCCGATTCTCGCAAGGCGGCGAGGCCGTGCGATTGCTGAAGAGGAGTTGTAAGCAAAGTGAATTGGAGGTTGTTATGACTCTTCAGCCATATGCATACTCAAACGATCGGCCCCGGCGGCGCACTATTCTTCTGGTGGAGGACGAACCTTTTGTGCGGGAGGCGACGTGCAGCATTCTGGAGAAGCGCAGGCTTTGAAGTTCTGCCGGCCGAGGATGCGCAAGATGCGATGAAAGTTTACGAAGAATGCAAGCGGGGAATCGATCTGGTGATGACCGACATGGTGCTTCCGGGAAGGACAGGACAGCAGTTGGGGCAGGATCTGCGGCGAGCATTCACCGGAGGTTGTGGTCCTGGTGACGTCGGGTTACGGCAACCCGGAAGTATGACACGGAAGCGCCCGAGTCGCACACGTATTTTCTGGCGAAGCCATATTCGAAGCGAACGCTGGTCGAGAAGATTGAAAAGATTCTTGGGGCGGCCCCGCTGGGCCGGGCGGCAAAGCAAGCAGGCTAGATTCTTCTGTGTACGCTGTGCCCTGCGGATGTTTCTCTGTGTTCCCCGTGCCCTGTGGCTAAGATTTCTTGCGCCGCGCAGCCTCGAGCCCAACCGCTAACCCCCTTCGACGTTTATAATCCTCCGTTCTAACTTCGGTTCCCAGGTTGGTTTCCTAAGCATAAGCTAAGGAGCACTCATGAAACTCGAAGGACGAGTCGCGCTGGTTACAGGAGCGTCGCAGGGCATCGGCCATGCCTGCGCGCTCGCCCTGGCGCGGGAAGGCGCGACCGTAGCGGCGGCGGCGCGCAATCGGCAGAAGCTCGACGAACTAGTCGCCCAGATCACGGCGGCGGGAGGCAAGGCGGCGGCCTTCGTCATGGACGTCTCGGACGAAGAGCAAGTGAAGTCCGGCATCAAGTCGGCGCTCGCGCAATTCGGCAAGATCGACATCCTGGTCAATAACGCCGGCATCACGCGCGACCAGTTAGTGATGCGCATGAAGCGCGCCGACTGGGACGCGGTGCTGAACACGAATCTGACTTCCGCGTATCTCTGCATCCAGCAGGTGATCGGTTCGATGCTCAAGCAGCGCTGGGGACGAATCATCAACATCACCAGCGTCTTCGGGCAGATGGGTCAGGCAGGCCAGACGAATTACGCGGCGTCAAAAGCCGGGCTGATCGGGCTGACGATGGCCATGGCGCGCGAGGTAGCGTCGCGCAACATCACGTGCAACGCGGTGGCTCCAGGATTCATCGAGACCGGCATGACGGCGGCGCTGAGCGAAGAATTCAAGCAGAACGCGGTGAAATCGATCCCGCTAGGCCGGGTCGGCGTGCCGGAGGACGTAGCCAGCGCAGTGTGCTTTCTGGCTTCCGACGATGCGTCCTATATCACCGGGCACGTGCTGAACGTGAACGGCGGCATGCTGATGGGGTAAGTGTAGGGCGGACACTCCTGTCCGCCGCCCTTGATGTTGGTGTTGATTTTGATGATGATTTTGATGTTTGATTTTGATGTTTAATTTTTTGAAGGGCGAGAAGTTAGACTTCTTCCGCAGCCTGTTCAGCCGCGCCGTAAATCCCGCAAAACCGGTATCGAGGGGAGAAATGCGAATGTATACCCGCAGTAAGTTTTTCCGAGCCTGTAAAAGCCGTGCCCATCCCAAATCGATTCGTGAGATAGGCCGGCGGTCGTTTTGCCGGTTTTCGGCAAGAACTGCATTCCAAGCCGGCTTCAACCAGTTGCCTGACCTCAATTGTTAGCGGCCTACTCGCGCCCAGAAAAATCGCCTCCGAAAAACAAAAGGCCGGGCGATTGAGCCCGGCGCTTCGTCCTGAGAAACTGTCAATTGCTGAGTTAAGCTAGATCAGTTTCCCGTTAACCTCGTTGTCGCTGGCTGCGCGAAACCTGCATATCAGCGCGAAACTTCCCACATCAGCGCGAAACCTCACATCACCAGTGCGAGCCCTTCCAGTTCGCGCTCCAGCACCGGCAGAGAACAGCCCGCCATTTCTACCCGTCCGGCGGCGTCGATCGCAGCGGCCTGCGAAACGCCATAGCCCCGCCCCGCCAAAAAAACTTGCAGCAATTCCGCTGCTTCGCGGGAATCCACCATGCCGCCCTGGATCAGGTCGTTTCTGAGGGCGCACAGTTCCGTCACCGTAAATCTCTCTTTCATGGCCATTCTCACCACCGACCTCCCTACCATTGCCCCATTGGATTCATCGGCAACCTGATTCGTTACATGCAATCGCAATGCCGTAACTTTGGTACCCCGTCAGATACGGCTTCTCGGAGCCTTAAGTTGTTAGAACCCAAGTTCTTGCAAAAGGTTGCGGGGAGGTAACCCGCAGGCGAGCGGAAGACATAACAACGCCGCCGGTTGCCAGATTGACACTAAATGTCGTTTCGTGACGGGAGAAAACCGAACTTTGTCGGTTGATCGGTCGGTTAATCGGTCGGTTGATGGGTCGTTTCCGGGATCAGGCCGGGTCAATCGCGGCGGCGTCCACCAGCATGATTGGGATGCCGTCCTGAATGGGGTACACACGGCGGCATTCGCTGCATTTCAGGCTTCCACCGTTCGCATTCAGGACCACCGGCTTTTTGCAAACCGGGCAGACGAGCATGTCGAGCAGATCCTGGGAAATCATAGTCCCTACATTGTAGCGCGAGTGAGGAGCACGAAGTGAGCGCGTGCATCCCCGCCAGGGGCGAACCACCTTAACCCCGCGCTTTAGCGGGGTAGGAGGGAAAGTTCCCGGAGAGACGACCCATGACTCACCGCGGTGTTCGCGATGCGATAGAATCGCCTTTCAATTCACTGCAAGGCGCAACGAGGTTAGATGGCAGCCAGGATTCTCGACGGTACCAAAATAGCCAGTGAAATCCGCGCGGAAGTCACCGCCCAGGCGAAAGCCCTGGCATTATCGGGCGTGCGCCCCGGGCTCGCCGTGGTGCTGGTCGGGCACAACCCCGCGTCGGAGGTCTACGTGCGCGGCAAGGTGAAGAGTTCCGAGGAAGTCGGCCTCTACAGCGAACAGCACACGCCCGCCGAAAGCGTGACTACCGAAGAACTGCTCGCGCTCGTCGCCGGCCTGAACCGCCGCGACGAAATCGACGGCATCCTGGTGCAATTGCCGCTGCCCGCGCACGTCGACTCCAAGAAGGTCCTGCTGGCGGTCGATCCGGCCAAAGACGTAGACGGATTCCATCCCATGAACGTGGGCTACCTTTCCACGCAGCGTCCGGGGCTGGTGCCCTGCACGCCGGCCGGCGTCATGGAAATTCTGAAGCGCAGCGCGATTCCGGTCGCCGGGCAGGAAGCCGTGGTCGTCGGACGCAGCGACATTGTCGGCAAGCCCGTAGCCATGCTGCTGCTGAACCAGAACGCCACCGTCACCGTCTGCCACTCGAAGACGCGCGATCTGCCCGAAGTTTGCCGCCGCGCCGACATCCTGGTAGCGGCGATTGGCCGCGCCGGCATGGTCACCCGCGACTACGTGAAGCCCGGAGCCACGGTGATCGACGTCGGCATCAACCGGATCACCGACCGAAAAGAATTCGACCGCTTGTTTGCGGGGAAATGCGGCCGGAAACAAAAAGCGCGAAGAAACTTTTCTGGCCAAAGGCTCGACCCTGGTGGGCGACGTCCACCCCGAGGTAGCCGAAATCGCCGGAGCCATCACGCCCGTTCCCGGAGGCGTAGGCCCGCTAACCATCGCCATGCTGATGGCCAACACGGTAAAAGCCGCCATGCTGCGGCGTGGGGCAGCGGTCGCAGAACTGACTCGTGGCTGAAAAGCACTCACCACGGAGGCCCAGAGACACGGAGGAAGGCGATTTAGAAAGAAATCGAGAACTGGAGAGCACCTGCTTCATTTCGATTTAATACTCTGCTTTTCTCCGTGCCTCCGTGTCTCCGTGGTAGGTTCTCTTCGCCTGGTGAGGGACATTTGCTAAAACTCGGCCTTACCGGCGGCATCGCGAGCGGCAAATCCGTCGTCGGCGAGATGTTTGTCAAACTCGGCGCACACCTGACCGACGCCGATGCCGTCGCGCATTGGCTCATGGATCCCGGCCGCCCCGTCTATCGGGAAGTCGTCCGCCGCTTCGGCCGCGAAATCCTGAATCCCGACGGAAGCATCAACCGCCCCCGGCTGGCCGAAGCCGCATTCGGCGTTCCCGGCGGCGCGCCCCCGCGCGTCAAGGAACTCAACGAAATCGTTCATCCCGCCGTGATCGAGCAAGAAAACGAATGGCTGCAAGAGATCCGCCAGCGCGATCCGAACGCCATCGCTATCGTCGAAGCTGCCCTGATCCTCGAAGCCGACGCCGCCCGCCGTTTCGACCGTTTAATCGTCGTGACCTGCCATCCCGAACAGCGCATTCTGCGTTTCGCGCGCCGCCACGGAATTTCGGAAGACGCTGCCCGCGCCGAAGTAACGCGCCGCATGGCGGCGCAGATCCCCGACGAAGAAAAAATCAAAGCCGCCGATTTCGTAATCGACAACTCCGGATCGCTCGATGCGACCGAGGAGCAGGTGCAGCGCGTGTTCGCCGCGCTCCGCGGAGCCCCGCCTTATAATTACAATCTCAGTTCTTTGACAACCAGCAAAGTTCGTGTGGGTGCAGGTTTGTGCGGGGACGGGCTTGTGTGGGGACGGGGCTCTGCCCCGTCCAAGCCGAGCGCAGCTCGGCCGCTCGCCGCGCCTTCAAAACTCCTAGCGCGCACTGCGGCGCGGCATGACCAGCCACTGCAACACCGAACTCACGATGCTCAGCACGATGGCGCCGATAAAAGCCGCTACAAAGCCCCGCACCTGGAATCCTTGCACGAACGCCGCCGCCAACTCGAGCATCAGCGCGTTGATCACGAACCAGAACAGGCCGAGCGTCACGATCGTCAGCGGAAAGGTGATGATCTTGAGCAGCAAGCCGATGGTGGCGTTGATCAGTCCGATGACCAGGGCCGCGATCAAGGCCGCCGTCGGCCCGCTTACACTTATGCCCGGCACGATGTGGGCAACGATCCACACCGCTAGAGCGCTTAGAATCCAATGCAGCAGAAGACGCACGAGAAGCCTCCTTTGAGAACTGTTTACCCGAAACCTCCTCCAGCTATTGTCATGCTGAGCGAGGATTGAGCTTCGCTTATGCGAAGCTCAGCCGCAGTCGAAGCACCCCTACACAACCACACACTACGCAAGAAGCGCAACGGATATGATGGAACACTATACACGTGAAACCGATTCAGAAGACCAACGCCGCGCGCCTGCTCGATCGGATGGGAATCCACTACGAACTGCGCGAGTACGAGGTGGATCCCAACGACCTGGCCGCGGAAACGGTTGCCGCCAAAATCGGTTTGCCGCCGGAGCAGGTTTTCAAAACTCTGGTCGCGCGCGGCGATCGCAGTAAAGACCGCAGCGAAAACAAAGACCGCAACGGAATTGTCATGGCGGTGATCCCCGGCAATCAGGAACTCAACCTAAAGGCGCTGGCGGCCGCGGCGGGAGAAAGAAAGATTCAGCTCGTCCCGGTGAAAGAACTGCAAGCGCTCACCGGCTACATTCGCGGCGGAGTGACCGCGCTCGCCGCCAAGCGCGACTTTCCCGTGTACGTGGACGAGACCATCGAACTGTTCGACGTAGTTTCCATTTCGGCGGGCGTTCGCGGGCTGCAGATTCTGATCGCGCCAGCGGACTATCTGCGCGCGACCAAGGGAACGATTGCGGCGCTGGGACAGGCGAAGAAGCATGAACCCACGTGAAGTTAACTGTGCCATATAGGGAACCAGACATTTGCTACGGTGTCTGTTCTTTCTATAAGAGACTATGCAGTCGGGAGGGTTGCGGGTGATTATCGATGTCTGCTTCACTTGGTGCCAAGTGGGATGTGGATCGGGTATCGGGTATCTATGGCGCTGCTGCGATTGGTTCGAACGCACTACCCTCATTCTGCTTGCCGTCATGGCGGCTGATACCCTCATTACCGCCTGCCATTGGTTTTACCTAGCACCGCATAGCCCATAGGCAGACCTGTGCCTTCGCTCGCGATACGGCCACGGCGATGCGCGACGGCGGATTTGACGAGGTCATTGCCGTTGCTGCACGGTTAACAGCCGGAGCCCGGTAGCGAACGTAGTTGCCGCGGGCACTCAGCGCTTTCGGTTCCGTTCCGCCGGAATTGTCGGATTCAGAGGCCGTCGCCACAGCCGAACGATCCTTTGAGCGTGCTCGCAAGGTCCTCGCCGCCGGACAGAGGATTGGACTGAACAAACTGAGCAGCATTGCGACCTGCGCGTCCTTGATAGGACTTCTGGGCACGCTGTTTCGGCGTAGCCTATGCGTTCAGAGGGGCCGCGATGGAGAAGCACACCTTGATCGTTCGAACATACTCGGACCTTGCTAGGGCGGTTACGTTCACTGCAATGGGACTGCTCTTGTCAGTTCTCGCACTATGCCGCAACTCCCTGCGTAACCGGAGCAAGTATTCGAGCGGGGATATGTCTGAACGCGAAGCTCGACATCATCGCGAATCTGACTGTTCGCAGCCGAGGTCAACATCGACCCGAGCAAGGAGCCGACGACGCGTTGTGGGATTCCTCGTCAGTTACACCAGGACGATTCTGAGGCGCGCTCGTGGGAGGTCCGCATACGACCGTCAGCAACCCTTATCGCTGGCTATGTGTCTCTACGGACTTTGATAATCGCGCTCGATGTGATTTCCCGCGTTGTACATTAATTACGCAATCCCGGCTCGAGGTTGACCCATGCCCACTGCCACGCGCACCAATCCGCTTTCGTTCCTGACCGATCAACTCGACGAACTCAAGGCCAAGGGCACGCACTTCAAGCTGCGCGTCCTTGAAGACGAGCAGGCGCCGGTCTGCACCTTCGACGGCAAGCGGGTCATCAACCTCGCCTCGAACAATTACCTCGGCTTCACGACGCATCCCAAACTGCGCGAAGCGGCGCTTGAGGCCACGCGCAAGTATGGCGTCGGATCGGGCGCGGTGCGCACCATCGCGGGCACGATGAAGATCCACATGGAGCTGGAAGAGAAGATCGCGCGCTTCAAGAACGTCGAGGCTTGCGTGGTCTTCCAGTCGGGATTCACGGCGAATGCGGGGACGGTCTCCTCCTTTCTAGGCAAAGACGATTTCATCATCTCCGACGAACTCAATCACGCCTCGATCATCGATGGCTGCCGTCTTTCACGGGCGAAGATTCTCGTCTTCCGTCACAAAGACGTCGCCCACGCCGAAGAGCAACTCGCCAGCGTGAAGAACCAGCCGGGAAGGAAGCTGCTGATCTCCGACGGCGTCTTCTCGATGGATGGCGACATCGGCCCGCTGCCCGGCCTGTGCGAGGCGGCCGAGAAATACGGCGCGATCATGATGGTCGACGACGCGCACGCTTCCGGCGTGCTCGGCCGCAACGGACGCGGCACGGTCGATCATTTCGGAATGCACGGGCGCGTCGACATTCAGGTCGGAACGTTGTCGAAGGCGATCGGCGCTCTCGGCGGATACGTCTGCGGCACGCGCGATTTGATCGATTTTCTCTATCATCGCGCGCGGCCGTTCCTGTTTTCGACGTCGCATCCGCCGTCGGTTGCGGCGACCTGCATTGCGGCTTTCGATGTTCTCGAAACCGAGCCGCAGTGGATGGAGCAGCTCTGGGCGAACACGCGCTTCTGGAAAAAAGAACTCGGCCTGCTCGGCTTCAACATCGGAGGCCAAACCACTCCCGCAAGCGAAACGCCGATCACGCCCATCATCATTGGCGACGGACGCCTGACCATGGATTTTTCCCGCGAACTATTCAAAGAAGGCGTGCTCGGAACCGGCATCGCATTTCCCACCGTCCCCGAAGGCAAAGCGCGCGTGCGCACCATCATGACCGCCACGCACACGAAAGAAGAATTGCAACAGGCGCTCGAAGTGCTGGAGCGCGTGGGGAAGAAGATGGGAATACTCGGATAAGGCTCGGATGGTAATGCTGCCGACCCGCCTGGCCAGACGCCGAGCGTTAGCGAGATTCACGCAGCCTGCGGCGAACTGCAGATCCCTAGCTTCGCTCGGATGCAATTCACGAAGGTAAACTAGTGTCCCGCGGGCGCGTCGTCGACGATCGCCTGCACTAACTCATCAATCGCGTCGGTAACTCGCTTAGCCGGCAGATTGAAGTTATTAGAAAGGATCGAGAAGGCAACCACTTGTCCGGTATCGGTGGTGGCGTATCCGGAGAGCGCCTTCACTCCGCCCAGCGACCCGGTTTTCGCCATAATGCGGTTTCGCAGGCGGGGAGAGGTGAAGCGTTCGGTGAGTGAGCCGTCCACTCCTGCGACCGGGAAGGTCGCCTTATAGTCGGCGCCCCAGGGTTGCGTCGAGCAATAACGCAGTAACTGGACAATGGCATGCGGAGTTACTAAGTTCTGGCGTGATAGTCCGGAGCCGTCGTAGAAAACATACTCGTCGCTAGAGACCCCGGCCTTAGTCAGAAATCCGCGAAGAACCTCGAGGCCGCCTTCAACCGTTCCGGCATTGCCGCGCTCGCGTCCCAGCAGGCGCAGCAGGATTTCGGCATGAAGGTTCTGGCTGACTTTGTTGATTACGCGAATATCCTGCAGCAGCGGCTTAGATTCGTAACTGGCAAGCGTGATCGGCTGATCGGTTTTCAGCGGACGCGGCTGGCCGTCGTTGTCTTTAACTTTGTCGTTAACTCTGCCTCCGCGCGATGGCGCGATGGCGGTCACGCTGAAAGTAGAAAGAGTGGCGAGTTCGGTGTGGCGGGTGCGCTGGTGTCCGTAGATTACGATGCCGCGTTTCTCGAGTAACTGGCGGAACAGCCCGGCGGCGAACTCGGCGGGATCTTCGATGGCGAGGGCTTCGTTGGCGCCGGCGTCATCGAGCGGCATGTTGCCCCAGAGCGTAAGTACCATAGATCCCGGCTCGCGATTGACGAAGAACTTGCGCCCGGTGCCGGCGGGCGTGGTGATGATGCGATTGTCGAGGCGGTAGTAATCGGCGAAGGGCTTGACGCTGACGAAGGCTTTTTCGCCGGGGCGGTCGGCGGGCAGAATGTTGACGAAGACGACGTTGTCGTTGACGGTGAGCGCGGAAACGGGAGCGCCGTCGGCCCAGACGAGGTCATCCTGGCTCCAACCTTCGCCATAGCGCTCGAAGGCGAAGTAGGAGTCGTCCGCCACGATGTCGCCGTCGATGAATTTCACGCCTTTTTGCACCAGTGCGTCGGCCAGCGCTTCGAGAGCCTGAATGGGATCGTCGTTGCGCTGGGTTTTGAGATCGTAGGGCAGTTCGCGTCCGGAGAGATTGGGATCGCCGTGGCCGACCAGAACGAGATCTCCGTTCAGGCGGCCGTAGCGGTCGAGAGTGCCGGTGGTTTCGACTGTGGTGCGGAACTTGTAATCGGGACCGATCAGCGCAAGCGCCGCGGCGGTGGTGAAGAGCTTGGTGTTCGAAGCGGGCGTGAAGAGCTTGTCGGCGTTTTGCGAGTACAACGTTTTGCCCGTCGTTATGCCGGACGTTGTGCCGGGCGTTTTGTCGGAAGACAGAGAAACGACTTCGATTCCCCAGAAGCCGCGGGCAAGATCCGGAGCGCTGAGCACTTCCGCAATCCGATCCGATAACGGCCGAACCTGCAAAGATTGGCCGGGTGCGGCCAGCAGTCTCGCGACCAGCAGAAGGACGATGGGAACAAGAGGCGCAACTGACCGCCGGCGAAGCATGCAGTGGATTGTAACATCCGAAAAATGGAGAGCCGGGCGTCCCCGCGAGCCTGCCCTGAGCGAAGTCGAAGGCGCCCCCAAACTGCCGCCAAACTGCTGGACGGGCGAGACGCCCGTCGCTCCACTAGAATAGCCGTAACATGCGGGCGATTTTTCAGTGGAAGGTCGGCTCTCGCGTCCTCGAGTTGGGGCGGCGCACTCTGATCATGGGCGTCGTGAATGTAACTCCCGACTCGTTTTCCGACGGAGGACTCTACATCGATGCCGAAAAGGCCGTAGTCCGCGCCGAGCAGTTACTGGACGAGGGCGCGACCATCATTGACGTGGGTGGGGAGTCGACGCGGCCGGGCGCGTCGGTGCCCAGTCGCATCGTGGCCGCCGCCGGCGCCATCGCCATCAAGCACGGCCCTGCGCCGGAGGAAGTGGCGCAGACCGCACCGCCGGTATCGGAACCAGTATCGGAAGAAGAACCCGCGTCGGAAGAACCCGTGTCGGAAGAAGAAGAGCGGAGGCGGGTGCTGCCCGTGATCCGCGATTTGAAGCGGCGACGGCCCGATGCGGTGGTGAGTGTCGATACCTACAAGGCAAGCGTGGCCCGGGCGGCGGTGGAGCTCGGGGCGGAAGTGGTGAACGATGTCAGTGGGTTCCGGTGGGATCCGAAGATGGCGAAAACGCTGGCTGAACTCAAAGTGGGAGCAGTGCTGATGCATACCCGCGGGCGGCCGCAGGAATGGCGGTCGTTGCCGCCGATTGGCGATCCGGTGCTGATGGTGAAGCGGGACTTGCGGCAGTGGGCGGAAGCGGCGACCCTGGCGGGCGTCAAGCGCGATCACCTGGTGCTGGATCCGGGCTTTGGGTTCGGGAAGCGTTTCGAGGAGAACTATCCGCTGCTGGCGCACTTCGCCGAACTGCAGCAGATGGGATTTCCGCTGCTGGCAGGAGTCTCGCGCAAGTCATTTATTGGGCGAATGCTGGCGAGCGATGGCAAAGATAATGACAAGGATAAAGACAAAGACGCGGGCGTTGCCGAGCGGCTTTACGGGACGCTGGCGGCGGAAACGGCTCTGATTTTGAAAGGGGTGCACATCATCCGAACGCACGATGTGCGTTTTGCTGTGGAGGCGGCGCGAGTGGCCGATGCGATTGTGGCGAGTGGCGGATAGAAAAAAGAGGATAGAAAGGCGATGCAGCACTAAGAAGTCAGATTTCAAAAGTGGCTGCGGTGCTTTTCAAACCGCGCGCGGTTTCGGCAAGCGGCGCGCTGATTTTGAGCGCGGGCAGGCGAATCTCAAATACGGCTCCGCCTTCGGGGCGGTTGTTGCAGGTGATTTGCCCCTTGTGGTCCTGGATTACGCCGTAGGTGGCGCTCAGTCCGAGACCGGTGCCTTTGCCCACCGGCTTGGTGGTGTAGAAAGGATCGAAGACGCGCTCGGGATCGCGCAGGCCGGGGCCGGAGTCGGCAAACTGGACGATGACTTCGTCGCCTTCGCGCCAGAGAGAGACCTGCAGACGCCCGCCGCCGATTTCCTGCAACGCGTCCACGGCGTTTTCGACGATCTGAACAAAGGCCTGCAAGAGCTGGTTGGAGTTGCCCAAGACGCGAGGCAGCGGGGCATTGTCATTGCTTTCCACGCTCAAGCTGATCTTCTTGTTTTCGAGCTTGAATCCTTCCATTTGAACGGCGCGCTGCAAAAGAGGCTTCAGTTCGAGAGGACTTTTTTCTCCCGGAGTCTGCTGCGCAAAGCTGAGCAGATCGCTGACCAGTTCGCGAGTGCGCCGGGCTTGCTGACCGATTTTCTGCGCGTTGGAGAGTTGCTCGCGGCTGAGGTTGCTGCTGGCCGCCATCCGTTCGGAGCTGTTCAAGATGGCCGAGAGCGGGAACTCCAGTTCGCTGGCGGCGAGCGCGACCAGTTCTCCGAGCGAAGCCAGCTTGGCTTGTTGAATCACTCTTCCCTGCAGCCGCTGGAGGTTGTCAAAGCTCCGGTGCGAACGCTTGAGCAAACGCAGAAGCCTCTGGTCCAGCAGCTGTTGTTGGAGGAAAATGACGAAGGCCAGGAGGGCGACGCCGCCCATGGCCACGGCAAAACGGACTTGGCGCAGATAAGGCTGCTCTTGGCTCAGGAATAGTGCCCAATATCCCATGAGGGGCAGAGAGAGCAGGGCGAGTTTCGCGAGCAGAGGAGCGACCGGGCGGCTGGCAGGTGCGATCAAAGGCATCACCTGGGTATCGCGAAGGCAGCGCCGCCCGGCGATGGCGACCCAGAAGAACCCCAGCCCAGCGGCGAGGTACGGCAGGTCGTAGATGCCGCCAGTCTTGTAGACGCCGCGCAAGAAGGCGGCATTCATGGCTTCCGAAACGAAGGTGTAGAAAACGCTGGCGAAAAAAATATTGCGATAGAGCACGCGCCACGATCCCGAACTGGTGAAAAATGCCGATGCCTGACACGGCAATCAAAATCAGTCCTTCGACGATATACAGCAGATTCCAACGCGGGCTGTAGAGCGCGATATTGGTGACGATGTATTCGTCGGGAAAAACAAAGAAGGCGTAAACCGCGACCCACCATATCAGCAGGATGAGGACATTCAGTGCGCTCGGCAACAACCCCTCGCGGTCATCGGCCTGATGGGGACGGATGGCCACCGCCGCCATGATGGGGACAATGTGCAGGAACAACACGATATCTCCCTCGTAAGGGTCGGGTACCGGCTTGCGAGCCACCACTTCAAACCACACCCAGCATGCCTGGTTGAAGCACCACATGGCCATGCCCGTAGCCATGAGACTCCAGAACAGGCGTGTATGCCCACGGCTGTCGAACGCGTTTCGGGTGGAGACGATGACCGCAGCCGCGATCGCCAGCAGTGGAGTCAGGTCTCCCATGGCCACACGGAAGAAGGGGTTGGGAAACACTGCGGGAGCCAGAGCAAAGGCCACCAGCAGGCCAACTCCGCAGACCAGCGCCGAGATGTGGGGCCTGGACATCACGTTGCATCATATGACGTTCGCCGCGAGATGTTTAGATCACCGACAGGTTACCGGAGGTTACTACGGTAACCTTCGAGCGCAGCCGGGAACGATTTAGTCGATGGAGACGGGCGCCTCGCCCGTCTGCCGGGCGGGGACGCCCGGCTCTCCATATCGCCAATTGCACGCCGCGAATAGTTTTGGTTAGAATCGTGGCCGGTCCCCTGCTGGAATTGGCTGGATTTGAGGAGGCCCGATGCGAACCGTCACCCGGCTCTTTGCTTCTAGATTAGGATTGTTCGCTGCTTCGCTGTTTTGCCTGCCCACAATCTTCATTCAAGCAGTCTTCGCGCAGACCAATCCTCCACCCCCCGATTCGCACGAGATGGTGACGCGCGAGCCGCGCACTCTGACCAAACCGGCAGATCGCTCCGCCGCGCTCGATCTTCTCGATCGCGCTCGGCAAAACTTCAATCTGCACGACATCGCCACTCCCTACGCGCTCAAAGTTTCGTTCGAAACCAACGGCGCGGCAGAAATGGAGGGGGAATGGACAATGGATGAGATATCCGACGGAGAGTCGCACTGGCGCTGGATGGCACAGTTGGGAGATTCCGTCGTGATTCGTATCGGCGCCAACGGTCGCGTCTATGGCACGAATCCCTCCGAACCGGTTCCGTTGCGGGTGCAGTTGGTCCGTTCCGCTCTGCATTGGCCGATCATGCGGAACGCGGGCGCGTCCGCGATTCGCGCCGCGGATGTCGAGCGCGACGGCAAGGCAATGTCATGCCTGCTGCTCAGCGCTTCCATCCCGCCGAATCCCGCGCCGCGCTCGTGGGTCGAACGGGAATACTGCATCGATCGCGCTACCGGCCTCTTGCAGATGTGGTCCGAAGCGCCGGGAATTTACGCGGTCTACGACTACGACGGCGTCGCGCCATTTCATGGCCACACTCTCCCGCGGCAGATTTCCATATTCGAAGACGGCCGCCCCGCAGTGCAGGTGCGCGTGGAAAGCTTCGAAGACGCGCCCAACCTCGATCCGAATCTCTTCAAGCCGGCGCCGGAAATGGCGGACGCGGGCGAGTCGTTCACGCTGGCATCGCCCAATCGCTTTCCCATGCGCGTCGATCCTTCCGATGCGCCGACCTCGCCTTTCTTCCAGCCCGTAATCGTGCACGCGATTCTGGACGCCCAGGACGGCAGTGTGCTGGACGCGGAAGCGCTGCAAAATTCCGACAAGGACTTGAGCCGCGCGGCGATAGAGATGGTGAGGAGCACGTCATTTCCGCCGTCGGGATTTCAGCAGGAAGCTTTCATCAACGTGCAGTTTCACATGCCCGCGGCGAAGCTGGACGGCCCGCCGATATTCCACTCGTCGCGTGCGTTGGATGATTTGGGATCGCCGCGGCAAAGTTCCTCCGGTAAGAAAGCCGCCGCCCCACGGGAACTAGAACCGTGCGAACTATCGTAGCGGCGTGCCGGCGAACTTGCTGGATATGCGTCACGCTGCTCAGCCGTTGACCGAACCAGCGTCAAGGCGGTCCGGCCCTGCTGCTAGAATTCGTGTCATGGCCTTCCCCGCTAACCGCATGCGCCGTTTGCGGCGCACTGAAACGCTGCGTACCCTGGTCCGCGAGACCCGGCTGACGCCAGAATCCTTCGTGTATCCACTATTTATTTGCCCTGGAACCGGAATCCGGAAAGAAGTGCGCTCGATGCCCGGAGTCTTCAACCTCTCGGTCGACGAGGCCGTGAAGGAAGTGCGCGCCACGCGTGCGCTCGGAGTGCTGTCGGTCATCCTGTTCGGGCTGCCCGAGAAAAAGGATGAAGTCGCCACCGGCGCCTGGGCCGAGGATGGCATCGTGCAGAAAGCCGCGCGCGCCATCAAGCGTGAAGTGCGTGACGTGTTGGTGATGGGCGATGTTTGCCTGTGCGAGTACATGTCGCATGGGCATTGCGGAATCGTAAAAGCGGAACCGCAATCCCTGGGCGCGGCCGCCGCGGCGCCACCGGCTACCGCGGAGTACGAGATCGTGAATGACGCAAGCCTGGAGTTGCTGGCGCGCACCTCAGTTTCGCTGGCCCGCTCGGGCGTGGACATCATCGCGCCCTCGGACATGATGGATGGAAGGGTCGGGGCGATTCGCACGGCGCTAGACGGCGCGGGCTTCGAAAATACGCCGATTCTTTCCTATGCCGCGAAGTTCTCTTCCGGTTTCTATGGCCCGTTCCGCGAGGCGGCCGATTCTGCGCCGCAGTTCGGAGACCGCCGTTCCTACCAGATGGACCCGGCCAACATTCGCGAGGCGATGCGGGAGATCGAGTTGGATATTGAAGAGGGCGCGGACATGATCATGGTGAAGCCTGCCATGCCCTACCTGGACGTGATTGCCGCCGCCCGCAACCGTTTCGACCTGCCGCTGGCCGCCTATCAGGTATCAGGCGAGTACGCGATGATCGAAGCCGCCGCCCGCAACCAGTGGATCGACCGGGAGCGCGTGATGATGGAAGCGCTCGTCTCGCATCCGCCGCGCCGGGGCAAGCATAATACTGACTTACTACGCCAAGGAAGCGGCGAAACTGCTAGCCTAGCAGGCTGCTGAACGATTCGAAGCCGCGAAGGAGTCGTACCAGGAAATGCCCGCGCTTTTGGGTGGCGCAGCTCGATTTAGGTGGCGCAGCGGTTCACCGCTGCGATCTGCGTTGTTTTGAATTCGGCTTTAGCCGCTGCGGGCGCAGTTCTCTATCAGGAACACTTTTCCCGCAAGTTGTTCAGCGCTGGGAAAAGTGGAGGTAATGACTTAAGTCCCGGAGTAACGACTGAGCGTAGCCCAGCGCTTCACAGCTTGCGGAAAAACTCCGGTTTCGTATCAGGGTATCGCTTTAGCGATGCCGTAAATCTTCGGAAATCAGCCGCCCCTTTAGGGGCTGGGCGGCGAAGTCAGCCTTTCCGCAGCCTGTAGCCCGGCAATCGTCCGGCGCCTGGGTTCAATAGCATCGCACTCCGTGGCCGGATTGGAGAGCCGATTCGACGGCGCAGAGCTAAGCTATGAGCTGCAGCGCATTCCGATCTCAGTTCTCCAGCCGATAAGCCATGCGCACCAGAGTTCTCTCCGAAAAAGGCACGTACAGCAAAGCGGCAGTTGCGGCGAAGGCCAAACCAACGCCGATCTGCGGCAGCAGCAGGAACGGCGCGATGGCCCAGAGCTGATCCAGCGCCAGAATAAATGGGAACAGCCGCCCGAAGGTCGCGCCCAGCTTGCGGAAATCGAAGCCGACGGCGGACAGCAGGTAGAACCGCAGCGGGATGCCCACCGCTCCCGTCACCAACACCGCGCCCACTATGACAAGAGCTCTCCAGCCCGGGAGAAAGCTGCTGGCAACCCGCTCCGCATCGTGCAGATGAGCGAGACCGCTGACGTAGAAGATGAGATACATCACCTGAATCAGCGCGAAAAGCGCGCGCACCAATCCGCGCCGGGAACGGGCACGTAAAGTTCGGGGTGCAGCGTAAGCCCGTGTGGCGCGGGGCCCCCGCCCGCGTGTCCTTGTCCTGCCTGGCTGCGGATACGGTCGCAACCGCGCCCACGCTGTCGACGGGGGCGATGAAGCGGTATCCGCGGCGGGCCAGGGTTTCGACAAAGCGCGGGCTCGATGCGGAATCGCCCAGCGACTCGCGAATCTTGTTCACCGCGGTATTCAGACTGTGATCGAAATCGACGAAGGTGTCGGCCGGCCAGATTTTTTCCCGCAGCTCGTCGCGGGTGACGACCTGGCCGGCATTCTGCAGCAGCGCCGTGAGGACTTGAAACGGCTGTTCCTGAAGCCGTATGCGAGCGCCGTTTTTGCGCAGCTCTCCGGCAGCCAGGTCAACTTCAAAAACGCCAAAGCGCAGAAGCCCGGCTTCGCGGTTGGAGGAAGGCATCGGCATGAAAGCGCGCCCGTAGTGTACACCGCGAATAAGTCGTTGGTCGTTAGTCGTTAGTCGTCAGCGTGCGCGATGAAACTGTTTGCTAACGACCGACCACCAACGACCTGACGCCTGAAAAAAGCTACAATATCCGCGTGAACTCCCCCGTTCCGCCGAAGCCGGTCGCTGACCATGAGCGTCATCACCACCACCATGCCATCTACGCCGCCGAAGCCACCGGATTGCTTCTCATGGCAGTTTTGCTGCTCATTCTCACCATCATCCGCTACTGGCGGTACATCCCTTGGAGCGCCCGCTGAAGTTGCCAAAGAAGCTGCCGGAGAAGTCGCCGAAGGCACTGAAGGTGGCGAGCTTACCGAAGTGACGACTTGCCGAAGTTAGACCGCGAGCCGCTGGTCGTAGTCGTGCTAGGTCCGACGGCAAGCGGCAAGACAGCCCGGCGCTCGCCATCGCGCGCCGCTTCTATGGAGAAATCGTCAACTGCGACTCAGTTGCCATGTACCGCGAATTTGAAATCGGCACGGCCAAGCCCAGCGCAGCCGAGCGAGCCGAGATTCCACATCACCTGCTGGATTGCGTGGATCCGCTCAACGACATGAGCGCGGGAGAATATGCCCGCCAGGCCCGGCAGGTTCTGCGCGAGATCTGCGCGATAATCTCGCGAGAATCCAAAGCGCAGACACCTGCCCATCGTCAGCGGAGGAACCGGACTCTATCTGCGCGCTCTGCAGGAAGGACTTTTTCCTGGTCCCCGAGCGCTCCGAAGAGCTGCGCAACAAACTCCGCAGCCGCGCCCAAGAATTGGCCCCGACACTTGCATCGCATCCTGGCCGGCTCGACGCTGCGGCCGCGAGCCGCATTCACGCCAATGACGTTCCCAGGTGATCCGGGCGATCGAGGTGTGTCTGGCCCCGCGCAACGGACCTCTCGCCGGACCTCTCGCCAAACTATGACCGAACTTTGGCGGCAGGGACGCGAACCGCTGCGCGGCTTT